>JBBJNN010000030.1:20193-46191 GCA_037720885.1 Gemmatimonadaceae bacterium | reverse complement strand
GCGCGGCGCCGCGGCGTCGAGATCCAGGGGCTGACACGCTACGTGAACGCCGTCAGCCTCCCCACCTTCAACGCCGCTGCAGTACCAGCACCCCGTTCGCCGGAATGCGCAGCGTGATCCGGCCTCCCACGCACGGGACCGCGGCTCCGTAGTTCCCCACGTCCCGCCCACCGTACACCGCCGCGTCGCTGTTGAACGTCTCCTGCCACTCGCCCGCGGGGAGGCGGTCCGGCGCGGTCTCGATCACGTAGCCGCTCGTGAAGGGGTGGTTGGCGAGACTCGCGACGACGAGCAGCTCGTAGCTCCCCTGCCGCCGCGTGAACGCGAGAACGCGCGTCCCGTCCAGCGCGTGCACGACGTCGAGATGGCGCGAGCGGACCGCGGGGTTCGAGCGCCGCAGCCGGATGAGGTCCTGGTAGTAGCGGAACATCCGCGCGCCGGCGCCCGCCCGCCCGCCGAGCAGGTCTTCCTTGCTCTCGCCGATGTTGTCGAACTTGCACCGCTTCTCCGCGACGATCTCCTCGCCCATGAAGAACATGGGCGTCGCCGCGGAGAGGATGCAGAGCCCGGCCACCACGCGGCACCGCGCTTCGGCGTACTCGCGCGTGGGCCCGAGGAGCGCGGCGTCGTTCACCGCGACCCGGCTCGTGCGCAGCGTGCCGCCGGCGTTCCCGGCCTCGTCGTGCGACTCGTGGTAGGCGACCTTCTCGAACGCCGTACCCCGCAGACGCTCGGCGAACTGCGCCATCGCGAGTGGCCCGTCGTGCCCGACGCCGGCCTCGTGGAGGAGACGCGCGGCCCCGCCAGCCATGTCGGAGTCGCCGATCAGGTGGTGGTAGAACTCGGCATACCACGTGGCGTCGAAGCCGAGCCCGCCGATGGCCGGCATCCGCGTCACCGCGTCCCACCCGGTATGGTCCTCCGCGATCAGCATCACGCTCGGTCGCACGAGTCGCAGCGTCCGGCTCCACTCGCGCAGGAACTTCCCCCCGAACTGGTTCGCACTGCCGACCGCCTGCCCATTCGCGTGCAACACGTTATCGCGGTGAATCGCCTGCGTGAGATCTACCCGCAGGCCCTCCACGTGGAACTCCTCGACGAACTCGACGGCGCTGCTGATGAAGAGCTGGCGGACCGGCTCCTCCCAGAACCGCGGCGTGTAGCCCGTGGAGCCGTTGTCCACGTAGCCGCCGTCCGGCGCTGGGTAATCCGCGCTCCGCCCCTCGTACCAGTAGTAGATGTTGTCCTCGGGCGCGGTCGAGTCGTAATTCCACTGCGCCCGTTCGGCGTTCCCGTCGAAGTGGTTGTAGACCACGTCCTGGAGCACGGCGATCCCGAGCCGGTGGCACTCGCGCACGAAGTGCTTGTACTGATGCCGGCCGCCCGCGCTCGACTCGATGACGAAGTGGTGCGAGTCGCCGTAGCCCCACCCCAGGTTGCCCGAGAACTCGGACACGGGGAGCAGCTCCACCGCGTTCACGCCGAGGTCGCTCAGGTAGGGGAGGAGCGCCACCGCGTCGGCGAGCGTGCCCGTGCTCGTGAATGGGAAGCCGAGCGAGCCGATGTGCAACTCGTAGATGACGAGATCCTCGATCCGCGTCGGAATCGGCAAGCCGGGCGTCAGCTCCGTCGCCCAGAACACATCGTCGTCGAGTAGCGTCGGCGGACCAGCCGTGGGGTCGAACTCCGCGCGCACCACATCCTGATCCACGACGACGCTGCAGCTCAACGTGCCGTCGAGCGTTCCGGGATCGCCATCCCAGCCCCCCTTCGCCGGATCCCGGTTCCCGCGGCCAATCTGCCAGCGCGAGTGGATGTCTGTGCGGTACACGGTCCGGCCCCCCGCGTTCTCGATCCGGAACATGTACGGGAGGCCCGTGTGCGTCGCGAAATCGCTCACCGGCGCACTCTGCCACACACCCGCCTCTCCCTTCCGCAACGGGATCGCCGGCCGCGTGGGGTCCACCCCCGCGCCATCGTCCGCGATGTAGCCGCTCCCAGCGCGGCCGAAGACGACAGCGACCGACCTCGCGTTCGGCGCCCAGAGGGAGAACCTGAGATCGGGCGCGGCCGCGGCGCTCGTGTAGAGCTTCTGCGCGCCGAAGCGGCGGCTGTGGGTGAAGTGGTAGCGCTCCTCGCGCGAGGCGCCGGCGGCCGGAAGCATGAGCTCCCGCCAGCGCTCTCGCGAACCGGCGTCGTGAACCTCGAGGGTGATCGCCCACGCGTTCGCGCCCGCGGGCCCGTCGAGCCGCACCCCCCACCGGTGTCGCTCGCCCGCTCGGGCGTCGTCGAACGGGGTCGTCGCCGTGAACGCCGGACAACCATCCTCGGCGGTGATCTCGGTCATGGGCGTCTCCGCCCACCCGTTCCAGCTACCAGCGAGTCGCGCGTTCCGGAAGATCCGCCGCTTGAGGCCAGTGAGGTAGGTGAACCGGACCGAGATCATCGCCCCTCCTTGCGACAGTGCGAGGCGCCGGTCGCGGCGCTGCGGACGACGGGCAGCCGGAGGAGCGAGGCCGGCTGCGGGCCTGCTGGCACGCCTCTACACGCCAGCGCGCACGGTCTGCGCGGCGAGGTTCGCGCGGACGATGAACGCGAGCAGCTCGCGGGCCGAGGCCGTCGAGAACACGGGCGCGTCGGGGATCCGGCGCCCGAGGCCCGGAGCGCCGCCCAGCCGCTCGTGGGCGAGGCGCGTGACGTATACGGGCGCACCGGCGGGAATCTGCCCGACGTCGTCCCGCTCGGCGACGAGCGCACGGAAGTTCCGGGCGCCGGCCGTGGGGCGGAAGATCAGCCCCAGCTTGTACGCGAAGCGCGGGTCGGCGACCACGGCGTACGCCGGCCCATCGGCCAGCCGCCGCGCGAGCTCGGAGAACACATCGGCGCGCGGCACGGCGACGAGCCACGGCTTACCCAGGCGCTCGCCGATCACCTTGACCTCGCTCGCGTGGAAGGGAGTCGTCACGAGCAGGTCGGCCCGCCGCAGCGCGGCCGGCGGCTCCGCACCCTCGTCGCCGGCCAGGCGCGCGGTGTCGTCACGGAGCGGGTCGATCTCCACGCCGCACGCGTCGAGTCCGTAATCGGCGCGAAGCTCGGCGCACAGAGCGTCGATCTGGTCGTCGTTGCATTCCAGGCAGGCCACACGCAAGCGGAGCGTGCCGACCGCGCGGTGGAGCGTGTCGCCGAGCGCCAGGGCGGGCGTGCCGCGCATGACCCCGGCGAGCAGTGCGTCGACGACCCACTCCGCCTGCCGCGCATCGCGCGCATCGCCGGTGCCGTTATCTGCCCCCGCTGCCGCCGCCGGAGCGAAGTAGATGCTGGACCGTTGCCGGAGCTCGACGACCCCCTCGCGCTCGAGCATGCGGTAGGCGGCGAACACCACTCGGCGGTCAACGTGGAGCTCGCGCGCGATGTCGCGCGCGCTGGGCAGCTTGTCGCCAGGCTGGAGAAGACCGAGGTGTGACGCGCTCAGGAAGCGCTGTCGGAGCTTGTCGATGACTTCGTCACGGCGTGGATGCACGGGCAGCACTCTAGGGGGTCCGCCAGCGGAGCGCCAGCGCCAATGCACGAGGCCTGCCGCTTCCCACGATCGCTGAGGTGGCGGTGTGGTAATGTCTGAACTGGCCGCTCGTCCCACGAACCAGTTGTCAGTCGGATCGGGATGTGGTCCATAGGACTGCAGGCCAGTCACCAGGGATGGCATGTGGGCACCGTTCCTGCTTTGCCGCCTTCCCTCACGCCGCTGCCGACGGAAATCAGCGCGGCCTGGCGTGTCCTATGGGTTCCCAATGATGCCGCGTCCGACGATCCTGCCTGCATCGAGCAGCGCCGTGACTGCGGCCAGACGAGAAGGTGAGAACGAGATGGAAACGCAGAGTTCGCGGCGGTGGATGGTAGCAGGGTTGGTCGGGCTCGCGGCCCTGGGGATCGCCGGCTGCGATGATGACGACAACGGCACGACCGGCCTGTCCACGGCGGACATGGACCGGGTGACGCTCGGGACGGTGGCGATCGAGAGCAGTGCGGGCGACCTTCCGGCGCCGCCGGGCACCCCCGACGCGCAGATGCAGTTGGTGCTCACCCAGATCGCTGCCGCCAACTTGCGGCCGCTCCACACGCTCTCGCCGCAGCAAGCGCGCAACCAGCCGACGTTCGCCGATACGACGGATCAGCCCGGGCGCTGACGAACGCCGCCGGCGCGGTTCTCGTCTCGGTCGCCTACCGCCAGGCGCCGACGCACCAGTTCCCGGCCGCGCACGAGGATGCGTTCGCCGCGTACCGGTGGGCACTCGCCAATGCCGCGTCGTTCAACGGAAACCCGGCCAAGGTGGCCGTGGCCGGCGAGAGCGCCGGCGGCAACCTCGCCGCGGCGGTATGCCTCATGGCGCGCGACCGGGGCGTGGCACTCCCCGTCTACCAGCTCCTCGTCTACCCGATCGCGGACTTCAACTTCGAGACGCCGAGTTACAAGGCGAATGCGAACGCCGTACCGCTCAACAAGCCGTTGATGCAGTGGTTCTTCGACAAGTACCTGCGTACCCGTGCCGACGGCGACAACCCGCTCGTCTCACCGCTCCGCGCCGCGAGCGTCACGGGATTGCCGGCAGCGACGATCATCAACGCCGAGATCGACCCGCTTCGCTCGGAGGGCGAAGCCTACGCGGCCAAGCTGCGGGCGGCCGGCGTGACCGTGGACCAGACGACGTATCTGGGCGTGGTGCACGAGTTCTTCGGTGCAGGCGCCGTGGTGGACAAGGCGAAGCTGGCCATCGCGCAGGCGGCGGCAGGTCTCAAGCGCGGCTTCGGCACGCCCTAACGCCCCGCCCGTTGCCGCCGAGCGTCAGCCCTCCTTCGGCGGTACGTACGTGACGCCGCTCTCGTCGGCCCGCGCGGGCTCGTGCACGTAGCGCCCGTGCTTGGGCACGGCGACGCGCTCGAAGTCGCGCGCCAGCGTGTGCAGCGCTTGTCGCATCTCGGGGCCGCTGAGCGCCGGCCCGTGTCCCGTCACCGCGAGCTCCGGGTCTATGGCCGAGAGCCGCTCGACCGAGGCACGGGCCTGCTCCCAGTCCGGCGTGTAGTACATGGGCGGGCCATGGAGGTACGACGAGCGGCCATCGAGGTAGGGCAGCTCGAGCTCGTGCGCGTAGACCGGCACATCCCAGCGCTCTGCGAGGTCCGCGAGCGCGCCCACGTGGTCGAAGTGGCCGTGCGTCAGGACGATCGCGGCCGGGCGAGAATCCTTCCCGAAGCGGTGCTCCGCCACGCCCGCAATGGTACCGGCCGAGCCCGGGATGCCCGCATCGATCAACACCCAGCGGCCGTCGCCCGCGCCCGGGGTGCCGTAGTACATGAGGTTGACGATCGCCAAGCGCTGGTAGGCGAGGTCGGGCGCGATCTCGTGCACGCCGTCGCGCTCGGTGTCGTCCGCGACGGCATCGGCGTCGACGGGCACTTGTTTGTCCACTGGGCCTCCTCGGGGTGCGGAAAGTGACCGCGCGCCCGCACCTTCGGCGCGGCGCCAGCGTGGCCAGAAGGTCCCGTGTTTCCGCAACGCCCGTACCGGAGAGCTGCGGGCGCCATGAGATTGCGCCGGGCCAGCGCCTCAGCCGCCCGCTCCACGCCGTGCCGGGGGGATTGCCTCCATGAGCAACGCCTGCGCGCGCTTGAGGTCCCGGGCTCCAATCCCGGCGCCCGGAAAATGGCCCATGCGCACGACGACGAGCTCATGGGAAGGGACGATGAACACGTCCTGCTCGCCGGCGCCGCGGAAGGCGAAGGCATCGCGCGGCAGGCTCCACGCGCTGTCGCCGTTCACCCACACCATCCCGCCGTAGACCGGCTGCTTCCACGCCGGCGCGGGCGTCGAGACGAACTTCACGAACCCCTCCGACAGGAGGCGCGTGCCGAGCCAGACGCCGTCGTTCAGGTAGAGGAGGCCGAGCCGCGCCCAGTTGCGGGCGGTGCCGTAGTCGTAGCCCGTGAGCAGGAAATTCCCGTACGGGTCCGTCTCCAGCACCTGCCGGCGGATACCGATCCTGTCGAAGAGCGCCCGCTGCGGGTAGGTGAGATACTCCTCGCCGCGCCGGCGCACCGTTTCGCGGACGATGTAGCCGAGCGTCAGCGGGTCCGCGTTGCGGTAGCGGCCAACGGTGTTCGGCTCGAACTGCAGGGGCCGCGTGGCCGAGAACTGGAAGGCGTCGATCGCCCCGGTGTAGGGGAGGTCGTGGTCGTGGTAGCCGGGCAGATCTTCCGGCGAGCCGCGGCTGAAGCGGAGGCCGCTGCTCATGCGCATGAGGTCCATGACGCGGATCTTCGCGCGCGGGTCGTTCGGCGTACGGTGCCACTCGGGGACGGGTGCGGGGTCCTCCAGGCGGAGCGCACCGTCGCGGACGAGCAGCCCGATGAGCGTGCCGGTGATGCTCTTGCCCATCGACCAGCTCTCGAGCTGCATGTCCCTATCCGCGCCGTTCGCGTAGCGCTCGGCGACGATGCGCCCGCGGTGCACGACCACGAACGCGGCGGTGAGCCCGGCCGGCGTGGCGAACGCCGCGTCCACCGCCTGCCGCAGCTTCGTGGTGTCCACGTCGGCGGGGAGAGGCGTGCCCGGCAGGAGGTCGCCCATCGGCCAGGGGAGCGTGGCGGCGGGCGGGAGCGTGGTCGTCACCTTCACCGGCACGAAGAAGACCGTGTCCCGTCCAGGCTGGTGGATGATGCAGCCCTGGTCGCCGTAGTACTTTGCCTCGCGCGTGAGGCGGTTGGCGAGGGTGAGGCGCACGAGCTTCCGCGCCCGGTCCACGTCGATCTTCGTGACCGAGTCGAGCTTCGCGCCGAGGAAATACGGCGCGACGTGCGAGATGGCTTCCGCCTGGTCGCGGCCGGAGACGAAGAGCGCGGAGCAGAGGACCTTCGCGGTCCCCGCGGTCCGCCAGCTATCGGGGTCGTTTGGTGGGAAGCCGGGCTGCGCCAGGGACGAGCCGAGCGGCGCGGCAGAGAGCAGGAGCGCGAGGGCAGCGGTGCCCGGTGCGGAGTAGCCGGGCGTGATGCGCTGACGCGTGCGTCGGGTCATGGTTCCTCCTCTACGTGGCCGTGAGATCTGCCCAGGCCGACCAGCTGTCCTTGCCTGAATGGAGCCAGCGTGTGGGCGCGTAGTCAGCCCTCGCCGCTCACGTCCCGCCACTCGGCTGCCAGCCCGAGGCGCTGCACCTCCCCGGCCAGCGCCTCCCGGTCGAGCTCGTGCCCCACCTCGGCCAGCATCGCGCGGATGTCGCGTCGGTGCTTGTCGGACCCGCCCTCGCGCAGGTACTGCAGCTTGCGGAGCATCACATACTCGGGTGGTGCGAGCCACACCGATTCGGAGCCGACCTGTGCGCGCCGGCGGCGAGCGAGCGCCCATGTGTGCAACGGATCCTCGCCCGCCGGATAGATATCGGCCTTCAACGCCGTCGGACCGTGGATGAGGTTGAAGTGTCCGTGCAGCGGCCGCCGCGCTTCGAGCTCGATCACGTCCACGGGCGGCACGTAGACGTCGGGGGCATCGAACGCCGCGTGCAGGCGCGCCGCATCGTCGCCCGAGAGCGCGATGACGATGTCAATGTCGTTGGTCAACCGCGGCTCACCGTACACGATCGCCGCGACTGCCCCAGTGACCATGTACGTCGCCCCCATCTGATTGAGCGGGGCGACGAAGAGCGAGATCAGGTCCGGAGCTGTCAGGCGACTGTACGTACGAAGATGGCTCGCACGCGCGCCTGCACCGCGTCTTCCGGCCACTCGGGATGCCGCAGGCGCACGCCGGCCGCGCTCAACTCCCAGGCAGTCTGCCGGAGCTGCTGCGCGACGGCGAGCTTCTGCTCCGCCGAGAGACGCGGAACGACCGCGGTGTGCAGGTCAGCCATTGGAACCATCCTCACGCGAACCGCCACCCCAGCCGCCGCATGCCGGTCGCCACCGCCGCGCTCGCGCGCGTGCTGAGCAGCGTGTCGGCGATCGCGGCGATCTCCTCGGCCTCGCGCCAGGCGGCCTCGAGCTCGCCGAGCTCGCCCTGCAGCGCGCGGCGCTCGACGTCCTCGTTCGCGGCCATCTCGAGCGCCAGGCGGTCCACGAGGGGGAGGTGCGGAAGGGGCGTGTTCGGCTCGCTCCCCACGCCGCCGCGCCCCCAGAAGGAGCGCGTCGTCACGTAGAGGGCGAGCTTCTCCGTCTCCGTCGGAACGCCGGCACCGGCGCGCGCGCCCACCGCCGCGAGCGCGGGCGCATGCTCCACGTGCACCTTGCCCCACGCCGTCCGCATCGCGAGTGCGGCCACGCGCGAGAAGAAGCCATCCGGGTCGCCCGCGTCCTCCAGCTTGAGGATGGCGTAGTCCACGTCCTCCGGCGTTGCGCCCGAACCGTTCATGGCGGCGAGGAGCTTCCCCGCGGTGCGCACGCCCGCGTCGCCGCTCAGCACGCCCGAGCCGAAGTCGTGCTCCACGCGCATGGTCCACGGCTCGTCGGGCTCGGGGCGCAGGAGCTCCGTGGTCTCGAGGTGGCGGAAGCGGACGGGCGCGAGCGTGCCGTCGGCCATGGGGACGAGCGTGACCACTGCATCGCGGCGGGCGTGTATGCGTAGCCAGGTGACCAGGTCGTAGCCGAGGCGGAGCCGAGGGACGGCCGCGGCGATCGTGTCGAGCGCTTCACCGGCGCGGACGGTAACGTCGTGCACGCGCGAGGCGAGCGCGCCGCGACGCCACGGGAGCCGGAGCGCGTAGCGGCCGTAGCGCCACGCGGCCAGCTCCGTCCGGTGCGCCGGCCCGATGCGCACGAGCTGGAGCCCTTCGCGGAGCTGGGCCATTCCGACGTTGTCTGACGCGACCCGCAGCGTCGCCCGGCGGAACCGACGCTCGCATTCCTCGATCGCCTCCCACCGCTCCTCGAGCGGCGTGAGGTTCCACCGCCGGCAGTGCGGGCAGACCACCCATAGCCGCCCCTTCGCCGCATCGAACGCGAGCCGCCGCCCGATGGGCAGCTCGGCGATCACGTCGTTCGTGCCGAGGTGGCGATTACAGGAGAGGCAGGTGGAATACATGGCGGCGCGAAGGGGAAGCGGCCGTCCGCCGGGCGATGGATGGCGGGCGAAGAGGCGCTGTCCGACGTTCCTTGCTCTAGAGATACTACACGAGCGGGGGCCCGCGCAGTAGGAGGCCGGGCTGAGGCTCGGCCTGACGACAGGGCTGCCGAGGGGAAGGGACGCAAAAACGACACCCTCATCAGAAGTCCCAACGTCACGAAGTCCGCGTCCGGCGCGCCGCTCGGTGTTTCGAGTCGCTCTCCGTTCGCGGGCGCGATGATTCATCGGTCGGTCCGCGCAGTCAACACTGCGTGGTGGGTACCGGCGCGGCGGCTCCGGTCGTGGTGCGGCGAGCGTTGCCGGTGTAGTCTGCTGCCATGCCCGTCTCTCTCCCAGCCGTTCCAGCTCTCGACACCGCGCGCCTGACCCTGCGCGGCCACACGCCCGCCGATCTCGCGGAGTGTGCCGCGATGTGGGCCGACCCCGCCGTCACGCGCCACATCGGGGGGCGGCCATTCTCGGAAGAAGAGGTCTGGGCCCGGGTGCTTCGCTACGCCGGCCTCTGGGCGCTGCTCGGCTTCGGCTACTGGGTGCTGCGGGAGCGGGCCACCGGGCGCTTCGTGGGCGAGGTGGGGCTCGCCGATTTCCGGCGCAATCTCACGCCGCCACTCGGGGACGCCCCAGAGGTCGGCTGGGTTCTGGCGACGTGGGCGCACGGACGCGGGTTCGCGACCGAGGCCGTCCGCGCCGCGCTGGCGTGGAGCGACGCGCGACAGGCGGCGGCTCGCCTCGCGGACCCGCGCCTCGGACCGGGACGCACCGTCTGCCTGATCGACCCGGAGAACGTCCCCTCCATCCGCGTGGCTGAGAAGTGCGGCTACCGGGAGGCCACGCGCGCGACCTACCGGGAGCAGGCGACGCTCGTCTTCGAGCGCCTGATGCCCTGAGTGTGCCGTCCCCTTGTGTGGCGAGGGGTCGGGGTGTAGCATGCGTCCGGGTACCTCACTTCCCTCAGCGCACGCACCATGGACGATCTCGATGTCAGCCTCATGCGCGGCACCCTCGACCTGCTCATCCTCAAGGCTCTTACCTGGGGACCGCGCCACGGCTACGCGGTGGCCGAGTGGATCCAGGAGGCGACGCGGACGGAGCTGCTCGTCGGGGAAGGGACGCTCTACCCGGCGCTCCACCGGCTGGAGGGCCGGGGTTGGATCGAGGCCGAATGGGGGCGCTCGGAGACCAATCGCACCGCGAAGTTCTATCGCCTGAGCCGCACGGGGCGCGCCCGTCTGCAAGCGGGCTCGTCGAGCTGGCACCGCTTCGTCGAGGCCGCGGGGCGCGCGCTCCGTACCACGTCACCCCTCCCCGCCTAGTGTCCGCCCCCGGGTGGGGCCGGGTGTTCCGGCTCGGCGTCGGCGCGAAGCACGTGGAGCGCGACGTGAACGAGGAGCTGGCGTTTCACATCGAGATGCGTGCACGGAAGCTCATCGCCGCCGGCGTGGCGCCCGACGCCGCGCGCGAGCAGGCGATGGGGCAGTTCGGCGATCTCGCCGTCGTGCGCGCGGAATGTCTGGACATCGGTCATCGCAAGGAGCGCGACGTGCAGCGAGCCAATCACTTTCACGAATCCCTGCAGGACGCCGGCTACGCGCTGCGCGCCTTGCGTCACCACGCGGGATTCGCCGCCGTGGTGCTGCTCACCCTCGGCATCGGCATCGGCGCCAATACAGCCATCTTCACGCTCATCGACGCGCTCCTTCTCCGCACGCTGCCTGTGCCGCGCGCCGAGGAGCTCGTCACGATCGGCGATCCCACGCGCATCAACTCCGTGTCCACCGGTGGACCGCGCACGGACATCTTCTCCTACCCGCTCTA
Organism: Gemmatimonadaceae bacterium; assembly: GCA_037720885.1. Lineage (GTDB taxonomy): Bacteria > Gemmatimonadota > Gemmatimonadetes > Gemmatimonadales > Gemmatimonadaceae > JACMME01. The sequence continues at coordinate 35,273 of JBBJNN010000030.1, read as the reverse complement.
CGCCGATCTCCGCGATCGCAACCGCCTCGTCACCGGGCTCTTCGCCTCCGGGCGCACGGGACGGCTCGACGTCTTCGTGGATCGTCCCACCACTGGCGCCCCAACGGGAGGCGGTGGCGCCGAGCCCGAGCACCCGCGCGGGCGGCTCGTCTCCGGCAACTACTTCGCCGTGCTCGGCATCCGCCCCGTGGTGGGGCGTGCGTTCACCGACGCGGAGGATCGGGTGGCGGGTGAGAGCCCGGTGGTGGTGATCTCGCACGCGTACTGGGAGCGCCGCTTCGCCGGCGACCGCGGCGCGGTGGGGCGCACCATCTCGGTGAACGGGACGCCGCTCACGATCATCGGTGTGGCGCCCGCGGGCTTCTTCGGCGACATCGTCGGCCAGGCGGCGGACATCTGGATCCCGCTCACCATGCAGCCCGCGCTCATGCCGCACCGCGCGTGGCTCACCGACCGGAACACGAGCTGGCTGCTCCTCATGGGCCGGCGCGCGCCGGGCGTAACGCTCACGCAGGCGCGCGGCGGCTTCACCACGCTCGTGCGGCAGGTGCTCGAGGAGCAGGGCAACACGCCGGCGGGCGCGGGGCTCTCCACGCTGAGCGCGAAGGGGCCGACCGTCGACGTGGCGTCGGGCGCGAAGGGGTTCTCGCGCGTGCGGAGCATCTTCGGCGAGTCGCTGCTCACGCTCATGGCGGCGGTTGGGCTCGTGCTGCTCATCGCCTGCGCGAACGTCGCGAACCTCCTCCTCGCCCGCGCCGCCGCTCGCGGCAAGGAGATCGGTGTCCGCATGGCGCTCGGCGCCGGCCGCGCGCGGCTCGTGCGGCAGCTCCTCACGGAGAGTGTAGTGCTCGCTGCCGCGGGCGGTGCGCTCGGGCTCGCCTTCGCCACGTGGGGGAGCACGGCGCTCCTCCGCCTCGCGTCCGGCGGCCCGTCGCCCATTCCGCTCGACGCGCGGCTCGACTGGCGCGTGCTCGGCTTCGCCGCCGCGCTCTCGCTGATGACGGCGCTGCTCTTCGGCCTCGCCCCCGCGCTGCGTGCGACGCGCGTGGAGCTCGCGTCGGTGCTGCGGGCGCAGTCGCGCGGCGTCTCCGGCGGACTCGGTGCCGCGGGCGGCCGCCGTCTCGGGCCGGGAAAGCTCCTCGTGATGCTCCAGGTCGCGCTCTCCCTCCTCCTGCTCGTGGGCACGAGTATGCTCGTGCGCAGCATGCGGCGGCTCGAGCGCGTGGACACCGGGCTCACACGCGACGAGCTGCTCATCGTGACCGTGGACGCGGGCTCGGCCGGCTACGGTCAGGAGCGGCTCGCCGCGCTCTCGCGCGATCTGCTCGACCGCGCGCGCCGCCTGCCGGGCGTCGCTTCGGCCACGCTGTCGGAGAATGGGATTTTCAGCGGCACGGAATCCGTGACGACGCTCCAGATCGATGGCTTCACCGCGCGCACGGACGACGATACCACCGCCAACTACGACCGCGTCGGCCCGGACTACTTCCGCACGATTGGCGCGCGGCTGCTCCAGGGGCGCGACATCCGCGCGGGCGACGACGAGCGCGCGGCGAAGGTCGCCGTGGTGAACGCGACGATGGCGCACTTCTACTGGCCGGACGGAAGCGCCGTCGGCCGCCGCGTCCGCATCGACAGCCAGACGTACGATGTGGTCGGTGTGGTCGCGGACATCCGCGACCACGACCTGCGCGACCAACCGGCGCGCCGCCTCTACCTGTCGGTGTTCCAGACGCCGGACCTGCCCACCCAGCTCACGCTCGAGCTGCGCGCCGCGGGCGACCCGGCGCGCCTCGTGGTGCCGGCGCGGCGCGCGCTCCTCGCGGCGGACGCGTCGCTCCTCGTCACCGACGACCAGCCGCTCACGGAGCTCATGGCGCAGTCGGTGAGCCGCGAACGGCTGGTGTCGCGCGTGGTGACGTTCTTCGGGGCGCTGGCGCTCGCCCTCGCGGCGCTCGGCCTCTACGGGGTGATGGCATATGCGACACTCCGCCGCACCAGCGAGTTCGGCCTCCGCATGGCGCTCGGCGCCGAGCCGAGGGACGTGACGCGGATGGTACTGGGGGAGGCGGCGCGGCTCGTCGCGGGCGGGGTGCTGGTGGGGCTGCCGGTGGCACTCGTGGCGACGCGCTTGCTGCGGAGCCAGCTCTTCGGCGTCGAGGCGGTGGACCCGCCGTCCATCGCGCTCGCGCTCGTGGTGCTCGGAGCGAGCGCGGCACTCGCGGGCTACCTCCCCGCGGCGCGGGCAGCGCGCGTGGGGCCGTTGGTGGCGCTGCGGGCGGAGTAGGCGCGCCGCGGCACGGCGAAGAGCATGTAGCCGGCCCGCGCGGGCATCTCTTGACTTTAAGCATCAAAGTACTCCACATTGACGTGTGTCGGTCGGTCGCGGTAGCCCCCGACTCCCGAACAGGCATCCCTCCACCGCGAGGCGCGTCATAGCTGCCCTCTCCCACGATCTCCGCGTCGCACTCCGTACCCTTGGCCGGTCCCCCCTATTCGCGGCCGTGTCCGTGCTGTCGCTTGCGGTCGGCATCGGCGCCAACGTCGCGGTGTTCGGCCTCGTGAATGCCCTGCTTGTGCGCCCACTCCCCGCGGTCGCCGCCGGCCGCCTGGTCCGCGTCGGGCGAACCACGCGCGACGTGCGCTTCGGGACGGTCTCGTTCGCTGAGTACCGCGAGCTACGCGACGGCGTGTCGGCGGCGGCGGATCTGGTCGCGCACTACCCGAGCAGCGCCATCGTCACCGTGCGCGGCGAGCCGCGCGCCGTGTGGCTGGAGGTGGTGTCCGCCAACTACTTCTCGATGCTCGGCGTGCGTCCGGCGCGCGGCCGCGGCTTCGTGACTGACGACGACCGCGCGTCCAACCCGAGCCCCGTGGTGGTGATCTCCGACGCCCTCTGGCGCCGCCGCTTCGGCGGAGAGCCGGCGGCCGTGGGCGGCGTACGGATCAACGGCCGCGACTTCACCGTCGTCGGCGTCGCGCCCCCGGACTTCCGCGGCACCTTCGCCGGCTTTCAGATCGACGCCTGGGTACCGGTGGCCATGCAGCCGGTCGCCGCGCCCGGCGTGGGCTCCCTCACGCGGCGGGAGGACCGCTTTCTCATGATGCTCGGCCGGCTGCGGCCGGGCGTCACCGACGACCGGGCGCGCGCCACGCTCGACGCCTGGGCGCAGCGCCTCCGCCTCGCCCAGCAGGACACGACGCAGGGCGTGCGACTCGAGGTCGCGGCCGCAAGCGGCGTGCACCCGTTCATCGCGGGAATCGTCACCGCGTTCCTCGGTCTGCTCCAGAGCATCGTGGCGCTGGTGCTGCTCATCGCCTGCGTCAACCTGGCCAACGTGCTCCTCGTGCGCGCGTCGGCGCGGCGGCGCGAGCTCGCCGTCCGCGCGGCGCTCGGCGCCACCCGCTGGCAGCTCGCGCGGCTCGTACTCGCGGAGAGTCTCGTCATCGCTGCCGCGGGCGGTGCGCTCGGGCTCGTCCTCGCCGCGGGGCTCGGCGGCGTCGTACAGCGCCTGGACCTCCCCGTGGGCATTCCACTCGGCCTCACCCTCAGCCTCGACGGGCGCGTGATCGCCGTCGCGCTGGCGCTAGTCCTGGTCACCGCCGTCGCGTTCGGCGCGGCCCCCGCCCTCGCCGCGTCGCGCGCCGACGCGTTCGTGGACCTCCGCACGGCAGGCGCGACCGCCGACCGACGCCGGTCTCGGCTGCGCGGCGTCCTGGTGGGCGCGCAGGTCGCGGTGGCGACGGTGCTGCTCGCGGGCTCGGGGCTCCTGCTGCGCAGCCTGCAGCAGAGCGCCGCACTCGACCCCGGCTTCGACCCGGCGGGCGTCCAGCTCGTGTCCGCGTCCCCCGAGCTGCTCGGCTACGACGAGACCCGCGGGCGCGCGCTCTGGGACGAGATCGTCACCCGCGCGACGCGCGTGCCCGGGGTTCGCGCCGCGACGCTGGCCCTGTTCGTCCCGCTCGGCAGCCGCGGCGACCTGCTCCCCATGGCGCCGGTCGGTGCGCAGGGGAATCCGGAGCTCCTGTCCTATAATATCGTGCGACCGGGCTACTTCGAGGCGCTGCGGATCCCCCTCGTCGCCGGGCGTGACTTCCGCCCCGCTGACGACGCGCGCGCCCCCGACGTGGTGGTCGTCAGCGCCGCCATGGCGCGCCGCTTCTTCGGCCGCGAGACTGCCCTCGGCCGCTCGATCCGTGTCGTGGACCGTGCTGGTCACGAGCGGCGCGCCGAAGTGATTGGGATCGCCCGCACCATCAAGGTGCGGTTCGTGGGAGAGCCGCCGCGTCCCATCGCGTACTTCCCCTTCGGCCAACGCTACCGGCCCGACATGGTCCTCCACGTCCGCGCCGGGGCCGGGTCCGCGGCGGTGACGCGGCAGGTGGCGGAGGCTATCCGCGCGCTGGAGCCCGACCTCGCCGTGGACGTTGAGTCGATGTCGCGCGCGACCGCCTTCTCGCTGATCCCGCTGCGAGTCGCGGGGAGCGTCCTTGGCTTCTCCGGCCTCGTCGGCCTCTTCCTCGCCGCACTCGGCGTGTTCGGCCTCGTTGCCTACGCCGTGTCGCTGCGCGCCCGCGAGATCGGGATCCGGGTGGCGCTCGGAGCGCCGCGCGCGGCGGTCACGCGGCTCGTCGCCGCACAGGGGATGCGGCCGGTGCTCGCCGGGCTCGTGCTGGGGCTCGGGGTGGCGCTCGGCGCCGGGCGGCTCCTGCGCAGTCTGCTCGTGGGCATCGATACGTCGGACCCGGTCACGCTGCTCGTCGTCGCCGCCGTGCTCCTCGGGAGCGCCGCGGCCGCACTGATTGTCCCGGTGCGGCGCGCACTCAGGGTGGATCCGGCGCAGGTCCTCCGGGCAGAGTGATCCGTGATGCAGGAGCGGCCCGGGCGAAGTGCCCGGGCCGCTCCGTTCTGCTCCCCGCTGCCTTATTACTTCGTCCCCGTCCCCTGCATCGCCGCCTTCTGCCCCGGCGCCGGCGTGCTCCCCGCGCTCAGGTCGTTCCAGTTGAGGATCGCGTTGAAGCCGAGGAAGTAGGTGCCCTGCGTCTGCCATCGCCAGAAGGGGCGGATGGAGAACATGACGACGTGGCCCTGGCCGATCGTCTCGTCCACGAGCTGCGCGCGGCTCGAGAGTGTGGCACCGCCCTCCAGCGTGCCGGAGAGGAGCATGTCCTCCGGCTTGGCCGGGAACTGGATCACCACGCGTGTCTTCGCGTTCGCGTCGGCCGTGAGACCGGGGACGCTCTGCGGACCGCGTGCGCCCGCGCCGCCGAAACCACCGCCACCACCGCCGCCGCCGCCACCCCCGCGGCGGGCCGCGCTATCGGTAGCGGACATCGGCAGCACGCCGTACGCCCGCCCTGTGCTGTCCGGGTCCCAGGGCGAGAGCCGGAGCTGCGTCGCCATCGGCGTGACGTTCTGCCCCTGGGGGCGCGCGGCGTTGCGTCCGCCGCCGCCGGGCCCGCCCGCCGGCCCGCCGGGGCCACCGCGGCCTCCGGCGCTGTCTGGAGCCGAGGCCACTTGCGGCGCGCCGGCGCCGGCGTTCAGCACGGGGCCGGAGTTGAAGTAGACCGGCAGCTCCGGGCGCCGGTACCCGTAGACGAGCGGGCTCCGTCGGTCGCTGATCACCCCGCGGAGGATGGTGCCGCGGGCGAACAGGGATGTTGGCGTCTCGGTCTTCACTCCCGGCGTGAGATTCAGGTCGGGGAAGATCGCCGCCGTGCTCCCTTCCGTGATGAGCGTGCCGCCCTGCCGCACGAACTCGTACAGCGCCTTCATCCCATCCACGCCCACGCCGCCGCGAATGTCATCGGTGGAATCGGGGTAGCCGATCGCCTGGAACTCCGCCGTCCGCTTGTAGGGGATCGGCTTGCCGGCGGCGACACTCTGCGCGCCCTGCGCGGGCGGTGCCGCCGCCGCACCCGGACGGGCCGGGGGGCCGCCCTCGGGGCCGGGTGCGCCGGTGGCGCCTGGCGCGTTCGCGCCGCCCGCGCCGCCCTGGCCAGGCTGCGGTCCGAGCCCAGTTCCGCCGTGCGGGTAGACGATCACGTCGTACTTCGCGCGGAGGTTCCCTTCCTTGAGCTTCGGCTCGCCGAAGTAAGTGTAGGGCACGCCGTAGTGATCGAACGAGGCGCGTACCCACCCCTCATCCTGCGTGCGCGTCCAGCTGTGGACGTAGCCGATGCGCGGGACGTCGAGGTCGTGCGTCTTCACCCGCGGCGCGCTCGCCATGGCGTAGCCCGAGAGACCGAGCTGCTTGAGGAGCGGCTCGATCTGGGCGCGGTTCGCGTTCGGGATGATGAAGGCGCCGGCGCCGAAGTGGCGCCCCGCGGCGTCGAACTCCTCCTCGGCCGCCTGCATCTTCACGTTCGCCAACTTGAAGCGGAACGTGACGAGGTTGTTGTCGCTCGTGTGCTCGACCACCACCACCCGGCCCGACCCCGCGAGCCCGCCCGGCGCGGTGACGTCGGCGGTCACGGGCTTCATCGCCTGACCCAGGATGGCGCTGTCGGTGACGGCCGCGATCGTGAGGTTTCGCATGAGCGGGAACGTCCACCCGGTATCGTCGTACGGCGACGGGTTGGCGGGAGAGAAGTTCTGGAGCGAGAAGTACATGTCGGCCAGCGTGCGGTAGGGCTGGTCGCCGCGGACGATGTAGTCGCCTGCCTGGACGCTCACGTTCCCCGCCTTGAACGCCGAGGTCGCCGTGTGGAACTCGAGGCCCTGGCGGCGGAGGTCGTTCACCGCCTCGGCGGCGTTCCCCTTGGCGTGCTGGCCGGCGGGGATCACCCAGGCGTAGAGTGGCCCGCTCCGCCCCTTGGCGACCGCGCGCTTGTTCTTGAGCCAGTAGTTCTCGAGGTACGTCCGGCGGTTCTTCGCCACATGGCTGAGCGAGAACAGCACGCCCGACTGCTGGATGTTCGTGTTGTTCCGCGGGCCCCACTTTATGTAGGGGAGCGGCGGATTCGGACGGAACCACTCCTTGCTCGTCACCGTCGCGGCCGGTCGCACCTCGTAGTTCTCCGGCCCGTAGCTCTGCACCTCGTAGAAGCGGCCGATCGCGTTGTGCGTGTGGGCGATGAAGAACATGTAGTTCGGCACCCACCCGTCGTAGAATCCATAGGTCCACACGCCGGGCACGCCGCGCTTCGTCATCTCCATGACGTCGTTCTTCGCAAGCAGCCACCATTCATCGATGGTGATCGGGTCGATCGCGTCGTTGTACGGGCCGGTGCCGGTGGAGGAGTAGAGGTAGGTCTGCGCCTCGTGCAGATCGTGGAGCACCGTCGGCGTCCAGTCGATGAACGTCTTCGTGGTGTGCTTCGTCAGCGCGAGATACTGCCCCATGCCGTCGCGGTTGTTGTCGTGCTGCACGTACTTCCCCCAGTACATGAGGGGGAGTTGGTTCGCCGCGCCACCCCGACCGCCTCCCCCCTCACCGGCCGCGGGTGCCGGCGCGTTCTTCTTGTTCCAGTAATAGGTGTCTACCATCTTCTCGCGCCCGTCCACCTCGATGACCGGCGTGATGAAGGTGATCACGTTGTTCCGGATCTCCTGGATGAAGGGCGTCTCCTCGACGGCCAGACGGTAGGCGAGCTCCATCAGCATCTCGGGGCCGCCGCGCTCGGGCGAGTGCATGCCGCTCGTGAGCCAGTAGATGGGCTTTGCCGTTCCCAGCAGCCGCTGCGCCTCGGCCTCGCTCGTCTTCCGCGGGTCGGTGAGCTGGTTCAGCATCGCCTTGTTCTGGTCGAGCTGCCGGATGGTTTGCTCGTCGGCGACCGCGAGCACGACCATGTCGCGCCCCTCCTCGGTCTTGCCGATGGACCAGTACTTCGCGCGCGGCGACGCCTTGGCGATCGCCTCGAGGTAGCGGTGGATGTCCTTGGCGTAGGTGAGCTCGCCGGGCGTTCCCACGATGCGGCCGAGAAACTTGAGCGGGGTGGGCACCGTGCTCGACGCCGGCAGGTGGTCCACCAGCTCGGTCGTGATGCGCGGGTCCTGGAGGTACTCGCGGATCTTCCGCGTGTACTCCTCGTCGTTCGCCTGCGTCGCCGCCTGCGCGCGTACGACCGATGCGCCGAGGGAGAGCGCGCACGCCGCGGCGAGCGACCACCGGAGCCGGCGCGCGGATTGGGTCCCACGCGACATGTTCTGCCTCCTTCCTTCGTTGGGGATGCTCATGCCGGAGGAACCGGCCGGGGGATGGTGTAGCCTGAGACTGGTACGCACAACCCATGCGGAACGCTCGCGGGCACGGAAAGTGATCGGCACTCGGCACTCGGCATTCGGCATTCCGGAGGTGGCTGTGCACCGTCTCGCATTGCGCATCACACCGCGTATCGCTCCGCGCGCCGCCTGTCTGGCCCTCGTGGCGGCGTTGGTCGTGCCATGTGCACTCCCCACGGCGGCGCTCACTGCGCAAGGGCGTGCCGTCCGGCCGTCTGCCGCGCCTGCGGCGAGCGCGGTCTACTTTCCCGGCCGCGGTGACGATTGGGAGCGGCGGCCGCCCGGCCGGGTGGGGTTGGACTCGAGCGCCCTCGCGGCGGCCATCGCCTTCGCCAGGGCGAACGAGTCGAAGGCGCCGCGCGACCTGCAGGCAGCGCACTACCAGACGTTCGGGCGCGAGCCCTTCGGCCAGGCGGTGGGGCCGTTCACCGAGCGTGGCGATCCCGCGGGGATCGTCCTCCGGCACGGCTACATCGTGGCCGAGTGGGGAGACCCGCACCGGGTGGACATGACGTTCAGCGTGACGAAGAGCTTCCTCTCCACCACGGTGGGCCTCGCCGTGGACCGCGGGATGATTCGTAGCGTGCGCGATACGGTGCGAGGGTATGTCGGCCCCGTCGTCGTGCTCGACCCGACGACCGTGGCCGGCGCGCGCGCGGCCGAGCGGCTGGGCGAGCCCGACGTGCTCCGGCCCTTCGAGACGGAACACAACCGGCGGATCACGTGGGAGCACCTGCTCCGCCAGACGAGCGATTGGGAGGGGACGCTCTGGGGGAAGCCGGAGTGGGCTGATCGCCCCACCGGGGAGCCGGCCACGTGGCGCACGCGCGCCCGGCGGGAGCCGGGAAGCGCCTACGAGTACAACGACGTGCGCGTGAACGTGCTTGCCCTCGCCGCGCTCGAGGTCTGGCGTCGCCCGTTGCCACAGGTGCTCCGCGAATTGGTGATGGATCCGATCGGCGCCTCGGGAACGTGGCGCTGGATCGGCTACGATAACTCGTGGGTGTTGATGGACGGCGTCGCGGTGCAGTCGGTGAGCGGGGGCGGCCACTGGGGTGGTGGCATGTTCATCTCTGCGCGCGACCAGGCGCGCTTCGGCCTCCTCACGCTCCGGCGCGGGCAGTGGAAGGACGCGCAGATCCTCTCCGAGGCGTGGGTGCGGATGGCGCTCACGCCGACTCCAGCGCAACCGACGTATGGCTTCATGAACTGGTTCCTGAACACGGAGCGCAAGCAGTGGCCGAGCGCGCCGGCCGGGTCGTTCGGCCACCTGGGGAACGGGACGAACCTGATCTATGTGGACCCGGAGCATGACCTCGTGGCCGTGGTGCGCTGGATCGAGAATGGCGCCGTGGACGGGTTCCTGAAGGCGCTCCTCGCCGCCGTGAAGGAGTAGGCTCGGGCGCCGGGCGGCGCGCTCGTTACCGGCGCCAGGAACCGAGAGCGCGGCGGCACGCGGCTGCACGATTCGGCAATGCTCGAGGGCACGGGAGACCTTGCTCGCGCGTCAGGGATGCCGCATGGTTACGCGCCCCACCCACTCGCGGTTCTCCTGTCGCTCGCAACGCGCGTACGCCGCGATGCGCCCGCTGCACCCTGCGACACCCTGCTGCACATCCCGAGGAAGCAACCCATGGCTCGTGACGTGCCCCCGTTCTCCGAGTCCACTGCCGACACACAGCCGCCGCGCGCCGCGCGTGCCGGCCGGTTCGGCCAGCCGGCGCCGCTGCCGTCCATCGGCGGGCGCGTCGTCGAGGAGACGACCGGAGTGCCACTCGCTGGTGTCGTCGTTCATTGGGCGACGCGCGGCGGCGATGGCGAGGGTTCGCTCCGTGCGGGCCGCATCATCCAGCTCGGTGAGGCGCGCACGGGCGCGGACGGCGTGTTCGAGATCGCGCCCGCCGACACACCCGAGGCGGAGCAGGCGCTCTGTGGACTCACGTGGCAGCCTGATGCGACGAGCTACTTCGTGCTCGATGGCGGCGAGCGCGGTGCGCTCGTTTTTCCGGCCGAGCCGGCGGAGGGCGAGGAGGAGACGGTCATCCGTGTCGCCAGCGGCGGGGAGCCGAGCGAGGAGCAATGGGGCGCGCTCAGTGCGTACCTGGCGTCGAACCGCATGATCCGCGCGGACGACGTGAGCCGCCAGCTCTCGGCGCCCTTCGCGGACTCGCCAGCGGGCGCGTGGCCCGTTCCGCTCCGGGCTGGCGCGCTCGCGGCAGTGGGTCGCTCCCTCGCCGAGAACGCAGGGAATGGCGGGGGCAATGGTGCGGGGGGGAGTGGCGCGGGCCCCGGCCTCCTCGAGCAGGTGCACCTCGTGAATCTCGAGGCGCTGGCTGGCGGCGACATCGTCAAGGCGGTCACGAACTTTCGCGACGTCGGCATGTTCGAGCGGTTCGGCGGGCGGGCGTCGGAGTGGTTCGGCGGGACCTACTTCCAGCTCCCGAAGAGCGACCTCGAGCTCTACCGCGACTACCTGCGCGGCGTGTGGGTTGGCGCCGCGCGGCCGATGCATGCCGCAAAGGGCGCCCCCATGCCGCCTGACACCGCGATCGAGACCCAGCTCGGGACGCGCTTCCACCAGAACTTCTTCACGTCGGACGTGACGCCGAAGCCGGCGCACGCGCTCCTCATCCCCATCCTCCGCGACGTGCTGGTCGCGCCCGCGAACCGCGACGGATTCGGGCTCGCGGCGGCGGCCATTCCGGCGCGCGGTGCCACCCAGACGGACGCCGAGTACGTGGGGACGCTCGTCGCGCGGACGGGCAAGTCGGCGGCCGAGCTCCGCAACCGCTTCCGGGTCCACTTCGACCGCTCGCCCGGGGAGGAGACGAGCCCTGTCGCGCTGAATGTCGAGGCGTTGCTCGGCCTCCTCGCCGATACCTACCAGTCGCCGGAGGAGCCCTTTCCGACCGCGCTGCGCGGCATGGATCCGGAGCGGCCGCTCCTCTTCCCCGCGTTCCTGGGGCGCGCTCCGTTCTTCCTCCAGTTCGAGGAGTGGCTCGACCGGCAGCGCCGCTTCTACCCGGAGAACGTGTACGACATCCGCCGCACGCTCCCGAACTTCTACAAGGCGTGGCGCGACGTGGTCGTCGCGCAGAAGGGCGCGTCGCACCCGAAGCTCAATCCGAACAACGACTTCATCACCAGCGAGGCGGACTGGCACGCATCCGCCGCGTGGGTGGAGCGCATGTTCGCGATCACCGACGAGATCCGCGCCGCGCTCGCGGCCGCCGACAAGCAGGCGTATCCCGAGGCGTACGGCCACCTCGACACGGCGCTCCGGCAGATTGCCGACGCGCGGAAGACGCCGGGTGCGTGGACTCGCGCCGACTTCGTCTGGTTCAACGAGAGCGGCAACCCGCCCACGCCGGACACGCTGAAGGTGGATCGGCGCGTCAGCCTCAAGCGGCGCGCGGCGATTCCGGTGACCACGCCGGCGGAGCTCGCCGAGTTCGAGGCGTACTTCGACACCCGCGAGCATCCGCACGTGTTCGGCTTCCAGGGCGGCCCGCAAGCCGGCTTCTACGACTGGATGGAGTCGTGGCTGGCCCGCGCGCGCACGCTCTACGTCAACGAGCTCGATCTCTTCCAGTTCGTTCTGATTCCCTACCTGCGCTCCACGATCTTCACCACGCTCGGTGACTACGCCAGCGCCACGAAGGTGCTCGGCCGGATCACGGGGTACGAGGTGGGGGTCGCGCAGGTCACTGATGCGGCCGGGTATCTGCCCGCGGCCTTCAACCCGCCCTTCTTCTACCAGCGCGAGTCGCTCCCGTACACGACGGCGGTCGCCTTCGACCCCGAGATCCACGCGTACACCGACCAGACTCCTCACACGGGGTTGTGGGAGGGTGCCCGGTCGCCGGGCGCGCCGCCGCTGATCGCGCCGTTCGAGCACCGGTTCTTCAAGCTCGCGCAGGGCGACGCGATGCTTGCCTGGGCGGACGACCTGTACCGCAATGACGATCCGTCGTCCATCCGCCGGGCGCGCGAGCTGTACAAGGGCGTGATGTTCATGCACGGCGATGACCCGGGCATCGCCCCGCACTTCCCGGTGCCGGGCGTGCACCCGTTCGGTGGGCTCGGTGGGCTCGGTGGGCTCGGTGGGCTCGGCGGGGTCGATGGGATCGGCGGAGACCCGCTCATCTCCTCGCAGGCGAACCCTGCGCGTACCTCGCAGATCACGCGTGCGCGCGCGGGCTTCGGGCAGATCGAGCTCGGCCTCAACGCCTACGGCTTCCGCGCCGACATGGTGCCGGTGCTCCGCTACAAGCCGCTCAAGCTGGCCGCCGACCTGTTCGCTGGCTCGGCCCGGTCGTCGCAGGCCGACTTCCTCCAGTACCAGACGCGCTTCGAGCAGGCGACGATCGAGGGGTGGCAGACCGCCGCGATGGTGAAGAAGGCGGAGGCGGGCGCTGGGATCGCCGCCGAGCAGATCGAGATCGCGAAGGTCGGCGTCGCGAAGGCGCAGGAGCAGGTGGCCGCGGTCAAGGCCCAGATCGAGGCCAAGAAGAAGGAGATCGAGGATGCCGACTCTTTCTTCGGCCAGGCGGAGGACTTCTTCGGCGGGATGAAGGATTCGCTCTCCGGCCTGGCGTCGGCCGGGCAAGGGGTGATGGCCGACAGCTCGGCCGCGAGCTCGGTGAGCGGGGGAGAGCTTCTCTCCATGTTCGGGAAGAGCTCGGGTGGCGCCGCCGCCGGGAAGGAAGCCGCTGTCGCCACGCTCGGGAGCGGCGCCGCGCTCACACTGGGCTTCGCCGCGTTCGCCTATTACGGCTACACCACGATGGACGGCATGGCCGACGCCTCGGCCAAGCGCACGGGGGATCTCAACTCGCTGCAGACCGTCGCGCTCCCGGCCGCCGAGGCGCAGGTGACGCTGAAGGCGAGAGATGTCACGATCGCGCGGTTCGGGCAGGCGATCGCGACCGCGGAGCTCGACCTGGCGCGCGCCCTCGACCGCTACCAGCGCGAGCGGTTCCTCAACGTGGACGTGTGGAACAAGCTCGCGGCGTTCGCGCAGCGGACGATGAAGCGCTACATCGAGCTCGGTGCCCGCGCCGCGTGGCTCGCCGAGCGCGCGCTCGCGTTCGAGGGGAACCGCGAGATCCACATCATCCGGCTCAACTACGTGCCCACGGCGATGCGCGGGCTCACGGGCGCCGACCGGCTCCTCCTCGACCTGGCCGAGCTGGAAGCGAACCGCCTCAACGGGATCCGGCTCACGGCGCCGGTGAAGCACACGATGTCGCTCGCGCGCGACTTCCCACTCGCCTTCGGGCAACTCAAGAAGACGGGGCGCTGCACCTTCCACTCGAACGAGCGCGCCTTCCAGGCGGCGTATCCCGGGACGTTCGCGTACCGGGTGCGCGCGGTCACGGTCGCGGCGCACGACGCCGATGGCCCGCCGCCGCGCGGGATCCTGCGCAACCTCGGCGCGTCCACAGTGTCGCGCGAGGATGGCGCTGCGCCGAAGCTGCTCGTCCGCTTCCCGGACGCGCTCCCCTTGTCGGAGTTCCGGCTGCACCAGGATCTCTGGGTCTATGGCCTCCCCGGCGAGACGCTCCTGCAGTTCGAGGGGAGCGGGATCGAGACGGACTGGGAGCTCGAGTTCCCCCTGGCCGCGAACCCGAAGGGGTTCCGCTCGCTGACCGACGTGCTGGTCACCTGCGACATGAACGCGATGTACTCGCAGGCGCTCGCCACGAAGGAGGCGGCGGCGCCGCCGGCGCCGGTCGGGCGCGCGATCGCGCTCGCCGCGAGCGTGTGGGATCCAAAGGGGCTCGCCGCGCTACACGACGACGACGAGCCGGCACGCATCCGCTTCGACCTCGCGCGGCTCGCCCTCCCGCTAGCGGAGAAGAACCGCGCCGTCAAGAACCTCGCGCTCCTCGCTGTCGGCAAGACGGAGCAGGTCTACGCCGCCACGCTCGACGCCGAGGGATCGGGCGTGCAGGCGGCGTTCGACATCACCAATGGCATCGCGCTCTCGAACGCGGGCCCGCTCCTCAGTGCCGCCGCGCCGCTCCCGCTCAACGACATAGTGGACCTCACGCTCGACCAGGCGTTCGTGCTGGAGCTCGACCGCGCCGGTGTGGAGGATGAGATCCGCGCGCTCCAGGACGTCGTGCTCTGGGTGGAGTACGCGGCCGACCTGTAACGAATGGAGGGGTGGGGGGCGCCCCTACCCCCGGGCCGCGAGTCCCTCGCCGCCGTAGTACTCGTCGATCGCCGCCTTCACGCAGAGCTCGAGTGCCGCGTCGTACTTGTCGCGGTCGCTCTGCGAGAGCCGTTCGTCGCGCAGGCATTCCTTGAGGAGCACGAGCACCCGCTCGCACAGGGCGCCATAGCGCCGCGCCTCGCGCGCGAAGGCGCGCACCGCCGCGTCGAGCCCGGGCAGGTTCATCCCGCGCGCCGACACACCCACCTCGCTGCATTCGTCGCGCAGCTCGGCGACCAGCCGCTCGGCCGCGCTCAGCACGCGGGGCTGGTCCTGCGCTTCGTCATTTACGGGAGGGAGCATGGGTTCCTTCTGGACTGATCCTCGGGTTCCAATGCAACTACCCGGTACGCCGTCGCGCAAGAGCCAGCAGCGCAGGGCGCGATGCTCGGCGTCGCGGAATGCGCCCGCTACGCCGCCGGCGCCCCGAACCCCACGCCCGCGCGCCGCAGCCGCTCGATCGCCGCGCGCAGCACCGCCGCCTCCGCCACGAGCGACACGCGGAAGAATCCCTCGCCGCCGGGTCCGAACGCGTCCCCCGGCGTCACCACGACCCCCGCGCGGTCGATGAGGTGTTCCGTCCACGCCTGGGACGTGAACCCGCCCGGTACCGGCAGCCACACGAACATTGCCGCG
>JBBJNN010000030.1:8209-20183 GCA_037720885.1 Gemmatimonadaceae bacterium | reverse complement strand
GCGCGCGGCGGCGCCGAACGCCAGCCGAGCGAGCGGAATCCCGCGGTCACCACGTCGCGCCGCTCGCGGTAGCGTGCGACGATCGGCGGCACGAGCTCCCGCGCGCGGTCGAGCGCGAGCGCCCCGCCCGCCTGGATCGCGGCCGGCGTGCCGTACCCCACGTTCGTGCGCACCGCGTAGAGTGCCGCGATGAGATCCGCGTTTCCCACGGCGAAGCCGAGACGCGCGCCCGCCATGTTGAAGCTCTTCGAGAGCGAGTGGAACTCGATCGCCACCTCCCGCGCACCCGCCACCTCCAGCACGCTCGGCGCCGGCGGGCCGTCGAAGGTGAGCTCGGCGTACGCGAGGTCGGAGACGAGAACGACGCCATGCTGCCGGCAGAATGCCACGGCCTCCTCGAAGAACTCGCGCGTCGCCGTGGCGCCCGTGGGATTGTGCGGGTAGTTGAGGATAAGGAGCCGCGCGCGGCGCAGCGCGTCCGCCGGCACGTCCTCGAGTCGGGGGAGGTAGTCGCCCTCCGGACCGATCGGGAGCCGGTGCACCACGCCGCCCGCGAGCCCGGTCGCGCGGGCGTGCACCGGGTAATAGATGTCCGGCACGAGGGACACCGTGCCCTCATCCGTGAACGCCATCGTGATCTGCGCGATCCCCTCCTTGGCGCCGCTCAGGCAGAGCACCTCGCGCGCCGCGTCCACCTCCACGCCGAAGCGCGCGCGCAGGTAGCTGGCCGCGGCACCGAGGAAGCGCGGCGTGCCGCGGAAGGGCGGGTAGCCGTGCGTGCGCGGGTCGTGGAGCGCGCGCGCGATCTCCTCGACGATCGGGGCCGGCGTCGGCTGGTCGGGATTGCCGATGCCGAGGTCAATGAGGTCGGCACCGCGCGCGCGGGCCGCCGCCTTGAGCTCGTCGAGCCAGGCGAACACGTACGGCGGGAGCGACGCGAGTCGGCGTGTCGGCGCGGGCCGGCGCGCGGGGGAAATGGTCGGAGCGGTCATCGGAAGCGAGGGAGCACTGAAGGAACACGGTCGGCGCGGCGCGACACGAGCTGTGGCGCCGCGCCAGACGAAAGGTCGCCCGGTGACCGGGCGCCGTGTAGTGGTGCTCCCTCCCTGACTACTGCCGTCCCCAGCCCGTCACGCTCCCGCCGAGTGCCGAGTGCCGAGGTCACTCCGCCCGTAGGGCGATCAACGGGTCCACCCGCGTCGCGCGCCGCGCCGGCAGGTAGCTCGCGAGCGCGGCGATCGCGGCCAGCACCGCCGCGACGCCGGCGTAGGTCACGGGAACCGTCGGCGCGACGCCGTAGAGGAGGCTCGACATCACCCGCGTGAGCGCGAGCGCGCCCGCCACCCCGAGCACGAGCCCCGCGGCGACGAGCCCGAATCCCTGCCGCACGACCATCCGCCGCACGGCGCTCGGCGCGGCGCCTAGTGCGATGCGGATGCCGAGCTCGCGCGTGCGCTGCGTCACCACGAACGAGAGCACGCCGAACACCCCGAGCGCGGCCATCACGAGCGCGACCGCCGCGAATACCCCGAGGAGCGTCGTGGACCACCGCGCGGGCGCCACCGCCTCGGCCAGCACGGTGTCGAGCGTGCGCACGTTCCGAACGGGCAAGTT
The DNA here is from genome assembly GCA_037720885.1 of Gemmatimonadaceae bacterium. Lineage (GTDB taxonomy): Bacteria > Gemmatimonadota > Gemmatimonadetes > Gemmatimonadales > Gemmatimonadaceae > JACMME01. Next base: position 18,569 of record JBBJNN010000030.1, on the reverse strand, counting down.
GGCGTCGAGCGAGCGGATCACCGCGCGGGCCGACGCGGCGACCGCCGTCGGGTTCCCCGTAGTGCGTACGACATAGGAGAGTGCCGGCCACGCGGGCATGACCGCCAGTGGGATGAAGACGGTCGGCAGCGGGTCGCTGCCCAGCCCCGCGTCGCGCGTGTTGCCCACCACCCCGACGACGGTACCCCGGTCGAAGAGCCGGTTGTCCGGTGCGCCGAGGTAGATCTCCCTCCCCAGCGGGTCCTCGTTCGGGTAGTACTTCTTCGCCAGCGCCTCGTTGATCACCACCGCCGCGCGGCCGCGCCGGTCGTCCGCGGTGAGCAGCCGCCCGCGCTGGAGCGGGAGTCCGATCGTCGCGAAGTACTCCGGCGTCACCACCCGGTATGCCTCGCCCGTGGGCTTCAAGTCCGGCGGGAGCGGACGGTCGAGGCGGTTGAACCACGCCCCGATCCCGCGCCCCGTCACCGGAAGCTGACTGATGACCGCGGCCGAGCGCACGCCCGGCAGCGCGCGAATGCGCTCGAGGCTCGTTGGGAAGAAGTTTGGCTGCTCGGTGCGGAGCGAGACGTCGAAGGTGAGGATGCGCTCCGCCGTGAAGCCGGGGCTCACGCGCTGGAGGAGCGAGAAGCTTCGGAGCAGGAGCCCCGCGCCGGTAAGGAGCATCATCGCCAGCGCGAGCTCGGAGACGACGAGCGCGTTTCGCACCCACCCATGCGTGGTGTTCCCGCGCGTGCCCTCGCGCAACGCCTCGCTCGACCGCGCTCGGGCGAACTGCCAGGCCGGGATGCTCCCGAAGAAGAGCCCCGCCGCGATCGAGACACCGAGCGTGAAGAGGAGCACGGTCGGATCGAGCCGGATCTCGTCGGCGCGTGGGAGATTGGTCGTCGCCTGCGCGGCGAGCAGGAGTGTGAGGAATCCCTTGCCCGCGAGCAGTCCCGCGGCCCCGCCGGCGAGCGCGAGTACGAAGCTCTCGGTGAGCAGCTGCCGCGTCACGCGCCCGCGGCCGGCACCGAGCGCGAGCCGCACTGCCATCTCGCGGCGGCGTCCGGAAGCGCGCGCCAACAGGAGGTTGCCAAGGTTGGCGCAGGTGATGAGCAGGACGAAGGCGACGGCGCCCATCAGGACGAGCAGTCGCGTGCGGACGTCCTCCACCACGGTCTCCTGCAGCGGCCGCACGACGATGCGCAGGCCGCTGTTGTAGCCCGGCCAGTCGCGCCGCATCCGCTCGGCCACCGTCGCCATCTCGGCGCGCGCCCGCTCGAGCGACGCGCCGGCCGCGAGCCGGCCGATCACCTGGATGAAGTACTGGTCGCGATTCACGCGGAAGGCGTCGTCGAAGCGTGACGGCACCCAGAACTCGGCGGAGCCATCCGGGAAGCGGAAGCTTGGCGGCATCACCCCGACGATCGTACGCGGCGTTCCGTTGAGCGTGAGCGTGCGGCTGAGGATGCGCTGGTCCTCGCCGAAGAGGCGTCGCCAGGTTGCGTGGGAGAGCATGATCACGCGCTCCGCGCTCGGGTCCTCGTCGGCGGGGGTGATCGCGCGCCCGAAGAGCGGGCGGACGCCGAGCACCTCGAACAGTCCGCCAATCGTGGTCGCCCCCGCGAGCTGCTGCGGCTCATCGCGTCCGGTGAGCGTCCCTTCGCTCCCCGTGAAGCCGGCGATGCGTACGGTGCGCACCTGGCGCTGCCAGTCGAAGAAGCTCCCGGGCGAGGTGACCGTGAAGTCGGTGGGCGTCCCCTCGCTCGCCCCCTCCCCGAGAGCGACGAGCTGGTCCGGCTCGCGGAGCGCGAGCGGGCGAAGGAGGACGCCGTTGACGACGGAGAAGATTGCGGTGTTCGCGCCAATACCGAGGGCGAGCGTGAGAATCGCGATGGCTGCGAAGCCGGGGCTCTTGCGGAGCGCGCGCACGATGAAGCGGAGGTCCTGTAGCAGCGAGTCCATCATGTTCTCGTCCCTCGGAACGTCGGTAGTGCGGTGAGCGTGGACGTCGTGGTGCGACCGGTGAGCGCGTTCGGCGCGGCGCTCGCGGGCGGCGAGCGGGATGAGCCCCGGCAACTCCGCCGCGAGCGCGCGGAGCCCGTGGCCCTGGCCCCCCGTCCGCGTCGCATCGGCGTGCAGCTCGGCGAAGACGAGGGTCATCTCCTCGGCGAACGCGCGGTGGAAGCGTGGCGGGAGGAGGAGCGCGAGGAGCGCGCGATAGGCGCGTACGGCAAGGGGCGGGCGGGGCGCGTCGGTGGTCACGCGCTCACGACCCTTCGGCCGACGACGGGCGTGCCGGCGGGAGCAGCCGCTTCGCGCGCGCCATCGCCGCGAGGCCCTCGAGCCGCCGCGCCTCGGCCAGCGCCGCCGCGCGGCCGAGCCGCGTGATGCGGTAGTAGCGCCGCCGAGCGTCATCTCGGTCGCCGCGCGGGCGCACGGCCGGCTCCTCGATCCACCCTGCGTCGAGCAACCGCTTCATCGCCGCGTAGAGCGTACTCGCCGTGAGCCGCACCTCGCCATCCGTTCGCTCGGCGATGTCGCGGATGAGGGCGTACCCGTGCAGCTCCCCATCCACGAGGGAGAGGAGAATGTGGAAGACCGGCGTGGTGAGCGGCGCGGACGGAGGGTTCGGCGACACGGAGCAGTCGGGTGACGTACGGTTGAAGTACCGTGATGCGGTATACCTGTTCGCGTTATACCGCGCCACGGTATAGTTGGCCGGCGCGCGGTGGGCGTCAAGGGCGGGGGTGTAAGGAATGTATTGCGGGCGGGTGGGGCGAGAGGATGGACGCCCGCGCCCTCGCAACGCTCAGTCCGCGCGCGGCAGCGTGAGCGTGAACGTGCTCCCCACGCCGACCTCGCTCTCGACGGTGAGGTCGCCGCCCATGCCGCGCGCCAGGGCCTCGGCAGATCGCGAGCCCGAGCCCCGTCCCCTCACCCGGGCTGCTCAACGCGCGCCCCACCTGCACGAAGGGCTCGAAGATCGCCTCGAGCTGGTCTGGCGCGATGCCCACGCCGGTATCACTCATGGAGATCTCGACGACGCCGTCCACGACGGCCCGCGCCCGGGCGCTCAGCGTGATCCGGCCGCCGCTGTCCGTGAACTTGACCGCGTTCGAGAGCAGGTTGAGCAGGATCTGCCGCAGCTTCTCCGCGTCCGCGCGCACGGCGAGCGCGGGATCGCACTCGGCCGTCTCGAGCGTGAGCGCCTTGCCGCGCACCTGCGGCAGCACGAGCGACCCCACGCTCCCGAGTGCGCCCCGCACGCCCACGTCGCCGATGTCGTAGCGGACGTTGCCGGTCTCGAGGCGGGCGTAGTTCAGCACCTCGTTGATGAGCCCGAGCAGGTGCTTCTGGCTCCGCTGGATGCGGTCGAGGTCCTCCTCCTGCTGCCGCGTCACGGCCCGCGGATGCCCATCGCCATGAGCTCGGCGTAGCCGCCGATGGCGTTGAGCGGGGTGCGCAGCTCGTGGCTCATCGTCGCGAGGAACTGCGACTTGTATCCGCGTGAAGGCCACACGATCCGCGCGCCACTCAATCAGCTCGACCTGCAGCGGCGCGTGCTGGCCTGGTTCGACCGCTACCTGGGCGCCTCGTCATCGGGACTCGGCACTCGGCATTAGGGACTCGGCAGAGCAGGTTGGTGCCCGAGGGCCATGATTCATCATGGCCCCTGGACTGCCCGGAAGCCCGAGTGCCGAGTGCCGAGTGCCGAGTGCCGAGTGCCGATGCTACTCGGCCCGCAGCGCCACCAGCGGATCTACGCGCGCCGCCCGCCGCGCCGGCAGGTAGTTGGCGACCAGGGTCGCCAGCGCGAGGAGCGCCGTCACGGCGATGAGCGTCACCGCGTCCACCGGCGTGACGCCATAGAGCAGTCCCACCATGAGGCGCGCCACGACGAGCGCCCCCAGCAGCCCGAGTGCCATGCCGGCGGCCGCCACGCGCATCCCCTGCCCGACGACCATGCGAACGAGCTGCCGCGGGTCTGCGCCGAGCGCGAGCCGCAGCCCCACCTCGCGGGTGCGCTGCGCCACCAGGTAGGAGGTGACGCCGTAGACGCCAACGACGCCGAGCACGAGCGCGAGGGCCGCGAAGGTGCCGAGCAGCGTCATACTGAAGCGCCGCTGGGCGACCATCGTCGAGAGGAGCTGGTCCATCGTCTTCACCTCGTACACCGGCTGGTCCGGGTCGAGGGCGCGCACCTGGCCGCGCACCGCGGCGGCGAGCGCGAGCGCGTCCCGCGCCGTGCGCACGACGAGCGTCATCCCGGCGTCGCCCGTCTGCGCGAGCGGCAGGAAGGTCTCGTAGCGCACCGGGGCGTCGAAGCCGGTGCGGCGCATGTCGGCCACCACGCCGACGATCGTCATCCAGGGCGCCCGACTCTCGGGGCCGCCGTACTTGAACCGCTTGCCCAGCGCGCCGTCGTTCGGCCAGAACCGCCGCGCCATGTTCGCGTTGACGATCACCACGGGGGGCGCGCTGTCGCGGTCCTGCGCCGTGAAGGCGCGCCCGCGTAGGAGCGACACGCCCATCACGCGGAAGTAGTCCGGCGTCACGGCGTCGAGCGGCAGCTCCAGGTTTCGCTCGTCGGGGACCGGAGTGCGCCCCTCGATGGTGAAGATGGTCGAGCGCGGGGTCTGGCTCAGGAAGATGGAAGACGTGGCGGCCGCGCCCCGCACCCCGGGCATCACCCGCACCCGCTCGACGAGGTCGTTGAAGAACGCCACCCGCTGTGCATCCCGCTGGTACTTCGCCCCCGGGAGCGCCACGCGCATGGTCAGGAGGTGGTCGGGGCGGAACCCGAGCTGTACCCGCTGGACCTCGAGAAAGCTGCGGATGAGGAGCCCCGCGCCCGTGAGCAGGACGACGACGAGCGCCACCTGCGCGGCGGCGAGGAGCTGCCGCATCCGGTTCCCGCGCCGCCCCGCGGTGCCGCCCCGCCCGCCCTCGCGGAGCGCGTCGGAGAGACTCGGCCGCGACGCGTGCAGCGCGGGCGCGAGCCCGAAGAGCACGCCGGTGACGACGACCACGAGCGTCGTGACGGCGAGCACCACGCCATCCACGTGCACCTGATCGAGACGCGGGATGTCGGCCGGCGCGAGCCGCGTGAGCGCGCGCAGCCCGCCCCAGGCGAGTACGACGCCGAGCGCGCCGCCGATGCCGGCGAGGAGCACGCTCTCCGTGAGAAGCTGCCGGACGAGTCGCGCGCGGCTCGCGCCCAGGGCGAGGCGCACGCTCACCTCGCGCTCCCGCGCCGCGGCGCGCGACAGGAGCAGGTTGGCGACGTTCGCGCAGCCGATGAGCAGCACGGCGGCCACCGCGCCCAGCATCACCCAGAGTGCGGTGCGCAGCGACCGCCCCACCACCTGCTCGGGGAGCGCGACGAGATTGATGCCGAAGTCGGCGATCGCCTCGGGGTACTGCCCCTGCAGCCGGGACCAGACCGTCCGGACGTCGGTGCTCGCGCGCGCCATCGAGATCCCGGGCGCGAGGCGCCCCACCACGTAGAATCCGAAGGACTGTCGGGCCTCCCGCATCTGCGGTGAGAGCGCCATCGGCACCCAGAGGTCGGTCCCCGCCGACGGGAAGGCGAAGCCCCGCGGCATCACGCCGACCACGATGCGCTCGCGCCCGTTCATCCGCAGCGTGCGCCCCACCGCGCGCGGGTCGGCGCCGAACATCCGCGTCCACAGCCCATGGCTGATCACCACCACGCCATCGCGCCCCTGCTCCTCCTCGGCTGCCTCGTAGGCCCGGCCGAGGGCTGGCCGGACGCCGAGGACGTCGAAGAGGTCGGCCGTGCTCACCGCGGCGGTGATGCGCTGTGGCTCACAGGCGCCTTCGGCACACCCGCCGGTGACGTTGTACCCGGTCCGGTTGTACGCGGCCAGCTTGGCGAACACGGTGCCCTGGGCGCGGAGGTCCGCGAAGTTGGGGTACGAGTGGATGTCCTCGTGTATTGCCTGCGGCGTGTTGTCCATCCACACCATCACCACCCGTTCGGCGTCCCGGTACGGGAGGGGGCGGAGCAGGACGGCGTTGACCACGCTGAAGATCGCGGTCGTCGCGCCAATGCCGAGCGCGAGCGTGAGCGTGGCGACGAGCGTGAAGCCCGGCGCCCGGCGCAGGCTACGCAGCCCGTAGGTGAGGTCCTGGGCGAGCACTTCCAGCCCGTGGCGTGCCGACATCTCGCGAATCTCCTCGCGCAGCAGGGTGGTGTTGCCGAGGCGCCGGTTCGCGGCGTACGGCGCCTCCTCGGCGCCGACGCCGGCGTGGCGCTGGTGCATGGCCTCGAGCTCGAGATGGAAGCGAAGCTCGTCGTCCTGCTCGCGCGCGAAGTCGCCGGCGCGGAGGAGGGCGCGCAACCGGTAGCGCAGAGCGTGCAGACTCGACATGGCGGCTGCTCCCCGGAGGCTCGTCGGGCGCCGCGCGGCCGTTCAGGCGTGCCCGAGCACGCGGGCGATGGCGAGCGACACCCGCTCGTAGCGCGACCGCTCCGCGCCGAGCTGCTTCCGGCCGGCGGCGGTGATCGTGTAGTAGCGGGCGCGGCGCTTCGTGGGCGTCTCGCGCCAGGCCGACGTGACCCAGCCCTTCCGCTGGAGCCGGTCGAGCGCCGGGTAGAGCGAGCCCTGCTCGACGCGGAAGACCGCCTCGGAAAGGCGCTCGATGTGCTGCGCGATCGCGTAGCCATGGAGCGACCCGAGCGTGAGCGTCTGGAGGACGAGCAGCTCGAGCGTGCCGGGGACGAGGTCGCCGCGGGGGCGGGTGTCGAGCATAGTCAGATCGTATACATGTAGACAGACTACATATATGACGCGGGTGCCTCCGTGTCAACAGGCGACGCAGGCACAGTGGTGGGTCAGTTTGGCGTTGTCATCCCGCAGGAGTGCCGCCCTCGGCGGCGCGAGTGCGGGGTACCCGCGCACTCGCTCATCTGCCCGCCTGCGGTGGGCATCCGGCTCGCTCTTGCGGGATGACAAGAGCAACCTGCCCCACCACTGGCGCCCGCGCTCTGTTGCATCCGTCGGGTCCCAATGCAATCGTACAGGGGGATCCGGCGCCACGCGGCGCGAACCTTCCCCGGGGTCGGTCTGTTCCACTCCCGGGGGGGCACGCCGAGTGGCGCTCGTCCCCGAGGGCTTTGCCGTCGCGTGCGGCACGGCCCGCCCCCTCGCCACCCTCCTCGAGGTAGCCTATGTCGCAACACTCTCAGCCTTCATACCACGCATCCGCCCGGCCCGGCCCGAGCCGTACCCGCGCCTTCGTGGCGCGCCGCGCGGCCGTCGTCGTCGCCACGATAGTCGCGGCCGCGATGGCGCTCCCGCTCGCCGCGCAGTCCATGGGCGCGGTGACGGGACGCGTGACCGACGCGGCGACCGGCGAGCCGCTCGCGAACGCCACCGTGCGCCTCGTCGGCACGACGATCGGCGGGTTCACGCGCAGTGACGGGTCGTACCGGCTCCCGGTGGGCGCGGGGACCTATGATGTGCGCGCGAACATCATTGGCTACGCGATGAGCCGCGATTCGATCGTGGTGACCGCGGGCGGGACGGTGACCAAGGACTTCGCGCTCACGCGCACCGGGATCAACCTCGACGAGATAGCGATCGTCGGCTCACGGGCCGCGGACCGTACCGTGGTCCAGGCGCCAGTGCCGATCGACGTGCTCTCGGCCGCGGAGATCCAGGCGACCGGGCTGACGGAGACGAGCCAGATCATCCAGATGCTCGCGCCGTCGTTCAACTTCCCGCGCCCCTCGGTCACCGACGGCACCGATCACATTCGGCCCGCCACGCTCCGCGGACTCGGGCCGGACCAGGTGCTGGTGCTGGTGAACGGCAAGCGCCGGCATCAGACCGCGCTCGTGCACGTCAACGGCTCGGTGGGCCGTGGCTCGACGAGCGTGGACCTGAACGCTATTCCGGCGAGCGCGATCGACCGCATCGAGATCCTCCGCGATGGCGCGGCCGCGCAGTACGGCTCCGACGCGATCGCCGGCGTCATGAACATCATCCTCAAGAGCGAGCCGGGCGGCTCGATCTCGAGCTCGTTCGGCCAGGCGTACAGCAAGGTGTTCGGCGGGGACACCCGCCCGGGGGGCGGGAAGTTCCGCGACGGGCAGGTGACGCAGGTCGCCGCCAACGTCGGCGGCGCCATCCGCGGCAACGGCTTCGTCCACCTGAGCGGCGAGTTCCGCGACCGCGAGGGGACCAACCGCGCGCGCGTGGACACGACGAGCACACTCTGCCGCCTCGGCAGCGGGGCATCGGCGACGACGATCGCCGGGTGCACGCTCCCGCCCACCAGCGTGAACCGGTTCGACGAGCGGTTCAACCAGAGCTGGCAGGGCGACTCCGACACGCGTGACTGGTCGTTCTTCCTCAACAGCGCCCTCCCGCTCCAGAGTGGAGTCCAGCTCTACGGGTTCGGCGGGCTGAGCCTGCGCGATGGGACCTCGGCTGGCTTCTACCGGATTCCGAGCGACCGCCGCACCGTGCGCGCCGTCACGCCGAACGGCTTCCTCCCGCAGATCAACAGCGACATCACCGACATCTCCGGCACGGTCGGCGCGAAGGGAACGCTCCGCGGCTGGGGGTGGGACCTGAGCGCGATCTATGGCGGCAACGCGTTCGAGTTCACGATCGACAATACGGTGAATGTCTCGCTGGGCACCGCCACCCCGCGGGAGTTCTACGCCGGGGCGCTGCGCTCCAACCAGCTCGCGACCAACCTGGACATCGTCCGCGCCTTCCCGTCGTCTCCGCTGGGCGACCTCAACGTCGCCATCGGGGCCGAGTTCCGGCGCGACGGCTACAAGATCGAGCGTGGAGACCCGACCTCGTACCAGGTCGGCACGGTGACGATCCTCGACGGGCCGGAGGCCGGGCGACCCGCTCCCCCGTACTCGCAGGTATTCCCGGGCTTCCGCCCGGTGGACGAGGTAGATACCGACCGCACGAACGTCGCCGGGTACGTAGACGTGGAGATCACGCCCTTCGAGCGGCTGCTCATCGCCGTTGCGGGGCGCGCCGAGGACTACAGCGACTTTGGCTCCACCGTGGATGGCAAGATCGCCGCGCGCTTCGAGCTCTTCAAAGGCGTGGCGCTCCGCGCCGCCGCCCAGGACGGCTTCCGCGCGCCGTCGCTTCCGCAGTCGTACTTCTCGGCGGTCTCGACCAACTTCGTCGTCGTCAACGGCGTGAACACCCCGTTCGACGTCCGTACCTTCCCCGTCGGCAGCCAGGGTGGGCAACTCCTGGGGGCGCAGCCTCTCCGCCCGGAGAAGTCCGTGAACCTGAGCGGGGGTCTTACCTTCTCGCCGATCGCCAACCTGTCGCTGACGGCCGACTACTACCGTGTGAACATCGACGACCGGATCGTGCTCTCCGGGAACTTCATCCACGCATCCGTGCGCTCCCTGCTCGAGGCGAACAATATCCTGGGCGTCAGCGGCGCCCGCTACTTCACGAACGCGATCGACACCCGCACCAAGGGCCTGGATGTGGTGCTGAACTACGGCCTCAACCTGGGGGGGAGCGGCCTGGTGCGGTTCACTGGCGGGTACAACCGGAACAAGACGAAGGTGCTGAGCGTCATTCCGACGCCGTCGCAGCTCTCGGCGGTGAGCTCGTCGCTGTTCGATCGGGGCGAGCGGGCGCGCATCGAGATCGGACAGCCGCGGAACACGGTGAGCCTCACCGGCAACTACACGGTCAAGGGGCTTGGCGTGAACGTCCACACGCAGCGGTTCGGGCAGGTGACGAACCGCAACTCCACGAACGCCACGGGCGTGCTGGACCAGACCTTCGCCGCCAAGTGGATCAGCGACGCGTCGGTCTCGTACAAGCTCCTCAACCGGCTCACGCTCGCGGTCGGCGCGAACAACATCTTCGACGTCTACCCCGACACGAACATCACCGCCAACCAGACGCGTGGCATCTACCTGTTCACCGGTGCCTCGCCCTTCGGCTTCAACGGGCGCTACATCTTCGCCCGGGCGAGCTACGACTTCGCGAACCTCGGCGGCCTGCTCGGCCGCAAGACCGAGCTCGCGGCCGTGGCGCCGGACAATCGCCGGAGGTACGCGAAGCAGGACTGATCGCGGCACTGGGACTCGGCACTCGGCAGCGGTGGCCGAGTGCCGAGTCCCGAGTGCCTACTCCGCCCGCAGCACGGTGTTCGGGTCCGCCCGGGCTGCCCGGAGCGCGGGTACGGCGGTCGCCGCCAGGGCGACCGTGAGCATCACCGCTCCTGCCCAGCCGTAGATCCGCGGATCCGTCGCCGACTGCTGGAAGAGCAGCGGCTGGAGCCAGCGGGCCGCCACGAGCGCGAGCCCGGCGCCGAGCCCGATCCCCGCGCCGGCCAGGCGCACGCCCCG
>JBBJNN010000030.1:0-8199 GCA_037720885.1 Gemmatimonadaceae bacterium | reverse complement strand
GGATGTCGCTCGCCCGTGCGCCGAGCGCGACGCGCACCCCGAGCTCGTGCATCCGCCTCGTGACGTCGTAGCCGATCACCCCGTACAGGCCGACCGCCGCCACCGCCAGCGCGAGCGCGCCGAACGCGCCGAACAGCGTCGCCCCCAGGCGCCACGACCGGCGCGCGCCGTCGACCAGTTCCCGCAGTGGTCGGACGGTCACGTACGACTGTCCCGGCATCGCCCGCTGCAGCGCCTTGCGGACGACCTCGCTCTGCGAGGCCGGATCGCCGCGCATCCGGAGCAGCAGCGCGGAGCCGCCGGCCGGCCAGAACTGCTCGATGGGCAGGTAGTAGTGGAGACGCGTCGTCGCCGTCAGGTCGCGCTGCACCATGTCCTCGGCGATGCCAATGACCGTCGCGCAGGGCATCGTGTCGGCGAAGACGCGGACGCACTGGCCGATAGCGTCCCGGCCGGGCCAGAGCGTCCGCGCCATCCCTTCGCTCACGACCGCGACGCGCGGCGCCCCGCCGCGGTCGTCCGCCGTGAAGCCGCGACCCCGGACGATCCGCGTGCCCATCGTGCGGAAGTAGTCGGCCGTCGCGGTCTCGTACGTGAACTGGCCGAACCGTTCCACCGAGTCGAGCCCGGCGACGAACAGGCGCGTGGAAGACTCGTCCCCGAACGGCACGCTGCTCACCCAGCTCGCGTGCTCGACGCCGGGGAGCGCCTGCGCGGCCGCGAGCAGGACGCGGCGCAGGGCGACGCGTGCGCTGTCATCGAGCCGCGTCCCGCGCAGATTCGAGGTCACGAAGAGCACCGGGTCGGCGTCGTAGCCGAGGCGCATCGACTTCACCCTGTCGAGGCTCCGCATGAAGAGCCCGGCGCCGATGAGCAGCGCGACGGAGAGCGCGCCCTGCGCGACGAGCAGCGCGCTGCGGGCGCCCGTGCGGTGAGACGTCCCGCCCCCGGCGCGCATCTGGAGCGAAGGCGCGAGATCGCTCCGGCCCGCGAGCATCGCCGCCGTCAGACCAGTCAGGAGGCCGGCCGCAACCGCGATCCCGAGCGCGACACCCACCGTCCGGCCGTCGCTGACGACGTCGAACGATGCGCCCGCCGCGCCTTCCGCGGGGAGCAGCAGTCCGCCGACCCACGCGCCGCCCCACTCCGTTACGAGCACACCGACGCCGCCCCCGGCGATAGCGAGCACGAGGCTCTCCGTCAGCGCGTACCGCGTCAGCCGCCCGCGGCTCGCCCCGAGCGCGAGGCGCAGGACGGTCTCCCGCCGCCGCCCGAGCGCGCGCGTCAGGAGGAGGTTCGTGACGTTCGCGCACGCGATGAGCAGCACGAGCGCAGCGACTCCGGTCACCCAGAGCGCGGTGCGGGCCTCGAGCCCCGGCGCCGGCCCCGCGCCGATCTTCATCGCCGACACCACCGCACTCGGCTTCGCGGCCGCTGGAGGCGGGAGCGAGGGCTCGATCTCGCGGCGGGCGTTCCAGCTCCGTCGGTACGCCTGGGTCGCGTCCGCCGACGCCCGGGCGGCGCTCACCCCGGGCTTCCGTCGCACCATGATCTCCATCCACCGCCACTGGTACGTGAAGAAGTAGGTGGCCGCCCTGCGGCGGTCCGGCTGCGCGCCGGCGTACGTCGTGATGGGCACGTACACGGCGGGCGGGTCGGTGTCGTCCACGCCGACGAAGCCCGCCGGCGCCACGCCGATGATGGTCGCCCGGATGTCGCCGACCTGGAGGATCTCGCCGCGTACGTCGCGGCCGCCGAATACCACCCTCCAGAAGTCGTGGCCGAGCACGGCGACGTCCGCCCCGCGGGGCGTCACGTCCTCCTCGGGCGTGAAGAAGCGGCCGAGCGCGGGCCGCGCGTCGAAGAAATCGAAGAACGTCGCGCTGACCGCCGCCACGCGCCGCTCGCGGGCCGCGTCGCCAACGCCGACTGCCATCGTCCGGCGGGTGAAACCCGCGGCCTGCGCGAACGATGCCGTCCACTTCACGAGGTCCGTGTAGCGCGTGTACTCGGCGTCCCAGCGCGTGGTCGTGGTGCCGCGATCCTCGGTGCGGAAGTACAGGCGATGCACGGTCGCCGGATCGCGCAGGTAGGGGTAGGGCCGGAACATCAGCCGGTCCACCACGCCGAACATCGTGGCGTTCGCGCCGACGCCGAGGGCGAGCGTGAGGACCACCGCGGCGGTGAATCCCGGCGCCTTGCGGAGGGCGCGGACGGCGTGCCTGAGGTCCTGTGCGAGCTCGTCGAGGATCCGTGCAGGTGAGGCGCTCATGGGCCGGCCCGGTGCGAGAAGGGAGAGAGCTCCGTGACCAGAGACAGCGCGATTGCCCTGGAGGTTGGAAGCGTGATGCGTGGTGCTACCGCGCCCCGTCCACCGCCCGGAATCCGGCGACCGTAAAGTGGTGGTCCAGCGTGAGCGCTTCCGTGATCCGGCGCTCCGCCATGAGCGCGAAGCTGACCGCGTCGGCGAAGGAGAAGTCCTGATCGGCGTACCGCGCGAGCCAGTCGCGTGTCGCGCGCTCTTCAAGCTCCCGGCTACTCCGGACTACCAGGTTGGGCGGCTCACCGACGGTGCGCGCGAAGGCGAGGGCGCCTGCACGGCTAGCCCGCCGCAGGAGTAGGGCGTGCGTCTCCGCCACGACGAGGTTCGTCGTCACCAGCCGGTGTCGCCGAGCGATCAACCCCCGTAGTGCGTCCGCCAGCGTGTCATGGTCCGGGTGCGTCGCGACGAGCAGCGGGTACCAGGCGCTCGTGTCCACGAAGAACTCAGCGGGCACGACGCGAGCCCTTCCGTCGCGCCGGACCAGCCCAACTTGCCTCCTCAGCGTCGGCGAGGACGCGGTCGTGCTCGCGCGCGGCATCCACGCGGGCAACGCCGGGCCGCTCCGCGGTCGCGATGCCGATCAGCCGGAGCGCGGCGTGCGCGGCCGGATCGAGTACCTCGCGCTCCAGCGCCAGGAGTCCGCGCCGCAGAATCTCGGACTTACTCTCATCCAACTGCTCGGCCAGCCGCGCCAGCCGGTGCTGCTCGTCGAGATCGAGGTAGACCTGGATCGGGGCGGACTCGCGGACGCGTCGCGTCGGCATCTAGAATTCATGAAATGGTGTCATGATTCATGATAAGAAGCGCCGCTCGCCAGGGCAATAAGGTGCGCGTCACTCGTAGCGCAGCGCCTCCACTGGCTCTACCCGAGTGGCGCGGAGGGCGGGGGTGATGCTCGCGGCCAGCGCGGTGACGAGGAGCGCGGTGACCGCGATCGCGTAGGTCGCGGGATCGGCGGGGGAGAGGTCGAAGAGCATGGAGCGGAGCAGGGACGCGGTCATCCACGCCGCCCCCGCGCCGATCAGCACGCCGATCGCGACGATCGTGCCCGCCTGGCGAAGCACGAGCCGCAGGATGCGGGCGCGGCCGGCGCCGAGCGCCATGCGGACGCCGATCTCGCGCGCGCGCTGCGCGACGACGAACGCGAGTACCGCGTAGAGCCCGGCCGCGGCGAGCAGGAGGGCGATCACCCCGAACGCCCATCGCGGAGCCGAGGAGGCGGAGCGGGTGCAGCTCGCGACCCAGTACGTCGCTACCCGTCCGGACCGCGATGAGCGGGAGCCGGGAGTCGAGCGCGCGGAGCTCGTGGCGCACCGCGGCGGCGAGTTTCGCCGGGTCGCCCCGCGTGCGCACGTAGAAGGTGGCGGCCGGCTCGTAGCGGTCGCTGCGCGGGAGGAAGATGAGCGCGTCCGGATCCCGCCCGAGCCGCATGAGGACATCCGGCACCACGCCCACGACCTCGGCGAATCGCGCGACGGAATCGTCGCCGATCCGGAGCGTCTGCCCGATCGCGCGCTCCCCCTTCCAGAAGCGCTCGGCCGCACCCGCGGTCACCACCGCGGCGGTGGCGCCACCCGTCACGTCGCCGGCCTGGAGCGCGCGCCCCTGCCGGGCGCGGATGCCGGCCGCGGCGAAGAAGTCGCCGTCTACGCGCGCGATGTGCACGTAGCGCTCGGGCGCGGTGCGCTCACCGGCGAGCGCGACGCGCTCCTGTGGCGGCCCGCTGGCGAGTGGCGTGAACGGCGCGAGCCCCACGGCGTCCACCCCCGGCAGCGCGCGCAACCGCTCCAGCGCGCGCCCGTAGAAGGCGCGCCCCGCCGGCTCCCCGTAGCCCAGGAAGTCGAGGTCGAGCTCGACGAAGAGCAGGCGATCGGCGTCCACGGCCGAGTCGATTCGTACGGCGTTTCGCGCGCTCTGCACGAAGAGGCCGCAGGCGACGAGGAGCGCGAGCGATGCCGCGACCTGCCCGATCACGAGCGCACCGCGGAGCCGCGAGCGCGTGGCGCCGGCGGCCGGCGCGCCATCCTTGAGCGATGCGCTCAGGTCGGCCCGCGTGGAGCGGAGTGCCGGCACGAGCCCGACGAGCGCCGCGGTCACGAGTACGGCGAGCGCCGTGGCGGCGAAGACGCGGCCGTCCACCCGGATGGGGAGCGGCATCGTGAGGCCGACCGCGCGCACGATCTCCGAGGACCCGGCGGCTATGAGGAGGCCGAGGGTGCCGCCGGCGGTGGCGAGCAGCAGACTCTCGACGAGCAGCGCGCGCACGAGCCGTGCGCGCGTGGCGCCGAGCGAGCGGCGGATGGCCAGCTCGCGGGTGCGCTGCGTGCCGCGCGCGAGGAGGAGGTTGGTGAGGTTCGCACAGGCGACGAGCAGCACGAGGAGGGGGACGCTCATGAAGAGCGCCGCCATCCCGAAGGCCTCGCTCCGCCTCGAGCCGGGTGGCGCGCCGAGTGGTGAGAGCGTGGCGTAGGCGTCGCGGCGCGCCACCGGGTGGAGAGTCGCGATGCGCCGGGCGACGACGTTCGCGGCAACGTCTGCGCGGTCGAGTGAGACGCCATCCTCCAGGCGGAGGATGGCCCGGAGCCAGTGCGCGTCGAGCGAAGTGAGCAGGTCGCCGTTCGTGCGCGGCGGGAGGAGCAGGGAGGTCATCATCGCCGGCATCCAGAGTGCGGGTGCGCCCTGCTCCGGGTCCAGCATCTCGCTGGGCTGCGTACCCACGAAGCCGGGCGGCGCGACGCCGATGAGCGTGTACGTGGCGCCGTTGACGAGCAGCGTGCGCCCCACGGCGGCGCGATCGGCCGCCAGATCGCGCGTCCAGAAGCGGTGGCTTGCGACGACGACCGGGTGCGCGCCGGGCTCACGATCTTCCTCCGGGGCGAAGAAGCGGCCGAGCGCGGGACTGGTGCCCAAGGTCGAGAAGAAGTTGCCCGAGACGATCTCGCCGGGGACGACGCGAGGCTCGGCGCCCACGCTGACCGCGACCGTCTGGCGAGCGGCGATCGCGACCTCGCCGACGCTGCGCAGTCCCTCGCGATAGGCGAGGTAGTCCGGGTAGGCGAGGCTCGCCGGCCCCGACCGTCCGAGTGGAGTCGTCATCCCCTGATGAAGGGAGACGACGCGCGCCTGATCCACGATGCCGGGAAGCGGGCGAAAGGCGAGCGAGTCGATGAGGGTGAAGCTCGCGGTGTTGAGCCCGATGCCGACGGCGAGGCAGAGCACGGCGATGCACACGAAGCCGGGACTGCGGCGGAAGGCGCGCAGTGCATGGCGGACGTCGTGCAGGATGGTGTCCATGGTCCGGCACCTCGGTCGGTGAGTGGTGGGCCGCTCAACCAGTGCAACCAGTGCAACCAATGCAACCTCGCGCGGGCCGGGCGCGTACGGATGCCCGTCTCATTTCCAGGAGCCTCGGATGTGTCGTCCCCTGTTGAGCGCGCTCGCCCTATGCGCCCTCGCCGCGTCGCCCATCACACTCGTCGCCCCGACGTCTGCCGCAAGCGCGCAGAGCGCGCAGAGCGCGGGCGACCGCGACGCGGTGCGGCGCGCGGTGCTCGACTACGTCGAGGGGTTCTACGAGGGGGACACCGCGAAGCTCGTGCGGAGCGTGCGCCCCGAAGTCTCCAAGTACGGCTTCTGGCGCGCGAAGGATTCGACGACGTACGCTGGGGAGGCGATGCCGTGGCCGGAGTTCCTGGCCTACGCGAACCGCGTGAAGGCGCGAAACCGCCCCACCCCGCCAACGGCGCGGAAGGAGGTGACCGTGTTCGAGGTGCAGGACCAGACGGCGAGCGCCAAGCTGGCGGCCTCCTGGGGAACGGACTACCTGCTCCTGGGCAAGTACGGTGGGAGGTGGATGGTGTCGCACGTGCTGTGGCAGGGGCCGCCGATGCCGAGCGCGGCGGCAGCGAAGTAGCCCCGGGCGAACGAGCAGATGCTGCTGCCGGATCAGGTGCCGCTCGAGCTGGCGGTCGACGACATAGACCTCGACGCACACGGGCCCCTCATCGCTCGGCTGGAGCGCGAAGGTGTTCGCTTCACCACGCTGGCCGAGGAGGAGCGCACGGAGCCCGCGTGGCTGGAGCGGATCGCCGACCTGGACAACGCCACCCGCGCCGGTGACCCGGCGGTGCCGCGTACGCCCGAGGAGATGCGCGCCCGGCTCGCGGCGCTGGAGGTGGCGCCGGACGCGACATTCATCGCGGTCAGCGGCGAGCGCTACGTGGGATATACGGTACTCGATCCCGCGGGGAGCGAGGGCCGAAGTCTGCTTCAGAGCTGGACGGGTGTGCATCCCGCGCATCGCCGGCGGGGGATCGCCACCGCGCTCAAGGTGCTGGGCGTGCGGTACGCCCGCGCGCACGGCTACGACCGGGTAATCACCGCGCCACGGGCGACGAACGTGGCGAGCCTGGGCATGAGCACGAAGCTGGGGTTCAGGCGGGCGGTGGGACGCGAAGAGTAGGTTCTATACCTTGGGGGGCCCCCCCGAACGACAGGATCGCGACGGAATGGGGATTTCACCTCACCATTCCGTCGCGATCCGTATCGGTGCAACCCGCGACCCGCGACCCGCTCCCAGCTACTTCGGGATCACCACGGTGTCGATCGCGTGGATCACGCCATTGGAGGCCGCGATGTCCGCCTTCGTGACGGTCGCGTCGTTCACGTACACCTTGCCGTCGGTCACCTTCACCGTCAGGGGCTGACCGTTGACGGTGGCCGGGGTACCGCCGCCCATCTTGATCACGTCAGCCGCCATCAGCTTTCCGGGCACGACGTGGTAGGTCAGGATCGCCGCGAGCTTCGCCTTGTCGGCGAGCAGCGCCTCGACCGTCCCCTTCGGCAGCTTCGCGAAGGCCGCGTCCGTGGGCGCGAAGACCGTGAACGGGCCTTCTCCCTGCAGCGTCTCGACCAGGCCGGCCGCCTTCACCGCCGCCACCAGCGTCTTGAAGCTCCCCGCCTCGGACGCCACGGCCACGATGTCCTTCGCCGGCGCCTTTCCCTTCGAGCTATCCATGCCGTACTGCGCCGACACCACCGCCGGCGCGCTCAGCGCGAGCGCGAGTGCCGCGACCGCCATCCTGGATTTCGTCATCGTCATGCTCCTCTGTTGCAATGTGAGTTGTCCTTGCCTGCGATTGCCCTGCGAATGCCCTGTGTTTCACGTGCGTTTCACCTGCGTTGCACCTCATCCCCTGACCGTCCACCCTACCCGTGCTCAGGCCCGCGCCCGCGCCGGCATCAGCCACCGGTGTTGGATCCCCCGCCACTGGAGCGCCTGATAGACCGCGGCCAGGCCGACCAGCGCGTAGACGGTGCGGCTGAGCGCCGTCATGTCCCCGAAGAGGGCGGCCACCACATCCAGCCCCGTCACTCCCACCAGGCCCCAGTTCAGCCCGCCGATCACCAGCAGCACGGCGGCGACGATATCGATCTTCTTCATGTGATGCCCTCCCATGTCTCGTCAGGTTTGTGTGTCTTGTCCATATATCGTCCATATCGTATCCGACTTCTTCTCAAACGCTGCGGAGTCTGAGAAGTTCCAGTCATTGACAGAAGTAGGACAGACAGGCATCATGCTCCCATGACCGAACGCACCGATCACGAGACGCCGCGCCATCCGATCGGGGTGGTCGCCGAACGGACGGGGCTCTCCCCGGACGTGCTTCGCGTCTGGGAGCGGCGCTACGGCGTGGTGCGCCCCGTGCGCGCGTCCGGTGGCCAGCGCCTCTACTCGACGGCCGACGTCGAGCGGCTCCGCCTGCTCCACCGGGCTACGGAGGCCGGCCGCAACATCAGTCAGCTGGCGCGGTTGTCCATCGGCGAGCTCGGGCAGCTCGTGCAGGAGGACGACGCCGCCCGTGCGCTCGCCCCCG
>JBBJNN010000145.1:6842-10913 GCA_037720885.1 Gemmatimonadaceae bacterium | reverse complement strand
GACCACGAGGGCGTGTTCGCCCCCAGCGAGCACCTGGAGATCGTCCTGACGAACACGATGACGGAGGAACTGCTGCGCATCTGGCAGCTCGTCGGGCGCGGCCCCTACGAGCCGTCGCTCGCGTACGAGCTCCGGGGGCTGCGGCTCGACGCCCGCGCGCTCGCGCGCGGAGGCGGCTGACCCGCGGCGCCAGCCGCCGCCCTACCTCCGGCCCCTACGCGTCGGCGACGACGAGCGCGATCGCCAGGCCGTCGTACCCCTTGGTGCCCACGGTCTGAATTGCCGTCGCGCTCACGCGCCGCTCGGCGGCGAGCATCTCGAGGAAGCGCCGCACTCCCTGCACCCGCGAGTCGGCGCTGGCGGCGTCGGCCACCGCGCCCTCGCGCACGACGTTGTCGCCGATGATGAGGCTCCCGCGGCGCGAAAGCGAGAGCGCCCAGCCGAAGTACTCCGGCATGTGCTCCTTGTCGGCGTCAATGAAGATCAGGTCGAACGGCCCGCGCCCCTCGGCGGCGAGCTGCGGCAGTGTCTCCAGTGCCGGCCCAAGTCGCACCTCGACGACGCCGGCCAGACCGGCGCGCTCGATGTTGGCGCGCGCGACCCCGGCGTGCGTAGGATCGGCCTCCAACGTGACCAGGCGCCCACCGGCGGGGAGCGCCCGCGCGAGCCAGATGGTACTGTAGCCGCCGAGCGTGCCCAGCTCGAGGATCGTCCGCGCCCCCTGCACCCGCGCCAACAGGTGCAGCAGCTTGCCCTGGGTCGGCGTCACCTGGATATCCGGCAGGCCGGCCGCGGCGCTCGCCTCCAGGGCCGCCGCGAGCGCCGCGTCGGGCGATACGAGCAGCCCGGTGAGGTAGCCGTCGACCGCGGCCCACTGCTCCTGACTCATGCGCCGGGGCTCACCCCGGGCTCTTCACCGCCCCGCGCGCGTGCCAGGCGGCCAGCACTTCCTTCTCCTTCTCCAGCGAGATCGCGAAACTCGGCTTGGCGCGCCGCGCCTCGGGCACCGTCGGCCACCAGGCGAGTGTGTCGCGCACCGTCTGCACGAGCGGGCGGAAGGTGAGCCCCGTCGCCAGCGCGCGGTCGAACCTGATCGTCGTCATCCCGAGGTTGTTGCCGCGGAGCATGATCCACGGTACCGCACCCCGAATGCGGTTCGCCTCGAGGAAGTCGTAGTCGTCCACCCACGTGAAGCGCGCGTCGCTCTTCGTCCCCTCCTTCACCGTGGCGAGGAAGCGCTCCATCGTCAGCGTCTCCCGCGGGCCGGCGGCGTTGTAGACGCCCGTCTTCCTGTTCTCGATGAGGCGCACCATCCACCCGGTGAGGTCGCGCACGTCGATGAGCTGCACCGGGTCGCTCTTCCGCCCCGGCGCGAGCACCTCGCCTCCCTGCGCCACGCGCACCGGCCAGTACGGAAAGCGGTCGGTGGTGTCGCCCGGACCGACGATGAAGTGCGGGCGCACGATCGTCGCACGGTCGCCGAACGCCGTCTGCGCCTCACGCTCGGCGAGCGCCTTCGATACGCCGTACGAAGGCTGGCCGTTCGCCGGCGGTGGGTCGTCCGCCAGCCGCGGTTGCACGGTTTCGTCGATCCCGTTCTTCAGGTACGGGAGGAAGACGCCCGTGGTCGAGACGAACAGGTACTGGCCGGCGGAGCTCTTGAGGAGCTGCGCGGACTGCCGCACCCAATCGGGGTTCGTGGCCGAGTTGTCGATCACGGCATCCCACTTCCGCCCCTCGAGCGCGCCGAGCTGGCCGTTCCGGTCGCCCTGCAAGTGCTCCACCGACGCGGGGAGATCCGCCTCGCGCCGCCCGCGCGTGAAGATCGAGACCTTGTGGCCACGGCTCACGGCGTAGCGCACCTGGTGCGGCCCGATGAAGCCGGTGCCACCCAGGATGAGGATGTTCATCGGCGCCACCGCGCGGCCGGCAGCGCGGCCAGCCGTACGCTCGGCGGCGTTCGCGAGCGCGGGCGAGAGTCCGGCGAGGAGCGCGCCGCTCGCGGCGGCGCCCGTCTTCAGGAAGTCACGTCTCGTCGGCACTGGGAAGCGGGGTGTTGGCGGATCACGCGGACCGCGCGGACCGGTGGGACACAATGGAAGGCGCCGGGAACCTACGAACGTGGCGACAGCGCCCGCCAGCCTCCGGACGTAATCCTTACAAGCGACCATCGCGTCGCGCGAGAGGGGATGCGCATGCGGGTGTGCGCCGACAGTTGTAAGCGCGATGGGAACGTGATGTTCGCGATGTCGGCGGCCCCTTGCCGCCGCCAGCCCGGCTGGCGAACGTCCCTCGCCGCTCCCTCCCCTCCGTCGCCACTCGAACGAGGTACCTCCCGTGTCAGCGAACAGACGAGACTTCCTCAAGACATCGGCCGTCCTGGGCGGCGCGCTCGGACTCGGCGTCCTCCCACACGCGGCGCACGGCGCGGGCGCCGGAGTGGACGCGCGCGAGGCCGAGCGCCTGCGCGAGGTGCCACGCGCCGCGGCGCCGCTCCGCATCCTCATCCTCGGCGGCACCGGGTTCATTGGGCCGCACCAGGTGCGCTACGCGGGGAGCCGCGGCCACAAGATCACGCTGTTCAATCGCGGGAAGACGAACCCTGGCCTCTTCCCCGACATCCCGAAGCTCGAGGGCGACCGCGCGGTCAACAACTACGAGTCGCTCAAGGGGAAGGAGTGGGACGTCGTCATCGACAACCCGACGACCTTCCCGCGCTGGGTGCGCGAGGCAGCGGCCGTCGTGAAGGGGCACGCGAAGCAGTACATCTTCATCTCCACCATCTCCGTCTACGACAAGAACGACACCCCGAACGCCGACGAGACGGCCGCGGTGGGGACGACGGACACACCGGAGCGCGAGGACCGACAGCTCTACGGCCCGCTCAAGGCGCTGTCCGAGAAGGAGGCCGAGAAGGCGTTCCCGGGGAAGACAACGGTGATTCGCCCCGGCCTCATCGTGGGGCCCGGCGACCTGAGCGACCGCTTCACCTACTGGCCCGCGCGGCTGGCGCGTGGCGGGGAAGTGCTCGCGCCCGGCAACCCCACCGATCCGGTGCAGATCATCGACGCGCGCGACCTGGCGGAGTTCACCATCCGCTGCGCCGAGGAAGGCACAGTTGGTACCTACAACGCCACCGGGCCCAAGTCGCGGCTCACGGTGAGCGAGATGCTCGGCGCGATCCGCGGCGTGATGACGACCGACGCATACCTCACCTGGGTGGACGCCGAATTCCTCGCCGCGCAGCAGGTGCGGCCGTGGAGCCACATGCCCGTCTGGATCCCGCCCACGGACCCGACGGCCGGCTTCGCGCAGCGCTCGATCGCCCGCGCGCTCGCGAAGGGGCTCTCCTTCCGGCCGCTCGCCGTCACCGCGAAGGATACGCTCGACTTCTACAACAGCGAGTCCGAGGAGGAGAAGGCGAAGCTGCGCGCTGGCCTCGACCCCGCGAAGGAGAAGGAAGTGCTCGCGGCGTGGCGCGCGCGGCCGGCGAGCTCGGCAAAGGGATGACGGCACCCCGCGGGACGGCGCCGGCGCCCGGGGCGTGGTACCGCCTGCTGCGCCACGTGGTGGACGTGGAGCCGGGCGAGGTGCGCACGATGGCCCTTGCCTGCCTCTACTTCTTCTTCACTCTCGCCAGCTACTTCGTACTCCGCCCTATCCGCGACGAGATGGCCGTCGCCTCGGGCGTGCGGGATCTGCCGTACCTGTTCGCCGGCACGCTCGGCGCGATGCTGCTGGTGAACCCGCTCTACGCCACGCTCGTCGTGCGTCTGCGGGTCAAGCGCTTCGTCGGCATCACCTACCAGTTCTTCGCCGCCAACCTCGTCCTCTTCTACCTCGCCTGGCGGAGCGGCGCCAACCCGGTGTGGACAGGACGCATCTTCTTCGTCTGGACGAGCGTCTTCAACCTGTTCGTCGTCTCGGTGTTCTGGGCCGTCATGGCCGACACCTTCCGGAGCGCCCAGGCCAAGCGCCTCTTCGGCTTCATCGCCGTCGGCGGTACGCTCGGCTCGCTCGCCGGCTCGGGCGCGACGGCGCTCCTCGTCCGCACGGTCGGCGTCGCCAACC
>JBBJNN010000145.1:0-6832 GCA_037720885.1 Gemmatimonadaceae bacterium | reverse complement strand
CAACCTGCTGCTCGTCTCCGCGGCGCTGCTGGTGGTCGCGGCACTCCTGGTGGCGATGTTCCCGGTGGGTGGGGCGCACGCCGGGCAGGCGCCGGGCGGCCGTCGGACCGCCGGCGCCGCGGCGACCGATCCGGCCGGTACCGGACGCGCCGACCCGGCCGGCGACCGGGGCCGGCACGTGATCGGCGGGAGTGTGTGGGCGGGGCTCACGTACGTGATGCGCTCCCCGTACCTCCGTGGCATCGCCGCCTTCCTCGTGCTCTACACCCTCGGCTCGACGGTGCTGTACTTCGCGCAGACAGAGATCATCGGCGCGCACTATCAGGATCGGGCGCATCGCACCCAGGTGCTCGCGAGCATGGAGTTCGCCACGCAGGCGCTCACCGCGCTCACGCAGGTATTCTTCACCGGGCGCATCATCCGCGCGATCGGTCTGCCGGCGGCGCTCGCCGTGATGCCGGCGATCAGCATGCTCGGCTTCGCGGCGATCGGCGCCAGCGCGTGGGGCGTCGTCCCCATCCTGGGGATCTTCATCGCGTTCTCCGTCCTGCGGCGCGCGAGCGAGTTTGCCATCGGGAAGCCATCACGGAGCGTGCTCTTCACCGTGGTGAGCCGCGAGGAGAAGTACAAGGCTGGCCCCTTCCTCGAGACCTTCGTCTACCGCGCCGGCGACCAGCTCGGCGCCTGGGGGTACGCGGGCCTCGCCGCGCTCGGCCTCGCGCTCACGGGAATCTCATGGGTGGCGGTGCCGCTGTCGGCCGCGTTCCTCGCCCTCGGCGTCTGGCTCGGGCGGCGCCAGCAGGAGATGGCGCGCGCGGAGGGCGAGGAGCCGAGCGCGGAGCCCGCGGCCGTCGGCCGGGTGGTGGCGGCGCCGGTCTGAGCGCTGGCGCCCGGCCACCGGGGCTCCCATCTTCGCGTCTTCGCGCCAGGCCGCATCGCGCCCGCGCCGCGCATTCACCCTTCGTGGAGGACCGACGCGCATGCCGACGACGCGCACGAAGAGCACGAAGAGTACGAAGAGCACGACCAGCCCGATGACCGTGGACGAAGTGCAGCGCGAGCTCGAGGGGATGGGGAAGGAGCAGTACCGGAAGATCTTCCGCCGCCACGGTGCGGGGGAGAAGCTCTACGGCGTGAACTTCGCCGACATCGGGAAGCTGACGAAGCGCATCAAGCGGGATCACGGGTTGGCCGAGCAGCTCTGGGCGTCCGGCTGGCAGGAGGCGCGCATCCTCGCCACCACGATCGCGGACCCCGCGCGGATGACCGCGCGCACGCTCGACGCGTGGGCGGCCACGCTCACGAACTACGGCGAGGTGGGCGCGTTCGCGAGCTTCGCGGCGGGCACGGAGGCGGCGCGCGACCGGATGGAAGCGTGGACCGCGTCGGACGACGAGTGGGTGGGGAGCGCCGGGTGGATGCTCCTCGCGCACCTCGCCGCGCGCGAGGGCGTGTTGAGCGACGCGGAGCTCGCGCCCTATCTCGCGACGATCGAGCGCGACATCCACGGCCGGAAGAACCGCGTACGCCAGGCGATGAACTCGGCGCTCATCGCCATCGGCGTCCGGAACCCGCAGCTCGAGGCGAAGGCGCTCGCCGCGGCGAAGCGCATCGGCACCGTGGAGGTGGACCACGGCGAGACCGAGTGCAAGACACCGGACGCGTCGGAGTACATCAAGAAGACCGCGGCCTACCGGCGCGAGCGCGCGGCGGCGAAGAGTGCGCCGAAGGTGCCGAAAGCGTCCAAGGCGCCGAAGACGAAGAGCGGGCGCTGACCGACCCATGGCCTCGGCGTACGAGAGCGCGGAGCTGCTGCTCCGGCTGTACGAGCTGCGGCGCGATCCCGAGATGCGCGCGGCGCGCGACTGGTTCTTCACACGCTTTCACCCCGCGAGCGCAGACGAGGCGTTCGCGATGTGGATGGGCACGGACAGCGCGCCCTACCGCATGGTGACAACGTACTGGGAGATGGCGGCGTCATTCATACGCCACGGCGCGATTGACGAAGCGATGTTTCACGGCGCGAATACGGAATATGTCGCGGTCATCGCCAAGCTTGGCCCCTTCCTCCCCGAGCTCCGCAGCCGCTCGGGCGTGGCCGATTACCTCGCGCAGCTCGAGGCGCTGGTGAGTGGAATGCCGGACGCCGAGAAGCGACTCTCGTCGTTCCGGAAGTACATGCGCCACAAGGCGTCGCAGACGGCGGCGGCCGCCGGTCGCGACGCGGATGGCGTCGCCCCGGCCGCGCTGACCGAGGGGTGACCGAGGGCTGCACGTGAAGCGGATTCCCCTCACCTCCACCGCGATCCTCACCGCCGGTTACGACGGCTTCGAGCGCGTGCTGGAGGTGGGGTTTCCCAGCGGCTCCATCTACCAGTACTTCGACGTGCCGATGGACGTCTATCACGACCTGCTCACCACCGACTCGCCCGGCACGTACCTCGACGCGGAGCTCAAGAAGGGGGGCTACCGCTACCAGCGCGTGGAGGAGGGGGGAGCGGAGACGCCGGGCGTGTGAGCGCGGCGCCCACCACCGTGCCCATCACGGTTCCGC
Organism: Gemmatimonadaceae bacterium; assembly: GCA_037720885.1. Lineage (GTDB taxonomy): Bacteria > Gemmatimonadota > Gemmatimonadetes > Gemmatimonadales > Gemmatimonadaceae > JACMME01. The sequence continues at coordinate 4,278 of JBBJNN010000145.1, read as the reverse complement.
TCAGCGAAGGATTCGCCGCCGCACGCGAGACCGTGGCGTCCTTCCTCCGCGCGCTGGACCCCGCCCGCCGGGTTGTCGTCTTCTGCCACTTCGATGCCGATGGGCTCGCAGCCGGCGCGATCTTCGGGCGCGCGCTCGGGCGCTTGGGATTCGCCGATGTGCAGGTAGTGCCCTCGGGCCGCGGGGAGTCCGCGTTCGCGGACGGCGCACGTGCTCGGCTCGCGGCGCTCGCGCCGGCCGCGCTGGTCGTCACGGACCTCGGCGTCCACCGCGACGGGGTTCTTCCCGGCGTGCCGACGCTCTACGTGGACCACCATCAGGCCGAGGGGGAGCCCGCGGGCGCGACGGTGATCTCCGGCTACGGCTGGAGCCCCATCCCCAACTCGGCGTGGATGGCGTACGAGCTGCTCGCGCCACTCGCGGCGATCGGGGATCTCGACTGGATCGCGGCCGTCGGCACGCTGAGCGACCTGGGCGACCAGGCGCCATGGGCCGAGCTTCCGTCGGTGAAGAAGCGCTACACGGCGAAGGCGCTCAAGGAGGCGGTGGCACTCGTGAATGCCGCGCGCCGGGCCCGCGCGTTCGATACTGGGACACCGCTCGAGCTCCTCATGGAGGCTGGCCACCCGAAAACCGTCGCCGCTGACCCGGAGCGCGGCGCTCGGCTGCGCGCGTATCGCGCCGAGGTGAAGCTGGCGCTGGACGAGGCGCGGAAGCGGGCGCCGGTCTTTGCGGTCGGGGGGCCGTTCGCGATGATCGAGCTCCACTCGGCGTGCCAGATCCACCCGCTCGTCGCGCAGCAGTGGCGCTCGCGTCTCCCGAAGTACGCGGTGATCGCCGCGAACAGCGGCTACCTGCCAGGCATCGTCGCGTTCAGCGCCCGCACGGCGCGCACCGACCTCGACCTTCCGCGGCTCCTGCGCGCCGTTGACGTGGGCGCGGGGGCGGGGGCGACGAAGAGCTTCGGCTACGGGCACGACCAGGCGTCGGGCGGCCAGCTCCCGCCCGAGGCCTTCGCGCGGCTGCTCGACGCGCTCGGCTTCGACGGCCGGGCGCGCCTGGAAAGCATGGAGAGCGGGGTGTGATGTCGGCTGTGACGGGCGCGCCGCTCGCGGGGTACGCGGAGGTGAGTACGCTCGCCGATCCCGCACACCCGCCTTCCCTACCCTGAACGATGTCACGAGCCCCACGCCTGCTCCGCGTTGCTCTCACCCTCGCCGCCGCGGTCGCCGTATCGGTGGCCGCCGCGTGCCGCTCGTCATCGTCCCCCGAGCAGGGGACGCCGTCCGTATCCGCACGTGCAACCGGGAGCGCCTTCCAGTTCACAAACCGGACGACCCGCGAGATCTTCTACTTCATCGTCGAGCGAAAGTCGGCGGCACTCGTGGACTGGGCTCCATGCCTGGCCCCACGATGCGAGAACGGCATCGCGCCCGGGGCGACGGCGACCATCCGCTACGCCGACGTGGTCGGCTACGCACCTGGCGAGCGGGAAGCACTCTTTTACTGGTGGCACGCGGTGCCGGGCCCGAACGGCCTCGTCGCGGATAGCATCCGTCATAGGGTGCTGCGCTTCTAGATCGGCGGGCATCTACCGCTTCGCCTGTGACATACCTGGACGAGATCGACCACACCACCCAGGAGTTCGGCGACCTGTACGACGAGCTGCCGCTCTGGTCCGCACCGTTCGGTCTCCTGCTCCTCGACCGTGTCCCCATTCGGCCGGGCATCACCGTTCTGGATGTCGGGGCCGGGACCGGCTTCCTCACGATCGAGCTCGCCGAGCGGTGCGGGCCGGAGACGACGGTCATCGCGGTGGACCCCTGGACGGCCGCGCTGGACCGGCTCCGCCGCAAAGTCGCGCAGCGCAAGTTGGCCAACGTCCGCCTGCTCGAGCAGGACGCCGCGGCCCTCGACCTGCCCGACGCGTCCGTCGATGTCATCGTCTCCAACCTCGGCGTCAACAACATCGACGATCCCGGTTCGGTCCTGCGCGCGTGCTTCCGCGTCGCGAAGCCTGGGGCGACGCTCCTCCTCACAACGAACATCGCCGGCCACATGGCGGAGTTCTACGACGTGTACCGTGCCGTGCTGGTCGAGCTCGGGCAGCACGACCGCCTCCCCGTCCTCGAGGCCCACGTGGCCCACCGCGGGACGGTCGGCTCCATCACGGGGATGCTCGCCGGTGCGGGCTTCAGCGTGACCGACACCGTCACGGCATCCTTCCGCATGCGGTTCGCCAGCGGGTCGGCGCTGCTACGCCACAGCTTCATTCGACTCGGCTTCGTTCCCGGCTGGAAGTCGGTCGCGGCGGCCGACGCACTCCGGCGCACGTTCGATACGCTCGAGCGACGGCTGAACGCGCTGGCGGAAACACGGGGCGAGCTGGCGCTCACGGTCCCGATAGCGTGCATGACCGCGCGCAAGCAGGCAGTGGACGAAGGCGGCGTAGGGGGCGAGACGTAGACGTTGGCTGTCGTCACCTATGTCCCCGGTCGCTCACGTGCATCACGATTGTGCGGTGTTGTGGTATCACATATAGTCGCTGTCGCGGGCGGCTGCGACTCGGTCGTGACGTTCAACGTGCGGGATTTCGTCGGCAGCGCGCTGATGACGGAGGAGTTCCTCGACGCGCGGGCGCGCCGCGGGAGCCGGGCTCGCTTCCTCAGCTACTACGCCGCACGCGCCAACGAATACGACAAAGGTATGAGCAGGAGGAGAACTCGTGCGCCCAGGTTTGCTCGCAGTAGCCGTGATCTCGTGCGCCGGCTGCCACGCCGATACGTCACCACCGCCAGGTGAATACCTGTTCGTCTGGGCGGGTGATTCCGCGGGCGCGGCGAGCGATTTCCTCACGGTGATCGATGCGGCGCCGTCGTCGTCGCAGTACGGGTCCGTGGTCGCCTCGCTTCCGACCGGAGCCGCCGCGACGCATCCGCATCATACAGAAGGCGAAGTGGCGGCCAACGGGCATCTGCTGGCGAATGGGTTTCACGCCGGACGCACCTGGCTCTACGATCTCTCCGTGCCCCGCGAACCGAAGATCCTGACCTCGTTCGGGGATCGTGCGGGATTCAGCCATCCACATACGTACACCCGATTGGCGAACGGGAATGTCCTCGCGACGTTCCAGTACAAGGCGGATTCCACCGCGCCGGCGCCCGTCCATGGACCCGGCGCAATGCCGGCGGGCGCCACGCACACCACCGGCGGCCTGGTGGAGATGGACGAGCGCGGAGGCGTGATCCGCAGCAGAAGCGCCAGCGACTCCGCGATTCCCGACCGGAACATCTTCCCATACGCCGTGCTGCCCATGACGGGTGTCGATCGTGCGGTATCCACGACGACCGACATGGACGAGGGGAACAAACAAGCGACATCGGAATGGGTGCAGGTCTGGCGGCTCTCCGACCTGAAGCTCCTTCGCAGCATCGCGCTCAAGCCCGGGCCGCGCGGCGACGAGCACCAGTTCTCGGGCGAGCCGCGTCTGCTGCCGGATGGGAAGAGCGTCTACATCCATACGTTCAACTGCGGACTGTATCTGGTACGTGGCGTAGATGGGGACCAGCCGAGGTCTACGCTCGTGAAGGCGTTCGAGGGGAAGAATTGTGGTGTCCCGGTGCTCACCGGTCACTACTGGCTTCAGCCGGTGCCTGATGCGCACGCGCTGGTTGCGCTCGACATCACCGATCCCGAGCATCCTCGAGAGGTGTCGTCCCTGAAGCTCGGCGACGACGAGCAGCCGCACTGGCTCGCGATCAACGGCACGGGCCGGCGCGTCGTGGTCAATTCGGCGGGCGCCGGCAAGGGGAATCGTCTCTTCGTCGTCAACGTCGATCCGACGAGCGGCGCGTTGTCGCTGGACGAGCGCTTCCGCGATCCCGGCGCGGCGCGAGCCGGCGTCAGCTTCACACGGAAGGCATGGCCTCACGGATTCACCGGTACCGTCGTCCCTCACGGAACCGTGTTCTCACGATGACGCACGTCCACAACAGGGTGCGCACCGCCGCCTACCCGCCGTTACCCGCCGTACCGCGCACGGTCGGCCTCCCACGCCCCGCGCAGGCCCTCCAGGAATCGCCGGAACTCCGGGTCGCCGCGCAACGGCGCAAGCAGCGGGTCGCGCGCGAATAACGGGTAGCAGGGGAAGCCGAGCGTTGCGGCGCGCGCCAGCCACTCTCGCGCGGCGGGAGCATCGCCGAGCTGCGCATACGCTGCGCCCATGCCGTACGCCACGTGGTGGTCCCGGTAGCTTCCCGCCTGCACCGCGCGGAGCAG
>JBBJNN010000144.1:0-11136 GCA_037720885.1 Gemmatimonadaceae bacterium | reverse complement strand
CGATCCCTTCCGAGCGCAGCGGTCCTAATCGCCCGGGCGGCTTGACTACTCAAGCTGCACCAAAGCACCACCATGGACTCGATCTATCCGCTCACCGAACCGCAGACGCAGAGCACCCGATCTACGAATGGTTCGCGCCCACGATCACTGCCAGTTATCCGTGTCATCACGAATCGATCGACGAGCACACGAGCTGTCCAGCACCACCGAACGCGATGTCCGAACCTCGGACACTAGAATATCGCTGGCGACTAGAGCGTAGGGGCCACACCCGTTCCCATCCCGAACACGGTCGTTAAGCCCTACAGCGCCGATGGTACTCCGACCGAGAGGTCGCGGGAGAGTAGGCCGTCGCCGGCACCAACATGGCATTACAGCTGTCCTTCAGTATCTGCACCTGCACGACCCGCTCGACCTTCCGCGCCCTCGGTCTCCACGACCGGGGGCGCGTTGCATCGCGCCATGCACCGATGCCACGACCCTCGCCGGCCACAACGCTCCACACCCTCGACCGCGAGCCCACTCGCGCATAGCTTCCGCCGATGACTCGAGCGGGAACCGTCGCCGTGGTGGGGAAGCCGAACGCGGGCAAGTCCACCCTCCTCAACCGGATCATCGGCCAGAAGCTCAGCATCACGAGCGCGAAACCTCAGTCCACGCGCGACCGGATAATCGGGATCCACACGGCCGGCGATGTACAGATGATCATCACCGACACGCCAGGCCTCATGAATCCGCGGTACGCGCTTCAGCACGCCATGCGCGCGTCCGCTGCCAAGGCCCTCGCCGACGCCGACGTCATCGTTTACGTCGTCGATGCGGCGACTGCGACCGACGGCCAGGTCGAGCCCCTCGCCAGTGCCGCCGATCTCTCCGGGCCGCCTCGCAGACCCGTACTCCTCGCCATCAACAAGGTGGACCGGCTTCCCGACTCCCAGCGGACCGCGCTGAGCCAGCGCGACCCCGAGGCGTTATTCGTATCCGCCTTGACCGGAGACGGTGTGAGCGAGCTGCTCAGCCGGATCGCAGAGCACCTACCGGAAAGCCCGTTCTTCTATTCCGCAGACGACATCGGCACGCAGTCCGTTCGCTTCTTCGCGAGCGAGCTCGTACGCGAAACCGCACTCGAGCAGCTCGATGAGGAAGTGCCGTACAGCGTCGCCTGCGAGATCGAGGAGTTTCGGGAGGATCGGACGCCGATATACATTCGGGCCGTCGTCTACGTTGAGCGCGACACCCAGAAGGGCATCCTGATCGGCCACCGCGGCGCCCAGATCCGCGATATTGGACGCGCCGCCCGCCTGAAGATAGAGAACCTCGTCGGCGCGCCCGTGTATCTCGACCTACGGGTCAAGGTGCTCGCCAATTGGCGACGCGACGCGCGCGCCCTCCGGCGCTTTGGCTATTCCGCCCCTCAGCGATAACGCTCATGTCACTCGCACGTGAGTTGCTCGAACGGTTGGTCTGCCCGAAATGCAAGGGCGAGCTCGAATATCGCGAAGCCGATGGAGCTCTGCTCTGCCACGCCTGCCGCCTTCGTTACGACGTACACGACGACATTCCGAACATGCTCGTCGATGAGGCGACGCCTTTCTAGCTGGCTCCGCCATCTGGCGGGCGCCGGAGCGCTCGCCAGCGCCTCCGGCGCTGCGGTGGCGGCCGGCGCTCCCGCCCGCGCCAGCGCGCAGGCTGGGCTGACGACGGAGGGCGCGCCGTTCCTGCTGATCCCTGTCGGAGCGCGCGCGCTGTCCATGGGGCAGGCGGTCGTCGCGGATCAGGGCGGCACGGAGTCGGTCTGGTGGAATCCCGCAGGGCTCGCGCGCGCAGACAAGCGGGAAGTGGCGGTGCATCACTACGGAAGCTTGGTCGGAAACGGCGACGTCATCTCCATCCTCATTCCCTCGTCGCTCCTTGGCGTACTGACGGCTTCCGTCTACATCCTCAATTTCGGCGCGCAACAGATCCCAGACCCGAACGGCAACATCATCGGCTCGTTCACCCCGCTCAACGTCGTCTACGCCGCGACCTACGCGACACCCATCGGCAGCCGTCTGAGCGCCGGAATCAACTTCAAGGTCGTCCAGCTCCGGATCAACTGCAACGGTGCCTGCGGCACGCTCCCGACCGTGTCGTCGACCACGGCCCTCGATGTCGGGATGCAGTACGACGCGGGCTGGCTCGCACCGATCACCGTGGGTGTCGCGATACGGAACGTCGGTCCGAAGCTGCAGGTCAATGACGAGCAGCAGGCAGACCCCCTCCCGACACGCGTCCAGGTTGGCGCCCTGTACCGAGTGACGAGCGTCGAGCGTTACGCCAAGAACCTCGACCTTCGCGTCACGGGTGACGTAATCGACCAACTGAACCTCAGCTCGCCCACCGCGCGCCTCGGCGCCGACCTCGGCTACCGCAAGCGAGCGCACATTCGTGCTGGCTACGTGTTTCGCGAATTCCAGAGCTCCGACGAGTACGGGCCGTCGTTTGGCCTCGGCTTGACCGCCGGCAATCTGTACCTGGACATCGCGCGGATGTTCGAGGGCTTCTCGAATGGCGCCGGCCAGCCGCCCACGTACGTATCGCTGCGATACCTGTTCTGATGCGGCGCGATGCGCGGTGGGCGCTGGTCGGCGCCCTGTCCGCCTGGGCAGCGCTCGTGCCGCTTGCCCATGGGCAACAGGCGTCGCCCACTCGCTGGGTCGCCGCGTCGCCGGGTGCTGACGCCGCTGACGCGTTCCGCGCTCGCGGTGACGGCCCGGCGCCGGGGCAGGGATCTGAACCGGCGCGCGCACTCGCTGCTGTCGACAGGCTGGCTCCCATACCACTCGCGGGGATCCCGAGGCGTCCGCGCTGGGCGCCGCTGGCGTCGGCCCTGGTACCGGGCGCGGGGCAGGCACTCCAGGGTCTTCGCCGCGCAGTCCCGTACCTCGCAATCGAAGGGTTTCTCCTTACCCAGTTCATGGACGCTCGCCGGAACGGCCGCGCCCGGCGGCGCGAGTACCGCGACCTGGCGATCACCGCACGGGACGCGTTCAGCGAGCGATTCCCGACCGGCGATTTCGAGTACTACGAGCGCATGCAGCATTTCGTCGAGAGCGGCGCTTACGATGTGACCCCCGGCAACGATCTCGATCCCGAGACGGACACGGCGACGTTCAACGGCCAAACCTGGCAGCTGGCCCGGCTCACGTACTGGGAGCGTCCCGAGACGCCGCCAGTGCGTACGTCCGACGAGTATCAGCGCGCGCTCGACTTCTACGCCCGCCGGGCGATCGCGCCCGAATTCCGCTGGTCGTGGCGAAACGCCCAGTTCGAGCAGGATCTGTTCAGCCGGACGATTGAGCGCAGCAACAACGCGTTCCGGCGGTCGTCGCAGTATCTTGGCGTCCTGATCGCCAACCACGCACTCAGCGCCGTCGACGCGTTCGTGTTCGTGCGTCTCAGCCAGCGCGGCGGGGAATCTTCGCGCGGGTACGAGGTGCAGGCCACCATACCGTGGGCGCCGCTAGGGCGACCTTCCGTGCCCGAGCTACACGACCCGTGAAATACCTGTACGCGCTGCTCATCTTCATTCCCGTCGCGATTTTCGCGGAGCTCACTCATCAGAGCCCGCTGCTCATCTTCGCCACGAGCGCGCTCGCGATCCTGCCGCTCTCCGCGCTCCTCGGTCACGCGACCGAAGAGCTGGCCGGCTATACGGGGCCGACGATCGGAGGCCTGCTCAACGCGACGCTCGGGAATCTGGCCGAGCTGATCATCGCGGCCCTGGCGCTCCGCGCGGGCCTGATCGAGCTGGTCAAGGCGTCCATTACCGGATCCATCCTCGGCAATCTGCTGCTCGTACTGGGCGCCTCGCTGCTGGCCGGGGGCCTCAAGTACAAGACGCAGAGCTTCAACCCTCACCTCGCCGGCGTGAGTGTAGCCTTGCTCGGCATCGCGGTGGTGGGGCTCGTCGTGCCGGCGCTCTTTCATGCCGCGCATCCGAGCCCGCAGCAGGTCGCGATGAACGTGCGGATGTCGGACTTCGTCGCGGTGCTTCTGATGATCGGCTACGGTCTCTCACTGCTGTACTCGATGAAGACGCACAAGGCGGCGTTCGGCGAAGGGGGTGACGTCGCGCAGGGAGAGTCCGCACCGTCATGGTCCCGGAGGAAGGCCGTCGGCGCGCTCGTACTATCGGCCGTGGTCATCGGTGTGATGTCGGAGTTCCTGGTGGGAGCAACGGAGGAGGCGACGCGCAGCCTCGGCCTTTCAGAGTTCTTCGTCGGACTCATACTCGTTCCGATCATCGGCAACGCGGCGGAGCACAGCTCGGCTGTGCTCATGGCGGTCAAGAATCGCATGGATCTGGCAATCGGCATCAGCATCGGCTCGAGCGTACAGGTCGCGCTGCTCGTCGCGCCGCTCCTCGTGCTTCTCGGACACGCGTTTGGCCAGCCAATGGACCTTGCATTCTCCACCATCGAGGTAGCGGCGGTCGCACTTGCCGTCGCCGTCGCGACTGTGATCGTGCTCGATGCGGAATCGAACTGGCTCGAGGGGGCGTTGCTGTTGATCGTCTACGCGATTCTTGCAGTTGCGTTCTTCTTCTTCTGATCGTCACCACGGATGTCTAGCCCGCCGCGCCGCCACTGCTCGACCTGCCCTGCCGCGCGGCGTACGCCCTCCCCCCACCCCACCAGGACCGCTTAGCGTGGCTCAGCCCTCCGGCATTCTGTTGTCCGCGGATGGGTACGGGCTCCCCGATACGGTTCGCGCCTGGTTGCGCGAGCGGGCAATCGAGATGGTCGGCGCGCGAAGCGCGCAGGACGTCTTGCGAATGGCGCTCCGGGGGCGACCGCGCATCGTGATCTTCGATGGGCGCGTCGATGTGACGCAGGCGCTCGACGGCTGCCGCGATCTCAAGCGGGATTCCTTCACGGGCGTCGTGCCCGCCCTGCTGCTCTGCGGCGAGGAAGACGATGCGGTGTCCGAGGCCTTCGCGGCCGGAGCGGACGAAGTGCTTCGCCCACGCATGACCGGCGGCGAGATCGTCGCACGGCTGGACGCGCTGCTCCGGCGCGCGGAACGCGATCTTCACGTCCACCCCTCGACCCGCCTACCCGGCTCGCCCGAGATCGAGCAGGAGATCACGCGGAGGATCGCCAGCGGCGCGCCATTCTCCGTCTGCTATGCGGATCTGGATCACTTCAAGGAGTACAACGATCGGTATAGCTACTCGGAAGGCGATCGTGTCATCCGGGTCTTCGCGCGCATCCTGCACGATGTCGCGAAAGGTGTCAGCGGCGCGGGCGGCTTCGTCGGTCACATCGGTGGCGACGATTTCATCTTCATCGTTCCAACGGCGCTGAGCGGCGAGATCTGTCAGGAGATTGTCACGGTTTTCGACCTCCTGGTGCCGTATCAGTACTCCGAGCAGGATCGTCGTGCGGGCTATTACTTTGGCAAAGATCGGCGCGGCCAGCTCCACCGCGTTCCGCTCATGACGGTGTCGATCGGAATCGTCACGAACGAACGCCGAGTGTTGATGCATCCGGGCCAGGTGGGCGAACTAGCCGCCGAGATGAAGACGTACGCCAAAACGCTGCCAGGCTCCGTCTGGGTCGTGGACCGTCGGTACGATCCCGCGCCAGACGAGCCGACGGCCGAGCGCCGGGATCTGGCGGCGCGTGCCCTGACGGAGAGCGCATGAACGTCGCATGTCCGGAGTGCCGGACGATCTTCCGCGTGGACCCCGCCAAGGTACCCGACGCGGGCGTCCGTGCGCGATGTTCGGCGTGCGACCGCGTGATGGAGATCGGCCGGGACGGCGTGATCGAGCAATTCTTTGGGGCCGCGCGCTCCGATGACGAGCGCGCGGGCCAGCTCGATCGCGACGAAGCTCCCGCGCCTCGAGCTGCGGGCGACGCGCCGGGAGCGAGCCCTGGGCCGTGGACCACCGGCACGGGCCGCGACGCCCCGGCTTCGCTGAGCGCCGCGCCGACCGGCGCCGCGCCGAGCGCCGCCGCGATGAACCAGCCCGATTTTGTTGACGCCGGGCAGGCCGCGGCCGGGGCACGCGAGCCTGTGAGTGGGGCTGCCCCCGCCGCTGGCGAGGCTCCGGGGATCGGTGGCGCCGGCCCTTCTACCGCGCGCCGCGCGCTCAATCCGTTCCTCGCAAACGATCCCAACCAGCGCGCACGCAGGCTCGCGCGTGCGCTCGTCTCGGACATCGTCGCGTACTACCCGGAGAAGCGGCGCGAGGGAATGGCGAACGGAACCCTCAAGGAGCTGTTTCGCGAGGAGATCAAGAAGAGCTACGCCGAGTATGCGGACCAGGTCGGGGGGCAGTTCGCGGCGAGCACCGCGCACTTCCGCGACGCGCTCAACGACCTGCTCACAGGCGGAAAGCCGGTCTTCTGACCCCGGGGTAGAACGCGGTTCCTCGCCGTCGTATATTTCGTCGTCACCGTTCGAGCCGTCCGCAGCCTCCTGGCGCGGCGGCTCGTCTGCTACACGGATCGGAGAACGACATGGCGGATTCGGAGCGGACCCGGGAGGTGCGCGTGAGTGATGAGCGCCTCGCCGAGCTCAGGGGGTATCTTTGACCTGGACTCCAAGCGCGCCGCATTGACGTCACGCGAAGCACGGATGGCGGAGCTGGGCTTCTGGGACGATCAGGAAGCGGCGCAGCAAGTCATCCAGGAAGTGAAAGCGCTGAGGGGCTGGGTGGATCAGTATGACCGCCTCACCGCCCGCGCGCGTGACGCGCTCGAGTTGGCCGAGATGCTCGAGCTCGAGCCGGACGCCGCGATGGAGCGCGAGCTCGACAGCGAAGTGAGCTCGCTGTCCGCCGCCGTTGAGCGCTTCGAGCTTCAGTCGCTCCTGCGCGGCGCCGACGACTTCCGCAACGCCCAGGTCGAGATTGCCGCCGGCGCTGGCGGAACCGAGGCGCAGGATTGGGCTTCGATGCTCATGCGCATGTATACGCGTTGGGCCGAGCGAAAAGGCTTCCGCGTCGAGATCCTGGACCAGTCCGAGGGGGAGGAAGCGGGGATCAAGGGCGCGGTGCTCGAGATCCAGGGCGAGTATGCGTACGGATTTCTCCGTCCCGAAACGGGTGTCCACCGGCTTGTCCGCATCTCTCCGTTCGATTCACAAGCTCGCCGGCACACGAGCTTCGCGTCGGTGTTCGTGTACCCGGTGGTGAACGACGAGATCAACATCGAGATTCGCGAGGACGATCTCAAGATCGACGTATACCGCGCGTCGGGCGCCGGTGGCCAGCACGTCAACAAGACGAGCTCGGCCGTACGCATCACGCACATTCCCAGCGGCGTCGTCGTCGCCTCGCAGCAGGAGCGCTCCCAATTCAAGAACAAGGCGACCGCGCTCAAGATGTTGAAGAACCGGCTGTATCAGCTAGAGGCCGACCGGCAGGCCGAAGCGAAGGCGGCGCTCGACGCGACGAAAGCGGACGTGAGCTTCGGGAGCCAGATCCGGAGCTACGTGTTTCAGCCGTACACGATGGTCAACGACCACCGGACCGAGCTCAAGATACCGGACGTGCACAAGGTCATGGACGGCAACATCGACCCATTTATCGAGAGCTATCTGAAGAAGTTCGGCGCGGCCGGGCAGGCGGCGGCGTGAGCGATGAGCCGAACTTCGTTCTCCGGGCGCGTCGAGAGAAGCTCGACCGGCTGATCGCGCGCGGGGTCAACCCGTTCGCCTATTCGTTTGCCCGGACACATGGCGCGGCGGCGGCCGCGGCGTCGCTGGGTGACCGGGAGGAAAGCGAGCCCGTCCGCATCGCAGGCCGCCTCGTCGCGCTCCGGGCGCACGGGAAGACGGCGTTCGCGCACCTGTCGGACCAATCGGGCCGCATCCAGCTCTACTTCCGGCGCGACGTGCTCGGCGATGCATACGACCTGCTCGACGACATCGATATCGGCGACGTGGTTGGCGTTGGCGGCCCGCTCTTTCGCACCCGGACGGGCGAGATCACCGTCAGGGTCGAATCGTTCGAGATGCTCGCCAAGTCGCTCCGACCGCTGCCGTTCGGAAAGGAGGAGATCGTAGACGGAGCGACCGTGCGACACTCCGGCTTCACCGATCCGGAGCAGCGCTATCGCCAGCGGTACGCCGACCTGGCGGTCCACCCGGAGATCCGCCACGTCTTCGTCGCGCGCTCGCGCGTGATCAGCGCGATCCGCGCGTTCCTGGACGAGCGCGACTATCTCGAGGTGGAGACGCCCGTGCTTCAGCCGCTATACGGCGGCGCCGCGGCGCGGCCCTTCTCGACGCACCACCACGCGTTGGACACGGCGCTCTACCTGCGGATCGCGGACGAGCTCTACCTCAAGCGTCTCGTCGTGGGCGGCTTCGAGCGCGTGTACGAGATCGGGCATGATTTCCGGAACGAAGGGATCGACCGCGCGCATAATCCCGAGTTCACGATGCTCGAGTTCTACGAGGCGTTCGCCGACTACCGCGACATGATGGACCGCGTCGAGGCGCTGCTCGTGCGTGCGGCGGATGCGGTGCGCGCGCTCCCGGCGCTCTCCGAGCGGGTGCCGGCCCTCGGCCCGCCGTTTCCGCGCGTCGAGTGGGTGCCCACGCTCCATGCCGCCGTCGGCGCCGACGCGACCACGCTCGATGACGCCGCACTTCGGAACCTGGCGTCGCGCGTCGGGGTTGAAGGGGTGGCCACCCTCAGCCGGCCGAAGGTTCTCGACGAGATCTTCCAGACGCTGGTGGAGGCGCGGATCGACCGGCCCACGTTCGTCGTGGACTATCCCGTCGAGCTCTCGCCACTCGCCAAGCCGAAGCGTGGCAACCCGGAGCTCACCGAGCGGTTCGAGCTGTTCGCCGCTGGGCGAGAGCTCGCGAATGCCTTCAGCGAGCTGAACGATCCGGTTGACCAGCGGCGCCGGTTCGAGACGCAGGCGAAACTCCGTGCCGCCGGCGACCTCGAGGCGAGCGGCGTCGATGAGGATTATCTGCGCGCCATGGAGTACGGAATGCCTCCGATGGGCGGCGTGGGTATCGGCATTGATCGGCTCGTGATGTATCTCACCGGCACGCAGCACATCCGCGACGTCATTCTTTTCCCCACGATGCGCCCCGAATGAAACAGCTCGAGCTCGCGATCGCGTGGCGCTACTTGCGGAGCCGAAGCGCCTCGCGCTTGCTCTCCTTCATCAGCGTGATCGCCATCGTCGGCGTGCTCGTGGGCGTGAGCGCGCTCATCGTGATCATCGGCGTGATGAATGGGCTTCAGGCCGATCTGCGTGACAAGATCCTCATCGGGAGCCCCGACATTCGGGTGCTCAACTACGGCGAGGAGCTGAAGATGGGTGATTGGCGGGAAACGCTCGCGAAGGTGCGCAAGCAGCCCGGCATCGTCGCGGCGGCACCGTTCGTCCTGTCCCAGGGGCTCGTGAATGCCGGCCGCACGTATCAGGTTGGCGCCATGGTCGTCGGGATAGAGCCGGCTCCGGCGCCCGGACAGGACGTGACGCCGATCCGGAAGTACGCGATCGAGGGACGCGGCGATTTCCGGTTTCGCACGATCGACGGACATGGGAGCGGGGTCGTGATCGGGAAGCGGCTCGCGGAACAGCTCAACGTGTTGCCCGGGGACAGTGTGACACTCATCTCCGGATCGAATCTGCAGATGAACGACGTGACCGGGCTGCCCGTCCCCCGATTCTTCCGGTACGAGGTGACCGGCGTGTTCGAGACCGGGATGTACGAGTACGACAATACGTTCATCTATCTCCCACTCGAGTCGGCCAAGTCGTTCGCGGGCCTGGGCAACGCCGTGAGCGGGATCGAGGCGCGGACGGCCGACCGATGGAGTGCGAACGAAGTCGCGCACACACTCGGGCAATCGCTGGGCTCGTTCCGGGTGCTCGACTGGCAGGAACAGAACTCCGGTCTCTTCCAGGCGCTCAAGCTCGAGAAGTTCGCGATGGGCGTCATCCTCCTGCTCATCGTCGTCGTGGCAGCGTTCAACATCGTCAGCACGCTCACGATGGTGGTGAAAGACAAGACGCGTGAGATCGGAATCCTGAAGGCGATGGGGCTGCCGTCTCGCTCGATCAGACGGATCTTCCTTGCTCAGGGACTCGTGATCGGGCTGGTGGGGACGGGCATCGGGCTCGTCGTCGGCCTCGTGGCCGCGCTCGCGATCGATCGCGGGCACCTCATCTCGCTCGACCCCTCCGTATACTTCATCGATCACCTGCCCGTGGCGCTCGAGGTGCTCGACGTGCTGTGGATCGTGTTGGCGAGTGTGGCGATCGCGGTCGCCGCGACGGTCTACCCGTCGTTGCAGGCCGCGCGACTGTATCCCGTAGAGGCGATCAGGGCCGAGTAATGGTGATCGAAGCGCGGAACGTGACGAAGACGTATCGCGGTGGCGACGGCGGGACCGTGCACGTGCTCGAGGGCGTCACGCTCGATGTCAGGCGCGGCGAAATGGTGGCCGTCGTCGGCGCGAGCGGCAGTGGGAAGAGTACGCTGCTCCACATCCTCGGGGCGCTGGACAAGCCCACACAGGGGTACGTCATCCTGGACGGCGATCCTCTCAACGGCCGCGCGGACGAGGAGCTCGCGGCCGTTCGGAACCAGAAGATCGGCTTCGTCTTCCAGTTTCACCACCTCCTCCGGGAGTTCTCGGCGCTCGAAAACGTGATGATGCCGCTCCGCATCGCCGGACGCGATGTGCGCGCCGCGCGCTCGCGCGCGGAAGAGCTGCTCGGGACGGTTGGCCTCACGGGACGGATGTCGCACCGGCCGAGCGAGATGTCGGGGGGCGAGCAGCAGCGCACGGCGGTCGCGCGGGCGCTTGCCATGGAGCCGGCGGTCGTGCTGGCGGACGAGCCCTCGGGGAATCTCGATCACGCGAACGCGGAACGGCTACACGAGCTGTTCGCGCAGCTCGCGGGAGATCTCGAGACCTCGATGGTCGTGGTGACGCACAACCGGTCGCTCGCCGCTCGTGCCCATCGCGTCCTCCTGCTCGAGGATGGGCGGTTGCGCGACACCGACGTGCGGCAGGGAGTGACCTGATGCTCTGCGAGAATTGCCGGGAGCGCGACGCCGTTGTCCACTTCACGAAGGTCGTGGACAACGAAATGAGCAAACGGCATC
>JBBJNN010000143.1:0-11177 GCA_037720885.1 Gemmatimonadaceae bacterium | reverse complement strand
GATGCCGATCTGCATGGGGTGCTCCGACGTCTCCAGGGGCAGACTCACCCCCCCGCGCGACGCAGCGCGCGCCCGACGACGAGCGTGATGTTGTCCGTGCCACCGCGGTCCAGCGCGAGCTGCAGCAGCGACCCGCACACCCGCTCGGCCGACTCCATCGCGCCCAGGTGCTCGGCGATCTCCGCGTTGGAGACGTGCTTCGTCAGGCCGTCGGTGCAGACGAGGACGACGCAGCCGCGCTTGCGCACGTCCACGCGCGTGATCTCGGGGAGCGCCTCGGTCCCGCCGATCGCGCTCGACAGGACATGGCTGAGCGGCGACGTCCGGGCAGTCTCGCGTGAGAGGACGCCGCGGTCCACCAGCTCCTGTGCGACGGTCTGGTCGCGCGTCACCTGCCGCAGCGTGCCGTCCTGGTACACGTAGCAGCGGCTGTCACCGACCTGCACCACATACAGCCATGGCCAGACGACCATCCCGAGCGACAAGGTCGTCGCCATGTCCCGCTCGTCGGGGCGCTCCTGCGCCTCGGTGCGGACCGCGTCGTGCGCGTCGATCGCCGCCGCGCGGAGCGCCTCCAGGAACTCACCCTCGCCGGTCGAGCCGGCCTGGTGGTAGCACCGCAGGGTGGTCGTCACGTAGCGCGCCACCGCCTCCGTTGCCAGGCGGCTCGCCCGGCTCCCGGCCGCGCGCCCGCCCACGCCGTCGGCGACGAGAAGCACCGTCGCGAGCCGCTGGCCGCGCAGCGCGAGCCCCTCCGGCTCGGGGAGGCTGGTCCCGTGGATCGCCACCTCCGGGTGCACCGTCGCCAGGAGGAAATGGTCCTGGTTCTCGGTGCGCACCCAGCCGGGATGCGTCAGCCCGAACAGGTCCAGCTCCTCGTCCCGCGGCCGCGGGCCGAGGGAGGCGGGCGTGATGGCGCGGGAGGCGGCTGTGGTGAAGGACGAGGCGAATCTGGCGAATTTCATGACGGGGTCCGCGACGTGCGTTCCGAGGGATGACAGGGCTAGCATGATATCCGGCGCGCGCCGCCCGCAAGGGGCGGGGATGCGCGCCCTCAGCGTGTCGTCCGGGAAGCGACCGGCCGCGGCTTCATGTTGTTGCAGACATGCGCCACACGTCGTGGCTCCCCGCCGATCGCGCACGATCAGCGATGGTCGTCGAGCTGCAGGACGCGCAGACCTGGGAGGGCGGGGAGCCGGCGATCGTTCGTCACGAACGCCGCACAGCGCTCGGAGAGCGCGGCCGCCAACTGGAGGGCGTCGGGGGTCCGCACGCCGTGTAGCGCCCGGACCTGCGCCGCCGTACGGAGCTGCGCGCGATCGAGCTCGACCAGTCGCAACCCGCGGCTGCGGGTCAGCACCGCCTCGTAGCGCGCGGCCAGGGGGCCGTCGCCCGCACGGTACGGCACGACAACTACCTCGAGCAGGGTGAGGGCGGACGTAACGATCTCCCGCGCACCCGCATCGACCTCGGCGAAGAGCGGCGCGATCAGCGGAAGATAGGCGGGATGCTCCTCGATGAAGTAGATGAATACCGCGGTGTCCAGGGCGATTCGCCCCGGGCCGAGCGCCGCGGTCAATCCCACGTACGCCGCTCCTGCTCAACGTGCGCCGCGGCGTCCACGCCCCGCCAGTGCTCCTTTCCGAGGCCACGCAGCGCCTGGATGGAAACCGGCTCCGGCTCGGCCAGCGTCTCCGCGAGGATGTGCGTGACCTCCTGCGCGACAGAGCGGCGCTGATGCTTCGCCCGCGCCTTGAGCTTGCGGTAGAGGGCGTCGGGCAGGTTCTTGATGTTGAGGGTAGCCATGGTGCCTCCGGTGTTCCTCCAAAATGGAGGATAGCGGCATCGCCGGCAAGTCGCGCCGGCCTCCGCCGCGGCGAGCACCGTCGCACCCGAGGACTCTCTCGATTGCACACGACCACACCGGACGAACTCGATGCCTGACGCGATGCCCCACGAGTGCGGTGACTTTCTCCTGTATGGCGCCACTGGCTACACGGGCGAGCTGATCGCGCGCCGCGCCACCGCCACCGGCCTCCGCCCCGTCCTGGCCGGCCGCCGCGCCGAGGCGGTCGCCGGGCTCGCCGGGGAGCTCGGCCTCCCGCACCGCGCGGCGGCGCTCGACGACCCGGCAGCGCTCGACGCGGCGGTGGCCGCGATCCACAGCAAGCACCCCCTCGTGCTCAATTGCGCTGGCCCGTTCGCACACACGGCGCGGCAGGTGTCCGACGCCTGCCTCCGCCGGCGCGCGCACTACCTCGACATCACGGGCGAGATGGCCGTCTTCGAGGCGATGGCCGCGCGCGGCGCCGACGCGGAGCGCGCGGGGGTGATGCTACTGCCAGGCGTCGGCTTCGACGTCGTGCCGAGCGATTGCCTCGCGGCCTACGTCGCCCGGCAACTGCCGTCGGCCACGCGGCTGACCATTGCCATCCAGGGGATCGGGGGGCGGCTGTCGCGCGGCACCGCGCTCACGTCCCTCCAGAACATCGACGGCGGTGGCGCGGTGCGGCGCGAGGGGCGCATCGTCCGGGTGCCGCCGGCGTGGCGAGTGCGCGCCGTGGATTTCGGCGACGGCCCAGCGCGCGTGACGACGATGCCCTGGGGGGACGTATCCACCGCCTACCACAGCACGGGCATCCCGAACGTGGAGGTCTACATGGCCATCCCCACCAGCCTACGCCTCGCGATGCGCTACGGCCGCGTCGCGCTGCCACTCCTCGCGTCGCCGCCCGTGCAGCGCTGGCTCGCGTCGCTCGTGCGCCGCATGCCGGCCGGGCCGACCCTGGAGCAGCGGGCGCGCGGACAGAGTCGCTTCTGGGCCGAGGCCTCCGACGATGCCGGTGCGCGCGCGGCGGCGCGACTTTTCGGCCCTGAGGGCTACGAATTCACCGTGCGTTCGGCGGTGGAGTGCGTGCGGCGGGCGCTGCGCGGCGACGCGTGCCCGGGCTTCCAGACGCCGTCGCGTGCCTTCGGCCCGGACCTGGTGCTCGCGATCGAGGGCGTGCGTCGCGAGGATATGACGGGTCGAGCGCCATGAGCTTCACGAGCCCCGTGCGCCGGAGCGCGCGGGCTCCGGCTACACTGCCTCCGCCGCGATCCGCGCGCGGAGCGCTTCGTCCGGCAGCCGGCCCGCGCCGCCCTTCATGTTGTCGCGGAGATGCGCCACCCGCGACGTCGCGGGGATGGCGCAGGTGATCGCCGGATGTGAGACGACGAACTTGAGGAGCAGCTGCGCCCAACTGTCGCAGTCGATCTCCGCGGCCCACGGCGGCAGCGGCCGGCTGCGCAGGCGGCTGAAGAGATCGCCGCCCGCGAACGGGCGGTTGGCGATCACGGCAATACCCCGCTCGCGCGCCAGCGGCAGGAGCCGCCGCTCGGCGCCACGCTCGCCAACGGAGTAGTTGATCTGGACGAAGTCCACAGGATGCGTCGCGAGTACCCGCGCGACGTCGTCGTGGGCACCGGCCGTGTAGTGGGTCACCCCCACGTAGCGCACACGTCCCGCGCGCTTCCACTCGGCCAGCGTGTCCAGGTGCGTGCTCACATCCAGCAGGTTGTGCACCTGCATCAGGTCAACCGGGTCGGCACGCAGCTTCCGCAGCGAGCTCTCCATCTGCCCGATGCCGCGCGCCTTCCCCGATGTCCAGACCTTTGTGGCGACGAAGAGCTTGGGACGCAGCGCGAGCTTGGCGGCGAGGTCGCCGACCACCTCCTCGGAGGAGCCGTACATCGGCGACGAGTCCACCACCTTGCCACCCACGGCCGCGAACGCGCCGAGCACATCCTCGAGTGCGGCACGCGCGGTGGGGTCGCGGCCGACGTCGTAGGTCTGCCAGGTGCCGAGGCCGATCACCGGCACTGACTCGCCCGACGAGGGGATACGGCGGGTCAGCAGTGCGGCCGCCGGGGTCGCCGCGCCGATCGAAGCTCCGGTGGCGGCACTCGCCGCCAGTCCGGCCGCGCCCGCGCCCATGAGGCGGATCGCGTCGCGCCTGCTCAGTTCCGTCATCCCATCACTCGCAGTCGAGAGTCTGCCGAAAGATAGCGGCGAGGCAGCAGCCACCGGCCCGCGCGGTGGCGAGCGCGGAATGCACGCGCCGCGCTTCTTGCCATCGGAGCCCCTGGCGCGGAAACTCCGCGGGATGACCGATCGAATCCCGACCGACGGAGCGAGCGCGCGTGGGCGTGAAGTACTCGCGCCGGGCGAGGACCGGGACGCCACGGACGCCACGGACGCCACGGACACGCCGGTCCGCTGGGGCGTGCTGGGCGCCGCGAACATCGCTGTCCGGCGGATGATCCCGGCACTCCAGAACGGCGCGCGCTCGCGCGTGGTGGCCATCGCATCGCGCGACATCGGGAAGGCGCGCGCCGCGGCGGACGCGCTCGGCATCCCGCGCGCCTACGGCTCGTACGAGGAGCTACTCGCCGACCCGGACGTCGAGGCCGTCTACAATCCACTCCCCAATCACCTGCACGTACCGTGGTCGCTCCGTGCGGCGGAAGCCGGGAAGCACGTGCTGTGCGAGAAGCCGATCGCCCTCTCCGCCGCGGAGGCGCGCACGCTCGTCGCGGCGCGCGACCGCGCGGGCGTGCAGGTCGGCGAGGCGTTCATGGTGCGGACGCACCCGCAGTGGCTCGCGGTCCGCGAGCTGATCGAGGCGGGCCGCATCGGCGAGCTGCGGCTCGTCGTCGGGCACTTCAGCTACTACCGGCGCGACCCGGCCGACATCCGCAGCCGCCCCGACTACGGCGGTGGTGCGCTGATGGATGTGGGCTGCTACCCGATCACGATGTCGCGCTGGTTGTTCGGCGCCGAGCCGGTCGGCGTCATCGCCATGCTGGAGCGCGACCCCGAGTTCGGCGTGGATCGCCTCGCCTCCGCCCTCCTCCGCTTCCCGCTCGGCCAGGCGAGCTTCACCTGCGCGGGGCAGCTCGTGCACTACCAGCGAATGCAGGTGCTCGGTACACGTGGGCGGATCGAGGTCCCGGTCCCGTTCAGCCCACCGGCCGACCATCGCGTCCGCATCATCGTCGACGACGGCCGCGACGTGCTCGGCGGCGGCAACGAAACGTTCGAGCTGCCCGCGGCGGATCAGTTCGCGCTGCAGGGCGAGCGGTTCTCCGCGGCGGTCCGCGGCCGCGGCACCGTGCCGGTGGCGCTGGAAGACGCCATCGCGAACATGGCGGTCATTGACGCGCTGTTCCGCTCGGCAGAGACGGGGCGCTGGGAGTCGCCGGCGAGGCTATTGTAGGGCGTCGTCGGGCACGTCGAGGGAGCGGTCGCGCAGGTCGGCGGTCACGTAGTGCCAGCAGGTGCGGTGGCAGCGGGTAACGATGGCGGGTGGAGCCCGCGCCGGCGCAGCGCGCGCTGCAGCACGGGCTCCACCCGCGCGCGGAGTGCAGCGTTCGCGTAGCCCACCCACGTGACATCGGCCTCCACGTCGAGCGGCGCGTCCACCGGCTCGCCATCTGCTCCCGTGAGCACCACACCCAGCTCCTCGGCGATGAGCGCGGTGCAGATGTCGTACGGGTGGCAGCAGAGCGCCGGCGGCAGCCCCCGTTCGGCGAACACCGGTTGGAGGAGCGGGCGCAGATCCGCGATGAACCGGTCATGTCCGGCCATCAGCTCGTAGAGCTGCCCGCCAGTGGAGAGGTACTGGTCCTCGAAGCACGCCGCCTTCCCCGGTGCCGGGAGGCCGAGCAGCTCGCGCGCGATCTCGTCATCAATGGCGGCGAGCACGTCGCGCGCGCCGGGGAAGAAGCGCACGACCGTCGCGAAGCCGTGTGCCGTGGTGTCGGCGCGCGACGGCCGGAGCGCGAGCGGCTCGCTCTCCCCCGTGAAGCGGTTGACACGCCGGCCGTGCGCGCCGCGGCCGCGGATGGCCCAGAGCTGGTCGGCGAGGTGCTGCTTGACGAGCGGGATCTCCGTCTGCGCCGCGAGCACGATGTCGCAGAGTCGTGTGCCCGCCCCCAGGTTCGGCGCGACGCCGGTGAGGATCCACGCACTCCGCTTCCCGTACATGAGGCCGCGCGTACCGTCGATCGGATCGACGATGAGGCGCCAGCGGCAGTCGGCATCGCGTGCGCCGCGCGGCAGCGTGAGTGTGCCGCCGGCGAGCCCCTCGGCCACGAGCACGAGCGGCTCCTCGCGCGCGAGGTCGAGCAGCCCCTCCACCAGCATCGCCTCGCTCACCCGGTCCACGCCATAGATGGTGTCGCCTACCTCGTCAGCCGCGACGGCCGCGAGCTCCTCCGTCGCCTGCCCGGCGCAGGCGTCCACCACGGACGCACAGATGCGATCGTGGAGCGCGAGGACGGGCTCGAGCAGCCGTCCGGCGTCAGCCACCATCGGTGAAACGCTTCAGGCTGCGGGGAGCGTGAGCATGAACGTCGAGCCGCGGCCCACTGCGCTCTCGATGGTCAGGTCGCCGCCCATGCCGCGCGCGAGATCGCGGCTGATGGCGAGTCCGAGCCCGGTGCCCTCCTGCCTGCGTGTGCGGCGCGCGTCGACCTGCACGAACGGCTCGAACACACGCTCGAGATGATCCGGCGCGATCCCGCACCCCGTGTCGGCGACCCGGATGGCGACCATCTCGCGCTCCGCCGAGCACGAGAGAGAGATCGCGCCTCCGCGGTCGGTGAACTTCACGGCGTTCGAGAGGAGGTTCAGGATGATCTGCTGCAGCTTCTCACGGTCGGCACGCACGGCGAGCGTCCGGTCGCACGAGGCGAAGCTCAACGACTGCCCCTTCGCGCGCACCTGTGGTGCGAGCAGTAGCTCCGAGGTGACGACCATCTGGTCCACGGGCACGGCCGTGATCTCGTAGGCAACATTGCCCGTCTCGACGCGGGCGTAGTTCAGGACCTCGTTGATGAGCCCGAGGAGGTGCATCTGGCTCTTCTGAATGCGTCGGATGGCTTCCAGCTGCGCGCCGGTCATCGGGCCGTGGATCTCGAGCTCGAGGAGCTGCGCATAGCCGCCGATGGCGTTGAGCGGCGTCCGCAGCTCGTGGCTCATCACGGCGAGGAACTCGCTCTTCGCCTTATTCGACCGCTCCGCCTCCATGCGCGCACGACGCGCGTCGTCGAACAGGTATGCGCGCTCGATCGCCACCGCGCACTGCCGCGCGATCGCCACGGCGAGCGCTCGCTCATCTTCGTCGAACGAGCACGAGCGGTCGAACGCGATGCCCATCGCCCCGGTCACGCGCCCCTGCGCGACGAGGGGGAGCACCGCGTTCGCGTGGTGCCCGGTCGCCTCGAGTGCATCGGCGAGCGATGGGAAGTGCGCGTACCAATCGGCGCGCGACTCGAGGAAGATGGACTCACCCGTGCGCGCGACGACGGCCAGCGGCACGGGCGCGGCGAGCGGGAAGCGCTGCCACGTGGCGGCAAGGGAGTCCGGGAGAGCGTGCGCGCGCAGGATCTCGAGCTCGCTCCCATCCGCGACGAGTCGCGTGACGACCGTGCCGCTCCCCGCGAACGCGGCCGTCACCGCCCGCACGGCGACGGAGAGCACGTCATCGAGCGTGGACGCTTCCGATAGCGCCATGGCGAGCTGCCCGAGACGCTCGGCGCGCGCGCGCGCCCGGAGCTCGGCCGCGCGCAGCACCTCCGATTCCTGCGGTGTGAGCCCGGCCTCCGGTATGCCCGGCGCCGCAGACAGCGGCCCGGTCAGCCGCGCGGTGCCCGGCTCCGCGCCGCGCGGCCCGGCCATTCCGCCACGGCCCGATGGCCTGCCTGGTTCATCGCGATGCTTGCCCAATCTCACACACTCCCCGCGGAAGTAGGCGCGCGCCGCGCCCGGACCGCGCCCGCCACAATCTACGCGCCGCGCTCCGGCTGACCACACCTTGTCCGCCCACCGGCCGCCCACCGGCCGCGTGCCGTTCGCGTGCCGTTCGCGTGCCGTTCGCGCACCCGGATCGTCATCACGCTGAGGGCTCCCGATCGCTGGGACTCCACCCGCCACCTCCCCCCGCACCACCCGCCGCAATCGTCGCACCCGCCGAGCCATGAAGCGCGCCCTCCTCCATGTCGCCCTGCTCGCCACACTCGCCCTCGGGGCCGCTCACGCCGCCCGCGAGCGGCGCGCGGCAGGCGAGCAGCCCGCCGCCGCGTACGCCACCTCGCAAGCTGCCGCGCTCGCGCCGGCCACGAGCACGCGCCGACACCCACGCACCGGCACGAAGCCGGACATCACAGTCACGGAGGCTGCGCTGGCCGGCGCGCTCTCGGGCGACTCGGAGGAGACGCGCACACGCATCCGGCGCGGCGAGCAGGGCACGTACATTGGCGAGGTGCTGCTCGGTCGCGACTCGGCGCTCACGCGGTGGCGGGAGCGCGTGGAGGACCCGCTCCGTGTGTGGGTCGCCGATGGCGCGGCGATCGCCGACTGGCACGCGGAGTTCAAGGGTCAGGTCCGCGACGCGTTCGATCAGTGGGCGCGCCTCGGCATCCCGGTCCGCTTCACTTTCGTCGTGGATTCGGCCGACGCAGACATCCGCGTGGCCTGGACCGACCACTTCGACGAAGCCATCAGCGGCAAGACGCTCTGGTCGCGCGACCGGCGCTGGTGGATCGTCGGCGGGAACATCACCCTCGCCCTGCACCACAACAAGGGCGAGGCGCTCGACGGTGCCTCGATCCGCGCGATCGCGCTCCACGAGGTAGGCCACCTCCTGGGCCTCGACCACACCTCGGACACCTCGAACATCATGACCGCCCGCGTCCGCGTCCGCGAGCTCTCCGACGCCGACCGCGCGACGATCCGGCTCCTCTACTCGCTGCCAGCGGGATCCATCAAGTAGCGGGAACCAGAACGCGTCGCGCTCCGCTATCCGAGCAGCCCGGTGCAACGCGCCCAGTGCTCTGTCAGGCGCATACCCTCGTCGAGCCGGAAGACGGGCTCGTAGCCGAGGAGCTCGCGCGCCTTGTCGATCCGGACGCGCGGCTTGATGGCCAGGTAGCGCACCAGCCAGGGGCGGAGCGGCACGAGCGGCAGCTCGTCCTCGGACGAATCACGCGCCTCCTGCGGTCCCGGCTCGTGCGCTGGTGCCACGAGGAGCTTCCGTAGCGCACGCTCGGCAAGCCGCCGTGCCGCGGCACCCTCCCGCGTCGCGAGCAACCGCCCGCGGAGCGCGCGGCTTTCCCGCACAGCGCGTAGCGCCTCGGGGAGGAGCCAGGGGGTCCGTCGTGACCGACGCCACAGGGCCAGCGCCTCCGCCTCGGACAGCGACACGGTCCTCTGCACACCAAGCATGCGCTCGAACGACGCGAAGAACTCGAGCCACGTCGGGTACTCCGGTCCGGAGACGAGGAATCGCTCGCCTGGCGCGCGGTCGCTCGTCGCCGCGAGCAGTAAGGCGGTGACGACGTCATCGACGTACGCCGCGTTGCAGACGCCCGTGCCGCCCTCGACCACGAGCATCCGACTCGTGCGCAGCTCCTCGATGATCTCGGATCCGTGGACGTCGGCGTATGGTCCGTAGACGACCGTGGGTTGGATCACCACCACCGGCACCCCGTGGTGCGCGCCGAGCTCCAGTGCGAGACGCTCGCCCGCGAGCTTCGCGTCCGAGTAGGCATCGCCTTTCTGCGCGTCCGGCGCGTGCTCAGTCAGGTCGCCATCACGAGGCAGGTCGTACACCGCCATGGTGCTCACGTGAACCACGCGCGCTCCAGCGCGCCGTGCCACTTCCACGACGTGACGCACGCCGTCGACGTCCACCGCGCGCCGCAGTGCCGCGTCGGGGCCCTTCCCCTTCGCACAGTTGAAGATGACGTCGCAGCCGTCCGCCGCCTCGGCGACGGCACGCGGGCCGAGGATGTCGCCGACTACCACCTCGACCGGATAGCGGGCGAGCCGGGCAGCGCTCATCACCCGGCGGACGAGAACGCGCACCCGGGCGCCCCGCTCCACGTGGAGCCGCTCGGCGAGTCGCCCGCCGAGAAAGCCTCCCGCGCCGATGACGAGGACGTTCGCTCCCGCGAGATCGCGCGGCGCGCCTATGGGCCCGTCCTCCCGACCGACGCATACGCTTCCGGGTAGTCCCACGGCCGCCGCATGGGCTGCCTGAGCGCGTAGCACGCCTCGACGAGCGCGACGGCACGTCGCCCGTCGTGCCCGCTGACCAGCGGCTGGCCGTCACCCCGGATGGCGGCGACGACGTCGGCGAGCTGGCGCGCGAATACGGTCTGCAGGGGGGAGCGCTCGAACCGCGGGTCGGGGATGCCTCCGGCGAGCGCCGGGCGACCACCCGGGAGCGAGAGCCGGATGACCGCCGGCTCGAACACGCCCAACTCGATGGTGCCGCGCTCGCACTCCACGACCGTCGTGTCGCGCAGCACACGCGTCCGGCTGAGCTCGACGTGGACCGGCGCGCCGCCCTCGAGCTCGAGCTCGCACTCGCACTCGCCCTCGACGCCGCCCGCCGCGTCGTCCCGGTACGCGACCGCGCGCAGATCGCCGAGCCACCAGAGCAGGAGATCGAACGTGTGCACGCCGAAGTCGATGAGGACGCCGCCCCCAGCCACGGTGGAGAGCACCGCGGTCGAGACGCTCGGCCAACCGAGGCCGGTGCTCTGCCGCACGTCGACGCGCCGGACGGCGCCAAGGAGCCCGGCAGCGAAGAGATCCCGTGCGAAGCGCGCCACCGGGAAGTGACGAAAGTCGTGTCCGACGGCGAGCACGACGCCTGCCGCGGCCGCAGCGGCGAGCATGCGGTCGCACTCCGCGGCCGAGCGCGCCATTGGCTTCTCGACGAGGACGTGCACGCCGGCGCTGAGGAGGTCGATCGCGACCGGCTCGTGTAAGGCGTTCGGAACCGCGACCAGGGCCATGTCGACCTTCCCCGGCAGCTCCTCGTGACTGCCCAAGGCGAGCGCCGCGCCGGCTCGCTTCGCGAGGGCGCGCGCACGCTCGAGCGCCGGGTCGGCGAACGCGACGACGCGTATGTCCGGCGAGGCGAGCAGCGGAGGCAGGTGGTACCGCTCGGTCACGGCGCCGCACCCCACCACGCCGAGACGAAGCGGTGCCCCGCGGCTACCCAGGGCCACGCCTAGGGGAATCGCCCGCGGGATCCACTGTCGGCCGTCGCGCGAGCGAGTGGGGAGCCAGAGAAGGGCATGGGCTAGTGGTGTGAAGCAATAATAACGTGCATAACTAGGCG
>JBBJNN010000142.1:0-11235 GCA_037720885.1 Gemmatimonadaceae bacterium | reverse complement strand
TGCAGAAACGCTTCGCGCGATACGACAAGAGTGGCGAGGAGCACTTCAATCTGCTCTCGGCCTATCACAAGTCGCTGCGCGGGAGCGACCCGCAGGGCGCGCTGTACTGGATGGCGCGGATGCTCGACGGCGGCGAGGATCCGATGACGATCTTCCGCCGAGCGATCGCGATGGCAGCCGAAGACGTCGGCCTGGCGGATCCGGCGGCGCTGCAACTCGCGGTCGCGGCGCGAGATGCCTATCATATGCTGGGTGCGCCGGAAGGCTATCTGCCTCTGGCGGAAATGACGATCTACCTCGCCACCGCGCCGAAGTCCAACTCCGCCAAGGCCGCGCTCGGTGCCGCGCTCGACGCGGCGCGGGAGACACCGGCGGCGCTCGTGCCGCTCCACATCCGGAACGCGCCGACCCCGCTGATGAAGGAACTGGGGTATGGTCGCGGGTATCAGTATGCACACGACGCGGTCGAGGGGTACGTCCCGCAGGCGTATCTGCCGGATGAGCTCCGCGGAACCGTCTTGTACGAGCCCGGGCGATTCGGGTTCGAGCGGGAGATCGCGAAGCGTCTCGCCTGGTGGGCCGAGCTGCGAACGAAGGGGCACGCGGCCGACGAGCGGGGCGAAGGGTGAACCACGCTTGATGAGGGAGCGAGCTATGCGGAAGGCAGCAGTGTTCGTAGCCGCGGCGGTGATCGCCGCCGGCGCGGGATGCAAGAGTCTCGGCCGTGGTGGCTTCGAGGAGCCGGTGGTCACCTTCCAGGGCGTGAAAATCAACGGCCTGGGCCTGACCGGCGGCTCCCTCGACATCAACCTAGGCGTCTACAACCCGAACAACTTCCGGCTCGACGGCACACGGCTCTCGTACAAGCTCTGGGTGGACTCGGTGGAGTTCGGTACCGGAGCGACAGACGCGCGATTCACGGTGCAGAGCAAGGATTCGACGACCGTTCGGCTGCCGCTCGACTTCAAGTGGGCTGGCATCGGGACTGTCGGGCGCGAGCTGCTGAACTCCGGCACCGTGAACTACCGGGTGACCGGCGACATCACCGTGGGATCCGCGGTCGGGAATTACACGATTCCGTACGACCGCCGCGGGCGCTTCTCCGCGCTCAGCGGCACGACGCGGTGAGCGCCGCGCGTGAGCCGATTCTCCCCGCGCGTTCTCCCGTGACCACACCCCGATCCAGAGGCTGAACACATTTCCAGAGACATGATCTCGCTCGCGGCTCCGGCCGAGCGGGCAATACTTGTCGGTGCGCCGACGAAAGGCTCGCAGGCGCGGCGCCAGGTGACGGAACACCTCGAGGAGCTCGGACAACTCGCGGATACCGCGGGCGCGACGGTCGTTGGCGAGCTGGTGCAGCAGCTCGCGCGTCCGGACTCCGCGACCTACCTGGGCAAGGGCAAGATCGAGGAGCTGCGCGACCGGGCGACCGAAGCGGGCGCGACGCTCATCATCTTCGATGACGAGCTGACGCCGGCCCAGGGTCGGAACATCGAGCAGGCGGTCGGGAAGCGCGTGATGGACCGCGCGGAGCTGATTCTCGACATCTTCGCGACGCGCGCGCGCACGAGTGAGGCGCGAATGCAGGTCGAGTTGGCGCAGCTCGAGTACATGCTGCCGCGCCTCACGCGCATGTGGGCACATCTCGAGAAGTTTCGCGGCGGCATCGGGATGCGCGGGCCGGGCGAAACGCAGCTCGAGACTGATCGGCGCCTGATCGGACATCGGATCAAGCTCCTTCGCGGCCGCTTGGAGGACGTACAGCGGACGCGCGAAGTCCAGCGCGGGTCGCGGCGCGACAGGTTCAAGGCGTCGCTCGTCGGGTACACGAACGCCGGCAAGTCCTCTGTGTTGCGTGCGCTCGCGCACGCGAAGGACGTGCTCGTCGAGGATCGCCTGTTCGCGACGCTCGATCCGCTCACGCGCGAGGTCGGGTTGGGCGAGAACAACCAGATCCTCCTGACGGATACGGTCGGCTTCATCCGGAAGCTCCCCCACCATCTGGTGGCGTCCTTCCGAGCAACACTCGAAGAAACGCAGGACGCCGATCTGTTGCTCCACGTGATCGACGCGAGCCATCCCATGTGGGAGGAGCACCGCCAGGTCGTCGTCGGCGTGCTCGAAGAGCTAGGGGTCGGCGAGAAGCCGGTCCTCTATGTGTTCAACAAGACCGATCGCCTGGAGCAGGAGGATCTGCTCGCGCTGCACGAGCGCATCTCGAGTTTGTTGCCGAACTCCGTGTTCGTGTCCGCGGTGACGGAGGGTGGCCTGGAGCCTCTGCGTCGCTCCCTGCTCGGACAGGTTCGCAAGCTCAGGCCGGTCGCCGAGCTGCGGCTTCCTCCAGCGACGGCTGGCCGCCTGATGGCGGAGATCCACCGCGCGGGAGAGGTGCTCGAGCAGCGGAATGAAGGGGAAGAGCTCATCGTGCGGGCCCGGCTCGACGAAGCGTTCGTCGGCCGGCTGCGGCAGCAGGGCGTCGCCATCGCCACGGTGTAGACGCCATGTTCCGGCGCGCGTTCCGACGTTGAGCGCTGCCGGGCTCCCGACACCAGGGGGCGACGACAGCGCGGGGTGTCGCAGTCAGCGGATCGGGTGGCCGTTCGGGCGCGAGTCGCCCGCCGGCCGGCGGAAGTCGTAGCGGAGCAGGCGCCAGGTCGGAGTCTCGAACTGCCGCGTGACATCGTGCGTCCGCGAGAGCTGGTCGTATAGCCACGACGCGTCGGTCACCAGCGTATCCGTTTGCCGCGGGACGAGCAGCCAGCCGCCCGCCCGCGTGCGATCGATGAAGCGCGCGACGTACGTGCGGCGCCGCGCTTCGGGAATCGGTGTCAAAGCGGCGAACGGCACCGCGGGGAGCCAGGCGCGAGCAATCGCCGGTCGCGCCGTCCGGCTGGGCGGCTCGCTTGGGTCGTTCGCCTCGGCCAACGGATAGCGGCTCACCACGACGATGCCATCCTGAGGGCCGACCTCCGCAGTCGCGAACAGGCGCGTGACGTCTGCCTCGAGCCGCGGCAACCGCCTGCTGAGGTTCGGCTCGAATCCCTCTCGTAGCCCGTAAGCGAACGTCCAGAGTTGCTCCGGCTGGCCGATTCCGGACAGCGCGATGATCGCGATAGCCGGCACGAGGAGGAGACGCGGAAGCGCCGTCGGATCCCGGATGTCTCCGGAGTGAGTGGGCAAACCGAGCGCAACGGCGGCGGCGGTGCAGAGCAACGGCGCGATGTAGTTGGGATTGCTCCGGCCAACGTAGTAGCTCGCCGTCGCCCACAACGTCGCCCACGCGCCAAAGGCCGGGGCGAGCGCTGCCGGCCGGAGCGCCGCCGTCATCGCGTGCCGGAGCACCATCGCCAACCCGCAGAAGCCGAGGACGAGCGTCGCCACTGGCCCGCCCCGGTCGATCGGCGACGAGAACGAGCCGGAAGCGTACGGCACGACGTACTCGACAAACGCCCACCAGTCCGGGCCGTGGCCGAGCCCCGTCCGGTAGCCCAGTTCGATCGCTGAGATCATGAGCGCGGCGAGGCCGGCGGGGAGGAGCGCCCACTCCAGGCGGGTACGCCATCGTGGCCGCCTCTCAGCGGTGGCGGCGCCGGTCCAGCGCCACGCAAGGACGGCGAACGCCGGTAGCCAGATTGCGGACGAATAAGCCAGGCTCTCGACGGACCAGAGGCATCCAAGGAGCCAGGCCACGTTGCCGACGATCAGTATGGCGGCGTGCCTGGCCGGCGCGTCATCGCGGCGGCACGCCCACACGAGAACGGCGAGCAGCACATAGCACCAGACAAACCGCATCGCCCCCGCGCTGGGATACTCCTGCGGTCCGAACCGATAGTACACATTCCCGGGGATGAGAAACACCGCAGACACCGTCGCAAAGAGCGCGAAGGCGCGCCCCGTGAAAGTCGGGCGAAGGTTTCGAAGCAGCCAGTAGAGGAATACCGCGGACAGGAAGAGCACCAGCGAGTTGATGAGATACAACGCCTGCCATACGCTGCCCGCCGGGAATGCGGCAAGGGCGAGCGTGCTGAGAAATCCGTATTGCGAGGGCACGTCCCACAGCAGCCAGCCGCCCTCACGCACCAGTTGCGCGGCGCCGGTAAAGAAGGCCCAGTGATGCAGCGCGTCCGGGCTGAAGAGCCGGTCGGCGCGCACGGAGGCGAGCGCCAGGAAGAGCAGTGCGCCCGCGTCCCCCGCGTGCGCGACGAGGCGCGGCATTCGCACAGGTCCCGTCAGCGGCCCCGCCAGGTGCTCTGCTGCCACCGCCGAAACGAGGGCGCACGCGATGAGCGCGGCCGCCGACCAGCCGGCCGTCGGTGTCCACCAGACGAAGCGCTCGGCCGCCACCCACGCGGCGGCGAAGACGACCGCGGCGATGCCTACGAGGAAGCGGGCTGGCGCGGGCTGATCCTGACGCGCGGACGCGCGGCGCACCGCGAAGGCGAACGCCGCGACGAGCGCGAAGAGGGCCGCTGTCCCTCTGAAACGCGCGGCGGCGGTCGCAGCGCACGCGAGCACGAACATGAGCCCGAGGATCACCGCAGCCGCATCCTGCCAGCGCTGCCAGCGTTTGGTCGGTGCCGAGAGCGCGATCAGCGCGACAGGAAACACCGATCCGAGAGTCAGGTACGCCGCCCACTCCAGTCGCTCCCCGCGGAGCGGCAGCGCCGTGGCCGCGGCCACGAGAAACCCGAGTGCGAGACCTGCCGGAGCGAACGCCCGCACTGCGGGGCCATGAAGCACCTGTGCCCAGACCTCGCGGAGTGCGCGCGTCAGACCGAGCAACCGGCCAGGCATCGAGCGGCGCCGTCCGGCCCGCCGCCGTCCGCGGTCTTCCCGGCCGACCGCGACCTTGCCCAGGCGCTCGCCGGATGGGGCCGCGGCGCGCTATCCGCGCCGCGATGGCGTGTGGGCGTGACGGGATACGGGGGATGCAGCGCGTGCCAGGAGTTCATTCGGTCGGAGACGATGGTCGGCGGCGGGCGGTTCGGTCGGGCAGGTATGTCGCCGAAGGGGGAGAACGGCACGCCACGACGCGCGATGCGGCGGCCTATGATGCCGGTCAACGCTGCATGCGGCAAGGCGTCGTCGCACGCCGCACGAGGCAGCGGCATTGCCTTTGTTGATCGGCGCGTTACCCTTATGTCGGAACGAGATCCGAGGGGTGCCTCAGCGCTGAATCGAACAGGCGAGTGAAGACGATTGTGACATCGAACGGCGTGTCGGCGCGGCAGCTTCGCCGAATCATCCTCGAGCAGTCGAAGCGCGCGCACGTCGGTCACATCGGCTCGGCGCTTTCCGTAGCGGACATCGTCGCGGCGCTGTTCGGCGGCGTGCTCCGCGCGTCGGCGCCGGACGACGCGGCGCACGCCGACCGCGACCGTTTCGTGCTGTCGAAAGGCCACGCGGCGCTCGCTCTCTATGCGGCGCTCCACCTGCGCGGCGCCCTCTCGCGTGAATCGCTCGACACCTATTGCGGCGACGGAACGCTGCTCGGCGTCCACCCGGAGCACGAGCTGCCGGGGGTGGATTTCTGCACGGGATCGCTGGGACACGGGCTCTCGATCGGCGCCGGCGCCGCGCTCGCGTCACGACTGCAACGCTCCGAGCGGCGTACGTTCGTGCTGCTCAGCGACGCCGAGTGCAACGAAGGGTCCATCTGGGAGGCGGTGATGTTCGCCGCGCATCATCGCCTGTCTCGACTCGTCGCGATCGTGGACCTGAACGGGCAACAGGCGCTGGGGTACACGGACGACGTGCTCAACCTCTCGCCGATGGCGGAGCGGTGGCGCGCCTTCGGCTGGGACACGCACGACGTGGACGGGCACGACACCGACGACATCGCCGCCACGATCGAGGGATTGGACTTCGCTGGTGGCCCGCCGCACGTGTTGATCGCGCGGACTGTCTTCGGACGTGGTGTGTCGTACATGGAGCGCCAGATCAAGTGGCACTACTGGCCCATGTCCGACGCCGACTACGAGCAGGCGTTGGCCGAGACAGGCGGGTAAGGGTGCGCGGCGCTTTCATCCGGGAGCTAACCGAGCTCGCCGCGGCGGATTCGCGAATCGTGTTGCTCACCGGCGACCTCGGGTATACGGTGCTCGAGACGTTCGCGGACCGTTTTCCAGACCGGTTCTTCAATGTCGGGGTCGCCGAGCAGAACATGATCGGCGTCGCGACCGGGCTGGCGGATGCCGGATTCATCCCGTTCGCGTACTCGATCGCGACGTTCGCGGCGCTCCGCCCCTACGAGTTCATCCGCAATGGCCCGGTACTGCACCGCCTGCCCGTCCGGGTGGTCGGGACGGGGGGCGGCTTCGAGTACGGTACGGCTGGCCCGACGCATCACGCGCTCGAAGACGTAGGAACCCTGCGCATGCTCCCCGGTCTCGCCGTGATCGCGCCCGCCGATTTCGAGCAGACGCGGACGGCGCTGGCCGCGACGTGGGACTTGCCCGGGCCCATCTATTTCCGGATCGGCAAGGACGATCGGAATGTCGTCGACGGGCTCGACGGCCGGTTCGAGCTTGGTCGCGCGCAGGTCGTGCGGCATGGCGGTGACCTGATCATGCTGACGATGGGGAGCGTGGCCCGCGAAGCGACGGCGGCCGCCGCCGTGCTGGACGCCGAAGGCATCGGATGCACCGTGGTGGTCGTCGCGAGCATGAATCCGGCGCCGGCGGACGACCTGGCGGAGCTCCTCGCGCAGTTTCCGGTCGCGCTCACGGTCGAGGCGCATTATGTCGTGGGCGGGCTCGGGTCACTCGCCTGCGAGGTCGTTGGTGAACGCGCGCTCGGCTGCCGCGTCGTGCGGTGCGGCGTACGCTCGGCGCCCGACGGTCGGAGCGGCAGCGAACGCTACCTGAACGCGCTACATGGCCTGTCGCGGGACGCGCTCGTCGAGACCGCGCGCGGCGTACTGCACGAGAGCGCCTCGTGAGCCGGACAGCGGTGCCGTCGTGCCGCGCCGTGCGCGTGCGCCCCGGCGCCTGACTCCATGGTGGCGCTGGCCGCTCGCAAGAAGCTGAGCGCCGTCATCGCGTGTTATCGGGACGCGCCCGCCGTGCCGATCATGCACGAACGGTTGACGGCGGTGTTCCGCAAGCTCGGCGTCGACGGCGAAATCATCTTCGTGAACGATGCGAGCCCGGATGATGCAGCGCAGGTGCTGGCCCAGCTGGCCGCGGCCGATCCCAGCGTGACGGTCATCAATCACTCGCGGAATTTCGGCTCGCAGAGCGCGTTCACGAGTGGAATGCGCATCGCCACGGGCGATGCCGTCGTTCTCCTCGACGGCGACTTGCAGGATCCACCCGAGCTGATCGAGGCGTTCTACGCGAAGTGGCGGGACGGATTCGATGTCGTGTATGGCGTGCGGGTGAAACGCGTCGCGACGCGATTCCTCAAGGTGGCGTACAAGGCATTCTACCGGGTCTTCCGCGCCGCGTCGTACGTGCCGATGCCGCTCGACGCTGGCGACTTCTCGCTGATGGACCGGCGCGTGGTGGATGCGCTGAACGCCTTGCCCGAGAACAACCGCTTCCTCCGCGGGCTGCGCGCGTGGGTGGGGTTCTCCCAGACCGGCGTCCCGTACGTGCGACCCGAGCGCATGTTCGGCGAGACGACGAACTCGCTGGTCCGGAATCTTGGCTGGGCGCGGAAGGCCCTCTTCTCGTTTTCGTACCTGCCGATCGACGCGATCACGTGGGTGGCGTTGGTTACCGTGGTGCTCTCGTTGGTCGCCGGGCTCACACAGATCGTGCTGCGGCTCTTCCAGCCCGCGATGGCGCCGGGGGGATTCACCACGGTCATCGTGCTGATTCTCTTCCTGGGCGGGGTGCAGTTGCTCTCGCTCAGCATCATCGGATCGTACCTGGCGCACATGTATGACGAGATCAAGCGGCGGCCGGCGTACATCGTAGAGAGCACGATCAACGCGCCGCGAGGCGAGGTTGTCTCGCGCTCACGCCCGCACGCGTGGGCGGCAGCCGATCGCGACGACGCCCCCGCGCGCGCGGGGTACGCGGTGCCCGAGGCACCAGCGGCGCCTGCGTCATGAGCGACGTCGCCGCGGACGCGACGGGGGTCGCGATGCATGCCACGCGCTGTGCGATCTGCAATACGGCGGACGCGGCAACAGAGTTGTACCCGGCGAACTTCGATGCCGGCGCGCTGAACGCCGCCGTCTTTTCCGCGCGCCGGCTGCCGGACCGGGTCCACTTTCGGATGGTGACTTGCGATGCGTGCGGCCTCGTGCGGTCCGATCCGGTCGCGGCCTCGTCGGTGCTCGGTCGGTTGTACAAGGAAAGTGCCTTCAACTACGGCGACGAAGTCGCCAATCTCCAGCGAACGTACGGTCGCTACCTCGCCGAGCTCGAGGAGCTCGGCGTCCGGAAGGGCCGGCTCCTCGAGATCGGCTGCGGGAACGGCTTCTTTCTCGAGGAGGCGGCAGCGCAGGGTTACGCGGACGTGCGCGGCGTCGAGCCGTCACGTGCGGCGGTAGCTGCCGCGTCGCCCGAGCGACGGCCTGGCATCGTCTGCGACGTGATGCGGCCCGGGCTCTTCGACGCGGCATCGTTCGACGTCATCTGCCTCTTCCAGGTGCTCGATCACCTTCCGGAACCGGCGGCGCTGCTGGACGAGTGCTTCCGTCTGCTCCGGCCAGGCGGGCTGATGCTCTGCCTCAACCACGACGTCGGCGCCTTGTCGGCGCGGGTCCTCCGGGACCGCAGCCCGATCGTGGACATCGAGCATACGTACCTCTACGACCGGCGCACGATGGCTCGGCTCTTCGCTGGCCGCGGGTTCCGGGTGCGGCGGGTGCGCGGAGCGCGCAACACGTACACGCTCCAGTACGTGGCGCGCCTCGTCCCGCTACCGTCGGCGCTGAAGCGTGGCGTCCTCGGCGCGCTGCGCGCCACTCGCCTCGGCCGTGCTCGCGTCGCCGTCGCGCTCGGCAACCAGTATCTCGTCGCGCAGAAGCCGGCGTGAGCGAATGGGACGAAGCGTGAGCAACAGACTTCGGAACGTCGAGGTGTTCAACCGCGATGTCGAGCAGCACGCGGGCTACGTCTACACGACGAGCACTCGAATCAGCACCCGGCTCGCGACGCAGCGGACGACGGACATCATCCTCGAGACGGGCTTGCTCGAGGGAAGCTCCGTGCTCGACATGGGGTGCGGCGACGGCTTCTACACGCTCCGGTTCTGGGATCGTGGCCGGCCTCGCGCGATGGTCGGTGTAGACGGCGCGAGCGGTGCGATCGCCGTCGCCGAAGCGAACAAGGGAACACGTCCGATCACCTTCGCGGTGGGGGACGCCCACCACCTCGCCTACGAGCCCGACAGCTTCGACGTCGTCCTCGTGCAGAGCATCCTGCACCATGATGATGATCCACGCGACATGATCCGGGAGGCATTTCGGCTGGCACCCACGGTCATTATCCACGAACCAAACGGCAATAACATCGGGCTGAAAGCGATCGAGAAGCTGTCGTCCTATCATCGCGAGCACGCCGAGAAGTCGTACTCCTCGCGGCAGCTCGGCAACTGGGTAGCCGGGGCAGGAGGGCGGGTGACCGATCTCCGGTTCGCCGGCTTCGTGCCGATGTTCTCGCCCGACTGGCTGGCGCGCGCCATGAAAGCGGTCGAGCCGATCGTCGAGCGGGTGCCGGCAGTCAACGCCCTCGCGTGCGCCGTCTACGTCATGGTCGCCACGCGCATCAGGTAGCGCTCGCGCCATGATGAGGCGGGTCGTCGTGACAGGTGCCTCGGGCTTCGTCGGCGCGAACGTGGCGCGGCGGCTCGTGGCGGACGGGCACGACGTCCACCTGTTGCTCCGCGCCGCGAGCGCACCCTGGCGCACGCGCGCGCTCGCTGGCGACGTACGTGTGCACGGTGTGGATCTCCGCGACACGGAGGGTGTGCGCGCGGCAATCGTCGATGCTCGGCCCGAGTGGGTCTTTCATCTGGCGGTTCACGGGGCCTACCCCGCGCAGACCGATTGGCGCCAGATGGTCGAGACGAACATGCTCGGTACGATGAACGTCGTCACGGCCTCGCTCGATGCGGGCGCGGAGGTGATCGTCAATACAGGGTCGTCTTCCGAGTATGGCTACAAGGATCACGCGCCTGACGAGCGCGAGCTCGTCGAGCCGAACAGCTACTATGCCGTGACGAAGGTCGGCGCGACGATATTCTGCCGGTACATGGCGCAGGCACGTGGCGCCCGGATTCCGACGCTTCGCCTGTATTCGGTCTACGGCCCGCACGAGGAGCCGACGCGGCTCGTACCTCGCCTCATTGTCAACGGGCTCGCCGGTACGCTTCCGCCCCTCGCGAATCCCGACACGGCCCGGGACTTCGTGTACGTTGACGACGTGGTGGACGCCTACCTCGCGGCGGCTGAGCGACCCCTCGCCGACATGGGGGCGGTGCTCAATGTCGGCTCCGGGGTGCAGACCAAGCTGGGCGAGCTCGTCGAGATTGCGCGACGCGCGCTGAAGATCGAGGCCGAGCCGCACTGGGGCTCGATGGCTGCCCGCCAGTGGGACACGAGCGTGTGGGTCGCGAACATCGCGCGCATCTCCGCGGAGCTCGATTGGGCGCCGCGCCGCGCGCTGGCGGACGGGCTCGTGGCGACCGCGGATTGGCTACTCGCGAATCCCGACCTGCTCGCCTTCTATCGTGAGGCGTGACGAGACAGTCAGCGCCCTCGGCGCGGGTCGTCAGCGCGCTCGCTCTTCGCGCGCGCGTACAGCGGGCGCGCGCCGGTGCTCATCGTAGCGAATCAGCGTCCATTCCGCGCTCTCGAAGCGCCGGGTCGCATCGTGTGTTCGTGCCAGTTCGTCGTCCATCCATGCCACGTCGCCGAGCAGCTCATCGGGCTGCTTCGGTACGAGCAGCCAGCCGCTGACGGGTCGCCGCGCGAGAAAGCGGCGAACGTACGTGCGGCGGCGCGACTCGGCGATCGGGGTGAGCAGCGCGAAGGGCAGCGCGGGAAGCCACGCGGCCGCTCCGGGAGGTCGTCTGGTGCGGCCCGCGTCGGTCGTGCTCGAATCGAACGCCGGGACCGGAAAACGCGAGATCGCGATCACGGCGTCATCCGCGCCGACGCCGGCGGATGCGAACAGGCGTCCGAGGTCGCCGTCAGCCCGCGGGAGGCCGTCGGAGATGCGGCTCGAGTAGCCGCGCAGCAGCGCCGTTCCGAAGGGCCCGAGCGACTTGGGCTCG
>JBBJNN010000141.1:0-11236 GCA_037720885.1 Gemmatimonadaceae bacterium | reverse complement strand
AGGCACTCCGCCTCGCCGGACTCCAGTCCGGCAACTACTGGCTGACCACTTAGCGAGAATTGGCATTGTCGGAAGTAAGAACCGGAGGATGGGCAAACACCCCGGAACCACTGGTGGGCAGCACGGATATGCCCTCAGGCAGCGGCGGCTCGCCCGCCGCGCCGGCGACTGTACCAACCCGCGAGGTCGCCGCGCTCGCGAGGCAGCCCGAGGACTACATCCGCCCATCGTGGTCGGTCATCGCCGCCAGCGACGATGGTGGGGCGTCGCAACATCTCCTCAGGCCTGCGCCGCTTCATGCAACCGCGATCCTATCGAGAAGTGACCGCAACGCACTCTCGGCGACGTCGAGGTTGGTCTCCGCGACGCCGATGTTGCGCGACATCGCCGCGAACGGTTCACGCCAGCTCCGCGGGAGCGCCATCGTGGGGGGCCACTGGTGTTCAGCCCGGATGCGGAAGGTTTCCTCGCAGGCCACGCGAATGCTGGGCAGGGCCTCGTCGTCGACGAGTTCCCTCAGCAGCAACAGATCGACGGCGTCGCGAAACCGGTCATTCTCGCCACCGGAGTGCGGGACCTTCGTCATGCCGTGGAACTTCTGCGCGATGTGGTAGCGCAGTGACAGACAAACGACGTCGGCGGGTCCGGTCAGACCGAAGGCGCTGAGGGGAATGCCGGGCAGCCGCTCCGTCTCCGTGTCGGTGCCGTCTGGGCGCGCGAGGTCTACCTGCACCGTAGCCCACCGCTGCGAGCGGTAGGCGATCTGCACCCACACTCGAACGCCTTTGTCGCCAAGCGGGTGGGTGTCCGCACGGCGCGTGAACGTGCAATCGTGGTAAGGCTCCCGCATCGCATCGTCGAGGGCCACGACGAGATCTTCCTCGTTGCATACCGCTACGATATCGAGGTCGCCAGTCGCTCGCGCTCGCCCCGGCAACCGCAGCTCCAGCGCGACGCCTCCCTTCACGACGAAGCGCGGCGCCGCGGCACGAGCCGATGCACGGTCGAGTGCCCCGCTCAGTATCATGAACGAGATCCAGTGGCGCACGCGCCCGACCGCAGTCCCCGCGGCGTTGGCGTACGCGAGGACATACTTTTCGAGCTTGCCGACCGATGGCGGTGTGGCGCGGGCAGGCAGCTGGGTCACCGAACCCGGGCCCTTGACCTGTCCGACCCATTTCGCGTGTTGAGTCGCCTGGCGCCACCCGCGGTGGAACGGCGTTCGCGGCCGCTGGGATTCGTACCTTCGCCACTCGTCGCAGCACGCAGTTCACGTTCAAGTGCTGCCACGGTCGCCGCCTCGAGCAGGCCAGCACGATGGCCCTCTTCGATCGCCTGCCCGATAAGCGCCGGACCCAGGTGAGCGGCGATGCAGTCCCTGATCGTCCGCCCCGGAGTGGTAATCGGCATCCGCTCCAGGCGCGCCACGTCCGCGTCCGGCAAGTCCACTCGATATATCACGAGGTAGTCGGGGACCTTTCGCTGGATGCGGAAGTTTGCCGGCACGGTGATGTGCACCTTGGCAGGGTCGACGTCGGACAGCTCGTAGAGCGAGAGTGCGGTCTCGTGCGAGAGGACGCCAGGCCGCTCGTATGGCCAGAGCGTCCCCTGCATGTACTGCGCGAGCGGCTGCGCGGGGAAGTCGACGAGCCGGTATACCCCCCGGCTGACGCGCTCGAGCGTCCCCCGCCTGGTCATCATCACCAGTGTCATTGGGCGCACGCCGTTCTCGGCGGCCTGGGCCGTTGTTACATACCCCATCTGGTCTTCCGCGAGGCTGTACAGCGCGCGATATGTTAGGGTCGGCATGGCACTCAATATATAACCAAACGTTATACTATCAACGGTGGCGAGCTGGGCTCAGAGCGGCCTGCCGTGCGCGTGTCATCCTTGCATGTGCACCAAGCCGAGCGCCCGGCGTTGCTCGACGGTCATCTTCGCGCGCGACTCCACCGGTCGCGCCACGACGGCGACGCTCGTGCAAGCGGGGCCGCGTACCGTGGTGCAGCGCGCGGAGGTGACGCGCTAGCTTTCCCGGATGGGTCAATACCGGCATCACGTCTTCGTCTGCACGTCGGGCTCGAAGTGTCCGGGGCGCGGGTCAGACGCTGTGCACGCCGCCCTCAAGTACGGGGTGCGGGACGCGGGGCTCAAGGGGACCGTCCGCGTCAACCATGCGGGGTGCATGAACCAGTGCGAGCACGGCCCGATGGTGGTCGTCTACCCCGACGACGTGTGGTACCACTCGGTGGATGTGCACGGGGCCGAACGCATCGTGCGCGACCATCTGACCCGCGGGCGGGTGGTCGAGGCGTACCGCTACGTGGCGCCGCCGGGGGACAACAAGTAGGGCCATGATTCATCACGGCCCCGCCCGGAGTGACGCCGCGTCTCCCGCGGCGAGTCCCGAGCCGCGCGTCACGGGCGCGGCGATCGTCTACCGACTGTACGACGTCGGCTATGAGATCTACCTCGACCGCGCGCTGGACCTGCTCGCGTCGAGCGCGCCGGCGAGGGTGCGGCCGGTCCGCGGAGAAGCGCAGGCCATCCAGATCCGCAACACGCCGGTCACCGTGATCCTTGGCGCCGAGCGCGTGGTCGCTGGCGGCCACCCGTACGACGCCGAAGTGTCGGCGCGCGTCTTCGACTTCGGCGTGGTGTCGCTCCGGCTCCGCATCGTGCCGCCGCCGGGGACCTCGTGGGCGGAGTTCTCCGCCTTCGGCAACGCCGTGGACGTCGGAGTGGACCTGACGCCGGTGTTCGACCAGCACATGCGGCTCCTCACCGAGCGGATCGCGCCAGCGATCGAGCGCCCGGCGGTGGCGCCGGTGACGGAGGACTACGTCGTCTTCCGCATCGGTGCGCTGACGGCCGAGGACGGTTCCCCGCTTCCTGCCACCGCGCTCGGCGACGAGGACATCGTCCCGCTCCTGCTCAACGAGCGCCGCCCCCTCTCGGTGGATGCGCGGCGCGAGCTCCTCCCCCACCGCTTCTCGTACTACGCTGACGATCTGGCGATCCTGACGTGGGACAACGCGCTCATCGTCGAGCCGGACGGGGGGGACACGGACGTGCAGTACATCCTGGAGTTCGCGAACGCGCAGCTCCTGGAGCTGCGCGTCTACGACGCCATGCTGGACGCCGAGCTGCCCAAGATGTACGCCCGCGTCGCGCGCGCCCGCTCGCGCGTCACGGCGCGGATCGGCCGCCATTTCGCCCCGCTCCTCACCGACCTGCAGACGCTCGTCGCGGACTCGACCGAGCTGGTGGAGCGCGTGGAGAACTCGCTCAAAGTGACCGACGACGTCTATCTCGCGCGCATCTACTCGGCAGCGCTCGAGATCTTCCGCGGGCGCGTGTGGCGAAGCGGAATCGACCGGAAGCTCACCATCATCCGTGAGACGTACGCGATGCTCAACGCCGAAGCGCAGGCGGCGCGGTCGGAAGCGTTGGAGGTCGCGATCGTCGTGCTGATCGTGTTGGAGACGGTGCTCGCGGTGGTGCGAGGGTAGTGCGGGGGTAGGCGCTACCGGAAGTCGCGCAGCTCGTCCAG
Organism: Gemmatimonadaceae bacterium; assembly: GCA_037720885.1. Taxonomy (GTDB): domain Bacteria; phylum Gemmatimonadota; class Gemmatimonadetes; order Gemmatimonadales; family Gemmatimonadaceae; genus JACMME01. The sequence continues at coordinate 7,683 of JBBJNN010000141.1, read as the reverse complement.
CGGCACCGCGGTCACCCGGCCGGCGCGTACCCCGGCGAGGTGCTCGGGGCCGATCTCCACCACGCTGCGGACCTCGTAGATGATCTCGGCCGGGGGCTCGAAGTCCACCGCGATCACCTTCGCGTTCACGGTGTGCCCATCCCGGAAGGCGAGCTGCACGGTCTTGCCGCGCTGGTTGCGCAGCTCGAGCAGGTGGATGATCCCGGGCGTCGCGTGGTGGCCGAGTCCGAGCGCATGGTCGAGCCAGTGCTCGATCTCGCGGGCCGGCTCGTCCCAGCCGGGCTCCCAGATCATGAAGTGCGCGTGCCCGAAGTACTCGCGGAAGGGCGCGCCGTATTTCGCGGCGACCTTGCGCACCACATCCGGCGGCACGAAGCGATCGTGCGACGCGGAGATGGCGAGCACCGGGCAGCGCACGCGCGCCTCGTCCACCGGCACGCCCCGCAGCAGCTCCAGGCCGGTGCGTGCGCTCCCGGCGACGAAGCGTGCGTCGAGCGCCTCGTGCTCCTCGCGCGGAGTCCGGTTGAGAATGAGCGCGCGCGAGTCGCCGAGCGTCCCGACGATCGGACGCGAGCGGACCAGATTCGGCAGATGGCGGAGCTGGCGCAGGAAGAGGTGCGGGCTGATGAGCGGAATTCCGCGCGGCGGCGCCGGACAGAGGAGCACGAGCGCCCGCGCCATGCCTGCCTCGGCCACCTTCTGCGCGATGAGCCCGCCCATCGAGTGGCCGATGACGATCGGCGGCACGCCTCTCTCCAGCTCCGCCAGCCGCCGCGCGACCTCCAGCGCGTCCTCCACGTAAGCGGCAAACGGCACACGGGCGACGTCGGCGACGGGGCGGCTGCCATGATGCCCGCGCAGGTTGACGGCGTACGACGGATAGCCGAGCTCCGCGAACAGGCCCTGGTACTTCTCGAAGTACCACGCCCCGCCGAGGTAGCCGTGAATGAGCAGGATGGGCGGCCGGGCCGCGGCCGGCGGCCGCTCGACGACCACCGTCAGGCCATCCATCGCCATCAGCTCCGGCATCCGTCCTCCCCGAAATTCGTCACGATCGGTCGTACGGCGGCAGCGCGACGCGATACAACCGCGGTCGGGACGCGATCGGGATCGGTGTGCGCCCTGCCGCTGCCTGCCGCGCGGGACTATCGTCCCTCGCGTCGCGGCGTGCAAGGGCCGGCGCCGCTGCGGCGTCTCCGGTGCGCGCTCCGCCCGCGGCCTTCGTCGTCCCCTCCTACACCTTCGCCCCGGACCGTCGCCGTGCCCCCGCTGATGGATGCATACACCCGGCACGTGCTCGTCTGCACGGGCGCTTTCTGCTCGCCGGACCGGCGTGGGCGCACGCTCTACCAACTCCTTCCCGCTCTGCTCCAGCGCGAGGGCCTCCTCTTCGGCCCCACTCGCGTCAAGCGCGGCGAGACCCCGTGCCTCGGCGTCTGCGCGGGCGGGCCAATCGTTGTCGTCTACCCTGATGGCGTCTGGTACGCCGGCGTCACCCCGGCGCTCCTCGAGCGCATCGTCGTCGAGCACCTCCGCGGCGGCCGGCCAGTCGAGGAGGCAGTGTTCCACCGGTTGAGCGAGTGAGCTGACGAACGCCCCGGGGAAAGACACCCGGAGCGCCGGTCTACCCCTACCCCGGGGCCTACGTCGTCCCGTGGGCGCGCGTCCTCAGGCCGCCGTCGCGAGCTGCCGCAGCCGGGCGACCCGCTGCTCGGTGGGCGGGTGCGTCGAGAAGAGGCGGAAGAGCCCTGAGCCGTGCGCCGCGAGCGGGTTCACCTGCGCGAGCGGTGCCGCGGCGGGCGAGACCTGCATCGGGATCCGGTGCGCCGCGGCGTCGAGCTTCGTGAGCGCGCTGGCCAGGGCGAGCGGGCGGCCGGAGATCTGCGCGCCGACGGCGTCCGCCTTGAACTCGCGCTGGCGGCTGATGGCGAACTGGATGAGCATCGCCCCGATCGGCGCGAGGATCATCATCGCCAGCCCGACGATCGGGTTGCTGTCGCCGTCGTCGTCCCGCCCGCCGAAGAACATCCCGAAGTGCGCGAGGTTGGTGACCGCGCCCGCCATGGTGGCCGAGAGCGTCTGCAGGAGCATGTCGCGGTTCTTGATGTGCGCCAGCTCGTGCGCGATGACACCTTCGAGCTCCTCGCGGCTGACCGTGCGCATGATCCCCTGCGTCACGCAGACGACGGCACGCTCCGGGCTCCGGCCCGTGGCGAACGCGTTCGGCTGCTCGTGCGGCGCGATGGCGACCGTGGGCATGGGGAGGCCGGCGCGTTGGCGGAGCCGGTCCACCATCTCGTAGAGCTCGGGCGCCGCCTTGGCGTCCACGATCTGCGCGCGGTACATGCGCAGCACCATCTTGTCGGAGGCGAAGTACATGAAGAAGTTCATCGCCCCCGCGAACAGGAACGCCATCACCATCCCGCTCTGTCCGCCGAACGCACCGCCGAGCGCGACGAGCAGGGCGGTGAGCCCTGCCATGAGCGTGAAGACCTTGAGGTTGTTCATCTCCCCCTCCCGAGGGTCCGAGTCCAGATGCGCGAAAGGCGAGCCCCTCGCGCCGCCGAGCACCTGCTCGGCCAGTGCGAAGGTCTCGCCTGATCTTGCGACCCGATCGAACCGTGCGCCCACCTCGCGGCCCGGCGCAGTCCTGACGATTCGATCGCGCGGGCGTGCTTCCGTCGGTGCCCGCGTGGCTACTCCCCTTCTTGGGGGAGAAATCTAGTAAGGAACGCGGGTGACTGGTAGCGGGTCAACCGCAGCCGGGGCAGCCCTTCTCTACGTTGGGGGGCCCCCCCAATGAACGAAGCTACGACGGTTCGCCGCGCGAACATCATCGAACGGTCGCGACCGGCATCGTGCTCCCGCGCCGCCCCTACCCGTGACCCGCTACCCCGATCTCCTCCTCCACGGCCCGGAGATGACGCGGCCAGACATGCACCGCGTAGCGGAAGAAATTCCGCCGCGCCTCGGCGTTCTCCGTGAGATAGTCGGAGAGCCGGCGGTGCCCCTTGCGCGTGTTGCACGCCCCGCACGCCGTCACTAAGTTGCCCCCCGAGCGGTCGCCCCCGCGAACGCGAGGCTGCACGTGATCCACCGTCAGCGCCTCGGGCGGGAACACCTCCGCGCAGTACACACACCGGTGCCGGTCACGCTCGAAGAGCTGCTCACGCTTCAATGCCCAACCCCTTCGATCTGAATGCGCGCCGCGCGATGATGGGTGCCGCCAAACGGTACCTGCTCGACTCCCGCGACGACGACCCGCGGCGCTCGGCCGCCGACGACCCGCCCCGGCTCACCCTCAAAGCCCTCGAGAAGATCTCGATGTCCCGCTCCCGCGAGCGCGTGCTCGCCAACCTCGACGACATGTACCGCGAGGCGTTCGAGCGCGCGAAGGCCTCGGACGATCACATGCAGATGCAGACGCTCGATTTCGCCTACCGGCGCGAGCAGTTGTACTTCGAGATCCTGCTCGATATTCGCGACGCGGCAGAGCGGCGAGTGTAGCGGAGCCTCCTTGATGCCAGCCAGCTCGGAACGAACGTGGCGGAAGAGTATCAGCCCGCGTAGCGGAATCCGGTCTCGCGGAGCGTGAGCGTTTCCCCCTCCGCCAGCACGCCCGCCTCGACCACTTCCGCGACGACGAGCACATGATCGCCGGCCGGCTGCTCGCCGGTCACGCGACAGTCCAGCCAGCCAGTGGCGCCATCCACCACGGGCGAGCCCGTCACCGGTGACGGGTGGTACGGGACCCCGTCGAGCTTGTCGGGCGTGTTGGCCGACTTGCGGCCGAGCCGGCCAGCGAGCTGTCGGGCGCCGGCGGGGAGCACGCTGACGGCGAACGCGCCGGCCTCGCGCACGAGCGGGAGCGACGCCGACTCGTTCTCGATCGCGACGGCGATCATCGGCGGCTCGAACGACACCTGCGTCAGCCAGTTGACGGTCATCGCGTGCGCACCCTGCCCTCGGCGCACGCCGAGGGCGTAGAGACCGTACACGATGCTGCGGAGAACGTGCTTCTTGGCTTCGTGATCCATGGCAGTCGCCTTCACCCCTCCCCTGGCCCTGGCCCGGACCGGCCTGACAGGCCGGCGAATATGGACCCCGTCTTCCCCTCCACTTCGTGGGGCTCGAGCTTCGCTGCCTGCGGGAAGCGGAGCGAGAGGATCATCGAGAGGGCGAGGATGCCGATGATGACGCCGAGCGAGACCAGGATCGGAATCTTGTAGTAGTCGGCGATCAGCATCTTCACCCCGACGAACGACAGGATCGCGGCCAGCCCGTAACGGAGCAGATGGAACTTGTCCATCGCCCCCGATAGCAGAAAATAGAGCGACCGCAGCCCGAGGATGGCGAACACGTTCGACGTGTAGACGATGAACGGATCGGTTGTCACCGCGAAGATCGCCGGGATGGAGTCCACGGCGAAGATGAGGTCGGTGAACTCCACCATCACGAGCACGAGAAAGAGCGGCGTCGCCAGGCGCTTGCCGTCCCGCACGGTGAAGAAGTTCTGCCCATCGTACTCGTCCGTGACGGGGAGAAGGCGCCGTGCCAGGCGCATCACGGGGTTCTTGTCGCCGTCGAATTCCTCGTCTTGCCGGATCGCCATGCGCACGCCCGTGATCACGAGGAAGCCGCCGAAGATGTAGAGAATCCAGTGGAACTTGGCGATGAGGAATGAGCCGAGCCCGATGAACGTCCCGCGCATGACGAGCGCGCCGATGATCCCCCAGAACAGCACGCGGTGCTGGTACTTCGCCGGCACCCCGAAGTAGGCGAAGATCAGCACGATCACGAAGATGTTGTCCACACTGAGCGACTCCTCGATCACGTAGCCCGTGAGGAAGAGGAGCGCAGTGTGCCCATCCTTGAACCAGGCGAGGCCCGCGCAGAAGAGCAGCGCGGCGGATACCCAGACGGCGGTCCAGATGGCCGCTTCTTTCGGCTTCACCACGTGCGCCTTCCGATGGAACACGCCGAGGTCGAGCGCCAGCATGCCCAGCACGAAGGCGTTGAAGATCACCCAGAACCAGATACTCGTCGCCACCGGAACCTCGCTGCGTCCGCAGCCGGCCGAGCCCTCGCCGGCGCGGCGGGGCAGACAAAAGAAAAGGCGAGACCCTACGGCACGAACGTGTCCGTAGTGGTCTCGCCTCGCGAAGCGGCCAACCGGGGGCTCGCGCCCCGTATTGACGATTGACCGCACCGGCATTTCGACACGGTCGTCCCGCTCCCGCGTCGCTGCCGGTAGGCTACTCCCCACCCATGGCGTAGTCTGCTCGTGCGAGGGGCGCGAGGCAAGGGTGGCGGGACAGTTTACAGGGGTCAGCTCGTAGGAGCGCGGAGTGCGCGCGAGTGTCGGGATGACACCAGGTAATTACTTGACGAAGTCAACGATCTGCACCACGTTGCGCCCTGCATGAACGAGGGGCATGCAGGACCGGAGGACCGGAGGGGCAATGGGGACGAGCGCGCGAAGCTCGCGGCGAGGGGCCGGGCAGTCCGTGGACACAGTCCGTCGCTTCAATCGCTTCTACACCCGCCGCATCGGCGTGCTGAACGAGGGTCATCTCGCCAGCCCGTTCTCGCTCGCCGAGGTGCGCGTGATGTACGAGCTCGCCCACCGCGCGACGCCCACAGCGTCCGAGCTCGCGCGCGACCTCGCGCTCGACACCGGCTACCTGAGCCGCATCCTCCGCCGGTTCGAGCGGCGCGGCCTCCTCGTGCGCCGACCTTCTCCGGCGGACGGTCGCCGCACCCTCCTCGCCCTCTCCGCCGAGGGGCTGAGCGCGTTCGGGACGCTCGATGCGCGCGCCCACGACGACGTCGCCGCCATGCTCCACGCCCTCCCCGCCACCGAGCAACGCCGCGTGCTCGGCGCCATGCGGACGATCGAGCGCACGCTCGGCGCCCCGCACGACGGCGCCGCGCCCACGCCGTATCGGATCCGACCCCACCAACCTGGCGACATGGGGTGGGTCGTGCACCGCCACGACGCGCTCTACGCACGCGAGTATGGATGGGACGAACAGTTCGAGGCGCTCGTCGCCGAGATCGCAGCGAAGTTCCTCCGCCGCTTCGACCCCGAGCGCGAGCGGTGCTGGATCGCCGAGCAGGACGACGAGATCGTCGGTTCCGTCTTCCTCGTCGAGCCGGAGGCGCGCGGCCTCGGCATTGGCAACCGGCTCGTGGACGAGTGCATCCGCTTCGCGCGGGAGGCGGGCTACTGGAAGGTCGTGCTCTGGACGAATGACGTGCTGCACTCGGCCCGCCGCATCTACGAGGCAGCGGGCTTCCGCCTCGTCCGCGAGGGGCCGCACCATTCCTTCGGCCACGACCTGGTGGAGCAGACGTGGGAGCTGGTGCTCTGACCGCGCTTTCCTCCGCGCTTCCCTCGGCCACACCAGCCGCATATACTCGGCGCATGACCGGCCCCGCCCCGCGCCAGCGCCCGCTCAGCGTCGAGGAATATCTCGCCTTCGAGGAGGCGAGCCCCGTCCGCCACGAGTACGTGGCCGGCGAGATCCACGCCATGACGGGCGCCACGCCGCGCCACAACCAGATCGCCTTGAACATCGCGTTCCACCTGCGCGCGGCCGCGCGCGGTGGGCCGTGCCGCGCGTACATCGAGGCGGTGAAGCTCCGCGTCGGTGACGCGATCTATTATCCGGACGTGATGGTGGACTGCACGCCCGCCGAGCCAGCGCTCATCATCGAGTCGCCCTGCCTCGTCGTGGAGGTCACCTCCCCGAGCACCGCCCTGACCGACCGGCGGGAGAAGCTCGTGGCCTACCGGGGCGTCCCGACGCTCCAGGCGTACCTGCTGGTGGAGCAGGACCGGCGGCGCGTGACGCGCCACTGGCGGGATGCGCAGGGCGCGTGGGGCTACTCGGTCATCACGGGGGAAGAGATCGTGCCGGTGCCGTGTCCACGCACGGAGCTCACGCTCGATCTCATCTACGAGGACGTCACGATGCCGCCTCTCGGCGTGGCCGAGCGGTTCGAAGACGCGGTGACGTAGCGGGCCGCATGCGCCACTTCACCGTCGCTCTCGCCGCGCTCCTTCTCACCGCCTGCTCCATGCGCCCGAGCTCCACGCCCGCCGACTCGACTGGCAATGATACGTCAGCCGTCACCCTCGCCGTCGTCAACGCGCGCGTGTGGACGGGGGACGCCCGGCGCCCCTGGGCCGACGCCGTCGCCGTGCGCGGCGAGCGGCTCGCCGCCGTGGGCTCGAGCGCCGAAGTGCGGAAGCTCGCAACGACGCGGACGCGGGTGGTGGACGCGGGCGGGCAGATGCTCGTCCCCGGCTTCATTGACTCGCACGTCCACTTCGTGGACGGCGGCTTCCGGCTCGCGTCCGTCCAGCTCCGTGATGCGCGGACACCGGCCGAGTTCATCGCGCGGATCAAGGCGTTCGCGGCAACGGTACCGGCCGGCACTTGGATTCAGGGCGGCGACTGGGACCACGAGAATTGGGGCGGCGAGCTGCCGCGGCGCGACTGGATCGATTCCGTCACGCCGAACAACCCGGTGTGGGTGAATCGGCTCGACGGGCACATGGCGCTCGCCAACGCCGCCGCGCTCGCCGCGGGGAAGGTGACCGCCGCGACTCCGGAAGTCGCCGGCGGCACGATCGTCCGCGGCGCCGGTGGCCAACCGACGGGTGTGCTCAAAGAC
>JBBJNN010000202.1:0-2970 GCA_037720885.1 Gemmatimonadaceae bacterium | reverse complement strand
CGCCGGCTCCGCGAATGACTTCCGCGATCTCGTCGCCCACCTCGCCCGTCGCTACGACAATGTGTTCGTGAGCGCGCCGGTAGCCGGACGCGGCGCGGTGGCCGCGGCCGCCGGCGCGGCCGGGGAGGCGGTGCTCTGCGTCCGCACCTCGCGGACCACCATGCGCGCCCTCCACCGCCTGCTCGTCGAGACGCGCGACGCGGGGGTCGTGATTCGCGGCGTCGTGCTCTGGGAGACGGAAGACCCCGCGCTGGCCACCGCGGCCGAGGGGCGGGCCGGTGGCCGCGGGGCCGGCGCGGAGCTGGAGGATGGCGAGCCGGCAGGGAGCGCGAGGGCGGGCGGCTGAGTCGCGGCGGTCGCGGTGACGCGGTCAGGCCCGGCGAGCAACCGTATTGGACTGTTGGACGACCTGGCCGCGGTACCTTACTTCGGACAACACGACGGGGCTCGGCCGGCTCAGCGAGCGGCAGATCTTCAATGCCAGCCGGTACGGGCTGCGCCCGGGCGAGACGCGCGACGTGGCGATCGCATCCAGCACACCCAGCCAGGGAAACCTCCCGGCGAACCCGAAGCACCCTGCTGCTCGCCCGATGCCGTGGCCAACGTTCCGACAGATGCCCGACCAGGAGCTGCGCGACATCGCCGCGTACTTGAAACGTGCCGTCAAGCCGGTGCGCAACAGGATGCAGGATAGCGAGGGCCCGCCCAACTTCTGGGCGAGCGGGTACACGGTCGGGAAGATCGGCCCGTACCTCATGCCCAAGTTCCCGACGGCGAACGAGAAGATGCGTAGTCACATACCCGCGCTCAGGGCCGGCGGGGCGGAACCTCCAGCACCCCCGCCGACCGTGACCACGCGCCGCTAGGGAGTGAATGAGGTGACCGCCACGGTGTCGAAGCCCTGTGGGTCTGCGGGAAGTCGTCCCCGACGCGCAGCAGCGGCTCGCCGGCCAGCGTCGCTACGGCGTAGGAGAGGCAGTCGCCGAAGTCGAGTGCGGCCGGGTGCCTGCCCTTGCCGAAGCGGAGCCGCGCCCCAACCGCCGCCCCGAAGTGCGCGTCGCTGAAGGGTATCGACAGAATGGCGCCTTCCTGGACGAACCGCGCGAGCAGCCCGCGCGCATCCTGCCCGAGGCGCGCCGACAGTACGATCCCCGCCTCGGCGAGCGTGGGTGCACCGACGGCGACGCTCGGCGCCTCCACGATCTTCTCGAGCAACGTCTCGAAGCCTGGCTCCCGGAGCACCACCGCGACTATCGCGGAGCTATCCAGGATCATCCGAGGATCATACCCCGTCCCGGCCGTAACCGAGGATCCGCTCCTCGTCGGTCTTCGTCAACCGCTGCCCGTGCACGGCTGGTGGGACTACCGGCCAGACCTCGTGCTGGAGAAAACGGCGGAGCCGCGCTGCTCGGCTCGAGGCGGGAAGGCGGCGCGCGAGCCGGTCACGCCGCTCCTCGAGCGCCCGACGCACCGCCTCCGTCTTGCTCTCCCCGGTCAGGCTGGCGACTTCGGCGATCAGCCGCTCGACGTGGGCGTTCTTGATGTTGAGGGACATAGGCGTCTTCCTCGTAAGTCCTGGGTGGAAGTATGCCACCCTGGTGGAATCGAAACAACGGCGGGTGGCTCCGCTTGTCCCCATGGCCTCGCTACCCGATCTCCATCACACCCCCATTGCTCGCGATCACGCGGCGCCACTCGCCGGCCGGGAGCGCGCGCGCGAGCCGCGACACCGTCGTACCACCCTGCCACGTGCCGAACGCCGGGAGCACCACGATGCGTGGCCCCACCAGCGCGCACGGGAAGCGCGCACCGGCGCCCGTCTCGTCGCGGACGGTCGCGCGCGGGTGGAGATGCCCGCACACGGTCCACCGCTCCGGCACCTCGGCCGGCGGCGCGTGCGTGATGTCCACGTCGCCCAGATGGACGGCGCTCACCATCGCGGGCATGCCGGGCGCCGCGCGGTCGTGGTTCCCGGCGACGAACTCCACGCGCTCGAGCACGCCGAGCGCCTCGACGAAGCGCGCGACCTCGGCGCGCTCGGCGTCGTCCACGTCGCGCGTGGAGTGGCGCAGGTCGCCGGCGACGACGGCCCGCGTCGCACTCACGCGCGCCGCCGCCGCGAGTAGACGGGCCGCCATCGCCTCGCCGCGCTCCACGTTGGGCAGGTAGCCGCCGCGTCGCCGCGCCGCGTACGCGTAGCCGAGGTGGATGTCCGCGACGACGAGCGTCCGGTGCTCGGGGAGCCACGCCGTGCCGTCGCCGGTGAGGCGGATGCCGGGAGCGACCTCGAGCCAGGCCGGGAGCGGGGCACTCACCGGTTCTCATCACCCGGCGGCGCCCGCTTCTCCGCTTCCTCCCACAGCCGCCGCAAGAACGCGTCGCGCTCCTCGAGGAGCATCGCGTCCGTCGTTCCGGCGGCGAGGAGCCGGAAGAGAAAGGGTGGCGGTGAGGGGACGTCGCGCAGGGTGATCCGGCCACTGGCACCTTGCAGCCACGCGAGCGCGGTGGGGACGTCGAGGTCGTCCTCGAGCACGGTGCGGTACGTCTCGCGCACGAGCGGGAAGTCCGGGCGCTCGCGCTCGAGCACCGTCCAGATGCGCCGGGCGTTGTGCTGCATGCCGCCCACGAAGCGCGACCGGCCGCGGTAGTTCTTGACCAGCATGAGGCCGATCGCCGCCACATGCCGGAACCGGCGCCCCCAGAGATCGGAGCGCGCGATCGCGCCTCGCACATCCGCCGCGAATCCAGCGGGCTCGAACAGGCGTGGGAGATCGCCCGCCGTCCACGCCGAGCGGCGGGGCAGACGGAGGGCGAAGGCGAAGTCGTCCACGAGGAGCCCCGCGTTCGAGCGGCCGGCGCGGAACGCCACGGCGCGCGCGAGCGCCTCGTTCGCGCGGCGCCCCACCGGGCTCGACACCGCGTGCACGGTCACGCGCGCGTCCTCCGTGTCCACCCACCGCTCGATCAGAA
>JBBJNN010000201.1:0-2980 GCA_037720885.1 Gemmatimonadaceae bacterium | reverse complement strand
ACACCGGCGATCCGAGCTCCTACCCGGCCGCCGAGGAAGCCTTCCGCCAGGCCGCCCAGCGCTCGCCGGATGACCCGCTCGTTCTTGTTGGCCAGACGGGGCTGCAGCTGGCTCGTCATGAATTCGCCACGGCCCTGGAGACGGGGACCGCTGCCATGAAAGCGGCTCCGGGCAATCGGGCGGCCCAGGCTGTCGTCGTGGACGCGTTGGTCGAACTCGGGCGATACGACGAGGCGATCAAGGTCGCCGCCATGCTGCTCGAGGCGGATAGCTTGCCCGCCTGGAATCGGACCTCGTACCTCCGTGAGCTTCATGGCGATCTGAAGGGTGCTCTCAAGGCGATGGAAGAGGCGGCGGTGCGGGGCGGTGGAGTTTCGGAAAACGAGGCGTTCACGTTCACCCTGGTGGGAAATCTCAACGCCGCCCTGGGGCGGCAGGACCGGGCCACGATCGTGTACGACAAGGCCCTCGCCTTGTTTCCCAACTACGGGCCAGCAATCGCGGGCAAGGCACGTCTGGCAATCGCTCAAGGGGATCTCGCCGAGGGCGTGCGGCTCTTCGAGAAGGCCGTCGCGATCCTGCCCCTGCCGGAGTATGTCATTGCCCTGGGCGAGGCCCAGGAAGCCTCGGGCGATCTCGAGGCAGCCCGCAGGTCCTACGACCTGGCGACCTTTCAAGTGAAGCTATTTCAGGCGAACGGTGTGGTCGTGGACGTCGAACTGGCCCTGTTCGAAGCTGACCACGGAGCCGCCGACAAGGCCCTCGAGTATGCGCGAGCGTCATACGAGAATCGTCAAAACGTCAAGACCGCCGACACTCTGGCCTGGGCGCTGTACCGGAATGGCGACCTGGATGGAGCTGCCAAATACTCCGCTGAGGCGCTTCGTCTCGGCAGCAAAGACCCGATCCTGCTGTACCACGCCGGCGCAATCGCGGCCGCGCGGGGCGACAAGGCCACAGCGCGCAAGCAACTGGAGGGGGCGCTCGCCATCGACGCCGGGTTTTCGGCGACTGGAGCGGAGCACGCGCGCTCGATCCTGGAGGGTCTCGACTGAGGACGTCCGCCGGACGAACCTCGCTCGACGCGCACTGACGGACTCACGCCCCCACGAGTTCACCGTCAACCAGGCCGGCATGTTCTTCGGCTTCATCCACCCGATGCACATTCACGGCGGGCCATTCGAGGTCGTGGCGACGACGGCGTGCCGGTGCCCGAGAACGCGCCCGATGGCGGGAGTCGCGCGAGATCACGACGCGCGACCCGTTCGGTTTCGCGTCTGCGCGTCGCTGGAGCAAAGCGGTGCCGACATCGCTCTTTGCGACGTGAGCGGGATCGATCCCGATGCGGTGACGGTCGATGCTCTCGCGCGTCTCCAGCTCGCCGCGCGGGGCTACAGCTGCCAGGTTCGGCTCCGGCAGGCATCGCCGGAGCTACTCGAGCTCGTGTCCTTCATGGGCCTGCGCGACGTCCTGCCGGAGTGAATCAGTCACGTCCGTACGGATTTGAGCTCTGCCAGCAGGCCTGCGAGGATGGCGTCCATTCCGGACTTGAACTCAGCCTCGTGATCGCAGGCAGTGACGTGCGGGGCGACCTCGCGCATGCGCGGGAAGCGCTCCGCGTCGACCGTGCGGACATCGAAGCGGTCGTCACTTCCGTCCCTGGCCGGTTCCAGCGCGAATCCGCGGATCTCTGAGAGCGCATAGCCGAACGCGTAGCTCGAGAGCGTGCGGAATGCGGACAGCGACTGCTTGGGACTGAATCCCGCGGTGCGCAGGATGTCGAGCATGTGCTCGACGGGAAGCAGTGCTTCAGGGTTCTTGACGGGTCGTCTGCCCAGGAGGGGGAACACGTGGGGATGTGCGTGCGCGACCTGCCGATAGGCCAGGAACTCTCCGCGCAAGCGCTCCTGCCAGTCGAGGACGGCGGGCGGACGCTTCATCTCGGCGACGACGGCCTGGACGATGGCATCGACAAGCGCATCTTTGCTCGGGAAGTAGTGATACAGCGCCATCGCCTCGACGCCGAGCTCGCGCCCGAGCCCGCGCATACTGAACCTTTCGAGCCCGTCTCGATCGACGAGGCAGACTGCGGCCCGGACGATCTGCTCGCGGTCGAGCGGTTCTCGTCTTTGCGGACGCATGCTTGACATCTTACGGTGTAAGGCCTAGTGTGGCGGGCGTACTTTACACCGTAAGAAACATCAGGTTCAGGAGGGGCTTCTCAATGCGCGCACTCAGAATCGGGGGCTGGGCGAATCTCGCCATCGCCGCCGCACACATCGTCCTTCTCGTGTGGGCGTGGACCGTCTTCGGGTGGGTAGGGATCGAGCACGAGATGCGCGAGCTTGCCGAACAGGGTGCTGCGCTGCCCTACCTCGTGACGCTGATCACGGCCGGCTTCTTCCTCGTCTTCGGGCTCTATGCGCTTTCAGGCGCCGGAGATCTGCGGCGCCTGCCGCTGCTGCGATCCGTCTTGGTCCTCATCGCCGTGATCTACGTGCTGCGGGCGACGCTCGCCGGAGGCATCGCCGACGTTCTCGCCGGCGACGTCAAGCAGAGCGTATTCGCCGCGATCGCGCTGCTCATCGGCCTCTGCTACGCCTCCGGCGCCGTGGCACACCGCCGCCAGCAGAGCGCCGCGACCGGCGCTGACACATGGAGGACTGGTCCAGCAATCTCGCAAGGGGAGGAGTCAAGGGCATGAGCGCTATGCCTCGAGCCGGGCGGGAACGTCACCGTTAACCTCGCCGGACGAATGTTCGAGACCTTCCTGCTCGACGTCGGGCTGCACTCCGTCTCCCCTCGGCGATCACGACACGCTCGCCACGCCGGATCTTCTTTCCTTCGCGGAGATCGAACCAGTCGAGGTTCCAGCTGTCCCGCTCGAGCGACACATCGCCGAAAGCTGCACGCTTATACCCCGTGGGGGGTCGAGAACCCCGATTCGTTCAGGCAGCGACGCCGTGGTACTCGTGGATGA
>JBBJNN010000140.1:0-11418 GCA_037720885.1 Gemmatimonadaceae bacterium | reverse complement strand
GCGCGCATCACGATGTCGCCCTCGTACGAGGTGACGACCTTCTGCCCTTCCGTGTTCGTCACGAACAGGAGGCGCTCGCCATACGCCACGACGCCCGCGACCTTGCTCTTCCGCGCCGTCTGCTCGGCGATACGCGCCGCCGTGCCGCCGATGTGGAAGGTGCGGAGCGTGAGCTGCGTACCCGGCTCGCCAATGGACTGCGCGGCCAGAATACCGACCGCCTCGCCCAGATCCACCATCTGCATGGTGGCCAGGTTGCGGCCGTAGCACATGCGGCAGAGCCCGCGCTTCGCCTCGCAGGTGAGGACGGAGCGGATTCTGATCGTCTCGATGCCCGAGTCCTCGATCGCGCGTGCTTCCTCCTCGTCGATCAACTGACCAGCCTCGACGAGCAGGGTCGAGCGCCCACTCTCGTCGCGCTCGTGCGGATCCTCGACATCCTCGCTCGCCACGGTGCCGACGATGCGCTCGGCCAGCGGCTCGATGATGTCCTCCCCCTCCTTGAGCGCCCCGACCTCGAGGCCCAGGATGGTGCCGCAGTCCTCTTCCGTGATCGTCACATCCTGCGCGACATCCACGAGGCGGCGCGTCAGGTAGCCCGCGTCGGCCGTCTTGAGCGCCGTGTCGGCCAGACCCTTCCGCGCGCCGTGCGTCGAGATGAAGTACTCGAGCACCGACAGACCCTCGCGGAAGTTCGACTTGATCGGACTCTCGATGATCTCGCCGATGCCGCCGGTAAGCTTCTTCTGCGGCTTGGCCATGAGGCCGCGCATCCCGGCAAGCTGCCGGATCTGGTCGCGCGAGCCGCGCGATCCGGAGTCGAACATCATGAACACGGGGTTGAAGCCGCGCTTCGACTCGCGCATCGCCTTGATCATCGCGTCGGCCACGTCGTTGTTCGCGTGGGTCCAGGTGTCGATGACTTTGTTGTAGCGCTCGCCGTTCGTGATGTTGCCTGTGTTGTACGCACGCTGGAAACGTTCGACTCGTTCCTCCGCCTCCTGAAGCAGCGTCTCCTTGTCCGCCGGGATCTCGAGATCCTCGATCCCAATGGACACGCCACCCATCGTCGCGTAGCGGAAGCCGAACTCCTTGAGCCGGTCGAGGAACGTCACCGTTCCCGCGAGCCCCGTGTGCCGGTAGCTCTCGAACACGAGCTCGGAGAGCGCCTTCTTCTTCATGTCGCGGTTCTGAAAGCCAAGCTCCGGCGGCACGATCGAGGTGAAGATCGCGCGCCCGACCGTCGTGCCCTCCCACCGCTTCCCGTCCTTGTCGTCCACCCAGAAGTGAATGGGCGTCTGGTACGTCACCCGGCCCAGCGCCATCGCCATCTCGACCTCGGCAATCGCGCTGAAGCGTGAGGCATCGACCAGCTGATCCTGCAGATCCTGCGGCGCCTTCGTCAGGAAGTAGCAACCAAGCACGATGTCCTGGCTCGGCTCGGCGACGGGGCGTCCATCCGACGGCTTGAGGATGTTGTTCGACGACAGCATGAGCAGCCGGCTCTCGAGCTGCGCCTCGAACGACAGCGGCACGTGCACCGCCATCTGGTCGCCGTCGAAATCGGCGTTGAACGCCGCACAGACGAGCGGATGGATGCGGATCGCCTTGCCCTCGACGAGCACCGGCTCGAACGCCTGGATGCCCAGACGGTGGAGCGTCGGCGCACGATTGAGGAGCACCGGGTGGTCGCGGATGATCTCCTCGAGGATCTCGTAGACCTCCGGACTCTCGCGCTCGACGATCTTCTTCGCGCGCTTGACCGTCTCGGCGATCCCCTTCTCGACCAGCTTGTGAATGATGAACGGCTTGAACAGCTCGAGCGCCATCAGCTTCGGCAGCCCGCACTGGTGCAGCTTGAGCTCCGGCCCGACGACGATGACCGAACGTCCCGAGTAGTCGACGCGCTTGCCGAGCAGGTTCTGGCGGAACCGGCCCTGCTTGCCCTTGAGCATGTCCGAGAGCGACTTGAGCGGACGCTTGCCGCGGCCACGGATGGCCTTGGAGCGGCGCCCGTTGTCGAACAACGCGTCCACCGCCTCCTGCAGCATGCGCTTCTCGTTGCGCAGGATGACCTCCGGCGCCCGGTGCATGATGAGCTTCTGCAGCCGGTTGTTCCGGTTGATCACGCGGCGGTACAGGTCGTTCAGGTCGCTCGTCGCGAAACGGCCACCGTCGAGGGGCACGAGCGGACGCAGATCGGGTGGGATGACCGGGATGACGTCCAGAATCATCCACTCCGGCCGGTTGCGCGTCCCACCTGCGTCGCCCGAGTTGCGGAATGCGTCGATGATCTTGAGCCGCTTGAGCTGCTGCTTCTTCCGGTGCTGCGACGACTCGACCGCCACGGCGGTACGCAGCTCGTCGGCGATGCGGTCCACATCGAGCCGGCGCAGTAGCTCGCGCACCGCCGGCGCACCGATGTCGGCCTTGAACGCCTCGTCCGATTCCGCCTTCGCCTTGTCGCGGAGCGTGAGGTACTCGTCCTCGTCGAGCAGCTGGTTCGCGTGCACCTCCTGCTGCCCGGGCTCGATGACGACGTAGTTCGAGTAATAGACGATCTTCTCGAGATCACGGAGCGTGATGTCGAGCAGGTTCCCCATGGGGCTGGGGAGCGTCTTGAAGAACCAGATGTGCGCGACGGGCACGGCCAGCTCGATGTGCCCCATGCGCTCGCGCCGCACGCGGGAGAGCGTGACTTCCACCCCGCAGCGGTCGCAGATGACCCCACGGTAGCGGATGCGCTTGTACTTGCCGCAGTGGCACTCCCAGTCCTTCACGGGCCCGAAGATCCGCTCGCAGAAAAGGCCGTCCTTCTCCGGCTTGAACGAGCGGTAGTTGATCGTCTCGGGCTTCGTGACCTCGCCCCACGACCACCAGCTCCGCTTGCCGTTCATCTCCTCCCGCTCGCGGTCCTTCTGGTCCTTGGGGCCCCGGATCTCCTCTGGCGAGGCGATCCGGATCTGGATGTAGTCGAAGTTCGAGCTGCGCTGTTCGCGCGCGCTACGGAAATCAATCATTGCTTATTCCTCTCCCGCGCCGTCGCCGCCGTCGAGCTCGTCGCTGTCCGCGCCGAGCTTCACCCAGATGCCGAGTGCCTGCAGCTCCTTCACGAGCACGTTGAAAGACTCCGGGATGCCGGGATCGGGCAGGTTTTGCCCCTTCACGATCGCCTCGTACACCCGGCTCCGGCCGTTCACGTCGTCGCTCTTCACCGTCAGGATCTCCTGGAGCGTGTGCGCCGCGCCATACGCCTCGAGCGCCCACACCTCCATCTCCCCGAACCGCTGTCCGCCGAACTGCGCCTTGCCCGCCAGCGGCTGCTGCGTCACCAGCGAGTATGGTCCAATGCTCCGCGCGTGGATCTTGTCATCCACGAGGTGCGAGAGCTTGAGCATGTAGATCTCGCCCACGGTCACCGGGCTGGCGAAGCGGTCGCCACTCCGGCCGTCGCGCAGCCACACCTTGCCGGCGGGCGTGAGCCCGGCCAGCCGCATGAGTTCCACCACCGCCGCGTCCACGTCCGCCTCCGACTTCGGGCCGAGCATCGCGGCGAGTCCAGCCAGCTCCTCGCTCGCGAGCACGTCCGTCGCCTCGCGCGCCGCCGACTTCTCGAGCTGCCGGAGCGCGGCCTTGTACTCCTTCCCCGCCCCGTCGCCCTCGGCGAGCGTGTTGTGGAAGTCGATCTGATACCGGGTCTCCGTAGCCTCCCGCTCCGCCAACTCCCGCGCCGCGGCGACCAGGAAGTCGCGCACGCGGTGGTAGATATCGCGCGTGCCCTGCGACCGGGCCCGCGCGCCAAGCTCCGCCAGCTTCGCGTCGCCGAGGTTCACGTGCGGCTCGTTGTCGCCGAGCGCCGGCCGCACGTCCGCGAGGATCGTGCGGACATCGGCCTCGCCGATCTCCGGCGCAGGCGTGCGCAGCGCCAGCGTCTGCGCCGCCCAGTTCACGCCGGCCAGCTTGAGCAGGAGCCCGATCTCGTTCTCGTTCGCCCCCTGGAACACCGGCGTCTTGGCGTAGAAGCCCAACAGACGCGCGACCCAGCCAAGGTGCGTCTCGAGGATCTGGCCGACGTTCATGCGACTCGGCACGCCGAGCGGGTTGAGCACGATGTCCACCGGCCGGCCGCTCGGCAGGAACGGCATGTCCTCCTCCGGCACGATCCGGGCGACGATGCCCTTGTTCCCGTGCCGGCCCGCCATCTTGTCGCCCACCGAGATCTTCCGCTTCTCGGCGAGGTAGACCTTCACGAGCTGGATCACGCCGGGCGGCAGCTCGTCGGGCTGGAGGATCTTGTCGATCCGCTCCTCCGCCTTCTCCTCGAGCTTCGCCTTCTCCGTGTTCGCCGCGTCGATGACCGAGCGAATCCGCTCGTTCACCTTCTTGTTCTCGACGCGGAACGTCTTGAGGTCGAGCGTCGCGATCTTGAGATCGCGCAGCAGCTCGGCCGTGATCTTCGTGCCGGTCTCGATGCCCTCCTCGACCGTCCCGCTCTTCAGCGCGAGCTGCACCGTCTGGCCCTCGAGCAGCTCCGCCAGCTCGCCGTCACGCACCTCGTTGACGCGGATCTTCTCCTCGCCCTCCAGCCGGCGTACCTCGCCGATCCGCTCGCCGCGATCCTTCTCGATCACCTGATCGTCGATGCGCGAGAAGATCTTGACATCGATGACGACGCCTTCCATCCCCGGCGGCACCTTGAGCGAGGAATCCTTCACGTCCTTCGCCTTCTCGCCGAAGATCGCCGTTAGCAGCTTCTCTTCGGGCGAGAGCTCCGTCTCACCCTTCGGCGTGATCTTCCCGACAAGGATGTCGCCCGGCTTCACGTGCGCGCCAATGCGGATGATCCCGCGCTCGTCGAGGTCCATGAGCGCCTCCTCGGAGACGTTCGGGATCTCGCGCGTGATCTCCTCCTGCCCACGCTTCGTATCGCGGACGTGCAGTTCCAGCTCCTGGATGTGGATGGACGAATAGACGTCATCCTTCACCAGGCGCTCGGACAGCACGATGGCGTCCTCGAAGTTGTGCCCGTACCACGGCATGAACGCGACCGTCACGTTCGAGCCCAGCGCGAGCTGCCCCATCTCCGTGCCGGCACCATCCGCGAGTACCTCGCCGGCGCGCACCTTCTGTCCGAGCCGGACGAGCGGACGCTGGTTGATCGCCGTGTCCTGGTTCGTGCGCCAGAACTTCTTCAGCCGGTAGCGGTCGTGCTGCGTGAGCCGGGCCAACGGCTCCCCACCCTCGGCCACGGGGGCGGGACGGCTGCTGTCCGCCGGGCCGGCATCGACGATGATCTCGTCCGCCGTCACGCGGGTCACGACGCCGGCGCGCTTCGCGATCACCACGGCGCCGGAGTCCACCGCCACCTTCTCCTCGAGGCCCGTCCCCACGAGCGGCGTGCGCGGATTGAGCAGCGGCACGCTCTGCCGCTGCATGTTCGATCCCATCAGCGCACGGTTCGCGTCGTCGTGCTCGAGGAACGGGATGAGCGCCGCGGCAATGGAGACGAGCTGCTCCGGCGCGACATCCATGTAGTCGATCCGATCCGGCGGCACGAGTGGAACGTCACCCTGTTGGCGGCAGAGCACCAGCTCCTCCACGAACGAGCCGTCGTCCTTGAGCTTCGCATTCGCCTGCGCGATGACCGCTTCCTCCTCGCGATTCGCGTCGAGCCACTCGAGCTCCTCCGTCACCGTTCCGCCCTTCACGACGCGGTACGGCGTCTCGACGAAGCCCAGGTCGTTCACCCGCGCGAAGCAGGCGAGCGACGTGATGAGCCCGATGTTCGGCCCTTCCGGCGTCTCGATCGGGCACATGCGCCCGTACTGCGAGTAGTGAACGTCGCGCACCTCGAAGCCGGCGCGCTCGCGCGTGAGCCCACCCGGTCCGAGCGCGCTCAACCGCCGCTTGTGCGTCAGCTCGGCCAGCGGGTTCGTCTGGTCCATGAACTGGGAGAGCTGACTCGATCCGAAGAACGCCTGGATCACCGCGCTCACCGTGCGCGCGTTCACCAGATCGTCGAGGGTGATCTTCTCGGGATCCGTGTTGATGGACATGCGCTCCTTCACCAGGCGCGCCATCCGGCTCAACCCCACCGAGAACTGGTTCGCGATCAGCTCGCCGACCGACCGAATCCGTCGGTTGCCGAGGTGATCGATATCGTCGGTGTGGCCGCGCCCCTCGTGCAGCTCCACGAGGTAGCGCACGATGGCGACGAAGTCCTCCTTCGTGAGCACCGTGTGGTTCGCCGGGGTGCGAAGGCCCAGGCGCTGATTGATCTTGTAGCGCCCCACGCGCCCCAGGTCATAGCGCTTCGGCGAGAAGAACAGCCGCTCGAGCGCGACGCGCGCCGTCTCCTTGTTCGGCGCCTCGCCAGGCCGCAGCAGCGAGTAGATCTGCCGCAGCGCCTCTTCCTCCGAGTGCGTCGGATCCTTGAGCAGCGTGTTCTTGATCAACGTCGACTCGGCGCGCCCGGACGTCACGAAGGCCTGCGCCTTGGCCACATTCGCCTTCCGCAGCTTCTTGACGAGCGTCTCCGTGAGCTGCTGCCCGGCTTCGGCGATGATCTCGCCCGATTCCTCGTCCACAACATCGTTCGCCAGCACGCGGCGTACGGCGCGCTCACCGCGCTCGATCGCGTCCACCTCATCGCGCAGATCCACCGTCATGTAGGACGCGAACACCTTCACCATGTCGATGTTCTGCCGGCGGAGCCGGTTGTAGATCTCGACGCTGAGCTCGTCCCCTTCCCGCACGAGCAGATTGCTCTCGTCGCGCTCGCGCTGGGCACGCGCCTTCTTCGTGCGAGCCTTCGGCGCGTCGTCGGGTGTTGCCTCGCCGGGGAGCTCGACGTCCTCGGCGATGACGGCCCCGAGCACTTCGCGCTGATCGCCGCGGCTCTCGAGCTTCTTCGTCAGGTCGAGCTCGCGGACCGCGAAGAAGAGCCGGAGGATGTCCGAGTTGCTCCCGTAGCCGAGGGCGCGGAGCAGCGCCGTGGCCGGGAACTTCTTCTTCTTGTCGATGTGGACGTAGACGACGTCATGGATGTCCACCGTGAACTCCACCCACGAGCCGCGGAACGGGATGATCCGCGCCGAGATCAGGCGCTGCCCGTTCGGGTGCGTGGACTCCTCGAACACGACGCCCGGGGAGCGGTGGAGCTGGCTGACGATCACGCGCTCGGCGCCGTTGATGACGAACGTCCCGAGCGGGGTGAGGAGCGGCAGCTCGCCGAGATAGACTTCCTTCTCGATGATGTTGCGCGGCCGCTTCTGCCCGTTGACCTCTTCGTTGACGACGAGCTGGAGCGTCGCCTTGAGGGGTGCGGAGTACGTCATGTCGCGCTCGATGCACTCCTCGACGGAGTACTTCGGCTCGCCGAGCGAATACCGGACGAACTCCAGCGAGTAGTTCTCGTGGATGTCCGTGATGGGGAAGAGGTCCTTGAAGACGCGCTCGAGGCCGACGTCCTCGCGGTCGTGGGCCGCCGCATCGAGCTGCAGCAGCGCCTCGAACGCGCGGGTCTGGATGTCGAGGAGATGGGGCATGTCCATCCCCTGGTCGAGCTTACCGAACGAGATCTGCTTCAGTGTATCAGGCATTGATCACCCGCGCGCAGACGACAAAATGCCCCACCCCGACGCCGCGCCGAAAATTCCGCGGTCCCGGGGAGAAGCCCCTGCGTTGCTTGAGTTGTGTGTTGCGAGTCTGGCTATGCGAACCATCGCGCCGGGATCGAGGTCAAGGATCGGGGATCCGGGACCAGGGGCCGGGCTGCCGAAGCCGGGGGAATACCCCCCGAGCGGCGGCCCGTTCCCCTGCCGGCCGCCCTACTTGATCTCGACCGTCGCGCCCTGCTCCTCCAACTTCGCCTTGACGGCAGCGGCCTCGTCCTTCGAGATCCCGGACTTCACCGCCTGCGGCGCACCGTCTACGAGGTCCTTCGCTTCCTTGAGACCCAGACCGGTCAGCTCACGCACGACCTTGATGACCTGAATCTTCTTCGCGCCCGCTTCCTTGAGCGTGACCGTAAACTCGGTCTGCTCCTCGACGACTGGCGGCGCGCCAGCCCCTGCTCCGCCCGCCGGAGCCCCACCGCCCACGGGCGCGGCGGCGATCGTCACGTTGAACTTGGTCTTGAAAGTTTCGATCAGCTCGGCGAGCTCGAAGACCGACATGTTGCCGATGGCATCGAGAATCTCGTCCTTGCTCAGCGTCGCGTTAGCCATTGTTCTCCATCTCCGGTGATACCCAGGCGACCCTGGGGTGTGATCAGGCTGGCCGAAGTCGGCCCAATCGCCTGGAACTTATTGCGCGCCCTCGCGCTGCGTCCGAAGCGCCTCGAGGGCGCCGACCATCATGTACAGCATCCCGTTCAGCGCGCCCGCGAAGGCGGCGAGCGGTGACATGAGTCCCGCGCCGAGATCGGCATACATCTGCTCGCGGGAAGGGAGCGAGGCCAGGCGCTTCACCTGGTCGGCGTTGATCACCTTCCCATCGAGCAGCCCGCCCTTGAGGCCGGGCTTCTGCTCGAACTCCCGCGCGAAGTCCGCAAGGACCTTCGCCGCGACAACCGCGTCGCGCCCGATCACGACACCCGTAGGTCCGCGGAGCCGCTCGGCATCCAGGCCCATGTCCGTGACGGCACGCGATGCGAGCGAATTCTTGATCACGACGTACTCGACGCCGGCCTTCCGCAACCGCCGGCGGAGCTCCGTCATGCGCTTCACGTTCAGCCCCGTGAAATCCGTATAATAGAGGGCCGTGGCGCCCTTCATCTTCGCGCTCAGCTCGGCGACGAGCGCATCCTTCTCAGACCGCTTCATGGGCGCTTACCGGTACGGAGTGATGTCGACCGCCACGCCCGGCCCCATGGTGCTGGAGATCGCGACGTTGCGTACGTAGACGCCCTTCGCCGCCGGAGGCTTCGAGCGAACGATCTGATCCATAAACGCCGAGAAGTTGGTCTCCAGCGCGTCGGGCGAGAACGACAGCTTGCCGATCGGCGCGTGCACGTTCCCGCTCTTATCCACGCGGAACTCGATCTTCCCCGCCTTCACCTCGCGCACCGCGCGGCCGACGTCGAACGTGACCGTCCCCGCCTTGGGGTTCGGCATGAGGCCGCGCGGACCGAGTACGCGGCCGAGCTGGCCGACCTGTCCCATCTGGTCGGGGGTGGCGATCATGACGTCGAAGTCGAGCCACCCCTCCTTGATCCGGGCGATGTACTCGTTGCCGACGAAGTCGGCGCCGGCCGCCTCGGCATCGCGCGCCCGATCGCCGGCGGCAATCACCAGGACGCGGACGGCCTTGCCGGTTCCCGCCGGGAGCACGACCGTGCCGCGCACCACCTGATCCGCGTGGCGCGGGTCGACGCCGAGCCGAACGGCGACCTCCACCGTCTCGTCGAACTTGGCGAAGCCCGACGACTTGACGAGCTCGATCGCCTGCCGGGCCTGGTAGCGCATCGCGAGGTCCACCTTGCCGGCAGCCTGGCGAAAGTTCTTGCCGTGCGTGCGCATCAGTCGGTCACCTCGACGCCCATCGAGCGCGCCGCGCCCGCGACCATCGCCATCGCCGACTCCACCGATTCCGTGTTGAGGTCTGGCATCTTGAGCTCGGCGATCTTGCGGATCTGCGCCTTGCTCACCTTGCCGACCTTCGTGCGGTTCGGGACGCCCGAGCCCTTCTCGAGTCCGAGCTCCTTCATGATCAGGATGGCGGTCGGCGGCGTCTTCGTGATGAACGAAAACGACTTGTCGGAGAAGATGGTGACCTCCACCGGGAGGATCGTCCCATCCTGCGCCTGCGTCCGCGAGTTGAACTCCTTGCAGAACGCCATGATGTTGATGCCGTGCGGCCCGAGCGCCGTCCCCACCGGAGGGGCGGGATTCGCTCGGCCGGCCGGCACCTGGAGCTTCACGAATCCAGTTGCCTTCTTTGCCATTGCACTCTTCCTCGTTGTGGACCGCCCGAGCCAGAACCAGCAGGCGGCGACACTCCCACGGAATGTTTAGCGTCGGTGTGGTCGTCCGACGGTACCTCGGTCCTTCAATACCCCTTGAGCTGCAGGTAGTCGAGCTCGACGCTCGTCGGCCGGCCGAACAGGCTGACCGAGACCCGCACCTTCCCCTTGTCGGCGAACACTTCCTCGACCGTGCCGTTGAAGTCGCTGAACGGACCCTCGGTGATCGCAACTGCCTGCCCGACCATGAAGGGGATCTCCTCCTTCGGCTCCTGCTCATCCTGCTCCTCGGCGATACCGAGCAGGCGATTCACTTCATCCGGGCGCAGCGGCTGCGGCATCCGCTCCTTGCCGACGAACTTGATCACGCCCTGGATGCCGTTGACGGTGTGAATCGTCTCCTGATTCATCAGCATCTCCACGAGCACGTAGCCGGGGTAGATCTTCCGCTCGACCGTGATCTTCTTGCCGTTCTTGATCTCCACGACATCCTGCGTGGGCACGAGCGCCTGACGGATGGGGCGCTCCTCGGCCGCACGGGGATCGCCGTCTATCCGTCGCTGCACGAGCGACCGCACCTTGTTCTCGTGGCCCGCGGTCGTCTGGATCGCGTACCAGCGATGGACGTCCACGATCAACGCGCCCCGAAGAGCGACGGGATCGCCTTGACGAGAATGAGCTGCAGCAGCCAGTCCATCCCGAAGATCACGAAGCCGATGATCAGGACGAACACGAGGATCGCGCCCGTGGCCTGCCGGAGCTGCGCCCGGTCCGGCCACGTCACCTTGCGCATTTCGGCGCGGACTTCGTTGATGAAGACGTTCGTCCGCGCGACGGGTACAGGCAGCGCCATAGCTACTTCGTTTCCTTGTGGACCGTGTGCTTGTTGCACCGGGGACAATGCTTCTTCCGCTCGACACGCTCCGGGTGGAGCCGCTTGTTCTTGTCGGTGAAGTAGTTCCGGTTCTTACAGTCGCCGCAGGCGAGAATGATCTTGTCGCGTGGCATGGTCAGTCCGTCTCAGGTGTTGGCAATGCAACTGGAAGCAGGGACAGCGAGCCGTGCCCGTAGAACTGCGGCCGGTACCCCCCAAGCACGGGGTGCGCCGGCCGCCCTCGTCCCATGTCAGGGCACTGACCTCGGCCCCAGAACTCACGACTACCGACACAGCGCCCGGCGCCCATCACCGATCCGTTCCGCGCGGCGTCGCCCGCTCCGACCTCGCTCGCACTGTGCGGCCGACTAGCTGATTTCCCCGAGAGCTCGCGACCGGGATTGAACCGGTGACCTCACCCTTACCAAGGGTGTGCTCTACCGACTGAGCTACGCGAGCAACTGCGACTTCGACTCCGACCAACCGGCATGCCGGCCCATAACTCGACTTGCCACGCGACCTGCAAAGCGGGAGACGGGGCTCGAACCCGCGACATCAAGCTTGGAAGGCTTGCGCTCTA
>JBBJNN010000029.1:0-48446 GCA_037720885.1 Gemmatimonadaceae bacterium | reverse complement strand
GGCCCTTCGGGATCAGCCTGCAGCGGAGTCCCGAGTCCCGGTATTGCCTACCGCCGAGTCAACAGCTCCTCGAACAGTGCCAGGGCGCGCGGGTCGTCGGACTGCGAGAGGTAGTAGATCGCCTTCCGCCTGAGGGAGCCACTCTTCCCGCTGCGCGCGATGCGGACGAGCAGCGGGATTCCCTCATCGGGCGGGCGCTGTGAGAGGGCGTAGAGCGCGCTCTCGCGCACCGAGGCATCCTCGCCCTCGTCGCGCGCGATCTCATCGAGGCCGGCGACGGCAGCCTCGCCCGCCGCGTAGCCGAGCTGAGTCACGGCCGCCCGGCGCGTGGCGCGTGGGAGCGAGTCGGCACGCGCGAGGCGGAGGAGCGCGGGCCACGGCTCTACCCCATCCGCGAGCGATGCTGCCCAGATCGCGTCGGCTCCAACGCGCCCCTCCGCACGCCCAGCAAGCGCAAGGAGGTAGTCGGCGGCGGCGCGCGCGGGCACCTCGCCCAGATCGGTGACGCCTTCACCGACGGTGCCCCACCGGCCGCCGACCAGCGTGCGGAGGCCGACGACCCGGCCGGCGCTCACCGTCAGGCGCACGCGGACGGGGCCGGGATCGCAGTCGGTGTCCCACCCGCGCGGCGAGCGCGAGCCGACGGAGACGCTCCCGCGCCCATCCCCGCAGACGCCGGCGCGCGCGAGGAAGCTCAGCCGCACGTCGCCCTCGCGCACGGCGGCGACCCGCTCGCCGAGCGATTGCCCAGGCGACTGTCCAAGCGCAGTGGATGTGGCGGCTCGGGTCGTCGCGGCAACGAGGAGCGCGAGCGCGACGCGCAGGTGGCGGCGCGCGCTCGTCGGCCGTTGCAACGTCGTCCCCATCGTCGCTGTCGTCGCTGTTGTCGTCATGATCGTGGCGCTCACTGGTCGATGATCTCGAGCAGCGCCTGCGCGGCGCGCGGGTCCTTCGACTGCGACAGGTGGTAGATCGCCTTCTTGCGCAGGTCGCGGTCGGGGTCCGTCCGCGCGATGGAGATCAGCTTGTCCAGCGCCTCCCGCTCGCGCCGCTGCGAGTAGAAGTAGATGAGCTGGTCGCGCATCTCGCGGCTGCGCATGCGGTCGTACAGCTCGACCAGGCTCGCGACTGGCATGTCGCCCTGCGACAGGTAGTAGAGCGCGGTCCGGCGCGCGCCCGAGGTCTGCGAGGAGTCGGCGGCGACGCTCACGAGCCAGCGCCCGTTCTCCTCGCCACCCATCTGCGCGAGCGCGTACATCACCTTCTCGCGAAGCTGGCTGCTCCCGAGCCGCCCGTACACCCGGCGCAGAAAGGTCGTGTTCTCCGCTGATCGGCTCTGCCCCAGGTAATAGATGGCGAGATCTTTCAGCTTGTCCGCCGTGCCATCCCGCTCGACGACGGCGCGGAGCGTTCCTTCGGCCGAGCGTTCGCGCCGCTGGGAGAGCGCGTACAGCGCCTTCTCCTGGAGCGCGGCGTCGCCCGAGGTGCGGAGGATCTCGTCGAGCACCTCGACGGCGCGCTCCGAGCTGGACTGCGACAGGTAGTAGACCGCGAGCTGGCGCACCTTCGAGCTCGGGTCGTTCTTCGTGACGCCAAACAGGATCTCGTCGCGGTCGGCCGGCGCCTGCTGCGCCACAATGTAGAGCGCCTTCTCCCGTAGGGAGGCCGAGCACTCGTCGCGGCGCGCGAGCACCTTGCGCAGGATGGGGAGCGCGCGCTCGGGGTCCATCTGCTGGAGCGCGTTGATCGCCTCGAGCCGCACGTCGCGGTCGGCGTCGTCGCATGACCCACCACTCCCGCCGCTCGCCGCGCGCGCGATCTCGGCGCGGGCGCTCTCGCGGCCGGGATCCGCGTTTCCCTCACGGGCGAGCTGGCCACGGATGCGCGTGGCGAGGACCTCGGCATCTGCGTGCGTCGCGGCGGATGGATAGCGGTCGAGCTGCGCGCTCAGCACGCGCATCGCGGCACGCAGGTTCTCGCCGTCGCCCGCGCGGTAGAGCGCGAACGCCTCCCAGTAGTAGGCGTCGGGCACGTACTCGGAGCGTGGGTAGCGCTCGCGGAGCGCGCGGAAGAGCTCCGCGGCCCGGCCGTAGTCGCGGCGGTTGAGCGCGGTGCGCGCATCACGGTAGAGGGAATCGGCCGGGTCATCCGGGTGTGGCGTGCCGGCCTCCGCCCGTGGCGACGCCTGCACGGCACCGACCGCGTGGGACGCTGGCACCACCGCATGTGCTGGCAGGGGATTCGTCACCAGGCACGAGGCAGCAGACGGGAGCCCGCCGGCGTCGGACGTGCGGCAGTGCTCGCGTTGCGCGTGGAGCCCGGCCGCGGCGCCCGAGAGCAGCGCGATGACGACGATCGGTGTAGTCCGCATCTTCAATCTCCGTATCTCCGTTCAAGTACCGGCGGCGACCGGGTCGGTGGGAACCACCGTCCGCAGCCGGGGGAGGACGTCGCGATCGGTAAGCGCCTGGTCCACGAGCTCCCGCTCCCCGGCGTGCCGCTCGGCCGAGAGCTGGGCGATCTGCGCGAGCACGAGCTCGAGGTCCTCGAACAGCGCGTGGAGCCGCACATCGCGCGTGGCTGGCGAGTCGAGGAGGAGTCGCGTGGTGGTGAGCAGCTCGCGCGCGTCGGCGGCGCTGCGCGCGGTCGCTCCACCCGCTGCGCCTTCACTCGCGCGGAAGGCGAGGAGAAACGCCTCCGTCCGGCCGAGGTGGCGGAGCGTGACGATGTCGTATCGGGGGTCGGCGGGCGTGGGAGCGGAGGCAGCCGACACGCTACGCGCCGCGATGGTGGTGGCAGCCGTAGCGCGCGCGGCGATGGCCGTGGCGCGCCCGCGTTCCATTCGCCCCCCGATGCCGATGCCGAGCACGAGTGATGCGGCCATCGCCGCGACCGCGGCGCCCCACGGGATCCAGGCAGCGCCGCGCGCACTCCGGGCGCCACCGGCGCCACGCCCGGCGTGGACCCCGCGCGTGAGCTCGGTCTCCACCGCGGGGGCGATCGCGCTCCACATCGCCTCGCGCGGGGGCTCGCCCAACCGGTTGTAGCGCGCCGCCGCGTCGCGGAGCGCGCCGGGCAGCGCATCGTCCGCGCCGAGCAGCTTGTCCAGCGGGTCGTTCAGCCTGTCGTGCATGCGGTCGTCGGTCATATCAATCACTCCCTCACACAGTCCGCGAGTGCCTCGCGCAGCTGTGCGCGGGCGTAGGAGAGTCGCGCCTTCGACGTCCCTTCCGGGATGCCGAGCGCCGAGCCGATCTCGGCGTGCGTGAAGCCCTCGACGTCGTACATCACGAACACCACCCGCTGGATCTCCGGCAGCGCGTCGATGGCCTGCGCCAGACGCGTGCGCAGCTCCGGATCCGGCTCGCCCCCGCCCATGGCGACGGCATCTGCCTCATCCAGCTCCAGCTCCCGCGCGCGCAGCTTCTTCGTCCGCCGCGCCTCGTCAATGGCGACCGAGGCGGCGATGGCGTGGAGCCACGTGCGCAGCGAGGCCTGGCCGCGGAAACCGCGCAGCCCGCGGAACGCGCGGATGAACGCTTCCTGCGTGCAGTCGCGCGCCAGCTCCGGGTCGCCGACAATCCGGCCGGCCACGCGGTAGACGGCGTCCACGTGTGCGTCGTAGAGCGTGCGGGCGGCGGTCATGTCGCCACCGAGCACGCGGGCGATCAACTGCTGGTCGTCCAAGCGGAGCGCGGGCCGGAGGGTGAAGCGAGTGTCGGCGTCGTGCTCATGTAGACGAAGGGGAGGGCGGAAGGGTTGGCTGCCCACCCGGCGCCGGGTTCCTTCGCGCGACGTCCCGCTACTTCACGCTCCGCAGCTCCACCTCGAACACGAGCGTTGCGCGGGAGGGGACGGTGCCGGGCTTGCCGGCGGCGCCGTAGCCCAGCGCCGGCGGAATCACGAGCAGGCGGCGCCCGCCGGCGCGCATCCCAGCGATCCCCTCATCCCACCCCTTGATCACGGCGGCGCGGCCGAGCGGGAAGGAGATGGGCTTGCCGCCGGCGTCGCGGCTGCTGTCGAACGCGCGGCCGTTCGCGAGCCAGCCGGTGTAATGCACGGTCACCGTCTTCCCCAGCTCCGCGACAGGGCCCTTCCCCGTCACCTTGTCGAGCACGTAGACGCCGCCCGCCGAGCGTGTCATGCCGGCGAGCGTGACGCCGAGGGATGGGGCGAGCGCGGTATCCACCGCCGTCAGGTCCTCGCGCGCGGGAGCGGCCGCGGGAATGGCCGAGTCAGCGCGGGCGGATGGAGACTCATCGCCTCGCGAGGAGCACGCGAGCGCGAGCAGCGCGAGGGTGATCGTCGGACGGGGCATGCGCATCGGGGGTCGGATGGTGTGGCCCGTTATGGCAACGCGAACGCCACAATGTAATCCCCGCGCCGCGTCCCCATCCGGCCATGCCCGCCCGCGGCGACTACCACGTACTGCTTCCCCGCCGCGCTCACGCGGTAGGTCATCGGCGTCGCCTGGCCCCCCGCCGGCACACGCCCCTTCCCCAGCTCGCGCCCCCTCACGACGTCGAACGCGCGCAGGGAGTCGCCCATCCCGGCGGCGCCGACCCCGAGGCCGCCCGCCGGCACGATCGGGCCGCCGAGATTGGGCGTCCCCCACGCCTTCGAGATCGGCACCTTCGCCTTCTGCGCGATCATGTCGCGCGTGGTACCGAGGGGCACATCCCAGCGCTTGCGCCCCGTGGCGAGGTCCACCGCCACCAGCGCGCCGAACGGCGGCTTGTTGCACGGGAGGCCGATCGGCGAGAAGATGATCTCGCGCCGCATGACGTACGGCGTGCCGCGCTGGCGCGCGAACTCCGCGCGCGGATGCTGCGCTCGCAGCGAGTCCGTGTACTGCTCGCGCGGGATGAGCGCCACCTCCGCCGCGAGGCGGTTCGTCGGGATGACCGCGATCCCGCGCGCCGAGTCGTATGCCATCCCGCCCCAGTGCGCGCCGCCCACGTTGCTCGGCACCACGAGCGTCCCCCCGATGCTCGGCGGCGTGAAGATCCCCTCGTTCCGGAGCCGGGCGAAGCGCGCGCGGCAGCTCCGGCGGTCGAGCGGCGTCAGGCCCCACGCGTCGCCGAGCGTGAGACGCGGCGGCGCGAGCGGTGGGACCGCCGTGGGAAAGGGTTGCGTGGGCGATGCGCGCTCGCCGGGTACCGTGCTCGCCGGCACCGCGCGCTCCTCCACCGCGAAGAGCGGCTCGCCCGTCTCGCGATTCAGGAGAAAGAGGTGCCCCATCTTCGTCGCCTGCGCGACGGCCGGGATCTCGCGTCCGCCCTGCCGCGCGGTGAAGAGGAGCGGTGGCGACGCCACGTCATAGTCCCACAGGTCGTGGTGCACGACCTGGAAGTGCCACACCACCGCGCCGGTCGATGCGCGCAGGGCGACGAGCGAGTTCGCGTAGCGGTTGTCGCCGAGCCGCTCGCCGCCGTAGTAGTCGGGCGACGCGCTGCCGGTGGGGACGAAGACGAGGTCGCGCGCCGGATCGGCCGCGATCACCGACCACGCGTTGGCGGCCCCGGTGCGATGCGCCTGCGGCCCCTGCCACGTGCTCCACGCCGGGTCGAGCGAGTCGCGCGGACCACGCCACTCGGCGCATCCGCGCGATTGTTGTCGGCGATGGCGGAGCCCACCACGATGAGGCCATTGATCACCGCGGGGGGCGACGTCATCTCGTACTCCCCCGCGTAGGCCGGCGCGTTGAGCAGCCCGCGCTTCAGGTCCACGATGCCGGCCTCGCCGAAATCGGCGCACGGTGCGCCGGCGGCTGCGTCGAGCGCGACGAGGCGACTGTCGATCGTCGCCACGAAGATCCGCCGCCGGCACGGGGCGCCAGGGGCGCGCGCCGAGTCGAGCCAGGTGGACACACCGCGGTTGGCGAAATCGCCGTAGTTCCCGTTGCGGTCCACCCTGGGGTCGTAGCGCCAGCGCTCCGTGCCCCGCTGCGGGTCGAGCGCGATCACGCGGCCGAGCGGGGTGGAGATGTACATCGTGCCGTCCACGACGATCGGCGTCGTCTCGAGCGCGGTTGGATTCTTTGTCGCCCACTCGGGCGCGAGCTCGCCGGTGCGGTAGGTCCAGGCGACGGCGAGGCGCGCGACGTTCGCACGCGTGATCTGCGCAAGCGGGGCGTATCGCCCGCCGCCGGGGTCGCGTCCGTAGGCGGGCCAGTCGGCGACGGTCGAGTCCGCGGCGGACGGCGCGGCGGCCACGGCTTCACGCACGTCGCGCCCTCCGCACCCGGCGAGCAGCGCAAGTGTGAGTGCGAACCCTGCGCCCGCCGCCGCGGCGAGCGACGAGCGCGTTATCCTGCCATTCAATGCCGACATTGTGGACCCTCCCGGCTAGACCCGAGGCGGAATGTCGGGAGCGGGAGGGTGCGCGACCACGAATGTGGGATGAGCGGACGCATGGAGGGACGAGCGGGCCGAGTGCCGCTTACTTCACCTTCCGCCCCGGCGAGTGCTGGCCGTTCTGGTGGAGGACGAGCTGCGTCACCTTGCCACTCGCGTCCTTGTCGAAGCTGACTTGCGCGTCCACCACCTTGAGGAAGAAGCTCGTCGGCGACTCGGCGAAGAGCTGGGACTTCGGCTGGTCCGTCGCCTGGGCGAAGAGGCTCGCCCCGTCCCTCGTGATGGCGATGCGGAAGGTGGGCGCCAGCTCGTACTCGCCCACGTAGGCATCGAGGGTCGCGGCATCCACCGCCACCTCCGCGCGCGTCTTCGGCAGCGCTTGCAGCGGGATCCCCGGCTCGATGAGGTGGAGGCCGATGTCATCGATGTCCGAGCTCGAGTTGGAGAGCACGACGACGCCCGTGCGCGCCGCCGGGTCGAAGGCGATGAACGAGTGATAGCCACCCGTCCCGCCGTTGTGCCACACGATCTCGCGGCCGGGGCCCTTGAGGAGATGCCAGGCGAGCCCGATGCTGAGGTTGGGGTTGTCGGTCGGGTGTCGGGAGAGGCGCGCCTGCGGCATCACCATGCTCAGCGGCCCCGCGCCGGTCGCGACGTTCGCGGCGAGGAAGGTCAGCATGTCGTTCACCGTCGAGCGGAGGGCGCCGGCGCCAGCGAGCGTGGGGAGGTCCCAGTTGGCGACCGGCTTCCCTGCCATATCGTGGCCGGGGGTGAGTCGCGCGCGCATGGCGGGAGTGAGCGTGACCCGCGTGTCGCTCATGCCGAGCGGCTGGAGGATGCGCTCGGTCACCAGCGCCTCGTAGCTCTTCCCCGCGCGCCGGGCGAGCGCGTGGCCGAGGAGCCCCATGCCGAGGTTGGAGTACTCGTAGCGCGAGCCGATGTCGCGGGGGAGCGTGTAGCCGGAGAGGAACTCGTACATCTGCGCTTCGGAGTAATCGGCGTACGGGTTGGTCGCATCCTTCGGCCGGAGGTTGGACGGCAGGCGCGGCAGCCCCGACGATTGCGTCGCGAGATCGAGGAGCGTGATCTGCTTGCCGCCGCGCTCGGGGACCTTGACTGTAGCGGGCAGGTACTTGGCGACTGGATCGTCGAGGCGCACGTCCCCGCGCGCCACCATGCTGGCGAGGAGGGTGCCGGTGAACACCTTGGTGACCGAGCCTATCTCGAGCACGCTGTTGCCATCGAGCGGCGTGACGCCGGTAGATCCGGTGGGCCCGCCCGCGCCATACGCAACGACGCGGCGCTTCCCTCCGGCGTCGAGCGTGCCGACGACGATCCCTGCGCTTCGCCCGGCATCCACACGTTCCTTGAGGATCGCGCGGATGACGGAATCGGAGGGGAACGCCGCCTGCGCGGCGGCGCGTGGGGAAGGAACGGCAAGGGTCGAGGTTACGAACAGCGCGAGCGCGAGCGCCGCGCGGGCGAACGGGCGGCGCCGCGCAAATGGAGCGAGGGTCACGGAGGGTCTCCGCATGTGTCGGTGGGGAAGGCTCGAACTGGCAGGAGCGATGTCACGCGCACACTACGATAGAGAGCCGGGCGAGATTCCGCGCGGGGTGCGGTCGCGATGAGCGCGCTCGCGATGCTGGAGCGCGTCCTCGCCCCTGGCCGTCTGGCGCGCAAGGTCAGCGCGGACATCTTCTCCGTGCTCCCCGCGGGCTCCGGTCCGCAACACTACGACCGCCGCGCCGCGGCGTACGACGCGCTCGTCGGGACGCGCCTCTACAACCGCGTGATGTGGGCGGGCGCGCCGAGCGACTATTCCCATTTCGCCCGGCGCGCGACGACGCGCGGGGCGGCAAGCGGGTGGCTGCTCGACGCGGCGTGCGGCTCGCTCCTCTTCTCGGCCGACGCGCACGTCGCCGCGCCCCCGCGCCCGACGGTGCTGCTCGATCAATCCGTAGCGATGTTGTCACGGGCGCGCTCGCGCCTGGTGGAGCGCGCCGGTCGCGTGCCCGAGCATGTGGCGCTGCTCCAGGGCGACGTTCTCGATCTCCCGTTCCGCGCCGGGGCGTTCGGGACGGTACTGTGCATGAACGTCCTCCATCACCTCGATCGCGGGAGCGACATGCTCGCCGGCCTCGCGCGCCTCCTCTCGGCGCCCGCGGGCACCCTCTGGGTGACGAGCCTCGTGCGGAGTGGGCGCAGGGCAAGTGACGTCTACCTCGCGCTCCTCCACCGCTCGGGCGACTTCGCGCGCCCGCGGAGCGCGGAGGAGGTGCGGCGGATGGTCGAGGAAGCAGCCGGGAGCCCGACATCGCTCGAGGTGCGTGGGAGCATGGCGTACGTGGTGGCGGCACGCACGAAGGCGACGTAGCGTGGGGACACGCCGAGGGCTTCGGCCGCGCGACGGATGCGTGCGAGTGACTCTCCCGACCCGAGGGAGCCTTGCCTGCATCGAGCGGCGAGCGAGATTGTGACACGGGTGTCGGCGGTTACGTCAGGCACCCCCGTTATGACCGCACGTCTCGTCCGCCCACCTTGCGCGTTCCCGACCGCATGCCCATCAAGAAATCCGAGCTCTACAGCTTCCTCTGGAGGAGCTGCGACGAGCTGCGCGGCGGGATGGACGCCTCGCAGTACAAGGACTACGTCCTCGTCCTCCTGTTCGTGAAGTACGTCTCCGACAAGTACGCCGGCCGCCCCGACGCGCTGCTCGATGTGCCGGCGGGCGGCAGCTTCGCGGACATGGCCGCGCTCAAGGGCGATAAGGAGATCGGCGACAAGATGAACAAGATCATCGCCAGGCTCGCCGAGGCCAACGAGCTGCGGGGCGTGATCGACGTCGCCGACTTCAACGACGCGGACAAGCTCGGGAAAGGGAAGGAGATGGTGGACCGCCTCACCAACCTCGTCTCCATCTTCGAAACGCCGGCGCTCGACTTCCGCACCAACCGCGCCGAGGGCGACGACCTGCTCGGCGACGCGTACGAGTACCTGATGCGCCACTTCGCGACGGAGTCGGGGAAGAGCAAGGGGCAGTTCTACACGCCGGCGGAGGTCTCGCGGATCATGGCGCGGGTGATCGGCGTGGGGAACGCCACGCGCTCCGACCAGACCATCCACGACCCGGCGTGCGGCTCCGGCTCATTGCTGCTCAAGGCGCACGACGAGGCGAAGGGCCGCACGGGGCTCGACCTCGCGCTCTACGGGCAAGAGAAGGACAACGCCACCAGGGCGCTGGCGCGGATGAACATGATCCTGCACGACTGCCCATCGGCGGTGGTCGAGCAGGGCAACACGCTCGCCATCCCGCACTTCACGAGCACCGACGGAAGCCTCAAGACCTTCGACTTCGTGGTCGCCAACCCGCCCTTCTCCGACAAGGCGTGGAGCAACGGGATCCACCCCGAGGAGGACGCATTCAGGCGATTTGCGTTCGGCGTACCGCCCCGGAAGAACGGGGACTACGCCTTCCTCCTGCACATCCTCGCCACGCTGAAGAGCACCGGCAAGGGCGCCGTGATCCTCCCGCACGGCGTGCTCTTCCGCGGCGGCGCGGAGGGCGTGCTCCGCCGTGAGATCGTGCGGCGCGGGTACATCAAGGGAATCATCGGCCTGCCGGCGAACCTGTTCTACGGCACCGGCATCCCCGCCTGCATCCTGGTGCTCGACAAGGAGAGTGCTCACGCCCGCGCGGGCATCTTCATGGTGGACGCCGCGAGAGAGTTCATCAAGGACGGCAACAAGAACCGCCTGCGCGCGCAGGACATCCACCGGATCGTGGACACGTTCACGCGCCAGCTCGAGGTGCCGCGCTACGCGCGCATGGTGCCGCTGGCCGAGATCGCCGACCCGAAGAACGACTTCAACCTCAACCTGCCGCGCTACATCGACGCCTCTGAGCCGGAGGACATCCAGGACATCGACGCGCACCTGCGCGGCGGCATCCCCGACCGCGACCTCGATGCGCTCGACCGTTACTGGCGGGTGATCCCCGGCGTGCGCGCGCGGCTCTTCGAGCCCGCCGGGCGCGCGGGGTACAGCCGCCTCGCGGTGCCGGCTAGCGAGATCAAGCCGGGCATCTTCGGCCACCCGGAGTTCTCGGCATTCAACGCGCGCGTGGACGAGCTGTTCGCCGGGTGGAAGGCGGCCAACACGCCGCGCCTGCACGCGATCGCGAAGGGCGACCACCCGAAGGCGCTGATCGAGGCGCTCTCGGAGAGCCTGCTCGACACCTTCCGCGCGGCCGAGCTGCTCGACGCCTACGATGTCTACCAGCACCTCATGGACTACTGGGCGGCGACGATGCAGGACGACGTCTATCTCATTGCCCACGCCGGCTGGCGGGAGGCGGCGACGCCGCGCCTGATCGCGGAGACGAAGGAGGGGAAGAGCAAAGAGCAGCCAGACTTCATGGTCGGGAAGCAGAAGTTCAGGTCCGACCTCGTTCCGGCCGCACTCCTCGTCCCGCGGTACTTCGTCGCGGAGCAGGCGGCGATCGACGCGTTGGGGGCCGAGCTGGGTGCGCTGGAGGGGCAGCTCGACGAGAGCCGCGAGGAGCAGGGCGGCGACGACGGGTTGCTGGTGGACGTGGTGGACGAGAAGGGGAAGGTCGCGCGGAAGGCAGTGACGGCGCGGCTGAAGGCGATCGCCTACGACGCCGAGGCGGCCGAGGAGCGCGAGGCGCTACGGGAATACGGCGCGCTGCTCGATCGCGAGGCCGAGGTGAAGGACCGGCTGAAGGCGGCGCGGGTGGCGCTCGACGCGAAGGTCGCGGCGCGGTACGTCGCGCTCACCGAGCCCGAGATCAAGGCGCTCGTGGTGGACGACAAGTGGCTGGCGCAGCTTGCCACCGACGTGCGGACCGAGCTGGATCGCGTCTCGCAGGGGCTCACAGGCCGCGTGCGGCAGCTCGGCGACCGCTATGCCACTCCTCTCGCCGAGCTGACGGCGGAGGTCTCGTTCCTGTCCGCGCGCGTGGACGAGCACCTGAAGCGCATGGGAGCGGCGTGGAACTGAAGCCGGGCTACAAGCAGACCGACGTGGGGGTGATCCCGGAGGATTGGGCTGTCCGACGATTAGACACGCTGGGTTCACGAAACCGGCCCGCGATCAAAGCCGGCCCGTTTGGCTCGGCGTTGACGAAGGACATCTATACGCCGCATGGCTACAAAGTCTATGGGCAGGAGCAGGTAATTCGCGGCGATCATCGCTACGGCGACTACTATGTCTCCCGGTCTAAGTTCGAGGAGCTTAAGAGTTGTGCGGTCGCGCCCGGCGATGTGCTGCTCAGCCTCGTTGGCACGGCCGGGCGTTCATTGGTAGTCCCGGCCCACGCGGCAGAAGGAATTATCAATCCGCGGCTCATTCGCCTTTCCTTCGATAAGGACCTTGTTCATCCCGAGTTCTTCCAGGCCTACCTAGAGACTGATCAGTTCCAGGCGTTACTTGCACGGGTCACACAAGGCGGAACGATGGGAGTGCTCAATGCCGGTTCGCTACGGCCACTCCAGATCCCTCTTCCACCTATTACTGAACAACGTTCCATTTCCGCGGCACTGGGCGCTCTGGACACGCTGCTGAGCGTGCTGGAGCAGCTCGTCGCCAAGAAGCGCGACCTCAAACACGCCGCGATGCAGCAGCTCCTCACGGGCCAGAGACGCCTGCCTGGGTTTCACGGGGAGTGGCTGGTCAAGCAGTTAGGGGATGTCCTTGAAAGAGTCGTCGGCGGTGGAACCCCTAGCCGGGCCAACCCTGAGTACTGGGGAGATGGAATTCCCTGGGTCACCGTCAAAGACCTCAGCGACTTCAATCCCAATCAGACGCAGGAATCAGTTACGAAGAAGGGGCTCCAGAACAGCGCTTCACATCTGATTCCCAAGGGGACGGTGATTACGTCCACACGCATGGCACTCGGTGCAGCGGTGCGCTACGAGGTGGCTGTATGCATCAATCAGGACCTCAAGGCACTCTTCCCGAGACCGTGCATATCCGGCCATTTCCTTTACCATTGGTTTCAGTATTACGGCAGCGCAATCGCTGCCCTCGGAAGCGGAAGCACGGTGAAGGGAATACCACTTGCCGATCTGAAACGGGTCGAGTTCCTGCTGGCGGCGTTACCCGAACAAGCCGCCATCGCTGCCGTCCTCTCCGATATGGATGCCGAGCTCGCGGCGCTCGAGCAGCGGCTGGCGAAGACCCGCGCCCTCAAGCAGGGGATGATGCAGGAGCTGCTCACCGGGAGGACGCGCCTGGTATGAGTCCACGGCGAACGAAGGTGCCAGCGAAGAAGCTCGCGAAGAAGCCCGCCCTCCCGGCCGTTCCCACGGATCCCGGAGCGCTCGCCGCGGACGTCCGGGAGATGATCGAGTCCGCTCGCCAGCAGACTGCGGTGGCGGTGAATGCGGCGCTGACAACGCTCTACTGGCAGATCGGCACCCGCATCCGGCGAGACATCCTCGCGGAGCAGCGGGCGGAGTACGGCGCCGAGATTGTCTCTACGCTGTCGAGACAATTGGTGCCCGAGTTCGGGCGGGGGTTCGGAGCCCGGAACCTATTCCGTATGGTGCGCTTCTCCGAAGTGTTCCCGGACTGGGAGATTGTGTCCGCACTGCGGACACAATTAGGCTGGACGCACTTCCGCCAGATCATCCCGTTCGACGACCCCCTCAAGCGCGACTTCTACGCCGAGATGTGCCGGGTCGAGCGCTGGAGCACCCGCACGCTCCAGCAGAAGCTCGACAGCATGCTCTACGAGCGTACCGCGCTCTCCCGAAAGCCCGAGCAGCTCATCCGTCAGGAGCTGGACGCGCTGCGCGCGGAGGATAAGCTCACCCCGGACCTCATCTTCCAGGACCCGTACATCCTCGACTTCCTTGGCCTGAAGGACACCTATAGCGAGAAGGACCTGGAGTCGGCGCTCTTGCGGGAGGTCGAGCGGTTCCTGCTGGAGCTAGGGGCAGGCTTCGCCTTCGTCGAGCGGCAGAAGCGCTTCACGATCGACGGGGACGACTATTACATCGATCTGCTCTTCTACAACCGTCGCCTGCGCCGGCTGGTCGTGATCGAACTCAAGCTCCGGGAGTTCAAGCCGGCCGACACGGGGCAGGTGGAGCTCTACCTGCGCTGGCTCGACCGCCATGAGCGACAGCCGGGTGAGGAAGCGCCAGTCGCCATCATCCTGTGTGCCGGCGCGAAGCGGGGGACTGTGGAATACCTCGACCTCGGCCGCAGCGGCATCCACGTCGCCGAGTACCTGACCGAGCTGCCGCCGCGCGAGCTGCTGCGAGAGCGGTTCCTACACGCGCTCGCCATGGCGCGCGAACGCCTCGCGCGGCGCGATGCGAGCGCGGAGGCCGAGGACGCGTGAGCGACGTTGGCCAGATCGAGAAGAAGACCCAGGCGCGAGTAGTCTCGCTCTTCCGTGACACGCTCAAGTACGACTACCTCGGCGACTGGCGCGACCGCGACGGCAACCGCAACGTCGAAGAAGGCCTGCTGCGCGCTTTCCTGCGCGACGCGCAGCGCTATGACGACGCGTTGATAGCCCGCGCGCTGCACGAGCTCAGCCGCACGGCGGGGGATGCGAGCAGGAGCCTGTACGACCGCAACCGCGCCACCTACGACCTGCTCCGCTACGGCGTGAAGGTGAGGGCCGACGTCGGCGACAGCACGCAGACGGTGTGGCTCATCGACTGGAGGTGCCCGGATCGCAACCACTTCGCGGTCGCCGAGGAGGTGACCGTCGCGGCGGCGGGCGTCGGCGCCTACGGGAAGCGGCCGGACGTCGTGCTGTACGTGAATGGCATCGCGCTCGGGCTGCTCGAGCTCAAGCGCTCGACCGTCTCGGTGGCCGAGGGCATCCGCCAGAACCTCGACAGCCAGAAGAAAGTGTTCATCGAGCACTTCTTCTCCACCGTGCAGTGGGTGATGGCGGGGAACGACACCGAGGGACTGCGCTACGGCGCCATCCAGACGCCGGAGAAACACTACATCACCTGGAAGGAGCCGAGCGACGTCGCCAACCCGCTCGACCGGGCGCTCGCGCAGCTCTGCGACAAGGCGCGCTTCCTCGAGCTGGTGCACGACTTCGTGGTCTTCGACGCGGGGGTCAAGAAGCTCGCCCGCCCGAACCAGTACTTCGGCGTGCGCGAGGCGCAGAAGCACGTGGCGCGGCGCGAGGGCGGCATCATCTGGCACACGCAGGGGTCGGGGAAGAGCCTGACGATGGTGTGGCTCGCCAAGTGGATCCGCGAGCATGTGAAGGATGCCCGCGTCCTCATCGTCACCGACCGCACGGAGCTCAACGAGCAGATCGAGAAGGTCTTCAAGGGCGTCAACGAAGACATCTATCGCACCAAGAGCGGCGCGGACCTCATTGCCACGCTCAACGCTGCCAAACCCTGGCTCGCGTGCTCGCTCATCCACAAGTTTGGCGGCAAGGAGGACGGCGAAGACGTCGGCGACATCCCCAGCTACATCGAGGCACTGCGGAAGGCGATGCCTCCCGGCTTCTCGGCCAAGGGGAACCTCTTCGTCTTCGTCGACGAGTGCCACCGCACCCAGTCCGGCGAGTTGCACCGGGCGATGAAGGCCATCCTGCCGGGTGCCGTGTTCATCGGCTTCACTGGCACGCCGCTCCTCAAGGCCGACAAGCAGCGGAGCATCGAGATCTTCGGCGGCTACATCCACACCTACAAGTTCGACGAGGCGGTGCGGGACCGCGTGGTGCTCGACCTGCGCTACGAGGCGCGCGACATCGACCAGCGCATCACGTCGCAGGCGAAGATTGATCAGTGGTTCGAGGCCAAGACCAAGGGGCTGACAGACCTGGCCCGGGCGCAGCTCAAGCAGCGGTGGGGCACCATGCAGAAGGTGCTCAGCTCCCAGGACCGGCTGGCGGCGATCGTCGCCGACATCCTGATGGACATGGAAACTCGCGACCGGCTCCAGAACGGGCGCGGGAATGCCCTGCTCGTCTCGGGCAGCATCTACCAGGCGTGCAAGCTCTACGACCTGTTCGCGAAGACGGACCTCAGGAGCCGGTGCGCGATCGTCACGTCGTACCGGCCGTCACCCGCGGACCTCAAGGGCGAGGAGAGCGGCGAGGGGCTGACCGAGCGGCTGCGGCAGTACGACATCTACAAGCAGATGCTGGCGGACTGGTTCAACGAGTCGCCCAGCACGGCGGTGAACCGCGCCGAGCAGTTCGAGAAGGAGGTGAAGAAGAAGTTCATCGAGGAGCCAGGGCAGATGAAGCTCCTCATCGTCGTCGACAAGCTGCTCACCGGCTTCGACGCCCCGCCCGCGACGTACCTCTACATTGACAAGCAGATGCGCGACCACGGCCTGTTCCAGGCGATCTGTCGCGTGAACCGGCTCGACGGCGACGACAAGGAGTACGGTTACATCATCGATTACAAGGACCTGTTCCGGAGCCTCGAGGGCGCGGTGCACGAGTACACCTCCGGCGCGCTCGACGGCTACGACAGGAACGACGTGGCCGGCCTGTTGGAGGACCGCCTCGCCAAGGCGCGCGAGCGGCTAGAGGATACCCGCGAGGCCGTGAAGGCGCTGTGCGAGCCGGTGGAGCCGCCGAAGGACTCGGCCGCTTACCTGCGCTACTTCTGCGCTCGAGACTCGGGCGACGCCGGCCAACTCAAGGCGAACGAGCCGAGCCGGTTGGCGCTCTACACGCACGTCGCGGCCCTCGTACGCGCGTTCGCGAACCTCGCCAACGAGCTGCCGGAAGCGGGATACGGGGCCGCCGACATCCAGACGCTCAGGGCGGAGGTAGACCACTACGAGAAAGTCCGCATCGAGGTGAAACTGGCGAGCGGGGACTACATCGACCTCAAGATGTACGAGCCCGCCATGCGGCATCTGATCGACACGTACATTCGCGCCGAGGGGAGCGAGAAGGTCTCCGCCTTCGACGACGTGTCGCTGATCAAGCTGATCGTCGAGCGCGGCGTCGATGCGGTTAACGCGCTCCCCGACGGGATCCGGAAGGACGCGGACGCCGTGGCCGAAGCCATCGAGAACAACGTGCGCAGACTGATCATTGACGAGCAGCCGATCAACCCGAAATACTACGAGAAGATGTCCGAGTTGCTCGATGACCTGATCACGCAGCGCCGGACGCAGGCGCTGGAATACCAGGAGTACCTGCGGCAGATCGTCGAGCTGACGAGGAAGGCGGCGAACCCGGAAATGGGCGAGGCGTACCCCGGCACGATGAACGCGCCCGCCAGGCGCGCGCTGTACGACAACCTCGGCAGGGACGAGCCGCTGGCGCTCGCGGTAGACGCGGCGGTGCGGCGCAGCCGCCAGGACGGTTGGCGGAGCAACCCGGTCAAGGTCAGGATGGTGAAGCATGCGATCAGGGCGGCGCTAGAGCGACACGCCGCTCCGCCGAGCGCGGCGCTCGGCGGAGCACATCCGACGGCTGTGCGGGAGGGGGCGCCCGGGTATCCGGCGTCGTCCGCCGAGCCGATGGACGCCCGGGTCGAGCGAGTCCTCGCACTGGTGAAGAATCAGGATGAGTACTGAGGGCCACGAGATCACGGTGAGCGGCGTCCAGGTCCGCGTGGTCCACAAAGCGATCAAGAACTTGCACCTGGGGGTCTACCCACCGAACGGCCGGGTCCGCGTGGCCGCCCCGCTCGCCGTCGGAGACGCCGCGGTCCGGCTGGCGGTGATCGGCAGGCTCGCGTGGATCAAGCGGCAGCGCGCGCAGTTCGCCGCGCAGGAGCGGCAGTCCGCGCGCGAGCTGGTGAGTGGCGAGAGCCACTATTTCCTAGGCAGGCGCTATCGCTTGCGCGTCGTGGAGGGCGACGGTCCGGGGCGGGTCACGATCGTCAACCGAGCAACGCTCGAGCTGCGTGTGCGTTGCGGATCGAGGACCGCAACGCGCGAGCGTGTCTTGCAGCGCTGGTATCGCGAGTGCCTGCGCGAGCTGGCTACGCCGCTCATCGCAAAGTGGGAGGCTGCGCTCCGCGTGCGGCCAGTCGGCTGGGGCGTCAGGAAGATGAAGACACAATGGGGCACCTGCCGGGCGGACGAGCGTCGCGTGTGGCTGAACGTCGAGCTCGTGAAGAAGCCGGCTCCGTGCCTCGAGTACCTGATCGTCCACGAGCTCATGCACCTCATCGAGCGGCACCACACCGACAGGTTCGTGTCGCTGATGGATCGATAT
This sequence comes from Gemmatimonadaceae bacterium, assembly GCA_037720885.1. Classification (GTDB taxonomy): domain Bacteria; phylum Gemmatimonadota; class Gemmatimonadetes; order Gemmatimonadales; family Gemmatimonadaceae; genus JACMME01. The sequence goes on along the minus strand of JBBJNN010000029.1, from coordinate 30,890 downwards.
CTCCCCGATTGGCGCCTACGTCGGCGTGCGCTGAACTCGGCGCCGCTCGGTCACGAGAGCTGGAGCTATTGACGCCTGCGAGCGGTCACGCGGAGGGTCAGAACGGCTGCTCGAACTCCGCCTCACCCGCCTTCCGGAAGCGGCGGCTCCAGGTGAGGCGCGTGCCGTCGTGGAGCACCACCAGATACTCGCCATGGAACCACGGGTGCAGCTCCTTCACGGCGTCCAGCCGCACGATCTGCGAGCGGTTGACCCGCAGGAACTGCGATGGATCGAGCCGGGCGTGGAAGGCGCCGATGGCCCCACGCACGGTGTACGAGTCGCGCCCGGCGTGGAGGCGCACGTAGTTGCGCGCCGCCTCCACCCAGTCGATGCGCTCCACCGAGAGCAGGATCGCCTTCTCCCCGGCCTCCACCAGCAGACGCTGCAGGTAGCGCGGCGCCGCGCCGGGCACCGATTCCCGCAACTGCTCGACGAGCTGCGCGAGCTGCGTCACACGCGCCGCCAGCTCGCCCGGCTCCTTCTGCCCTACGTGTACGCGGGCGCGCGCCCGCTCGAGCACCGTGCGGAAGCGGTCGGGGGCCACTGGCTTGAGCAGGTAGTCGAGCGCGTGGACCTCGAACGCCCGAAGCGCGTGCTCATCGTACGCGGTAACGAAGACGACCGTCGGCATCTCGCGCACGCCGATCTCCCCGATCACACCGAAGCCGTCGAGTCCCGGCATCTGGATGTCGAGAAAGACGAGATCCGGCCGCTCGGCACGGATCGCCTCCACCGCCTCACGCCCGTCCGCCGCTTCGCTCACCACATCCGTGTCCGACTCCGCCGCGAGGAAGCGACGCAGTTTGCGACGCGCCGGCGCCTCGTCGTCCACGATGAGCACCCGCATGCTCATCGGGACTCGGCACTCGGCATCAGGGACTCGGCGCTATAGCCGAGTGCCGAGTCCCGAGTACCGAGTCCCGACGAGGCCGAGTCCCGAAATGGTAGTGCCACCGTTACCGTGAGGCCGCCCGCCTCGCCGCGGTCCAGGTCGAAGCGGTGGCCGGCGCCGTAGAGCTGCTGTAGACGGGCCACCGTACCGGAGAGGCCAAGCCCCTTCCCGAGCGCCGTCGCGCGCGGCACGGCGAGACCGGGGCCATCGTCCGCGACCTGGAGGATGAGGGTACCGTTCTCCCGGCGCGCGCTCACCTCCACGCTCCCGCGCCCGCGGAGGGAGGCGTTGCCATGGCGGATGGCGTTCTCCACGAGCGGCTGCAAGAGGAGCGACGGGACCATCGCGCCCTCGAGCCCGGGCTCGGTGCGGAGCCATACGGTGAGCCGCTCCTCGAAGCGGGCGCGCATGATGTCCACGTAGTGGCGGAGCAGCTCCAGCTCCTCGTGCAGCGTCACTTCCTGGCGGCCGGCGCTGCGGAGGGAGAGACGGAGCAGCTCGCTCAACCCGGCGATCATCGTGTCCGCGGCGCGCGGGTCGTCGTACATCACCGACGAGATGGTATTGAGCGCGTTGAACAGGAAGTGTGGCTGGAGCTGGAGGCGCAGGTTCTGGAGCTGTGCCTGCGCGAGCTGCGCCTCGAGCTGCGCGGTGCGGAGCTCGCGATCACGCGCCGACCGGTAGTGGTCGAACGCGTACAGCCCGCCGACGAAGGTGACGTACGCGATGACATCCATCGGGAACTCCATCGCGTAGCGGACGCGCATGATCCCGTAGTCATAGGCGCCGAGGCCGGCGAGTGGGAAGAGCGCGCCGCGCACGACCGCGTTCCAGGTGGTGTGCAGGGCGGAGTATGCCGTCAGCACCGCGAGGTGCACGCCCACGGACGCCGGCCAGCGCTCGCGCGTGAGCGGGAATCGCCGGACGAGGGGGATGACCGCCGCGAGCAGAAGTCCCGCGCCCCAGGCGGAGGTCATCTCCTCGATGAGCCGCTCGAGAAGCGGCGTCGGCTCCGCCGTGGCGACGTCCTCGAGATGCTGGTAGCCGGAGAGGAGAAGCCCGACCGCCGTGTAGAGCGCGAGGATGACGAGCAGGGTGCGAGAGCGCCGCATGAGAGGCATGGTACGGCCGCCGGCGGCGGCGGCGCAACTCGGCCGGGCGCCGCGCGCGCGGGAAGTGCCGAGCGGGCCCGTGGCGGGGACGGGAGGGTGCGGGGGGCGCAGTACCGCGGTCACCAGCGACGGGGCTTCGTCGCCGTGCGTGGTCCGCAGCGTCGCGGGCGCGATCGCGCTGCTCCGCGCGCCGAATCAGCCGATTCATCGGACCGACCAGGCTTGGGCGTGCCGACGCCACGCGCCAAGCCGGGGGGCGAATGGTGGCACTACGTCACTTGGCGTATGGTCGCGCGTGGCTCACCCGCCTACTCTGAATCCGGATCCAGGCGCGCGAGAGTTCCGCACGCGCGAGATCATTACTCGCTCCCTCTTCCGGAGGCGTTCCGATGCCGAGCCTTCCCAGCTCCGTTCTGGCGGTACTGCTTGTGTCGGGCGCCCTCCCGTACGGCCCGCTGTCGGGCCAGGCGGCCGCGCGTGCCTCCGCCGATAGTGCCACCCCGCGCCCCCAGACGGCGCGAGCGGACTACGGCCCTCAGCTCGTTCCGGGGGTCCGGGTGCGGCTCACGCTCCGCCCCGATGGGCGCGTGAGCCTCCTGCCGGGGCGGAACGTCGGCATGCTGTACGCCGCCGACGCCGACTCGGTGCAGGTGCGGTTCCCCGATGCGACGGGGCCGGAGACACTGCCCTGGACCGTGGTCTCGCGCCTCGAGGTCAGCCGCGGGGTGAACACGCCGTTCAAGGTCGCCGCCGTCACCCTGGGCGCAGTGGGTGGCGCGCTCCTCGGCTACAAGGCCGGCCGTACGTTCTACAGCGAGACGTGCAGCGGCGGGCAGCTCGTCATCTGCACGGAGACCACGGGGAGCGCGGTGGCAAAGCTCTTCCTCGCCGGCGCGGGTGGTGCGATCGGGGGAGTTCTGGGGAAGATGGTGGCGGGGCGGGAGCGCTGGGCGCAGGTGGCGATCCCGCGCCGCGTGAGCGTCTGGCCGCACGGGAGGGGCGGGACCACGATCTCAGGCATCGCCATCGCGCTCACGTGGTGATAGGGTGTAGGTAGGGCCGTTCGGCCGGCGCTCTGGCGCGGCGGCTCCCGGCGGGCCATGCTACGCGTCGCGCGCCACTGTACGCATCGCGTTCGTCCCTGCCCGTGAGGCGCACGGCGCACGACGCACGGCTGCTGGACGACTGCAGACGAGGGGGGACCCGCTGGAGCTCATTCGGAAAGCGTTCGCGGTCGGATACGCGGGCATCATTCTCCTGTTCTTCTGCTGCGCGCTCATCTTGATCGCGTTTGCCGCGCTGGAGCTGTGGCAGGGCATCGATCCGGCGGCGGAGATCCCCTTGCGCGCGCGCTTCAACCGGGTACTCGATGGCATGGCGCTGCTGACGATCGCGGTCGCCGCACTCGAGCTCGGTCAGACCATCCTCGAGGAGGAGGTGCAGCGCACCGCGCACATGAGCGCGCCGACGCGGGTACGGCGATTCCTCTCCCGCTTCCTCGTCGTCGTCATCGTCTCGCTCTCGATCGAGTCGCTGGTGGCCGTCTTCCAATTCATCCACGACGACCCCGGCCGGCTGCCCCAGGCGTCGGCCATCGCCGTCGGAGCCGCGGCCCTGCTGGCCGCCTGGGGCGTGTTCATCAGGTTGAACACGAGCGCGGAGGAGCTGGAGCCGGAGGCCATGGAGCGCGCGAAGAGCGAGGACCGCAAGGTCGAGTAAGGGAGAATACGCGTAGCGGGTGCTCGGGCCGGCGGCATGGTGCTATACTGCTTCATCGTCCCGCCTCGCAACGCTCGCTACGGTTCCCTCACGTAACCTCGTGACGTCCGTCTCCCATCGAAGCCCGCCGGCTGCGGCGACCGGCGCCACCGCGCCCGCCGATAGCGCTACCCCGCCGGCGTCTCCAGTCCCCGCTGCACCAGCCTCACGCCGATACGACCGCTCCATCGTCGAGGGGCCACTGCGCTCGGCGGTCTGGAAGATCGCGTGGCCCTCCATGCTGACGAACATCATCGGTGGGCTCCAGGGGATCATCGACCACGTGCTCGTCGGTCACCTGGTCGGCTTCAGGGGGAACGCCGCCATCGGGGTTGCGTCGCAGATCTTCATCGTCGTCATCGTCTTCATCACGTCGCTGTTCACCGGCATGAGCGTGCTCGTCGCACGCTTCGCCGGAGCGGGCGAGGAAGCGAAGGTCAATCGCACCGTCTACCAGGCGTTCCTGACGGCGATCGGGATCTCGCTCCTCGTCATGGCGCCCGTCGGCTATTTCCTCTCGCCATCGCTGCTCCGCCTCGTCAACGCCTCGCCGGCGGTGGCGGCGGAGGCGCTGCCGTTCCTGCGGATCATGTTCATGTTCAGCAGCGGCATGCTCGTCTTCTACATGCTCGGCGGTGCTCTGCGTTCTGCAGGGGACGCTCGCACTCCAATGATCCTCGGGCTGGCGCTGACGGTGCTGAACATCGCGCTCAACGTGCTGCTCATCCGCGGGCTCGGGCCCATCCCCGCCTTCGGCACCGCCGGCTCGGCCATGGGAACGGCGATCGCGTCCGGCCTCGTGGCCACGTACGCGCTGTTCAAGCTCTGGCGGGGCGGGTGGGTCGTGTCGTTCCCTCGTGGCGGAAGCTTCCGTCCCGATTGGACCATCATCAGGTCGCTCTTCCGCTTCGGCCTGCCGACCGGCATCCAGGGGATCGCGATGAACGTCGGCGGGGTGTTCATGCTCGCGTTCATCGGCTCGCTCGCGCAGAGCGCCGCGGCGCAGGCGGCGTTCGCGGTGTCGTACTCCCAGCTCTTCTCGCTCATCACGTGGACGTCGGTGGGGCTCATGGGCGCCGCGGGCGCGGTCGCAGGGCAGAACCTGGGGGCGGGCAAGCCGGACCGGGCCAATGAAGCGGTGCACGTCGCGGCGCGTTTGGGGATGGCCGTGGCCGGGGTCGTCGGCGCCTGCTTTTTCCTCCTGCCCCGCCAGCTCCTCGCGGTGTTCGGCATGAACGAGCCCGCGGTCGTCGAGATCGGCACACAGCTCCTCCGCGTGCTGAGCGTGTCGGGGCTGTTTATTGCCGTCGCGCTCACCTACACCGGCGGCCTCCAGGGAACGGGCGACACCAAGAGCCCGCTCTACATCTCGATCGTCTCCCAGCTCGTGCTGCCGCTGAGCATCTGCTTCGTGATCCAGCAGACCGGCACGCTGCAGCCGCTCCACATCTGGATCGCGATTCTCATTGGCCACGCGACACGCTGCGCGTTGAGCGTGCTGCGGTTCAATCAGGGCAAGTGGCGGGGCATCGCCGTGGACATCGGCACGAGCGCGCGATAGGCGGCCAACCCGAATCACCATCAACGTTCACCCGTCATGGATCTCTTAACCGCGAAGGCGCTGGTCACCGGCGGAAGCTCAGGCATCGGCCTCGAGACGGCGCGCGCCCTCATCGCGCGCGGCGCCCGCGTCGCCATCAGCGCCCGCCACGCGAGCAAGCTCGAGCAGGCCGCGGCCGAGCTCGGGGCCGTGCCGATCCAGGCCGACGTGAGCAACGAGGATGATGTAATCCGCATGGTGGAGACCACCGTGCGCGAGCTCGGCGGCTACGACGTGCTGATCAACAATGCGGGGTTCGGCGTGTTCGGCCCGCTCCTCGAGAGCACCGCCGCCGACTACCGCCGCGTGTGGGAGACGAACGTGCTCGGCGCCATGCTCGTGGCTCGCGAATCGGCGCGCCACTTCGTGCGGGAGCGGCGTGGGAACATCGTCAACATCGCGTCCACGTCCGGCCAGCACGCCGGCCCGGGCGGCGGCGCCTACGCGTCCACGAAGTTCGCGCTGTCCGCACTTACCGAGTCGTGGCGCGCGGAGCTGCGCGAGCATTCCATTCGCGTGATGCAGGTGAACCCGAGCCAGGTGCTCACCGACTTCGTCGTCAACTCCGGCCGCCCCGCGCGCCCGTACAACCCCACCAAGCTCCACGCCGAGGACATCGCGCACGTGATCGTGGGGATGCTCGAGCTGCACGATCGGGGGTTCGTGACGGAGGCGACCGTGTGGGCGACAAACCCGAAGGACTGACCCCTTCACTCCTCTCAACGGTAGGTATCCGATGAAGCGACCCGTTCTCCTTGGCGCGCTCGCCATGTGCGCTGCGTGGGCCATGCTCGCCACCGCTGCTCCGCACGCTGCCCGCGCACAGGCCACGACCACGCCGCCGCCGGCGGCCGCGACGATGGTCCCTGCACCGCGTCCCGCGGACGTGGCGACGATCGATGCCGTGATCGCGGCGCTCTACGACGTCATCTCCGGCCCGGCTGGCCAGAAGCGTGACTGGGACCGGATGCGCTCGCTCTTCTACCCGGGCGCGAAGCTGGTCCCCACCGGCAAGCGGCCGACGGGCGAGGTCGCAGCGCGCCTGCTGACGCTGGAGGAATACATCACGCGCTCCGGCCCGCAGCTCGAGAACGGCGGGTTCTTCGAGAAGGAAGTGTCGCGCGAGCTGGTGCAGTACGGCAACATCGCGCACGCCTTCAGCACCTACGAGTCGCGCGGCAAGGCCGACGACGCCAAGCCCTTCGCGCGCGGCATCAACTCCATCCAGCTCGTGAACGACGGCACGCGCTGGTGGGTGCTGAACGTTTTCTGGCAGGCCGAGACGCCGGGGACGCCGCTGCCGGGGAAGTATCTGCCGGGGAAGAAAGGGTAGGGACCAAGCGGCGAGGTCAACAGCCAGCGCCATGCCTGCTTCGAGCTCTGGGAGCGGGTGCGCCTGAGTGTACACCTGAGTGCACTGCGGCGCTCAAGGATCTGATTTAGATTGGCATCCGTCCCAGACGCCGAGGCGCGATGCATCTAACCGTCGAAGTCGAGCACGAGGAGGACGGCCGCTGGCTCGCCGAGATCCCGGCCCTGGCGGGCGTGCTCGCCTATGGCGAATCCCGCGAACAGGCGGTCGCGCGGGCAGAGGCGCTCGCGCTCCGGGTCCTCGCCGACCGGCTCGAGCACGGCGAAGTGGGACCGGACCTGGTCAGCGTCTCCTTTCGCGCGGCGTAACAGGGCGGCATGGCCCAATGGCCGGCAGCGCGGGCGCGGCGCGTGCTGGCTGCGCTCTATCGCATCGGGTGGCGGGTTCGGGTGTCGGTTTCGGCTGCTAGAATCATCCGTATCAGCTCCGCCTCACCCCCCTCCCGACGACCCGCATGGCGCAGACCAAGGCCAGGAAGTCCGACACCACCGCCAACCTCGGCTTCGAGGCCAAGCTGTGGCAGGCCGCCGATGCGCTCCGCAACAACATGGACGCGGCGGAATACAAGCACGTCGTCCTCGGGTTGATTTTCCTCAAGTACATCTCCGACGCCTTCGAAGCGAGGCACACCGAGCTCGAGGCGCAACGGGCGCAGGGCGCTGATCCGGAAGACCCCGACGAGTACCGCGCCGCCAGCATCTTCTGGGTGCCGAAGGAGGCGCGCTGGGCGCACCTCAAGGCCAGCGCCCCGCAGCCGACGATCGGCGAGATGGTGGACAAGGCAATGACCGCCATCGAGCGTGACAACGCGTCGCTCAAGGGAGTACTCCCCAAGGACTACGCCCGGCCGGGGCTCGACAAGCAGCGGCTCGGTCAGCTCATCAACCTGGTGAGCGACATCGCCCTCGGCGCTCCGGCCGACCGCGCGAAGGACACGCTGGGCCGTGTCTACGAGTACTTCCTCGCGCAGTTCGCGAGCGCCGAGGGAAAGAAGGGCGGGCAGTTCTACACGCCGTCGCGAGTGGTGCGCGTGCTGGTCGAGATGCTCGCCCCGTACAAGGGGCGCGTGTACGACCCGTGCTGCGGATCGGGCGGGATGTTCGTGAGCAGCGAGAAGTTCATCGAGGCGCACAGTGGCACGCTCGGCGACATCTCGATCTACGGCCAGGAATCCAATTACACCACGTGGCGCCTGGCCAAGATGAACCTCGCCATCCGCGGCATCGACGCGCAGATCGGCCACGGCGACACCTTCCACCATGACCGGCACCCCGACCTCAAGGCCGATTACGTGCTGGCCAACCCGCCCTTCAACGACAGCGACTGGCGCGGCGAGCTGCTGAAGGACGACAAGCGCTGGGTGTACGGCGTGCCGCCGGCAGGGAACGCGAACTACGCCTGGGTGCAGCACTTCATCCACCATCTGGCACCGGCCGGGCTCGCGGGGTTCGTGCTCGCCAACGGCTCGATGTCGTCGAATCAGAGTGGCGAGGGGGAGATCCGCAAGGCGATCGTCGAGGCGGACCTGGTGGACTGCATGGTGGCGCTACCGGGCCAGCTCTTCTACTCCACGCAGATCCCGGTTTGCCTCTGGCTCCTCACCCGCAGCAAGGGGAACGGCCGCTTCCGCGACCGGCGGGGCGAGACGCTGTTCATCGACGCCCGCAAGCTGGGCTTGATGGTGGACCGCGTTCACCGCGAGCTGACGGACGACGACATCGCGAAGATCGCCGGCACCTACCACGCCTGGCGCGGCGACGCGGGCGCCGGGGAATACGCGGACGCGGCGGGCTTCTGCAAGGCTGCTCCCCTCGACGAGATCCGGAAGCACGGCCACGTCCTCACCCCCGGGCGCTACGTGGGCGCGGAGGCAGCGGAGGAGGAGGGCGAGCCGTTCGAGGAGAAGATGAGGCGGCTCACGGCCGAGCTTGGGGCGCAGATGGCCGAAGGCCGGCGCCTGGACCAGGTCATCGCAGAGAACCTGCGGTCGCTCGGCTTCGGCGGGCTGGAGTGAGTGTCAGACTCGTCTATTACTGGCCGGCGCGCGGGTTCTTCGACCGCGTCTGGCCTCTGCAAGAGCTTTGACCGCAAAGGGCGCGAAGGAACGCCAAGGACTCCGATGACACCCTTGGCGTTCCTTCGCGCCCTTTGCGGTGAACACTTCCTGCGTCCGCTTCGGTTGCAGGCGGCGTCTTGAGTACTCCGCACGCCGGTCAATATCTATACACGTCGCGGCGACGTGTATAGGTTTTCGCGATTTCTATACACGTCCCGGCGGATGGATGGCGACACGCGAGCTCGCTCTTCTCACGGCGCCGGAAGCCACGCTGAGCCTTCCGGCGAAGGAGGTGCGGGACTACTCCCACGCGCTCCGGGCAGGCTACGAGCGGGTGCGGGATAGCGGGCTACTCAAGAACGCACACGTACTCGAGATCCAGGCCGCGATCGAGCGCAACAACGCGGGGTTCCGCAAGCTGCCGGGAACGGCGCTCAAAGATGGCGCCGGCCGCATTGTCTACACGCCGCCGCAGCACCCCGCGCAGATACGCGACCTGATGCGCGACCTGGAGGCGTTCATCAACGACGACGCCTGCTTCGACGCGGACCCGCTGGTGAAGATGGCCATCGTCCATCACCAGTTCGAGAGCATCCACCCCTTCTACGACGGCAACGGACGCACGGGGCGCATCATCAACGTGCTCTACCTCGTGCTGCGCGAGCTGCTGGACAGCCCGGTGCTGTACCTGAGCCGGCACATCGTGCGGACGAAGGGAGATTACTACCGGCTGCTGCAGCTCGTGCGGGAGGAGGGGCGGTGGGAGGAGTGGGTGCTCTACATGCTCGGCGCCGTGGAGCAGACGGCGGGGGAAACGATCCGCACGATCGGCGAGATCCGGAGCGCGCTGATGGACTACAAGCACCGCATCCGCGATCGCTACCGCTTCTATAGCCAGGACCTGGTGAACAACCTCTTCCAGCACCCCTACACGAAGATCGAGTTCGTCATGGACGACCTGAAGGTCTCACGCCTGACGGCGACGAAGTACTTGGACACATTGGCTACCGACGGCCTGCTGCAGAAGCGACGGGTGGGCCGGTCGAACTACTACGTCAACGTGGCGCTGGTGCGGATACTGGTGCAGGCGGAGGAGGCGAGCGTCCTTTCGGCCGGTGCGGGGAGCGCGTGAAAGAGGGAGCCGCAGAGCTGGATACAATCGCCGCCAACCTGAAGGAGCTTGGGTATGGCGAATAGGTGGCGCTCATCGACATGGGGCGACGAGATTTCATTGGAGTACGGGAAGGCTCTGCGTGGATACGATGAGGCGACCGGACAGTGCCGAGTCTTCGGATCAAACGGGCCGATCGGTTGGACATCGGAGCCACTTGCCCCAGGACCGGGCGTCATTCTCGGCCGCAAAGGGGCCTATCGCGGAGTACACTATTCAGCTGAACCGTTCTTCGTCATCGACACTGCGTACTACCTGGTGCCGAAGCGCGAGCTTGACATGCGGTGGCTGTACTACGCGATCAAGCACTACAAGCTTGGCGAGATCGATGATGGATCTCCGATCCCATCGACCACCCGTGCAGCCGTCTATATGCTCGAGCTGGAGGTTCCGCCTCCACGAGAACAGCGCGCCATTGCCTATATCCTCGGCACGCTGGACGACAAGATCGAGCTGAATCGGCGGATGAGCGAGACGCTGGAGTCGATGGCGCGGGCGCTCTTCAAGTCGTGGTTCGTGCACTTCGACCCCGTCCGCGCGAGGGCGGAGGGCCGCGACTCACGCTTGGCGAAGCACCTGGCCGACCTGTTTCCGGATTCGTTCGAGGATTCGGAGCTGGGAGAGATTCCAAACGGATGGCAAGTCGGCATCATGGCTGACGTAGCTGAGAATCCACGCCGAGGCGTCCGGCCTACGGCGCTCGATGCATTAACGCCCTACATAGGGCTCGAGCACATGCCGCGTCGCTCCATCGCGCTGTCGGAGTGGGGACATGCAGAGACTCTCGAGAGCAACAAGTTCAGGTTCCAGAAGGGCGACATTCTGTTCGGCAAGCTGCGGCCATACTTCCACAAGGTGGGGATCGCTCCCGTAGACGGCGTTTGCTCGACAGACATCCTCGTCGTCGCTTCAACACGGCGCCCATGGTTCGGCTTCGTATTGGGTCACATGTCCAGTACTGCGTTCGTCGAGCACACGAACGCGGGTTCCACTGGAACGAAGATGCCGCGTACCAACTGGCAGGAGATGTCCCGTTATCCGATCGTGCTCCCGAGCGAAGCCTTAGCGGATCGGTTCAATCGGCTCACTGAGCCTCTCGTGGAACGCATCATCGCCGGCATTCACGAGTCCCGTACTCTCAACACCCTCCGCGACACCCTGCTCCCCAAACTCATCTCCGGCGAGATGCGCGTGAAAGACGCTGAGCGGCTCGCCATCGAGGAAGGTGCATGACCAACGTCTTCTGTGTCCGCGCCGAGTTCGGCCTCTATACAAAGCATTTCGTGAACGGTGGCTACGTCGCGATCGGAGGGATACAGGACACCGACCTCTCTACGGTCGCGGTGCGGGAGGAGCTGTATCCGCTCTATAAGGCCGCGCACCCGGAAGACACCAGCAACGTCGTGATCGGTCAAGCCGTCGGACAGCTCGCGCGCTTCCTGGTCGAGATGCGAGTGGACGATTACGTGATCACGCCCGCTGCGGACACGGAATGGCTGCACTACGGCAAGCTCACTGGCAATCCCTCGTACAATCACGCGGCGGGCGACGACGGCTGCCCATATCGGCACCGCCGACGCGTTGACTGGGCGAAGGACCGGCTTCGCCGCGGAGACCTCTCCGTTCCATTCCAGAACACCATTCGCTCATCCCTCACGGTCTTCGCCGTGTCGCAGAAGGATGAGTTCTTCACCGCCATCGGCCAGGCCGGGCTCGTCGGCACGCCGCCGGCGACTGCGTACGATGCGCATCGCGTCGTACTCGACCAGGTGCTGCAGCTCGATGACAAGGAGTTCGAGGTGCTCATCACACACCTCCTGGCCGCACTCGGCTTCGAGAGCACGGAGCACACTGGCAAGACGGGTGACGGAGGTGTGGACGCTACCGGGGAGCTGAACGTCGCCAACCTCGCCAAGGTGAAGGTTTTCGTGCAGGCCAAGCGATACAAGCAGGGAACCAGGATCCCCGTCAGCACCGTGCGGCAGTTTCGCCAGGCGATCCCCTTCGGCGGGCAGGGGGCATTCATCACGACGGCCGATTTCCAGAAGTCCGCCAAGGATGTTGCGTCGGAACCTGGATTCCCGCGGATTGGCCTCGTGCATGGGCGCCAGCTCGTCGACCTACTCATCAAGCACTGGGATGATATCCCGACGGAGTTCCGGGATCGGCTCGGGTTGCGACAGGGCCTGGTGCTCGTGTGATCTGATTCACCTTCAGTTCACTCTCAAGATCTCCGAAGATCACTCTCAAGTTCTCTCGTTTCGAAGCACTGAAGTAGCTGTCCGTGTGATCACATGCGAGCAGATCGAGTCCTGGGTCGCGCTCGGCGAATCCGAGACGCTCGAGTTCAAGAAGACCATGGGCGAGGGGCGTGCGGCGGATCGGGGCCGGGTATCGCCTCTGGCGTACGTTGGGCCTGGTTCCTATGCTTTCGTCGTTTACTGGCTTTCCCGGCGACCCCGTGAACGTTGCCGTCACGTTCGCATGTTTAGTGGGTACGAAGGGTGCCTGCGATAGGCGTGACAGCCTACACCCACGAGATCAGGGCCGCCGATCGAACACCGCGCGACAGCACACTCTCACCAGAACGCCACAAGCACATTGCCGTCACCGCTTCCGCGATACGCGAAGCCGCCGGTCGTTGAAGTCGCGATATCCGTCCAGTTTGTCGAACTGGAACGGTTCAAGCTCGTTCACTTTGGTCTGCTCTGGGAACGCTGGCGCGATCGGTACCCAAATACGGAGCATCACCCCCCACTCGGCTCGGTGGTGGAGCGCTTCGGGACCAAGGGGCCTGAGCGCGAGACGCTGAACATTGATCCGGGATTCCCCGTCGGGCGTTGCTGGTATCTCGCCGAGGACGCTCATCGGCTCGTACAGGTGCAGCAGGATCGGCTCATCCTGAATTGGCGGAGGCTAGATACCGACACCGAGTACCCGAGCTACACGACACTGAGAGAAGATTTCCGACGCGAGTTGGATGTGCTGCTCGCGTTCATCGCCGAGCACAACCTCGGAGCGTTCGAGCCAGCGCAATGCGAGTTGGTTTACGTGAATCACCTGCTCGCTGGCCGGGGATGGGCCGCGAGAAGTGAACTGGCTAATGTGCTTGCGCCGTGGTCAGGTCGCACATCCGCGCCCTATCTGCCCGATCTCGAAGACGTACGTCTATCCTGGCAATACCGCTTCGAGGAGGCCGAGAGGCCGCTGGGTAGGCTCCACGTGAACCTCCAGTCGGCCGTTCGTACTACCGACCGGCTGCCCCTGTTCGCCCTGACGCTGACCGGGCGCGGTGCCCCGGTCGGTACCGGCGTTGAAGGAGTGCTCGGGTTCACTGACCGCGCGCATGCGTGGATCGTCCATGGCTTCACCGCGATTACCACGGAGCGAATGCACACACTCTGGGAGCGTCAGGAATGACCTACGCCACTGGCGAGTTTGCGATTGCCGCACTCTCCGGCCTGGACATTGAGCCGACAGGTGCTGACACCGCACAGCAAAGAGGAGTCCGGCACATGCTCACCGACGAGCCGAGACCACTGGACTTCGAGTTGAGTTTCGCGAACGGTGCACGCATCGGGATGAGTCTGTCCGGGAGCGGACAGGAGCCTTCGTCGCTCTGGCGCGTCCTCGAGTCGTTCCGCCGTCTCTCCAAGCTCCCCGCAGGCTGGGACTCATACGGCGCGCAACCGCTGAGCGCGACCGCAGTCCGCCGTTGCTTCAATCTCTTCTCAGCGCTGCTTCCTGACGACGCTCCAGAGCCCACGGTCATCCCGACACGTGACGGCGGTGTTCAGTTCGAGTGGCACCGCCGTGGGATCGATCTCGAAGTGAAGGTGCCTTCCGCCGGCCCGATTTCGTACTTGTTTGTGGATGCAAACACCGGCGAGGAACGGGAGGATGAGGGCAAGCTCGATCTTCAGGTCGTGCAGGACGCATTCGCGCGCATGTCGCAGGTCGACTGATCAAGCCTCCGCCCGGGCTGTGATCAGATCGCGCCATGAGCGATGCGGATCCGCCAGAGGACGACAAGTCGATTCCAGATGAGACGGAACTCTGGCGCCGTATTCCGCCCTGGCACTGGACTCCGGACGATACGATTCCGGGCGGCTACCGCCCATCGTCTGGCACCTTCGACGACCCCCAACTCTCCGTTGTAATTGCAAGCGAATGCGAAGGTGGCGTGCCTACGCTCCTGCGGGGACACGAACGCTTCGGCGTCGCCAGCTTCACGGTCGGAGAAGTAAGGGGCTACGGCTGGGGGGTCGTGCGCGCGCCGGTGGAAGGTCTGCCTGGTCACGCGCACGTCACCGGCAGGAAGTCACAGGGGAAGCGCGCGAAGCTTGCCAAGTCCTGCCGAATGCTCAGAGACCCTGAACCAGACCCCGCACCCTCTTGAAGCAGTCTCTTGATGATTTCCCAGTGGGGAATCAGCGAGGAACCCTGTGACCCCGGCGCCGTTCACCGAATCCGTCGTCGAGCAGGCTGCCCTCGCCTGGCTGGAATCGTTGGACTACGCTGTACTGAGCGGGCCGATGATCGCAGCCGGCCAGCCCGGCGCCGAGCGCACCGACCCGGGCTATCGGGACGTCAGGCTCGAGCGCCGGCTGCGACAGGCGCTCGCCAAGCTCAACCCTGCCCTCCCCGCCGAGGCGCTGGAGGACGCCTTCCGCAAGCTCACTCGCGCCGACGCGCCCTCACTCGTCGAGCGGAACCGCGCCATCCACCGGATGCTCGTGGACGGGATCACGGTCGAGTACCGCCGCCCCGACGGCTCGATCGCCGGCGCCCAGGCCCGCGTGCTCGACTTCGAGGTGCCCGCCGACAACGATTGGCTCGCCGTGAACCAGTTCACGGTCGCCGAAGGGCAGCACGTGCGCCGGCCGGACATCGTGCTCTTCGTGAACGGGCTGCCGCTCGCCGTGATCGAGCTCAAGAACGCGGCGAGTGCCGAGGCCACCATCTGGACCGCCTTCGGGCAGCTCCAGACCTACCAGGCGCAGATCCCCGCGCTCTTCGCCACCAACGTTGCCCTCCTCGCGTCCGATGGTGTGCAGACACGCATCGGCACGCTCGGCGCCGGCCGCGAGTGGTTCAAGCCTTGGCGCACCATCACGGGGCGCGAGGACGCGCCGGCGGGGATGCCCGAGCTGCAGGTGGTGCTGGAGGGCGTGTTCGAGCACCGCCGGTTTCTGGACCTCGTGCGCTACTTCATCGCCTTCGAGGAGCAGAGTGGCGGAGCACTCGCCAAGAAGATGGCGGGCTACCACCAGTTCCACGCCGTGAACGTCGCCGTGGAGGAAACGCTGCGCGCGGCGGTTTCCGCCGCGGGCCGGCGGATCGCGGAGTCGCCCGGCCGCTTCGACGCGGGCCGCGACCACGGCGGCGACCCCGGCGACCGGCGCGTGGGCGTCGTGTGGCACACGCAGGGCTCGGGCAAGAGCCTGACGATGGCGTTCTACGCCGGCCGGATCATCCTCCACCCGGCGATGGCCAACCCTACCGTCGTCGTCCTCACCGACCGAAACGACCTCGACGACCAGCTCTTCGGTACGTTCGCGCGCTGCCGGGATCTCCTGCGCCAGACTCCCGTACAGGCGGAGAGCCGGGCCGACCTGCGCGAGAAGCTGCGCGTGGGCGGAGGCGGCGTGGTATTCGCCACCATCCAGAAGTTCATGCCCGAGGCCGAGGGTGATCCGCACCCGGTGCTCTCGGATCGGCGCAACGTGATCGTGATCGCGGACGAGGCGCACCGCAGCCAGTATGATTTCATTGACGGCTTCGCCCGGCACATGCGCGACGCGTTGCCACACGCGTCGTTCATCGGCTTCACGGGCACTCCGGTGGAGGCGACCGACAAGAACACACGTGCCGTCTTCGGCGACTACATCAGCGTCTACGACATCCAGCGCGCCGTCGTCGATGGTGCCACGGTACCCATCTATTACGAGAGCCGGCTCGCGAAGCTCGAGCTGAAGGAATCCGAGCGTCCGAAAATCGACCCCGAGTTCGAGGAGGCAACCGAAGGAGAAGAAGTACAGCGCAAAGAGAAGCTCAAGAGCCGTTGGGCGCAGCTCGAGGCGGTGGTCGGCTCCGAGAACCGCATCGGGCTCGTCGCCCGCGACCTCGTCGAGCACTTCGAGCAGCGCCTCTCGGCCATGGACGGCAAGGCGATGATCGTCTGCATGAGCCGGCGCATCTGCGTGGAGCTATACCGCGAGATCGCCGCACTGCGGCCGGCGTGGCACCACGCCGCCGACGACCGAGGGGCGCTCAAGGTGATCATGACCGGGTCGGCGTCGGACCCCACCGAATGGCAGTCGCACATCCGGAACAAGCCCCGCCGCGAGGCGCTCGCCGTCCGCTTCCGCGACGCGGGCGACGCCTTCAAGATCGTGATCGTGCGCGACATGTGGCTCACCGGCTTCGACGCGCCGAGCCTGCACACGATGTACGTGGACAAGCCGATGCGCGGGCACGGGCTGATGCAGGCGATCGCGCGCGTGAACCGCGTGTTCGGGGACAAGCCCGGTGGGCTGGTGGTGGATTACCTCGGCCTCGCCGACGAGTTGAAGCAGGCGCTGGCGACGTACACGGACAGTGGCGGAACGGGGAAGACGGCGATTGACCAGGCCGAAGCGGTCGCTCTCATGCTCGAGAAGTACGAGATCTGCCGCGGGCTCTTCCACGGCTTCGATTGGCGGCCGTGGGTGAGCGGCACGCCGCAGGCCCGGCTGACGGTACTGCCCGCGGCGCAGGAGCACATCCTCGCGCAGGAGGATGGCAAGACCCGACTGCTCCATACCGTGACCGAGCTGTCGCAGGCATTCGCGCTGGCGGTGCCGCACGAGGACGCGATTCGCATCCGCGACGACGTCGGCTTCTTCCAGGCCGTGCGCGCGGTACTCGCGAAGAATGCTCCCGGTGAGCGCAAGACCGACGACGAGCTCGATCACGCGATCCGCCAGATCGTGTCGAGGGCCGTCGTGTCCGACGAGGTCGTGGACATCTTCGCCGCGGCGGGCCTCAGGAAGCCGGACATCTCGATCCTCTCCGACGGGTTCCTGGCCGAGGTGCGCGGGCTGCCGCAACGGAATCTGGCTGTCGAACTGCTACGCAAGCTGCTCTCGGGCGAGATCAGGACGAGAGCGCGCCGCAACGTCGTCGAGGCGCGCTCCTTCGCCGATCTCCTGGATCAGGCAGTGCGGCGGTATCAGAACCGGGCGATCGAGGCGGCCCAGGTGATCGAGGAGCTGATCGGCCTGGCGAAGGACATGCGCGAGGCCGAGGCGCGCGGGGAGCGGCTCGGCCTCACCGACGACGAGCTCGCCTTCCACGACGCGCTCGGGACGAACGACAGCGCGGTCCAGGTGCTCGGCGATCCGACACTCACGGCGATCGCGCGCGAGCTGGTGGCGACCGTCCGGAAGAACGTCACCATCGACTGGACCGTGAGGGAAAACGTGCGCGCCCAGCTCCGCGTGTTGGTCAAGCGCATCTTGCGGAAGCACGGGTATCCTCCAGACAAGCAGGAGCGCGCGACGCAGACGGTGCTCGAGCAGGCAGAGGCCCTCTCGGCGGTGTGGGCGGCGGCGTAACGTGCGGCGAGCGAGCGCGCTACCTTTCTGACTCCCCCATGACCGACCCGCCCCCTCTCCCACTCGGCCTCGCATGGCAGCCGGCCCGGCCGCGCGTGCTCGTCGTCGCGTGCTCGGACGGGCGGCTGCAGGAGGCGACCGACCACTTTCTCGCCCGGCACTTGGGCGTCACCGACTATGACCGCCTCTACGTGCCCGGTGGCGGCGGGGCACTGAGCGCGAGCGGACGCGATTTCATGCGCGCGCACCAGCTCCAGGGGGAGTGTCGCTTCCTCGTGGAATCGCACGCGATCGAGTCGCTTGTCCTGCTCTTCCACGGCCCCGCGCCCGACGGGCCAGACGAGGCGATGTGCGTGGACTACCGGCGGAAGCTCTCCTGGGCATCGGTGGCGCGGCTCCGCGAGCAGCAGGAGCGCGACGCGCTCGAGCTGCTCGACTCCCGGTGGCAATGGGCGGGCACCGCGCGCGTGCTCGTCTTCCGCTGCGAGGTCGGCGCGGGCGGCGGGCTCGCCTTCGTGTCGCTCCATGCCGACGCGGCGGCCGACGCCCGTAGGCCCCGCGACGCGCGCGAGCGTAACGACACGCTCGATGCCCACGCGCCGCGCCAGGAACGGCGCCCGCTGGCGCCCGGCCGGAATGCTCGCGAGTAGCGCCGAACGGGGAGCACGCGTGCCGCGCACCCGCCAGCTCGTCCGCGAGCGCGAGAGTCTCGAGACGCTCATCGAGACCATCGGCGGGGAAACGGAGCTCCGGCCGCTGCTCACGCGCATCCTCGAGCGCGCCTGCCAGCTCATCGGCGCCGACGACGGCGCGATCGGGCTCGTGAGCGAGGCGGGCGACGCAGTCCGGACGGAGGCGATCTACCGCATGCCCCCGGGCAAGCTGGGGGCCCAGATGCCGCTTGGCGCCGGACTCGCTGGCCGCGTCCTCGAAACACAGGGCGTAGTCCGCGTGCGCCGCTACCGTGACCTCCCCGCGCCTGCCCCACTCGCGCCGCAGGAGAATGCTGTCGTCGGCGTTCCCATTCGCTGGAAGGCGCGGATCATCGGCGTCTTTGGGCTCGGGCGTGCGCCGAGTCTCGCGCCGGGCGGGCGCACGCGGCGGCGCCCGTTCACCGCGCGCCACGTCGAGGCGCTCGAGACCTTCGCACGCCACGCCGCCATCGCCATCGAGAACGCGCATCGCTACGAGCGCGAGCGCCACCACACGGAGCGCCTCGCCCTCATCGCGCGCGTCGGTCAACTCGCGACCGCCGACCTCAGCCTCGACGACCTCCTCCAGCGCACCGCGGACGCCACGCACGAGCTCCTCGGCTACGAGAACGTCGCCATCCCCCTCATCCACCCAAGCGAGCCGGAGACGCTGCATCTCCGCGCCTTCGGCGGCGCGTACAAGACAGTGGTGGGCGGCGAGCATCGCATCCCGGTCGCTCAGGGCTTGATGGGCGCGGCCGCGCGCACCCGCGAGGTCGTCCTCGTCAACGATGTCTCGGCCGATCCGCGCCACCTTCCCACGCCCGGCGCGGATGCCACCGGCGCCGAACTGGCCGTCCCCATCCTGCTCGGCGCACGTGTGCTGGGGGTGCTGAACGTGGAGAGCGCGCGCCCCTTCACCGCGGCCGACGCGGACGGGCTCCGCGTGGTCGCGGGCCAGCTCGCGGTCGCCATCGAGAACGCGCGGCTCTACGAGGCGGCGCAGCGGGCCGCAGTGCTCGAGGAGCGGCAGCGGCTCGCGCACGACCTGCACGACTCGGTCGCGCAGCACCTGTTCAGCGCGACCCTCGTCGCGCAGGCCATGGGGCCCGCTTACGCGCGCGATCCGGCCGAGGGCGAGCGTCGAGCGACGATGCTCCTCGGACTCACGCGCACCGCGCTCACCGAAATGCGCGCTCTCCTCGCCGAACTTCGCCCGCTCCGCCCCGACCCGCCGCAGGGACAACACCATGCGCCGGAACCGGCCGTCCTCGCGCGTGACGAAGCACGGGCTGGAGTAGCATCGGGACTCGGCACTCGGGACTCGGCTGTAGCGTGGCGCTCCGCATGACCGAGACGGACTCCCCCGCGAGTGCCGAGTGCCGAGTGCCGAGTGCCGAGTGCCGAGTGCCGAGTGCCGAGTGCCGAGTCCCGAGTCCCGAGTCCCGAGTCCCGAGTCCTGAGGTCACGCCTACGGTCGGCGCGCCGGCGTCACGAACGGCGGTGCGCTCGACACATCGGCGCAGGTCAGCTCGAGGTCGCGCGTGGACGCCCGCGCCACGAAGTCCGCCACGAAGGCGGAGCCGCACGCGGCGACGTTCGACCAGCCATGCGCGACGCCGCGCAGGACCACATGCCGGCCATTCGGGAGCAACCGCAGCGCTGCCTCCGCGTGGCGCGGCGGCGTGTTCGGGTCGAGGTCGCCGGAGACCAGAAGCACCGGCACGGCGGAGCGCACCGGGTCATAGGCACCGGGCGTCGCGGGGGGCGCCGCCCAATCCTGGCACGCGGCGGCCAGCATCCGCACGCGCGCGCCGCCGAGGAAGGTGCGGCCGTCGGCCCGGCGCGCCCCTGCCGTGTCCAGCTTCCGCGCGTCCTCGCCACAGCTCACGCTCAGGTGCATCCCGACAGCAATCTCCTGGGCGGAGAGTGCTTGGCGGATCTGCACCACGAGTGCGGCCAGCGGCTCGGCCTCGGCGGCCGCCGCCTGGTGGAGCAGCATCGGGAGCCGGGCGCGCGACCCGCTCGACTGCAGCGCCGTCATGAGCGTAGCGGCGACTGCGTCGCGAGAGAGCCGGACGGTGTCCGCGATTGTGGTATCGGCACCACGCGGGACGACGGCGCGGATGGCGCCCGCGGCCGCGCGTGCGAGCACGGTGTCGAGGTCCGCACGCGGGTCGGGGAACGCGGCCGCGCACACGGGCTCGGCGCGGCAGTCACGCACGAGGAGCCCGAACGCGCGCTCGGCGTCCTCGGCGTAATTCATCGGGGCGATGAGCGACGGCGGCGCGACCGCCTTGAGCACCACTGTCCGCGCGCCGCGTGGATGACGGCGCAGGTAGACGAGCGCGAGCCGAGTCCCGTACGAGGTGCCGTACAGGTTGAGCGCCGGCCACCCGAACGTCCGGCGCACCGCCTCCAGGTCGTCCGCGATCGCGGCAGTCGTGTACTGCGCCAGGTCGGCCACCGTGCGCAGCGAGTCGCGGCAAAGCCGCACGGACGCGGGGGGAAACATCGTCCACGCGCCAAGGTCCTCCGGCCGCCGCAGCATCGCGCACGCGAGGCCATTGGACCGGCCCGTGCCGCGCGCGTCGATGAGCACCAGATCGCGCCGCTCCCGCACGCGCCCGAACGCCGTGGTCGCGAACTCGCCCATCTGTGTCCCGGCCTGCCCGGGGCCGCCGGCCAGGAGCACGAATGGATCGGGCTCCCGCGCGGCGCCGGTCGCGCGCGCGACGACGACCCGGAGGTCAATCTGCCGCCCGTGCGGGCGCGCGCGGTTCTCGGGGACACGCACGGTGCCACAGCGCACATCGCCGCTGAGCCCGCGCACGGTGCAGGGCGCGAGGGCGGGCTTCCGTATCCGGGCGGGTAGCTGTGCGGGAATCGCGCGCGCGGTGACAAGGAGCGCCGAGGCAATCACGGCAGCGATGAGCGGGCTGCGCAGGACGCGGGGGATGGGCGGGGTGCGAGGCATGCGCGCTCCGAAGAATGGGCGTGAGGCGATGGCGTCGCCCATCCTACGCCCGCGGCGCGCGCCGCGGCGGTACGGGGCGGCCTACGTCGGTACGGAATTGACCTCGACGCCGGCATCAGCCTGGCGGCGCCGGAACTCGCCAGGGCTCACGCCAGCAAACCGGCGGAAGTGGCGCGCGAAGTGGCTCGCGTCGTGGAAGCCCAGCTCCAGCGCGATGTTGGCGATCGGTCGGCGGCCGCGCGCGAGCAGGTGGCGCGCGCGCTCCACGCGGCGGCGGAGCAGGTACTCGCTCGGGCTCGCCCCGTACGTCCGGCGGAAGAGACGGCTCAGGTACTGTGGCGCGCAGCCGGCCTCGCGGGCGAGCGCGGCAAGGTCCAGCGGCCCGGCAAGTCGCCGCTCGAGGGCGCGCCGCGCCCGCGCCGCGCGCGGCGGCTCGAGCCCACGCGTGTGCCGGTGGGCCGCAGCGCGCGTGAGGTTGAGCGCGACTCCCTGCGCGTAGAGCTCGAGCGCCATTGGCGTATGCGGGTCACGCACGCGGAGCTCGCCGGCGGCGCGCCACGCGATCTCGATGCTGCCGCGTCCGTACAACGTGCGCGCGCGGGCGAGTCCGAGCGCGGTCGGCCCCAGCGCCGCCAGGGCACGCCGCGTCCAGCGAAAGGCGACGAGCCGCATCGGCTCCGGGCCGGCAGCGACCGTGCCGGTCCAGGGCGCGCGGCGCACCGCCATGAACCCCGGCCGCACCAGGTACGTGGCGCCCGGCTCATCGAGGGTGCCCACGCCCGCGATGCAGATGAGGCACGCGGCGCCCTCGCCGGCACCGACGGTTCCCACGCGCCACGCAGCCATGGCTGCGAGCCGCCGCGCGCCGACGCGCACGCCCGACGGCGTGTCGAGCGCGTCGAGCGCGTCCTGTGGACGGGGCTGGGTCATCGGGACTCGGGATTCGGGACTCGGCACTGCCGGGAGAGTTCATCTCGGTCACGCAACGCGTCAACTCGCAGCCGCGTGCCGCGTGCCGCGTCCCTCACTTTAGTCAGGTATCCCCCCAGCCTTCGTGTCCCCGAAGTCCGGTCGCTCGCCGGACTGCGCGGCGCGACTGGCGGGTGTGTATTGCGTGCGCGCTCAGGGACGACACGCTCCGGGCGCTCCGCGACCACCCACGCAATACACACCACGCACACACGACTGGAGAAGGGACATGATGCGCAACTCCACCCGCCTGTTCGGCGCCCTGCTCGGCGCGGCCCTCTTCGCGGGCTGCGCGGACGATGACGACAGCACCACCGCCCCCGTGCAGGACCCGGTGAGCGCCGAGGACCGCGCGCTCGAGGCGACGGCGACGCAGGCGACGCTCACCCGCGTCGGGAACAAGCAGATCCTCCGCGCGACCGGGAGCATCACCGCCGCGGTGACGCAGTTCCGCGCCCTCCTCGGCGAGCCCCTCAACCCGAACACCGCCGGCCAGAAGACGGGCGGCCGCCGCGAGGTCAACTGGGATGCCGTGCCCGCGGCCTTCACGAACGTGGACACCTTCCCGGGCGACTTCTTCAACACGAAGAGTCCGCGCGGCGTGATCTTCAGCACGAACGGCCTGGGCTTCCGCGTCAGCGATAACGGCTTCTCCGACGTGAACCCCGCCTACACTGGCGCGTTCACCGCCTTCAGCCCCGCCCGCACCTTCGACGCGGTCGGCAGCACGATCACCGAAGTCCGCTTCGTGGTGGCCGGCAGCACGGCCGCCGCACGCACCACGGGCTTCGGCGTCGTCTTCTCCGGCGCGGACCTCTCCCGCTCGGCGACCGTCGAGTTCTACGATGCCGCCGGCACGCTCCTCGTCAGCCTGGCCGCGCCGCGCAAGACGGACGCGACCGGGAGCCCCACGGTCCCCGCGGCCTGCCCGCAGGACTACCTCGAGCCCATCCTGCTCGACGCGGCACACCACCACGCCGGCGCCGAGCTGCGCTTCGGCACCGAGCTCGCGTCACTCGCGCAGGATGAGGGCGGCGTGGACGTCACGCTCCTCGAACGCTCGACGCGGCGGCTGAGCCGGGTGCGCGCGCGCTACGTCGTCGCCGCCGACGGCGCCTGGAGCTCCGTGCGCCGCCAGCTCGGCATCGCGATGACGGGCCCAGAGCGCATCACCGATCATCTCTCCATCCTCTTTCGCGCCTCGCTCGACCATCTCGTGCCGGAGGGGCGCTGCGCCATCTACGCGACCGGCAACCCATCGGCGCCGACCATGCTCTTCCCTACGAGCAACGACGGCCGCTGGGTGCTCGCCACGCCGTGGCAGCCGGAGCAGCGTCCACTCGAGACACTCTCCACGGCCGAGCTCACGGCGCTCGTGCGCGGGGCAGCGGGCGTGCCGGGTCTCGCGGTGGATGTGCTCGACGTGCAGATCATCACGCTTGGCGCGCAGGTGGCTGAGCGGTTCCGCGAGAGGAACGTGTTCCTCGTTGGGGATGCGGCGCACCGCACGACGCCCTCCGGCGGCATGGGGATGAACACCGCCATCGCCGGCGCGCACAACCTCGCGTGGAAGCTGACCGCGGTGCTACACGGCTGGCTCGAGCACGATGGCGCGCGCGTCTCGACGCTCGATCTGGCGGAAGGTCGGATGCTCCTCCTCGCCGGGCCTTCCGGCGACGCGTGGTGCCTGGCGGCGGCGCGCGTGGCGCGCGAGCTGGGCGTGCCGCTCCTGGCCCTCGCGCTCGGCGCGCCGGCAGCGGAGTGGACGCGACGCTTCGCGCTCGCGGACGATCGCGCGGTCCTCGTCCGACCCGACGGCCACATCGCGTGGCGCTCGCCAGCCGCGGCGGACGATCTCGTGGCCGCGGTGACCGTAGCTCTCACGCGCGTGCTGGCGCGAGGCATCGGCCTCCATCGGGCATCGGGCATCGGGCATCGGGCATCGGGCATCGGCTGTGGGTTCACGCGCCGCGTGGCCGAGACGAACTCCCCGGTAGTGCCGAGCGCCGAGCGCCGAGCGCCGATGCGCTACCGCACCGTTCCCCAGGTCCCCGAAAAGCGGACGACCGCGCGTCGCTCCTTCTCGTCCCGCTGGCCGAGGAACTCGCCCACGGACGCGAGGGACTCGATGTGGTCGCAGAAGATCTTGAGCGTCGCCAGGAGTGGGACGGCGATGAAGGCGCCCGGGATCCCCCAGATCCAGAACCAGAACGCGAGCCCCACGAAGACCGCCACGGGATTGAGCGAGAGGCGGTGCCCGAGCAGGAGCGGGCTCACGATGTTCGCCTGGAGCAGGTTGATGGCGAGAAAGGTCGCCGGGACGAGCAGCGCGTGGCCGACGCCGTCGAACGTCGCAAGCGCAGCGACGAAGAGCACGACCACCATCGTCGCGGCGCCGAGGTACGGGATGAACTCGAGGAAGAAGACCAGCGCGCCCCAGAGCGCGGGGTTCGGCATGCCAAGCAGCCACATCGACAGCGCCACCACCGCGCCCTCCCCCACGTTCACCGCGGTCGCGGTGAGGAGGTAGGTGGAGATCGACGACTCCGTCTCCCGCGCGATCTGCACCGCCTTCTTCTTGTCACGAAGGTTAGGGAGCACTTTGATGAGTTTCTGCAGGAAGAGGTCGCCGGCGGCGAGGAGGAAGAAGAGGAGGATGAGCACCTCGAGCAGCCCGGCGATGAGCCGCTGCGTCGTCCCGAACACGCGGGAGATGAGGCTCGGCCCCCTCACGATGACCTGCGCCGGCTTCGCCGCGCCGCCGACGTTCGTCGCGCTCTCCACCTGCTCGGCGGTCCTGCTGACGCGCTCGAGGGGTTGGATCACCTCGCGCAGCTTCTCCCGCACGGTCGCCACCGTGGCGGGCGCTTTGGCCGCCCAGCCCTGCACCGGGCCGGCCAGCTCGTAAACGCCGAGCGACATGACGCCGAGCAACGCGACGAGCACGAGACCGGCCGCGGCGGGGGGCGGAATGTGGATGCGCGCGAGCGTGCGAACCAGGGGGCTGAAGAGGAATTCGAGAAGGAGCGCGAAGGTGATGGGCAGCAGGAAGTCGCGCGCGAAGTAGAGCGTGTAGAGGAGAGCGAGCACCATGAGCACGGTGATGCCGACGCTGCGCGCCTGCGGGCGCCCGATCGACTCGGCCGTCTTCGTGATGTCCGGCGTCGCGGCGGTCGAGTCCGCGGGGCTCGCTTGCGCTCCGGTATCGACGTCTGGCGTGAGGACGGAGCCATCGTCGGGCACGTCGCGGCGCTCGGGCGCGTCGTCGGGCGCGTCGTCGGGCGCGTCGTCGGGCGCGTCGCGGCCCTCGGGTACGTCGCGGCCCTCGGGTACGTCGCGGCCCTCGGGCGCACCGCGGCGCTCCGGCGTCTTCGCATGCTTCGTCATTGCTGAAACTCCGTCATCGTGCGGGAAGGGCAAAGGTCACGAGCTTGGCACCCGCGCCGCCACCCGTGGCGATCGCCACGAACTGCCGGCCACCGGATGAATAAGTCATCGGGACCGCATAGCCGCGCTGGCCGAGCGGAGCGGACCAGAGCGTGGCACCCGTGTCCTTGTCCAACGCGTAGAGCACGTCGCCGCCGCCGGTCGCGAAGATGAGGCCGCCCGCCGTGACGATCGGGCCGGGTGCGCCAGCCACACCGAGCAGCGGCGGGAGCGTGACGCCGCGCAGCGCCGGGTGCGTTCGGAGCGCCGGCGTGTCGCCGAGTGGTACCTGCCAGCGCTGGGCGCCGGTGTGGAGATCAATCGCTGTGAGCGTGCCGTAGGGTGGCGCGTTGATGGGGAGGTCGGCGGGCGGCGGCGGCGCGTGCAGGTCGGCGGTATCGCGCCGCGGCGCCGGCCGCACGCCGACCGAGGCGCGGAAGTCGAGCGCGTAGTCGGCGTCGAGCGAGTCGCTGCGCGGGGGCTGGATCAGCTTGTAGAGCGTGGGGCTGTTCGTCGCCTTCACGTAGATCGTCCCCGTCGCCGGATCGTACGCCGCGCCGCCCCAACCACTCCCGCCGATGTTGCCCGGCATCGCGATGGTGCCCTGCAGCGACGGCGGCGTCCAGAGCGGACCCGCGCGGTACTTCGCCAGCTCGGCCAGCGCCTGCGCCCGGAGCTCCGGCGTGAAGGCGATCACGTCGCTCTCGGCAAATCCCTGCTTCGCGAAGGGGAGTGGGAGCGTCGGCGCTGGCTGCGTCGGCGCCAGTCGCTCGCCAGGCACATCGCTCGGCGGCACGGGGCGCTCGACGACGGGCCAGCGCGGCGCGCCGGTAACGCGGTCGAACACGTAGAGGTAGCCCATCTTCGTCGGCACGGCGACGAGGGAGCGCGTGACGCCGGAATCGCGAATCGTCAGCAACGTGGGCGGCGCGGGGAGGTCGTAGTCCCACACGCCGTGGTGCACCGTCTGGAAGTGCCACACGCGCTTCCCCGTCCGCGCGTCGAGGCAGACCACAGACTCCGCGTACAGGTTGTCCCCCTTCCGCGCGCCGCCGTACCAGTCGTTGCCCGGCGTGCTCACTGGGAGGTAGAGGAGCCCGCGCTCGGCGTCCACCGTGAAGGGCGCCCAGACGTTCGTGTGCCCCGCACCGCGCCAGGACTCGCCCTCCCACGTCTCGCTCCCCGGCTCACCGGCTTTGGGAACGGGGTCGAACGCCCACACGCGGCGCCCCGTGCGCGCGTCGAAGGCCTGCACGACGCCGGGCGGATCGCCACGGTACGAGAGCTTGTCGGCGACGCCGTTGCCGACGATGACGAGGTCGCGCCAGACGACCGGAGGCGAGGTATTCGTGTAGTGCGCGCGGGTAATGGACTGCCCAAGCGCGGCGACGAGGTCCACCTCGCCGCCAGCGCCGAAACCGGGCACGGGCGCGCCCGTGGCCGCGTCGAGCGCGATGAGACGCCAGCGCGAGTTGAGGAAGATCCGGCGCGAGCGGCCATCGCTCCACGCGGCCACGCCGCGGTGGACGAAACCGGTGCCGTTCGGCACCTGGCCGGCGTCGGTCGCGCGCGGGTCGAACGCCCAGAGCTGCCGGCCGGTCCGCGCGTCGAGGGCGACGACGCGGTTGTACGGCGTGCTCAGGTACATCGTGTCACGGATGACGATGGGCGTCGCCTGGAAGTTGCCGGGGCGGGTTCCCTTCTCGCGGATGGGCACTTCACCCGTCTCCCACGTCCACGCCGGCGCGAGCCGCCCCACACTCGCGCGGCTGATCTGCGCGAGCGGCGAGTACTTCATTCCGCCGGGGTCACCGCCGTACGCGGGCCAGTCGCCGGAGAGGGGCGGCGCTGGCGCATCGCGCGCGCCGCGCGGGCGCGTGTCGGGGCTGGTCGTGCACGCCGCGGGGAGAATGGCGAGGCTTGCGACCGGGAGCGCGACGAGAAACACCGCACCCACGCGCGCCACGCTACCGCGCATCACGCCCTGCCTTCCGCCGGCTCGCGGCCGGCGCGGGCGCGCCAGCGTCGCCGCGGTCGAACCGGTAGACCACACCACCCCGCATCACGAACGCCACCCGCCGGAGCGCCGTGATGTCCGCGGTGGGGTCGCCCCGCACGGCGATGAGATCCGCCTCGAGCCCGGGCACCACGGCACCCACGCGGTCGCCGAGCCCCATGGCCCGCGCGGCGAGCGAGGTGGCGGAGATGATCGCGTCGCCCGGCTTCTGCCCGCCCTCCGTGACGCGGCAGACGAGCTCCTCCACCTCGCGGCCGTGCGCGCCAGCCACAGCGTCGGTGCCGAAGACGACGTTGAGCCTCGGCGTCGCCACCGCGCGCTTGAACGCGGCGAGCGCCAGCGGGATCGCGCGCTCCATCGCGGCGAACCCCTCGTCGTTGTAGTTGCCGATCCCCTGGTACTTCGCGCGGTTGTCGAGGTAGTTGTGGAAGACGAGCCCGCACTGCGGGTCGAAGTACGTCCCGCGCTCTGCCATCAGGGCGAGCACCTCGGGCGTGACGAACACCCCATGCTCGATCTGCGTGCACCCCGCCAGCACCGCCGCCTTCACGCTCTCGGCGCTGTGCGCGTGGACGAGCGAGCGGAGCCCGCGCGCCTTCGCCTCGCCGCACGCGGCGACGAGCTGCTCGTCGGTCATCGTCTGCGCGCCGTCATCCCGGATGCTGCGCGACGCGAAGAGCTTGATCACGTCGGCACCATCGTCCGCGCGCTTCCGCACGAGCGCGCGGAGCGAGTCCGGCCCGCCACTCCGCTCGTTGAGGGGCTCGAGCGACGTGAGAATGCGCGGCCCCGGCAGGCCGCGCTGCGCGATGGCGGCGCGCAGCTCACCATCACTCCGCGAGCCCAGGCTCTGGATGGTGGTGAAGCCGCCCCGGAGCGTAGCGAAGGCATTCGCCGCCGCGGCGAGCGCCCCCTGTGCCGGCGTCTCGCCGTCGCTCCCCGTGTGGTAGCGCCCCTGCGCGTTGAAGTACCACACCGGGTGCGAGTGCGCGTCGATCAGACCGGGAAGGAGGGTGAGTCCCGAGAGATCGTACGTGGGGCGCGCGCTGCCACTAACCACGCCGCGATCCACACGCGCGATCCGGCCATTCTCGACGACGACCGTGACGTCGGTGAGGACGTTGCCACGCCCGTCGAGCACGCGGCTCGCGCGGATGGTGACGGGCGCGGCGGCGGGTGGCGTCTGCGCGGGAAGCGCGGGTTCGGCCAGCAGAGCGAGCGCGACGGGGATCGCGAGCGCACGTGTGCGCGTGGAACGGAGCATGGGATGAGGCATCGGTGTTGTCAGTCTGCCAGTCGCTGGGTGAGCGGGTCAGTCGCCGGCACGCGCTCGGCGCGCGTACCCCTCGCCAATGCGCGAGGCGGCGCGGAGGGAGAGCGCGCAGAAGGTGAGCGTCGCGTTGGCGCAACTCGCCGTCACGCACGTGGGCGCGCCGACCACGAAGAGGTTCTCGTGGTCGTGCGTGCGGCCATAGGAATCCGTGACGCTCGCCGCGGGGTCGCTCCCCATCCGGCAGCCGCCGGCGGGGTGGTCCTGGAAGTCATCGCTCGCCGCGCGCAAGACTTTCCCATTCCCTACGCGCGCCATCTCGGCGAAGAGCGCGCGCAGGTGCTCCTCGCTGTAGGCGCGCAGCGCCGCGCTCTCGTCGCTGTCGCGGAAACGGAGCCGCGGCATGGGGTCGCCCCACTCATCCTTCAGCGCAGGGTCGAGGGTGAGCGCGCTCTCGCGGTGCGGGAGCACATCGTAGTAGGCGCGCACGCGCGCGGTGCCGAGCGCGGCACGCTCGCGCCAGTCGCGCAGGAGATCGTCGGCGAGGAGCACCTCGCCCGGCGCCGCGCGAAGACGCGGGCGGCTTCCGGTGGACGACTCCCAGACCCGGAGGTCGTGACGGAGGTAGCGATCCAGCTTGCCGGGGCGCATGCCCTTCTTGGTGACGAGCGAGTGCTGCTCGTTGATCCCCGGATAGAGCGTGAGCGGCAGTTGCACGAACGCCTGCACGTTCCGGTGGCCGGCCATGTACTTCCCCACGAGCCCCGATCCGTTCGCCAGCCCGTTCGGGTAGCGCGCCGATCGCGAGAGAAGCAGCAGGTGCGGGCTCCAGGCGTAGCCCGCGGCGATCACGAAGGTGCGCGCATGGATCTCGATCGGCTCGCCCGGCCGGTCGCGCCCCGCCGCGACGGCGTGCGAGATCCGCGCCGAACCGGCCTCCGGCACGAGGCGGCGCACGAGCGTTCGCGTCAGCAGCGTCGCTCGCCCCCGGCGGCGGAGCGCGTTCCAGGTGAAGTCCGGCGAGTAGCGCGCGCCCACGGGGCAGACCGGCGTGCAGGTATCGCTGCGGCAGCAGGCGCTCCGCCCTGCGTACTGCACGGAGTTCTTGGCCGATGGCTGGCTCCACATCGGGAAGCCCGCGCTTCCCGCCCACTTCTTGAGGAGCTCCAGATTGTACGTGAGCGGGAGCGGCGGCATCGGGAACGGCTTACCGCGCGGGTCGAGCTCGGGCGGCCCCTGCTCGCCGGCCACGCCGAGCCGTTCCTCCGCCTCCTGGTAGTGCGGGTCGAGCTCCTCGTAGCTCACCGGCCAATCGTCGCCCACACCATAGAGCGAGCGAAGGCGAAAGTCCTCCGGACTGAAGCGTGGCGTCACCCCGCCCCAGTGCATCGCGAGGCCGCCCACGCTCATCGACCGCGACTGCAGCGGGCCGTCTGCCGTGTGCCGGTCGAGGTGATCGCGCGGCCACGGGTTCTCGCCGTAGTCCAGGTAGCGCTGGCGCCACCGCGCGCGCTCGCCAAGTGGGATGGGCTCGTCCCCGGCCTCGACCACGAGGATGCGCGCGCTCCGCTCCTCGGCCACCTGCTCCGCGACCATCGCGGCGGTGATGCCGGAGCCGATGATGCAGATGTCTGCTTCAATGACTCGTCGCACGCGCGCTCACCCCCTCGGGGGTAACGGGTCCGGCCGCCGCGGCGACGCGGCGAGCGGCCGGCAGGCGTTCTTCCCGATGCGTGCGCGGTAGCAGAGGTCCGTCGCCTCGGGGGAGGCGAGGAAGTGCGCGAGCATCGCGACCGTCACATCCCGCGCCGCGAGCAGCGACGGGAGCGCGTCGGGCACGGTGCCGCTCGCCGCGATCCGCGCGCGGACCAGCGCGCGTCGCTCCGCCACGCTCAGCGCCGGGAACGCGCGCCCATGCCGTCGCACCGCCTCGGCGTC
>JBBJNN010000139.1:0-11537 GCA_037720885.1 Gemmatimonadaceae bacterium | reverse complement strand
GCGGCCGACGCCTTCGCGGCCGGCGGCGACGGCGATGCGCGCCCGCGCGGCGAGAGCATGCGCGAGGCCGCCGAGTCGCTCGCCCGCCCGCTACCACGTCCCACTCGGTCGCTCGCGATCCCCGCTGGCATGTGGACGGTCGCGCTCCTCACGGCGTGGACGGTGGGCGTGCTCCTGCACCTCGGCCGCCTGGCGCTCGGGCTCCGTGCGCTCACCCGGCTCGGGCGTACCGCCGTCCCGCTTGACAGTGCGACCGCGGCGATCGTCGCGCCGCTACTCCCGCACGCGGGCACGCGTGCGGTGCGCATCCTCGCCTCGCGGCGGGTTCCCACGCCGGTGACGATCGGGTACCGCTCGCCCGTCATCCTGCTGCCGCCGAGCGTAGTGGCGGGGTTGGATGCCGACGCGCTCGCATGCGTGGTGCGGCACGAGTTGGCGCACGTGCGCCGGCGCGACGACTGGTGGGTGCTCGCGCAGCGCGTGCTCGAGGCCGTGCTCTTCCACCACCCGGCCGCACGGTGGGTCGCGCGGCGCGCAGACGAGGCGCGGGAGATGGCGTGCGACGAGGCGGTCGTCGCGGCCACCGGCGCCGCGCGTGGCTATGCCCGCGCGCTCCTGCGCGTGGCGGAGCTCTCGGCCGGCGCGCCGCCGCTCGCGCTGGCGCCGAGCGCAGCGGCCAGCGGGAGTGCGCTCGCGGCGCGTGTGGAGATGGTGATCCGGCCGCCCCGCCCGCTCTCGCCCGGCGCGCGCCGCATGGTGGGGCTCGCGCTCGGCGCAGCGGCGCTCCTGGCCGGCATCGCGCTCGTACGCGTGCCGTCGCCTATCGCCGTCGGCCTCCCGCGCGTGGGGAGTACGGCCCCGCTCCTCGCGACGCGCTCGCCAGTATCACCGGTGGAAGTGCGTATCGTGGCCGGCACCGCGCGCGGAGCGGCCGGCTTGCGGCTCGACTCGATCTTCACACGCTACGAGGCGTACGGGTTCTCCGGCGCGGTGCTCGTGGCCCATAGGGGCGAGGTGATCCTCGAGAAGGGCTACGGGCTCGCGGACCGGAAGCGCGGCGTGCGCGTAGGCGCGGCGACGCGTTTCAGCACCGCGGGCATGACGAAGGCGGTCACTGCCGCGGCGATCCTACGGCTGGAGGACGAGGGGCGGCTGCGCACGAGCGATCTGGTGTCGGCGTACCTCGGGCCATTTCCGGGGGCGAAGGCCGGCGCCACCATCCATCACCTGCTCACCCACACGGATGGTCTCGCCGCGCTCGGCGCGCCCGTGTTCCGCGCGAAGCGCGAGGCGTTCGTGGACGCGATGAGGCGCGCGCCGATGGCGTTCGCGCCGGGTACCGGGAGCCGCTACACCGACTTCGGGCACAGCCTGCTCGGCGCCGTGATCGAGCGGGTGACCGGCGAGCGGTACGAGCGCTACGTGCGCGAGCACGTCCTCCGCCCCGCGGGCATGACGCATACGCGCTTCGAGGGTGATCCCTTACCGTCCGGCGACACGCTCCTCGCCACGGAGTACGCCGGCCCGCCCGGCGAGCCACGCGCCATCCCGCCGCGCGAGTACCGGTGGGGGCGGCGCGCGTCGCTCGGGATGATCTCGACCGTTGGCGATCTCCATCGCCTGTACCTCGCGCTGCAGGGGAGTGCCATCGTGTCGGACAGGGCGCGGCGGGAGATGTTCACCCCCGCCGACACGCTGGGGCAGGGGTACGGGTGGGCGATGACGAGGACCGCGCGCGGCGCGACGCTGCGCCGCCGCATCGCGGGGACGCGGGGGCTCGAGGGCGAGCTGCTGCACAACGTGGATGAGGACTGGGTGGCGGTGATCCTCATCAACTCGCGCGTGGGATGGCGCTTCGCGATCTGGCGCGAGATCCGCTCCGCGATGGCGGGTGTAGCCGGAGCACCCCTGCCGCCACCGGTCGCGCGTGGTGCCGCGCCGGCATTCGCTGCCGTGGACGGCACGTACGAGCTGCCCGGTGGGCGCGCGATCCGCGTGCGCCACGCGGGCGACTCGCTGCGCCTGGCCGGCGCGCCGGTCGCACGCCTCTTCCGCAACGGCGAGCCGGGTGCGCCACCCTCGCTCGCGCTCGTGCCGGCGGAGGGTGGCGGCTGGGTCGCGCTCCACGTGCCGACCACGCGCGCGAGCCGCCTCACCTTCGAGCCTGGCCTGGCTGGGCGCGCGGCCTCGCTCACCCTCCGCACGCCGAGCGAGGTGCTCGTCGCGCGACGAGTAGGCCAGTGAGCGTCAGTGCGGCGCTCCTGCGGGATGACAGGGAGTGTGATGCTCGCTTGGCGCGGTCCACCTACGCGAGGAGGCAAACGACAGTGACCGCTCAGATGAAACTCGGCATGCTCGCCGTCGCATCTCTCGCCGCGTGCGCGTCACCGTCCCCGCGTGCGGCGGGCGATTCGTCGCCCGAAGGCCTCTATTTCCTGGAGCGGAGCGCAGCGGCGGGTGGGGATTCCAGCAGCCTCGAGATCGTGGCGCTGCCCGGCGCCCCGGTGCGCTACTGGGGGCGCTGGATTCGCGGCGGCGAAGCGGGGAGCCGGCCACTGCGTGTGGTGACCCTGCGCGGGAACGAGCTCACGGTCGTGGCGCCGATGGACAACAGCGAGGCGACGTTCCGGCTGCGCTTCGCCAGTGCTGCGCTCGATTCGTTCACCGGCGAGTGGACCCGTGACACCGCGCGTGTTTCACTCCGCGGCGTGCGGCGGAGCCGCTCGGTGTCGGCCGAGCTGCGGGCGATGGCGAGCGCCGAGCCGTTCGCGCCGAGTGTGATCTCCACGGACTCTGGCGAATCCTTCGGCTCGCTCTCGCCCGATGGGCGCGAGCTCTACTTCACGCGCCACACGCCCAACTGGGCGCGGCACACGATCGTCGTCTCGCGCTTCGACGGGGCGCGCTGGCAGGCGCCGGAGGCGGTGCCCTTCTCCGGGGAGTACTCCGACCGCGAGCCCAACCTGTCGCCCGACGGGCGTCAGCTCTTCTTCTCCTCCAACCGTCCCGCCGTGCAGGGCGGCGAGCGCTCCCGGCGGCGCGACCTGTGGGTGGCGGAGCGCGCGCGAGTTGGCGCCCCGTGGGGCGCACCGCGCCGGCTCCCGGCGCCAATCAACTCGGATGGCGAGGAGCTGTGCGCCGTAGTGACGCGGAGTGGGACGCTCTATTTCGTCTCACAGCGCGCCGATACCATCGGCTCGAACGACATCTACCGCGCGCGCTTCGTCAACGGTCGCTACGCCCAGCCGGAGAATCTCGGGCCCGCAGTGAACACCAAGCAGGCGGAGTCGAACGTGTACGTGACGCCGGACGAGCGGGTGATGCTCCTCATCGCCGACGCGCGCCCCGACGGCGCGGGCGGCGACGACATCTACGTGAGCACGAACGAGGGTGGGGTGTGGAGTCCGGCGCGCCACCTGGGCCCCGCGATCAACTCGTTCGAGTACGACTACAGCCCCGTCCTCTCGCCGGACGGCAAGTGGCTCTTCTTCACGAGCCACCGGCGGGGGACGGGGGACATCTACCGGGTGGATGCGTCGGTGATCGGGAGGTGAGGGACGGCGAGCGGGCTGGCATCAAGGACGGATGGTTGATAACCCCTCCCTTCTTGATGCCCGACCGCTACCCGCTTCACCTCCCGAACGGCAGCCGGTTCAGCGCCACGCGCCCGTTGCTGACGACGACGAGCACGTCTTGCAGAGAGCGGATATCCTCGAGCGGGTTGCCCTCCACGGCAATGAGGTCGGCCTCGAGCCCGGGGCGTAGGGCGCCCGTCTTCCCCGCGAGGCCCAACAGTTCGGCGGCGACGGCCGTGGCGGACGCGATCGCCTCCCGGGGCGTCATCCCGAGCTCGACGAAGCTCGCCACCTCCGTCGCGATCCGCGTGAGGCTCTCGGGGCCGTACTGCGTGTCGGCGCCGGTCGCGATCTTGACGCCCAGGCGATGCGCGCGCTGCACGGTGCGGCCGAGCTGCGGGAGCATGTGCGCGCCGCGGAGGCGGAGCACGGGGTCGTCGTAGTCGCCACCGGGCTCCGTGAGGTCGATGACCGTCGCGTAGGTGGGGACCAGGAACGTCCCCTTCGCCTTCATCAGTGCCAGCGTGGAGTCGGATAGGTAGGTGCCGTGCTCGATGCTCCGGACGCCCGCCTTCACCGCCGCCATCGCCCCCTCATCGCCGTGCGCGTGCACCATGACGGGCGTGGCGCCCGCGGCCTCGACGATCGCGCGGAGTTGCGCCTCGGTGTAGGTCTGCTTGCGCGGGTCGGTATTCGGGAGGCCGGCGCGCTCCGTTCCGCGCGTCTTGATGACATCGGCGCCGCGGTCGAGGTTGATCCGGACGAGCCGGCGCAGCTGGTCCGGCGTGACGACCGGGCTCCCCAGCTCCGCGAGGCGCGGGTCGGCCAGGATGCTCTCGCCCAGGTCGGGCGTGACGAAGACGCCAGCGGCGATCACGTCGGGTCCGGCGATCACGCCCGTCCGCACCAGTTCCCGGAGCGCGACGTCCTGGAACGCCGGGACGCTCGCACTGCGCACCGTGGTGACGCCGCTCTCCAGCGCGCGCCGCGCGGCCGCGAGGTTGGAGATGTGGGTGTGCGCGTCGATCAGTCCCGGCAGGAGGTAGCGGCCGCCGAGGTCGATGACCGTCGCGCCGCCGGGCGGTGTGAACGCTCCAGTCTCGATCCGTTGGATCTTGCCGCCGGCGATGACGACCGTGGCGTTGCGGAGGGGTGCGGCGCTCACGCCATCGAGCACGGTGGCATGGGTGATGACGAGCGCGGGTGCCCCCTGGGCGCTTGGCGCCGCCTGTCCGCGTGCGGGCGTCGGGACGCCAGCGGCGAGCGCCGCGATGGCGAGCGCGCAGGCAACGCGCCGCCGCGCGGGGGGCACGGCGGACGGTGATGTGGACCGCATGGCTACCAGTTAGCGGCTGCGCCCTGTCCGAACCGGGCTCAGGTCTGCGCGGGCGCCGGGATCGCGCCGAGCTGCGTCATCATCGTCATGATGTCAACGTGGTGGCGGACGCGCCGCGCGCGGCCGTTCTCCGTCGTCACCCACATCGTGGCCTTCGATTCGATGCGCTTGCCTGTAGGCGGGATGGTGCCGTTGGCCGTCTGGAGCGCGCCGGTCTGCGTGCCTGCCCAGGTGATCTCGACCGCGGCGGTGTCGCCGCTGCCGACAGCGCTGTGGATGGTACCGCGGGCGTCGGGGAACGCCGCTCTCCATTGCCGGCCGAGCTCCATGTATTCCTCCACCCCCTCGATGCGGCGGCCGGTCCCCGCCTCCTCGTACGTCACGTTCGGCGTGCAGATCTCCTTCTGGCGATCCCAATCGGCTGCGTTGAACGTCTCCACGAGCTCACGCGCGACGGCGGCTGCGTCGGTCTGCTGACCGGCCATGGGGCACCTCCCCGATTGCGGATGGAAGCTGACGACGTGGGAGCCTATAATGGGGAGGCGGGCGTGGCGGGACAAGGCAACGGGACTCGGCGCCTGGCCCACGGTACTCGGCGGGAGAGTCGGTCTCGGCCACGCGGAGTGCCAAGCTACAGCCGAGTGCCGAGTCCCGATGAGCCGAGTCCCGACAGGTGCTTGCCGGCGCGTGCGTCGAGGGTGATGTTGCGTTCGCGACCCGTGTACTCGCACGCGTCGAGATTGATAGAGTACCGGCGTGCGGCTCCCGCCCGATCTCGGCGTTCCGGCTACTCCGGCAACCTTCCCTCTGCTTGGCGTCGGCAGCGCGACGGTCGTGTGTAATGGAGGTGTGCGTCCGGCGCTCGCGGCGGCCGGCGCATCGCCTGGGCAGTCCGAGTCGGTAGCAGCAGGGTGCAGTGATGGCAGCAGCAGCGATGGACCCGCGCGATCTGGAGCGCTGGCGCGCCGGGGACCCGGCATTCGTCGGCCTCGTATGGGCGCAGACCTCGGCGCGGCTCCGCACGCGCGTGCGGCGCTACGCGCGGGACGCCGATGAGGCGGAGGACCTGCTCCAGGACTGCTAGCTGCACGCGCTCGAGCATCGCGCGGCGTTTACCGGCCGCGGCTCGCTCGACGATTGGCTTGCGCGCGTCTGCGAGCGCGTGTGGCTCGATGCGGTCCGGGTACGTGCGAGAGAGCAGCGGCTGGCCGCGGTGCTCCGTGCGGAGGCCGCGGACGCCTCCGCGCTGTCCGATGCCGAGCTGGAGCGCCTGGCGCTGCGCCGGCAGGACTGGGGCGACGACATGACCGACGCGCTCATGCGGCTGCCGCCGCGCCAGCGGTTGATCGGCGCCTACCGCTGGATGCTCGGGTGGTCCGTGGCGGCGACTGCCGAGTATCTCGGCGTGGCGCCGGGGACCGTGAAGGCAGCGCTGCACGTGGCGCGTGAGACCATCCGCCGCCGCATGGCCGAAGAGGAGCGCGACGCTGACTAAACCAAATCGGCAATTCGCCGTCTTTATATATATGGTCGTGGTGCTCATGGGCGAGCGTTCGCTCGCGTGACGGAGCTGGGGGCAGCATGAGTGCTCGGACCGCGCCAGGCTCGGCTCACCCGTACCGTAGTACTGAGACGTGTCGATTGGCTGTGGGCCTGCGTGCTCATGTGCGTGTCCAGCGCCGGAGTGTCTCGTGAAGCTCGGACGACGGTTGAGTTTCCTGGCCGTGATCGCGGCCATCTCGTTTGCCTTCGCCTACATGTCGGGCCGGTGGCGCGAACCGGCAGCCGGACAGACAGCGACGATCCCGCGGACGGCTCCCGACTCGGTCAAGCTCGCGGCGCAGGGCATCGTCCCTGGCCGGCAGCTCATCGCCTACGCCGTGGTGAGTTCGCGCTGCGGGTTCTGCCAACGACCGGACACGAAGGCGGCGCTAGCTGCGCTACGCGCTGCGCAGAAGCGCTCGAATAGCGGCTCGTTCGCCCGGACGAGCGTCGTTGGAATCGCCATCGACCCTGACATAGCGAAGGGGTTAGGCTACCTGGACGGTGTGGGGCGCGGCAGCTTCGATGAGATCAGCGTCGGCCGGGGTTGGGTGAACGAGCACCTCGGAACCCTGGTGTGGCGGGACTCGGCTGGCGTGGCCGCCGTTCCTCAAGTCATTGTCGTCGCCCGGGATCTGAGTGCAGTGCTGAGGCCAAGGATGTCCGTGCGAATCGGTCGCGACTCCGTACTCATGAGGCTGGTGGGGTACAAGGCCGTCGTCGAGTGGGTCCAGGGCGGCGCGCGTGTCGCCAACGCCACGACGGAGCTTTCGGCAGCGGCGAACCGGCCGGCGCGGAGCGCCGCGGGACCGTCGGACGGCAGATCACATTGAGCGCAGGAGGAGACGCCGAGACGGAATCATTCGGCCGAGGCGAGTTGCGCTGCTCCCGCGGGACGTAGCTCGTTGGTGCGGAAAGAATGTTAACGGCAATGCCGGACCATATCCTCTGAAGGAGTTGGCCATGATGAAACGCGCGCGGGAATCGTGGCGGGGTGCCATGCTCGGCGTCGCAGTGGCTGCGGGGGCGGCCATGCTCGGTCTGACCCTTGCGCCGCGGCCGGTGGCCGCCGCCATCGCCGATTTGCAAGAGTGCGGCGAGTACGGGTGTCAGAGGTGTGTCGGCGAGTACGCATGTGGCCCTGGGCCTCGGGAGTGCTGCGACCCCGGCAACGGGGGCACGAGACGGTGCTCGACGATGTGCGACATCATCATTGGGGGCTGACGTTGCTCTTGGACTGAAACTGCCGCGGCAAGACGACTGCGCTCGCGGCGGAACAGAGTCTGCCTTGACGGCGACTCCTCCCGCGAAGGAATCTCCCGGAACGTCGTGCACCACGGCCGTCAGCATCCTGCCGACGGCCGGTCTGGCGTTGCACGTGGCCTAGTGGTCCTGAGGGGGCACGCCCGAATCGCCAGCGAGCTGGTGACGCGGTGAGTCCCCGCCGGTGCAGCTCTTGACGGCCGCTTGGCCGCTCGGCTTGTTGTTTCCGTCAGTATCGATGACGCCACTGTGTGTACGCTGACGGGTGACGCATGGATGGGCGAGTGAGAGTGCTCCGTGATCACAATCGCGCCGCGCGGTTCGCGCGGTGGCTCGGCGACCTACGCCAGGATCTTCGCTACGGCGCGCGGCAGCTCCGTGGTGCCCCAGGACCGTCGGCGCTCATCGTCGCGACCCTTGCCCTCGGCATCGGTGCCAACGCCACCATGGCCGGTGCCGTCGACCGGCTCCTCCTCCGGCCCCCCCCCCACGTCAGCGAGCCCGATCACGTCACACGGATACTAGTGCGCCGGGTACTGCCCACGGGCGCGACGCTGATCAACGCTGCCGCCTCCTACCCGGCGTTCCGCGACCTCGAGGGCGAGTTGCCGGAGGCGGAAGCGGTCGCTGGATTCGTCACCGGACCGCTCTCACTCGGCATCGGCGCTGAGGCGACGGCGATCCGAGCCACACTCGTCACGCCCGCGTTCTTCCGGGTCTTCGGTGTCCGGCCCGTGCTCGGGCGCTTCTTCGGCTCGGACGATGCGTTCCCGGTGGGTCTCGCATCCGGCGGGCCGGCGCTCGCGGTGCTCGCCTACGGCTTCTGGCAGCGACAGTTCGGCGGCGACATGAACGTCGTGGGTCGCCCAGTGCGCATCGACGCGCTCCCGTACACAATCGTCGGCGTCGCGCCGCCCGGCTTCCGGGGGGTCGAAGCGGAAGCGCCGGACGTCTGGCTGCCAATTACGGTCACGCTCGACGCCCAGGGGCAGGCGTTCTGGCTCGAGGACCGAGGGGCTGCCGGGGTCTCGATCCTGGCGCGGCTCCGCCCCGGTTTCTCGCGCGCCGCCGTCGAGCAGCAGGCCACCCGGGTCTGGCGCCACTACAACGCGTCCAGCCCGCGCAGCTCCGACGCCGGGACGCGCCTGCTGCTCGCCCCGGTCATCCCCGGACGCGGCCCCGACGCGCCGCGTGAGGTCAAGGTCGCCCTCTGGCTGGGTGGCGTCTCGGCGCTGGTGCTGCTCATCGCGTGCGCGAACGTCGCCAACCTCCTGCTCGCGCGCGCCATCGCGCGGCGGCGTGAGGTTGCGGTCCGGTTGGCGCTCGGGGCCGGGCTGGGCCGGTTGGCGCGGCAGATGCTCGCCGAGGCACTCCTCCTCGCCGCCCTGGGGGGCGGGGGCGCGCTTGTATTGGCCGGCGCGGGCGGGTACCTGCTGCGCTCACTCTTCGTCACCGCGCCCGGCGGCGCAGCCGGCACTGAAGATATGGGAAGTGGCCTCGTCGACGGGCGGTTGTTCGTCTTCACCGCCGCCGTCGCGCTCGGCACCGCGGTGCTGATAAGCCTCGTGCCACTCATGCAGAGCCGCGTGCCCGACCTGACCGGTGCTCTCCGCGCGGGCGCGGGAGCTGGCGGGGGGCGCACCTCGCACGCCCGCACGGCGCTCCTCGTCGCGCAAGCGGCGCTCGGCATGCTCCTCCTCGTCTTCGCCGGCCTCTTCGCGCAGAGTCTGCGGCGGGTTGAGGGGCTCGACTTGGGGGCCGACATCGAGCACACGCTCGCCACGCAGTTCGACCTGCGCGGCGCGGCGCTGTCGAATCCGGAATTCGACGCCCTCTACGCCGCGATGCTCGACGGGGTGCGCAGCATTCCGGGTGTCCGCCGGGCGGCGCTCGCCGAGCGCGACCCGTACCGGAGCGGCGGACGCGTCGTCGGGGCGCACACGCCGACGCGGACCGTGGACGAGATCTGGGGAGCGATAGACGAGCGGGCAATCCAGACCGCGGTGGACAGCGGCTTCTTCCGCACGGTCGGCGCTTCAGTGCGGGGGCGGGACTTCGCCGGGACCGACGTTCGTGGGGCGCCGCTCGTCACGATCGTGAACGAGCCCTTGGCCCGGCTCCTCTGGCCTGGGGCAGACCCGCTGGGCCAGTGCGTCTACCAGCCCGTGCGCTCGGGCGGTCCCAGCGGGGACTGCTTCACGGTCGTGGGCGTCGTGCGCGGCGTCTGGTATCAGACGATCCTGAACCGCGACAAGCCGCTTGTCTACATCCCGCTCGCGCAGCGCACGCCCTGGGTTGGCCGGCCGGCAAATCTCTTTGTTCGCACGAGTGGCGACCCTGGCCCCCTGATCCCCGCGGTGCGCACCGCCCTCCTCCGTGTGTGGCCGGACTTGCCGACGATCCGC
The DNA here is from genome assembly GCA_037720885.1 of Gemmatimonadaceae bacterium. Taxonomy (GTDB): domain Bacteria; phylum Gemmatimonadota; class Gemmatimonadetes; order Gemmatimonadales; family Gemmatimonadaceae; genus JACMME01. The sequence goes on along the minus strand of JBBJNN010000139.1, from coordinate 1,416 downwards.
ATCCAGCGCCTGCGCGATGACCTCGATCCACAGCGCAAGCCGTGGCGGTTGGCCGCGACTATGTTCTCGCTCTTCGGCGGTGTGGCACTCGTGATCGCGGCCGTGGGTCTCTACGCGGTCGTCTCGTTCACTGCTGCCCAGCGCTCAAGGGAGATCGCCGTGCGTCGGGCCCTAGGCGCGCGCGCCCGCAACGTTCTCGCCGCGGTCGCGGGCGATGGCCTTCGTGCACTCCTCGCTGGTCTGGGCCTTGGTGCCGCGGCAGCGTTCTTCGCACGGCAGTGGATTGGCCCACTGCTCTTTCAGACCTCGCCGAGCGACCCGCTGATCATCGCGGGCGTCGCCGCACTCCTGCTGGCCGTCGCGATGCTGGCGATCGTCGTCCCGACCCTCCGCACATTGCGGCAGAGCCCTGCCATGGTGCTGCGCGCCGACTGACCACGGCCCGCGATCACCGGAAGATGAACCGCTGCTGCACGAGCTGCTTTACCTTGCGGCCGCCGAGCACGGCCGGTGCGAATCGGAACTGCGGGATCGCGCTCCTCACGGCCTCCGCGAGCAGCGGATGCGCCGACCGCACCGTCCTGAACGTGCTCATGTCAGCGAGCCCCGCGGTGTCCACGGCGAACTGCGCGACGACCTCCCCACTCAGCTTCCTGCCCCCCTCACGCGGGTGCTCCGGCTTCACTTCATTCAGCCGCTCGGCCGCCAGGTCCACCTCGGCTTCCAGGTAGGCTCGGGTCGAGTCGCCGGATACACCGGCGGCCAGCGCCCTGCTCGCGCTCGCCGCTCCGCTCGGCCTCGCCCCGCGAGCCCCCTCGATAGTGTCGGGCCCGGCGGTGACGGTAGTCGCGGGTCTGCCGGCGGGCTGAGTGCCCGATGGCGCAGTTCCGGCCAATATCGTGGCTGCCGACGGTTCAGGACTGGCGGATTGCCGAGCGGCAGTGTCGGGATGTCCGGGCTCGCATCCTCCAGTGAGGAGAACCAAACCAGCGCCGAGGCGGATCGCCCGTGCGACTTGACGAGTGGTGTGATCGGAGCGAAAGACGGGCATGACGTTCCTCCGAGTGTGATGGAGGAGGAGAGATTCGTCCAGTGTCGGGCATCAGCATTATTGCGTTCGCTTCGCACTTCTGCCGGCGAAGCAGCCAATATTGCCGCGCACTCGTGCGGTCCCATCGCCGCCCAGGCGCACACCCCATTACCGGTGTGCTGCACCTCCTGGGCCTCGCTTGCGTGTGCCGCTTCGGTTCCCATCAATCGAATGCGACGTCCGACACGAGCAGCTCAGCGATTGAGCGCGCCAACCCATGCGGCAGCCCGTGCGGACCATGAATAGTCGCGCCCGATGGCGCAGCGCTGTACTAGGGTGTGTTTGCCAAGTTCACCTGCAAGTACAGCTCGAGGATGCCGAGCATG
>JBBJNN010000138.1:1147-11576 GCA_037720885.1 Gemmatimonadaceae bacterium | reverse complement strand
ACGCTGAAAAAAGAAGCCACCCGGCCACCCGGCGCCAACATTCTTCAACAACAGGCCAAGTTCGATGACTTCATTGAAGAGTTTAACCACCAGCGTCCCCATGAGGCGCTTGCCATGCAGTGTCCAGCTCAGGTATATCAGCCTTCGCTCCGCCCTTACGAGGGCATCCCCGAACCCCACTACCCATTCCATGATCGGACGGTGATGGTGACCAGCTGCGGGCGACTATGCCTTTATCGCAAAAAGATCAACCTCAGCATTACACTTGCCGGCCAAGCGGTCGGCGTTAAGGAAGTCGACGAAGGCATCTGGCTGATCAGCTTCATGCGCTACGACCTGGGGTATATCGATTTGGAAGAGAAAACGTTGCAACCGCTGGAAAACCCTTTCGGACTTCACGAATCGCCGACTCCCGTTCTCGCTTCCGCTCCGCCTAGGATGAAAGTACCCGGTGAAACAGAGACGAGCCATGCTGGAGAGCAACTCGCCAAGGGATAGCCGGCGCGACTCATCGCGGACGATGAGCATGGGCGCTCCTCGCCCCTGCATTTCCACTCAACAAAACAATCGGACCGATAGATCGCCCATGCCTTGAAAAACTCAAACCTGACCCTGACGAGAGAGCGCCCTTACTCCCGCAGCGCCTCGCGATTCCCAAATGTGTTACCTATGTCTCAGGAACGAACTGTTACCTATGTGTCCGGTCCGGACATACCGATAGCTGGTGAGCGCGGTAGGAATCGAACCTACAACCTAGTGATTAAGAGTCACTTGCTCTGCCAATTGAGCTAAGGGCGCTGACACGCGCACGCGCCAGGGAGGACTCGAACCTCCGACCGACAGCTTAGAAGGCTGTTGCTCTATCCACCTGAGCTACTGGCGCTTCGCTCTCGGACCGAGAATGTCGAACGGCTGCCTCACCAAACACCCCGAAGCTGCACGCCCCTCACACTGCCATCGCCGCGGCAGGAACGCACCGCACGACGGCTGCTGCGCGAAGCCAAAAAATGTAGCCCTCCTCTCCAACCGCGTCAACGGAACGTGCAGTCCCGCATCGAACCGGAAGCCGTCACAGCGGCATTCATACAGCGAACAATCGGGGCGACCAGATTTGAACTGGTGACCTCCTGCTCCCAAGGCAGGCGCGCTAACCGGGCTGCGCTACGCCCCGCTTCAGAGAGCAAGCTATCGGCGCTTCCAACCACGGTCAACGCAGAATTCCGATAGCTTCGAACAACGATTGAAACGCAACGCCACGATGGCTGACGCGTTCCTTCGCGAGCAGATCCGCTTCACCGAACGTCAGACCGAGCTCCGCCGAAGCAAACAGGGCATCGTACCCGAATCCACCCACCCCACGCCCCTGACGAAGAATCTCGCCCGCGGTCTCACCGCGACTCACACGCTCGCCGCCGCGCCCGACGTATGCCGCAGCGCAGACGAACCGGGCACGCCGGTCGCTCTCCCGCTCCAGGGCGTGCAGGAGTTTGAAGTTGTTCATGTCATCGAGCGCCCGTCCGGAGAGATCGGCTCGCCCACTCCACCGTTTGCTTCGCGTCCCGGGAGCCCCTCGGAGTGCCCGCACCTCGAGCCCCGAATCGTCGGCCACGGTCTCCCAACCCGTCAGCGCAAAGAAATAACGCGCTTTCGCGAGCGCGTTCGCCTCGAACGTGTTGAACTCCTCGAGCCCGTCCTCGGCCGCCGACTCGACAATCCCGGCCGACCGCAAATCCAGAACCTCGAGCCCGGCTCGCGCAAACAACGGGCGCAATTCGCGCAGCTTACCCTCACTCCGCGTCGCGAGCAGCCACCGCTCCCCGCTCGAGGCAGCGATCACTGGCCCAGCGCGGCCGCTTGCAATGCGTCGAGCACACGACCACCAGCAGACGCCAGATCGAGTAGCGCATCGAGCCCCGATCGATCAAAGGTGCCATGCTCGGCGGTGCCCTGTACCTCCACGAGCCGCCCTTCGCTCGTCAACACGACATTCATGTCCACGGCCGCGCGCACATCCTCGGCGTACTCGAGGTCGAGCCTCGGGCCATCGTCCACGATGCCGACGCTCACCGCCGCGACGCGCCGGCGCACGGGGCTGGCAGCGATCCGCCGTCTCGCGACGAGCCAGTCGAAGGCGTCGCAGACAGCGACGCACGCCCCGGTGATCGCTGCGGTCCGGGTGCCGCCGTCGGCCTGCAGCACATCGCAATCCACGCGGACCGTGAACTCGCCGAATCTGAAGTCGTCGAGCATCGCCCGCATGCTGCGGCCGATCAGCCGCTGAATCTCCTGCGTCCGCCCGCCCAGCTGGGAACGCTCGCGCTGCGTGCGCGTGTGCGTCGCGCGCGGGAGCATCGCATACTCGGCTGTCATCCAGCCTTCGCCCCGCCCACGTCGCCACGAGGGAACTCCCTCCTCTACCGACGCCGTGCAGAGCACACGGGTCGCGCCAAACGACACGAGGCACGATCCCTCGGCGTAGGGGGCGGCGCCCCGCTCGAGCTTGACCGGGCGCAGCTCGTTCTCGCGCCGGCCCACACGGGGTTGCGATTCAGCCATTGGCTCGCATCCGATCGATCGTCGCAGTAGTCGAATGTCCGGCGGTCAGTGGCACGATCACGAGACGTCCTCCCCAACTCTCGACGTCGTTGCGGCCAACGACGGTCTCGGGTGTATAGTCGCCGCCCTTGACGAGGACGTCGGGGCGGAGGTAGCGGACCAGATCTCGCGGCGTGTCTTCCTCGAAGACTACCACGGCGTCCACGCATTCGAGCGCGGCAAGGATATATGCACGGTCGTTTGCGGAACGCACCGGGCGTGTGGGGCCCTTGAGCCTTGCAACCGATGTGTCGCTGTTCACGGCAACGACGAGCGCCTCGCCGCAGGCGCGAGCCGCAACGAGAACGTCAACGTGCCCGGGATGGAGCAGATCGAAGACACCATTCGTGAACGCCAGCGGACGCGGCGCGGTATTCGTCCACGCGAGCGCCCCGTCCCAGCTCATCACCTTCACCGCGGGCCGGCGTGCGCTCAGAACTGCCTCTCGACGCGTGGAGCGAAGGACAACACGCGGCTGACGTAGCGAAAGTGCACGGTCTCGCGGTACGCAGTCGAGATCGTGATCGTAGCGCGCGTTCGCTGCACCCGCACATCGGCGGCACCGGAGGGCAGACCCAGAGAGTCGGCCTTCGCGCGCAGATGCGCGGCAATCTCCCCGTTCGAGAGGCCAGAGGCGAATCGCGCCTCCTGACGCATTGCGTCGCGGAACTGGTAGTATCGCAGGTAGACCTCGCCGAGGTGACTGCCGAAGTACACCGTCGCAGCAAGCGCGAGAATGCCGGTGAGACAGCCCAGACGCGACCGGCCGGGCCTGCCCAGCGCTACCACTGCGATTGCGCGCCGGCAATCACGTCGTTGACCATCTTCTCGACCGCGATGCGGCGTCCCTCCATCTCGGATCGCTCGTCGTACTCGCCGACCGCGTCCAAACCCTTCCGCGACCAGAGCGCTCGACCGGATCGCTGGTCCACGATCTCGACGTCCACCGTGATGCGCAGTTGCCGCCGCGCGGTGTTCGCGCGCGCCGGATCGGCGCTGTACGCCACGGGGATGTCGAGATCGTAGCGAAGAATTCGTCCGCGCACGATCGCGTCGGCCCGGGCTTCGGGCGCGGCGCGCAAGCCGAGCCGTCCCTCGATCTCGCGGCGCAATCGTTCGTGCAGCTCGCGCTGCAATGTCGTCGCCGGCGTTTCATTGTCGAAGGGGAGCACGGCGACGGTCCGGATCCCGGGAGGCAGGCCTCCCCCGGCAAATCCGTACGGGATGCACGCGGCGAGCAATGCGCACAATACGATGAGCGCTCTAGCGCCAGATCGTCGCATCGAGCCGGGCGAGCGCTTCTGTTCGCACCACGGTGATCTCCAGGCTGCGACGGCCAACGGGCCGCTGGTAGCGGACGTCGCCAACAGCGGTGCGCGCGACCCACTCGTGGACACGCTTGTCGGCTATCCGCTCGAGCCGCCGCAAATCGCCGCCCACGAAAGCGCTCCTCCACGTCGGCCCACGTCCAATGTCGGCACGCAACGTGTCGCCGTCAACGCGCACGAGGGTGTCGCTCGCCGACGGAACGCTCAACCGACCCAGCGCCGCCCAGAGCAAGGGCGGAGGCGGCAGCAGGCGCGCCAGCATCTCCCCGTCGGGCAACCGCAGGTCGTCGCCGATCAGGAATGCGCGCCCTCCGCCGAGCCCGCCGGCGAGAAACAGATCGAGCCGCACGCTGTCCGGCGCCGCGACGCGCGCCACACCGTCCCCACGAAATTGGACGTCGGCGTCGGCGTACTGCCACGTGAAGGTAATCTGCCGGTATCCGCGCGGCAGCTCGGCGCGAGGCACCGACACGGGCGAGAGAGCCCCACCGAGTGGCCGCGCCCTGGGAGCGCAAGAAAAGGCGCCGACGGTCAGGGCCGCGATGCGGACGGCGAGCTGAGCGCGCCCCACGACGCTCAATAGTTGTACCCGATGAAAAAGTCGGCGAATCTCGCGCGATAGTAGTTACGAACGTCCGGATCACCGCCGCGACCGCGGAACGAGAAGCGACGCCCGACATCGAGCCGAAGGACGAGGCCGGGCAAGAGTGCCGTGCGGAAGCCGACGCCGGCGGATCCGAGCAGCCGCGGGTCGAAATCCGGGCTGTTCCATGCCTGCCCGAGGTCACCAAACAACGCGCCCTGCAGCTGCGGAAAGCGAATCACGCCGAACGGGAAGCCGACGGCGACGAAGTTGGTGATCGGGAACCGAAGCTCGGTGTTCGCGAGCCACGCTCGTGTGCCCGAGACAGTGTACCACGGGTAACCGCGGAGCATCCACGATCCGGCGATCTGCACCGCGCGAGGCCGCGTGCCCTCCGAGATGTATGCATATGTCCGGACCGCGAACGCCGACTGCAGTGAGGTGCGAAAGTACCTGCGCACATCGAGCTGGCCCGTCCAATTCTCGAACACGCCGTGCGAGACATCGCTGATGACGCCGCCCGTGAGGTTCCACCGCATCCCGTCAATCGGGCCGGTATTCAGCCAGAGCGCGTTGTCGCCCACCAGGCTGAGGAAGTTGCCGGTGAGGATCCCAGTTCGACGCGGGTCGCCGCGGACGAGCAAGTTCTGGAAGTCATCGCGCTCGGAGCGCTCGAGCGTCGCCTGCGCCTCGATCCTCGTGAAGCGCGACAGAGGGTAGCGCACTGTGCCATACGCACCGACGCTCGTTTCGCGGTAGAGCTGCGAGCGGTCGCTTCCGAGAAACGTCCCCGCGATCCGGAACCCACCGACGCCCCAATTGAGCCGCTGCGACTGATTCAGGTAGAAGACGTTGCCGTTCAGGTTGCGGACGAAATCTCTGGCGCCGTCCGACTGGTACGAGGCGACGCTCACCGCGACGAGATGGTCGCCAAGGAGATCGCTGAGGACAACCTGGCCGCCCTGCGGGCCACCAAGCGTGGGGCTTGTGGAGGCGACGCCGGCCGCAAAGTCCAGGGAATAATCCGGACGGTACCGGCGCGCCTCGACCGTCGCCACGGCGTCCTCGGCAAGCTCGCGCCACCTCCACCGACCGGACGAGTCCGACGACGCAACGACGAAGGTGTCGGCGACGGCTCCACTGTCGGGAAGGAGCGTGAACAGCGACCACGTGAGATCCCCGAATCCCGCGATGGCGATACGCCGGTCACCCGGTATCGGTGCCGGGTCGAAGACGCCACCATCCAGCCGCGTCTCGCGCCTTCCCCGGCCCAGGGTATCGGCCGAATACAGATTGAACGTTCCGTCCCGATCGCTCGAGAAAAGAATCCGTCCACGCTCGCCGTCCCAGCGGGGTGACTCGTCTCGCCAGGGCCCCGATGTGATCGGGGTGATCGCGCGCGTCGCCAGGTCCAGCCGATACAAATTCGCGGCGCCATCGTCGCCGCCGGTGGCTCGGTCAGACGAGAAGGCGAGCGAACCTCCGGCGCCAAGCCAGGTGGGATCGAGATCCTCGTAACGGTCATCGGTAACGCGCGAGAGACGCGCGGACGGGAGGTCGAACAGGTAGATGTCGGACACGCCGCCGAGCGTAAGCCCGCTGAACGCGACCTGCTTGCCGTCAGGAGACCACGCGGGGCTGAGCACGGAGACGAGCGAGTCGAACTGGTACCGCCCGACGACGCGGTTCTTCGCGATGTCCCAGAAGAAGAGCGCGTCGCGGTCGCCGAACTTGCTTCCGAACAGCAGCACGCCGCCGCGCGCGTCCATGCGCGAGTAGAATTCGTGGAACGACTCAAACTGCGGAGAACGCTCCCCCGCCACGATCACGCGCGGCTTGCCGCCGCCATCGAGGCGCGTGCGGTAGATGTTCGTATAGCCCGTGCTCGGAGACAGATACGCGATCTCGACCGCGCTGTCGCGGCCGATTATCGGGAGCGGCTTGAGTGCGAGCTCCGCCACGCGGCTACCGGCGACAGTCACCGGGGTTCGACCAACGACGGCCGGAAAGTAGCGCTGCCTCAGCGAGTAGTGCCACTCATCGGTGAGGCGCTGTGCACTTCTGCCGTAAATCGCGGCGAGCGCCTCGTTGAACGAGCCATACTTCCAGATGGTCTGGTACAGCAGTGCCACACGCCACTCGCCGTAGCGCTCGGCCAGAAAGTGGTGGAGCTCCCCGCCGACGGGATAAACGATCGCGCTGTAGGTCGCGTTGAGCTGATCGATCGTCGGGAGGTTGGACGAGAGCGCGAGGTCGCGAATGACCATGTCGTCGCGCGCGTCCTGGTCAGACGACAGGTACTCCGCCAATCCTTCGCTCCACCAGAGCGGTGTGCCCGGTCGCCGCGCGCGCGGGTAGAGTACGAACGCCTGTGTCGCGAGCGAGAGCTGGAAAACGTGCACCAGCTCATGCCGAAGCGTGTGTCGGAACTCCGAATAGCTTCCGCGAAATGGCAGTGTCACGCGACGCTTCAGAAACTCGGTGACGCCAAGGACGCCTTCGGGCGGAACGAACGGCAGCACGTTCGTCTGCTCGAAGTCCGAGTGCGAAGCGTAGACGATGAGCGGGATGCGCTCGGTGACGCGATGATTGAAGCGTCCTTCGAGGTAGCCGTAGCTCTCCTCGGCGTAGCGCAACGCGGTACGCGCGATCTGCTCCTCGGCGGGATAGAAGTAGACATCTACGTGGTCGCCCTTCATGACGTGCCACTCGAAATCCCGATACTGAATCTTGTTCTGCCCGAACGAGCCGAATTGCGCGAGTGCGCGCGTTGGCTCACCGAGCACGGCAGTAGCGACGGCGAGTGCGAAGGTCAGGGCGCGGCGGCTCATCGAATTCCGATGTGCTGAATGCGGTCGCCCTGCACGATAGCATCGAGAACGTCCCAACCGGACAGGACGCGGCCGAACACGGTGTAGCCACCGTCGAGGTGAGGCTGCGGAGCGTGCGTGATGAAGAATTGACTTCCCCCCGTATCGGGACCTGACAGCGCCATGCCGACCGCTCCGCGATCGTAGCGCCGGCGATTCAGCTCGTCGCGGATCGCGAATGGCGGTCTGCCGGATCCGTCGCCACGAGGCTCTCCGGCCTGGATGACGAAATTCGGGACCACACGATGAAAGCGCGTTCCGACATGGAACCCCGACCGCGCGAGTGTCTCGAAGTTGAATACGGTGAGCGGCGCGTCGAGCGCAAATAGCTCGAGCTCCATCACGCCTCGCTCCGTCGTGATACGCGCACGCGGAAGGTCACCCCGCAGAGCCGGCACGACGAGGGAGCGCACCCGAGCCTCGTACCAGCCGAGTGGGCGGTCGGTGCTGGACGCGGAATCCCAACGAGCGAGGGGCGAAAGACCCGCGGCCGCAGCGCGGACCGTCGGGTCGCCTGGCGCGGGAAGGGCCGCGAGCGCCGCGCGAAGGGAATCCGGGAACGCCAGGCTGTCCCGACGCCACGCCGCGGCCAGGTAGCGCATGGCCGCGGCTCGCGCGTCACTCGCCGAATCGCGCCGCGCGGCATGGTAGGTCGCCAGCACGGCCGGCGCCTCGCGTGCCGAGGCCGAGCGAGTGAGTGCTCCGAGAATTCGCGCGCGCACGTGGGGATCGGGATCGGCGAGCGCTGGCATGAAAAGTTCACGCCGCCACGCGAAGCGCGGTGCCGAATCCGCGTACGGCGCGAAAACGCCGTAGGCGACCGAGCGTACCCGAGCGTCATCGTCACCAACAGCCGGTAGCGCCAGCTCGAGGAGCGTGGAAGTAGCGCGCGCGCCGGCCGCAGCTTCGGCAGCCGCGGCCCGACGTCTCCAGTCAGCGGACGCGACCCAGCTCCCGGGCGCGTCCCCGCTCAAGGCCGCGAGCGCGACACCCGCGCGGAGCGCGGACGCGAGTAGTACCCGTCGGAAGGTGAACGCCGTATCGCTGTTCCACGCCTGGACCCACACTGGCTTCTGCGCGGGAAGTACGGTGACCGCGACCTGGGCCGCCGTGATGCGAACGTTCGGGTCGGCGTCGCTCATCGCAGCAACCACGGCCGTCGTGGCGAGCGACCCGTACGAGGCGAGCGAGCGCACCGCGTTCACGCGCACGTGCGCATCGGCATCGCCGGCCAGACGTTCGAGGACAGGTGTGACGACCGCGCGCAGAGTGTCGCCGGCAGCGTTCCGCGTGAGGGCGCGCGCCACCTGTGCGCGCACTTCCGCGCTCGGGTCGCCACCGAGCTCGGCGAGAATGCGCACTCCGGCGGGCACGAGCGGACGCGAGAGCGCGTAGGCCGCGCGCCAGCGGACCTCCGGGTCGGCGCCACGCAGGTGTGCGGTCACCTGCCGGACCGGCACAGGCCGCAGCTTGGCGGCGGCGAGAAGTAGCTCCCCGAGCACCTCTCCCGGAGCTGCCGGGGCCGCGAGTGCCTCCTCGACGATGCGACGCGACGGCTCGCCGATCTGCCCAAGCGCCCAGGCCGCCTCGGCGGCCGCGGGGCCCAACGACCCAAGCGCCTCGCCGAGCGTCGCCACCGCCGCGGAATCGCGCGCGAGCCCGAGTGAATACGCGGCGTTCGCGGCGACCGCGGTGTCAGCATCGCGCAAAAGCAGCCGGAGATCCGGGAACAGGGCGGCGGCGCGCACCTGGCCAACAGCGAGCGCCGCGAACGCCCGGACGGCGTTGCTCCGCGAGCCGAGCGCGGAGCGGACCAGCAGCGTGTCTGGCGCGCGCCGGTCGGTCATTCTGAGAAGTTGGGCGAAGCTGTCCAGCTCCGCTGGAGCGAGAGGGTCAGCAGCGCGAGGGCGCGCGCAACCGAGCCCAAGCACCACGACGGTGAGCGCTCCGAGGGCTCGCGCGTTACTCCGTCGCGGCGTCTTTCGCGGCCAGCGCATCGCGAAGCTCGCGAGGCATGGCCACCACCCTCCCCCCCATGTCGAGGGAGACGAGCGCCGTGCGCGCCGAGGCGAGTCGCTGGCCCGCCGCGGCAAGTGCAATGACGTAGGAAAAATCGAGATGTCGGGACCGGACCGTTTCAAGCGTCGTCTCCACGCGGATCACGTCGTCGTAGCGGGCCGGCGCGTGATACCGGAGCGTCGCTTCAGCCACCGCGAGTCGCACCCCCATGCGCTCGATATCGCGGTATGGGATGCCGAGTGCGCGGATGTGCTCCGTTCGCCCGAGCTCGCACCAGATAAGATAGTTCGCGTGATACACGACACCCATCTGATAGGTCTCGCCGTAGCGGACCCGGAGCTCGAGCGACGTGGTGCGCGCGGTCACTGTCCGAAAGCTTGGGAGGGTCGCGGCGGTTTGTAAAGCCCGCCCGGGACGCATAGTATGCTCGGATGCTCGAGCCTCCCTGCTTCGTCATCTCGGACACACATCTCGGCGCCGGCCCGCGCGAGCTGGAGGGTCAGCTCCTGAACTTCCTGCGTGCCGTTCCCGGTCTGGCGCGCTCGCTCCTGATCAACGGCGATCTCTTCGATTTCTGGTTCGAGTGGCGGACGGTCATTCCGCGCCAGCACTTTCGAACGCTCGCCGCGCTGGCCGACGCTCGTGATGCGGGGGTCGAAATCATGCTCGTCGCGGGGAACCACGATTGCTGGGGTGGCGACGTGCTACGCCGCGACGTCGGCATCACGTACCACGTTGGTCCGTGGCGCGGCACGCTCGGCGGCTGGCGTGCGGAAGTGGAGCATGGAGACGGGCTGCGGCCACGAGAGGACCGGAAGTACCGGCTGCTTCGGTCCGTGGTTCGCCATCCCGCAGCCGTGCGCGCGTTCCGGTTGCTACACCCCGATCTCGGGACGCGGCTAGCTCGTGGCAGCTCTCACGCGAGCCGGACGCACCGTCCCTGGGGTGATGCGGGCGCCGGTCTCCGCACCATTGCGCTCGATCGGCTGGCTGCCGACCCTGACCTGGAGATGCTCCTGCTCGGTCACTCGCAC
>JBBJNN010000138.1:0-1137 GCA_037720885.1 Gemmatimonadaceae bacterium | reverse complement strand
GCGCAGCTGGTGCACGCCGAGGGTGGCGGAGTCTACGCGAACGCCGGGAGCTGGCTCGACAGCCCGACATTCCTACGCGTCGTACCCGAGCGCATCGAGCTTCGACGCTGGGACGGATCAGCCGAGGGTGAGCGTCTCGACACTGTCGATCGTCGCGCCGAGAAAGCGCTGACCCAGGAGTAAGAATTGCTCAGTCGCGTCAGACGCGACGAAGCGGTGGGCCGGCGGTCGCCCGATTGGTGCGCGGAGACCTCGCTCGTCGAGCAGGCGCGCGGTTTCGGCCGCAGTCTCGGCGGCGCTGTCGATGAGGCGCACACCGGCGCCCATCACGCTCGCAAGCAGTGGCTCGCGCGCCCGAATCGAAAACGCCGATCGGTGCATCGGCGGGTGCTACCACGCCACGCGCGCGGACAGACCGACTCCTCCCGGTGCCGGACGGAGGGACACGCGCCCCGGGAGATCCCACAGATGTGCCGCCACGAACGCGTCGGCGCCGGAGAAAAGGTGATTGGCGACGACGAGCGCGATCCAATCCTCGTAATGCTGCCGGCGGGGGCGTATGCGCGCCGTGAGCGGATCCGCCTCGTAGATCGGAACGGGCGCGCCGTTGACGAGCTTCTGCAGGCCGGTCGCGGCGTCGATCCGATACCCCTGGAAGACGCTGTCACTGCGCGCGCGGCGTGCCTGACGCAGATCCTCCCAAGACTTGACCACCATCGCTGCCGACACCGCTTCCATGAGCACGAATACGCCGCCAGCCACTCCGCGGCCCAGCGACGCCTGCCCCCAACCTGGCACGGCGAGCGAGCGCAAGAACGCGCGGCGCGGCGAGATGGGCGGCGTGCGCGAGGAGTCCACACGGCCTGGCGCGGGCACCGCCCCCGTGCGAGTACCGCTCGCCTGCTGCGCACAGAGGGAACTCGAGGCGCCGAGGCCGAGGCTCGCCGCGACAGCGAGCGCGCCGAGCGCGCGGCACCCATGCGGCGCCACTCTAGTCCACGTCACCGCGCGCCGCCAGCGGCGGCAGGTGGCGGGAACGTGTGGGAATCGAACCCACCCAACCCGACGCAGTCAGGTCGCATCAGTTTTGAAGACTGAGGAAGCCACCAGGCCCCATCCGCCCCCTCGGACTACACC
>JBBJNN010000137.1:0-11748 GCA_037720885.1 Gemmatimonadaceae bacterium | reverse complement strand
CCATTCTCGCCAAAGTCGCTAAAGCGAACGAGACTTTGGCATCGCTACACTAGCGGCCGGCGGAGAGGCGTGTCAGCCGTATGTGGTCCAGGAGGGCGGTATTCACCGCGCGGTGCATGTTCTCGTCGAGCGGCGTGTAGGCGATCCGCAGCGTGTGCGCGCCGGCCGAGAGCCGCACACGTAGCGCATTGCTGTAGCCCCAGTCGGTCCACAGATCCGTGCCACGCTGCGGCATCACGAGCACGCCGGCCGGGCGTCCGTCCACCCGGAGCGTCCGCACCGCGCCCTTCGAGTCGCTGTTCACCGGCCCGCCCCCGTTGGCGTAGCGCACGTCCACTGCGTAGACGCCCGCGCGCTCGACGAGGATCGGGATGTCCACCGTCGTGTTCCGCTCGCGCATGAGTAGCAGATACCCCTCGCCCGTGAACCCCGCGTGCTCGCGCTCGAGCCCGCTCGCCGGCGGCCGGGCGATCAGCACCGACGCACTCGCCACCACGCGCACCGGCTCGCTGAGGAAGCTCGCGACGTTGCCCGAGTCCTCGGCGAGTACCTGGTATTCCGCGAGCGCGTCGCCACGCGTGACCCGCGCATGCGTCCCGGTCGTCGTGGTCACCGGGCGGCCGTTCCGGTGGACGATGTAGCGCACCGCGCCCGCGACCGGCGCCCAGGCGAGCGTGTCGCCGCGCAGCGAGTCCGCGCGGAGCGCGGCGACCGGCGTCGCCGGCGCGAAGCGGTTCTCGACCAGGTTCACCGCGCCCGCTCCCGACGCCGGCCAGCGGCCGTTCATCTCGATCTCGAGTGCATGCTCCCCCGCGAGGCTCGCGGGGATCTCCGCGCGTGCCACTGCCCGTCCGTCGAGCCGCGCGCTCGCGACCCCAGTTCCCGATCCTCGGACCGTGACGGTGAGTACCGCGCCGCGATACCGCAACCCGCGCAGCGTGCGCTCGCCGCCGTATGCCGGCGGCACCATCGGGCGGAACTCCAACCGCTCGGGGTGCAGCCGCATGCCGAAGAGCAGGCGATACGTGCTCGCCAGCGTCCCCGCCACGCTCCAGAGCTGCCGGTCCGAGTTGAGCGCCGTGCCCTCGAAGTGGCCGGTCGCGGCCACCATGTTCTCCTTGTTCGTGAGGAAGAGCGCGGCGGAACGCGTCATCGATGCAAGGCCGTGCTCGACCGCCGCTGTACTCCCCGCGTCGGCGGCCGCCCACGTCCAGTACGCGGTGACGAATGGCCAGATCGTCCCGTTGTGATACAACGGCTCGCCGGGGATGTACGGCCAGAAGGTCGGCGTCCCGAACGCCACCAATGGCGCCCGGCGCATGAGCGTCGCGCGCCGATCGGCCGTCGTGGCGCCGTAGATCACGCTCAGCGCCTCGCCCAGCCCTTCGGCACGCGGTGACAGCGCCGGGTAGGCGCGCCCGTAGCGATACTGCGCGTACCAGCCGCGGTCCGCCTGCCAGAGGTGCTTGGTCATCCCGCGCCGCACCGTGTCGGCGACCGCGCCCCAGCGCTCCGCGGGCTCACCCAACGCGCGCGCCATGTCGGCCAGGATGCGATAGGCGGCGTAGTGGACCGCGTTGGTGCCGAGCGCCTCGCTCCCGTAGATGTCCTTGGGGTCCATCCAGCGCGGGTAGCTCTGCTCGCGCCAGTCGAGGAACGACGACTCGCCGCGGAACAGCCCGGTCGCCGGGTCGCGCGCGGCGTGCAGGTCCGCCTCGGCCGAGCGGCGAATGATGTCGTACGCCGTGCGCAGCCACGCGCGGTCACCGGTCGCCGCGTAGAGCTCCCAGGCGGCCATCGCCCACGTCATGCGGTCGGTGGAGACGGGCCAGGAGCCGCCGGTCCCGGTGTCCTGGATGATCCGCCCCGCGGAATCCACCTTGGCCATGAGGCTCACCTGCACGGCGTCGGGGACCACCAGGGCGAGCGCGAGCACGCTGCTCAGCGATACATCGCGCGTCCACACACCGGGCCACTTCGCGCCGGCCGAGAGCGCGCCGTCGGGGCGCACGAGCTGGCGCAGCTCCTCGAGCGACATGCGGTAGAGCGCGTCGAGCAGCCGCTGCGGCGACGTCAGCTCGGGGAAGCCCGCGAGGTCCAACTTCCGCGCCCAGATCGCGCGGCCGTCGGGACCGAGCGGACGGTTGTACTCCGCGACGACCGGGAGCGTGACGGTGTAGATGCCGTCGCCGTCCGCGTCGGTCATCTGCTGTCGCGCGCCGGGGCGTAGGCTGCTGCGGTCCCAGGTGAGCGGATCGGTGTCGCCAATGACGTAGACGGCCTGGAACTCCTCGCGGCGGATGCGCGGGCCGTTCGGCGGGTCGTAGTACCCCTGCTCGCGGAAGCTGCGCGTCACCTCGCGCATGTCCACGCGGAAGGTGATCTGCGCCGTCCCTTCCTCACCGGCCGCCGACTCCTCGGGTGTGGGGACGGGGGGCGGCGGCCGCACGCCGAATACATGAAGCGGTGTGACGATGGCGCCCTGCTCCGGCCGGACGAAGAGCGTGTGCTCCGTGCCCGGCCGGAACTCGTTCTCCTGCGAGTTGATGCTGAACTTGTAGTGCACCTCGCGCGCGGCCCGCGGGTAGCTCGACAGGATCGTGTCGCGCGACGTGGCCACCGCCTCGAACCGCCCCTGGCGCACCGAACTGTCGGTGACCACGAAGGCGTCGGATCGATAGAGCGTCGCTTGCGCGGACAGCGCCGCCGTCATGCTGGTCATGAGTGCGAGTGCGATAATTCCGCGGCGGAGCACGGGCATCAAGAACGGAGGGGTCATACGCATGCTCCGGATGGACCGAATACGGCGGATCGCTCCCCGTGGCATGCGTATGACCCCTCCGTTCTGAATGCCCTGGATGCCGGGAGACGCGCTTACTGCCGATCCCCAGCGTGGCGGAGCGAGCGGAGGATCTGGAGCCGGTCGCCATTCCGGGCGACGGCGATCAATCGGCCGCCATCCGCGGATCGTAGGGATTGCATATGTCGCACCTGCCCCTCGATCATGAGCTGGCTCGCCTCGAGGTCCACCGCCTCGAATCGCCCATCTCCCGCGCCGCGCAGCAGCACGCCGTAGCTCGCGTCGTAGCGCCCCTGGATCGGCGGCGCTCCGAAGAAGTTGCCCGCGAGCAGGAGATCGGTGTTCCCGTCACCATCAAAGTCCTCGGCCAGCGTAGCGTAGACTGGCGCGAGCTGCGCTTCCGCTGGGAGCGGCCGCAGGGTGAAGCCGCCGCTCCCGTTGCTCAGGGCGACCGAGCTCGCGAAGGTGCGCGCCCGCAGCACCCTCGCCGCCTTCAGCTCCGACGCGGGGAAGATGTCCTCGATCCGGCTGGCACCGAACGCCGCGTACGAGGGATACTTGCTGCGAAGCGCGGGCACCAGGCGCACCAGCTCGTCGCGCCCGGCGAGCGGATAGCTCACGCCCTGCTTGTAGAAGGTGAGGATCTGCTCGAGCGCGCCGTTGCTCGCGAAGTCGTGCACGTACAACCGCGCGGGCTTTTTCGCCGACGCCGTGATGTAGGCGTTGAGCCCGAGGTTGCCGAGCACGAGATCCTTCCGCCCATCCCCGTTCAGGTCCACAGGGAGCACGGTATTCCACCACCCCTCCGTCCCCGCGAGCCCGGCCTCGCCGGTGCGCTCCACGAACCGCCCCCCCTCCTGCCGGAAGACGCGCACCGGCATCCATTCGCCGACGACCACGAGATCGAGCCGCCGGTCGCCGTCGTCATCCACCCAGGCCGCCGAGGTGACCATCCCCGCCTCGGCGAGCCCCGGGGCGATGTCGGCGGTGACGTCGGTGAATTGCCCCGCGCCATCGTTGCGCAGCAGGTGGCTCTTTGGCACTACGCCGTACTCCCGCGAGACGACCCGGCTGCCGAGGAAGAGGTCCATGTCCCCGTCGCCATCGAAGTCGCCCGGGACCACGCAGGAGCCGTTCTCGAAGATGTCTGGCAGCGCGCTCCTCGCCCGGCGAAAGTCGCCACGCCCGTCGTTGAGGTAGAGCCGGCCCCGCAGCGCGTCGGCGTCGCCCCAGAACTCGTTCCCGCCGCTCACGACGTAGAGGTCGCGATCGCCGTCCCCGTCGGCGTCGAAGAAGGCCGCGTCCACATCCTCGGCCAGGCTGTCTGCCGCGATCGCCGGCTGGTCGCTCGCGCGAAACGTCCCGTCGCGGCGCTGGAGCAGGAGCCGGCCCGCCTGCCACTTCCCACCGCCCGCGTAGAGGTCGTCCAGACCATCGCCGTTCACATCGCCCGCGGCCAGTGCCGGGCCCTCGGTCGAGAGCAAGTGCGGCATCAACGGCTCGCGGTCGAAGTCGTTCGCGTCATTCTCCACGTGCGTGAAGGCGACGCGCGCGCGGTCCGTCACGTCGGCGAAGAGCGGCGTCGCGGACGTTGGCGGAGGGGCGTACTTCCCGCGCGCGCTGTCCTGGGAGAGCGTGATCGTGCGGTCGACGGCCACGTCCGCGAGTACCTGGAAGCGGCGGTCCGGCCAGATGACCACGAGCGAGTCGATGCGCGCTGCGCGACCGAGCCCGAAGTGCAGTCGCGGATTCACGGATGACTGGAAGCCGCGCGTCGGCATCTGCTCCAGCATCTGCGTCGTGTCTCGCTGCCAGACGACCACCTTCGCGCCGATCCCCACCGTGTTCCCCCCGGCCCCCCGCAGGGCGACCGCCAGGTACGCGTTACGGTTGACCTCGCGCGCGCGGTTCCGGTAGATGGCGGCCGGCGCGTTGACGTTGTTCACCACCAGATCGAGCGCGCCGGAGTTGTTCAGGTCCACGTACGCCGCGCCGTTCGAGAAGCCTGGCTGCGCCAGCCCCCACTCTTCGGCCACGTTCGTGAACGCGTAGCCGCCGTCGTTCCGGTAGGCGTGATTCGGGAGGGGGACCTGCGGCATGCGCTTGAGGAGTGCCAGCTCTCCCTGCGTGATCCCCTCCGCGAGCGATGCCTGGACGGCCTCGTTACCCACGTAGTTGATGTAGTCCAGATCGTTCGGCCGACGGTAGATGCCGTTCGTGATGAACAGGTCCTTGCGGCCGTCGTTGTCCAGATCGGCGAAGAGCGGCGCCCAGCTCCAGTCGCTCGCGTGGACGCCCGCCAGGTAGCCGATCTCGCTGAACCGCCTCCGCCCGCGGTTGACCTGGAGCATGTTGCGCGCGTACTGCGGATGGTAGCCCGCGCGCAATCGCAGATTGAACAGGTTGAAGCTCTCGGAGCTGGCGGAGGTCTTCAGGATCTCCTCGCGCTCCGGGAGCATGTCGGCGACGAACAGGTCCGGCCGGCCGTCGTTGTTGAAGTCGGCCGCGTCCACGCCCATGGAGAAGCGGCTCGTGTGCGCCATCGCCGTGGCGATCGAGTCGGTGAAGGTACCGTCGCAGTTGTTCCAGTAGAGCCGGTCGTCCCCCTGAAAATCGTTCGCGATGTACAGGTCGGTACACCCGTCGGAGTTGAGGTCGCTCGCGACGACGCCCAGCCCGTACCCGTCGAGATCGTCGCGGATGCCCGCCCGCTCGCTCACATCCACGAAGTGGCCGCGGTCGTTGCGGAAGAGGCGGTCGCCGGCGGTCGGGTGGGGCGCGCCGCGCCGCGACCCGCCGCCGATCGAGCGCTCGGTGTGCGTCGAGTGGTTCAGGAGATACATGTCCAGGTCCCCATCCCGATCGTAGTCGAAGAAGGTGGCCTGGGTGGAGTAGCCGGTGAACGCGAGCCCGTATTCCTCCGTGCGATCGGAGAAGGTGCCGTCGCCCGTGTTGACGTAGAGCACGTTGTGCCCGCGCATCGTGAGGTAGCTGACGGCCGAGGCGTAGATGTCCAGGTTCCCGTCCCCGTTGACATCGGCCATCGTGACGCCGGTCTTCCACCCGTCGGGACCGGCCACGCCGGCGCGCGCGGTCACGTCCTCGAAGCGGTAGTTTCCCTTGTTGAGGTAGAGTCGGTTGGGCCCCAGGTTCGACGAGAAGTAGAGGTCGGGCAGGCCGTCGCCGTTCACGTCGCCCGCGGCGACGCCGCCGCCGTTGTAGTAGTAGAGGTAGTTGAGGATGTTGAAGTCGGCGGCCTCGGGAAGCTCGTTGACGAACCCGACGCCCGTGGCCTCCGGCGCCAACCGCTCGAAGAGCGTCGGCGCCGACCCTTCCGACTTCTGTGCGCGCTCACAGGCAGTCAGCGCTGCCAGACTCACGGCGAGCAGCCTCGTCAGGCATTTACGACGAAAGGTCATACGGATGCCAGCCCGCGCCGAGTCACCGCGCCAAGGAGGGCCTTGCACGGCGCGACCGCCGGGGTGCAATGTGCAAGAGCAGCCGATCGTACCGGCCTCCCGCTCCACGAGCTTACCATGACGTCGTTCTCCCCGCGCACGTTCCTGCCTCTGGGTCTGCTCGTCGGGCTCGTGGCGGGGTGCGCCCATGCGAAGGGAACGAGCCCGGCCCGCCCTCATGACTCGACCGTCACGTCGGACGACATCGACCGCGCGCCCGGCGACCCCATCGAGAAGCTGCTGGCGGGCCGAGTGGCGGGAGTGACCGTGACGCGGACCGCTGACGGCGGCATCGCCGTTCGCATCCGGGGCGCCTCGTCAGTCCTCGGCAGCAGCGAGCCGCTATTCGTCCTCGACGGCATTCCGATCGAGGCCGGGCCGGGCGGCAGCCTGACCGGGATCAACCCGTACGACATCGCCTCCATCCAGGTGCTCAAGGACGCCACGAGCACGACGATGTACGGCGTGCGCGGCGCCAACGGCGTGATCGTCATCAAGACGAAGCAGGCGATTACGACAAAGCAGCCGGGTCAGTGACTGGAAGGCTTGGCCAGGCTCGCTGACGGCGCCTCGCGGTCACCGGCGGCTGGGCCGGCACGCGCCTCGGCGACGAGCGCATCCCCCCGGGTCCGGACCCGCGCGAGCACCAGCTCGCCGACCTTCCGCCCCTGCTTCACACCTTGCTCGATCGCCTGCCGGTAGTGGATGCCGCCGTACAGGCGACTGATCGCCGCCTCGGCGGCCGCCTGCTCGAACGACGTGAACGATCGGACGGGGAGGCCGTACTCCAGTTCGGTCGAGTCTACGAAGGCGAACCTGGGGCCGAACTGTTCGGTGAGCACCGTGGCCGCGGCGGTCGAGATGACGCTGTGGCCGCTCGTGTATTCCGGGAACGGCGGCGTCTGGAGCAGCGGCTCCCACCCTTCGTCCAGATACGTGTTGATCACCGTTTCCGGCCGCACCATGTTGCTCCGGTACTTCTCCGCCCAACTGCTGATGAACCCGTCGGCCAGGGCGACCGCCATGCGCGCGTAGGTCTCGGCCGACTTCACGACATCGGCGTTGGATTTCCGCGCGGCAATGGTCGCGATCCCCATCCAGTGCCCGCCAGGCGTGACCTTCTTCGTCGCGAACATGGCGTGCCCGCGCACGTGCATCACGTAGGGGTTGCAGTCCCAGAACGCCGTCAAGTTTCGCTGCTCGTCCGTGAGCCGCTGCCGCGCCTCGTACACCTCCCGCACCTGCTGGAAGTACGGACTCCCGGCCGCCGTGTCGAAGGGGAACGGGGGCTCGGGCCGGAACTGGGATGACGAGTCCATCACGAACGGACGGAGCCGGCTCCAGTTGGGCTCCACCGCGTCCATGTAGGCGGGGGGTGTGGGCACCCACCGGCCGGGTGCGGACGTGACGCTGAACTTCGGCATTCCGCGCGTCTGGGGGAAATGATCCTTCTTCGCCCAATCGAGGATGTGCCCCGCCACGAGCTCGCCGTACGCGATCGAGCGCGCGTAGACAGGCGCCGGAATGCCACGGCTCCGGAACCGCTCATCCATCGCCAGCCGCAGCGAGTCCATCCGCACCCGCGAGAACGTGAGCGCGCGGCCCACCGTCATGAACGCGTGCACACCGGCGAGCGGGAGCGAGTATTCGGCGCCGGGCTCCATGGCGGGCACGGGCGCGAGCCCGTTCAACTGCCCCGCCAGCGTGCGGTATGCCGGGTTGCTCTGCCGGAGCGTCTCGTACGCCGCGATGCTGGCATAGGTGTACGCCCGGCTCGCCTGCGGCGGGCTGAAGATGTCGTAGACGATGACGCTCGTGAGCTGCCCGACCGCGGCGTGGAGTAACTCGGCGTCGGTCGGCGGCGCGGAGCGATCGGCGCGCGCGAGCCCGCAACCCGGGAGCCCCAGGATGGCCGATCCGGCCAGCATCGCGAGCACGGTCCGCGTTCGCATCCGTCGCATCGTCAGTCGCGGTTGTTGAGGTGGCGGAAGAGGAGCGGGCGGTCGTTGTTCCGCGCGACCACGTACAGATCACCCTCGCCCGTACGGATACGCTGGATGTCGCGCGCCTGCCCCGGCACGAAGAAGCCGCTTCCGGGCGCCCGAACCGGCGTAAACGCACCCTTGCCGTCCCCGCGCAACAGCAGGCCGTAGCCCGCGCTCATCAGGCCGATCTCCGGCTTCACCCCATCGAAGTTGCCGGCCAGTAGCAGGTCGGTCTTCCCGTCGCCGTCCACGTCACTCGGGAGGATCCCGTACACGGGGGCGACCTGCGCCTCGGCCGGCAGCGGAACGAGCGTGTACGAATCGTCCCCGTTGTTCCGCGCCAGCGCCGTCGCGAACGTGTGCACGTTCTTCACGATCGCGCCGGCCAGCTCCGCGGCCGGGAACACGTCCGTCACGCTCTGCCGCGCGTAGTTCTTGTAGTTTAGGTAGCGCGCCTTCAGAACGGGAAGGGCCTTGATCAGATCGTCCCGCAACACCAACGGGTAGCTCACCCCGCCGCTGTACGTCGCCACGATCTGCTCGGCGAACCCGTTCCCGTCGAAGTCCTTCACGTACATCGTGGCCGGTTCCTTCTCGGTGGCCCGGAAGCGCGTGTTCAGCCCCAGGTTGCCCACGACGAAGTCCACGCGGCCATCGCCCGTGAAGTCGCCGGCGACGACCCGGTTCCACCAGCCGTGGCTCCGCTCGAGTCCGCGTACAGGCGCGGGGGCGAGCCTGCCGGCGCCCGCGTTCCGGAAGATGGTGATCGGCATCCACTCGCCCACGACGACGAGGTCCGCACGGCCGTCGCCGTCCGTGTCGCGCCATAGCGCATCGGTCACCATCCCGATGTGCGCCAGCGCCGGCGCGAGCCGCTCGGTCGCGTCGGTGAAATGGCCGCGGCCATCGTTCCTGAGCAGCATGCTCTGGGGGTCGGCGCCGTACCGCCCCGGCACGACCCGCCCGCCGACGAAGAGGTCCACATCGCCGTCCCCATCGTAATCGGCCGCCGCCACACGCGATCCGCTCGCGCTCTCGGGCGGTAGACTGCCGATCGCCTTCCGGAAGGCGCCGCGCCCGTCATTCAGGTACAGCCGGTCCTGCAGCGCCGGCGCCATGTCCGAGAACTCGCTCCCCCCGCTCACGACGTAGAGGTCGGGATCGCGGTCGCCGTCGGCATCGAAGAACACGGCGCCCAGGTCTTCCGAGATCTGATCCCCCTCGAACAGCCCCGGGTTGGAGCGGCTGAACTTGCCGTCGCGCCCCTGAATCAGGAGCGCGCCCGGCTGGTCCTTGGCGCCCCCGACAAACACGTCGTCGAGCCGGTCGCCGTTCACATCGGCCACGGCCATGAATGGTCCTTCAGTCGAGAGCAGCTTCGGGATGAGGCGCTCGCGATCGAAGTCCACGAAGTCGTTCTCCGCGTGCGCGTACGGCAGCCCGACCCGGTCCGTGACGTCCACGAGGATCGGCGCGGCGCTGGCCCCGCTCGCGGGCACGGGCGAGCGCGCCGGCGACGCCCCGGCCTGCTTCACGATCAGGCGCTGGCCGGCCGCCACCCGCTCCCGGACACTCACGCGCCCGTCCGGCCACTCGACCGTGACCGAGTCCACCATGTCGCAGTCGCCGAGCCCGAAGGTCAGCACGTGGTCCACACTGGACTGGAAGCCACGCGAGGGCTCCAGCTCCTGCGCGAGGAGCCGTCCCTCGGCGCGCAGCGTGACGCGCGCGCCGACGCCGAACCGGTTGGCGCCCTCTCCCGCGAGCCGCACCTGGAGATAGCGATGCTTCGGCAGCTGCGCGCGGGCGTTGTTCCGGTAGACGAAGGCCTCCTGGTTCACGTTGTTCACGACCAGATCGGGCGCACCATCGCCATCCAGATCGCCATAGGCCGCGCCGCTGGAGAAGCTCGGCGCGTCGAGGCCCCACGCCGGGCTCTCGTTGGCGAACGTGAGATCGCCGCGATTCCGGAAGGCGTAGTTCGGCAGCTTGGTCGAGGTCATCGCCCCGACGAGGCGCAGGAAGTCCACGCGCCGGCTGCTGGCTGCCTGAGCCATCGTCTCCCGGTCCGCCAGGAAGGCGACGTAATCCTGCGACGTCAGATCCTTCGCGAGGCCGTTCGTCACGTAGATGTCCTTCCATCCATCCAGATCGAGGTCCGCGATCAGCGCTGCCCAGCTCCAGTCGGTCCGCGCCACGCCGGCCAGATGGCCGACGTCGCTGAACGTGCCGTCGCCGTTGTTCAGCTGGAGCATGTTGCGCATGAACTGGTGATGGTACCCGTTCCGGATCTTGGCCTGATCGATGTCCCATCCGTCGAACGACGATGTCGTCTTCAGCCGGTATTCATCCTCCGGCAGCATGTCGGTCGTGTAGACGTCCGGCCATCCGTCATTGTTGATGTCCGCGATGTCGGGACCCATCGAGAACTCGCTGATGTAGGGCATCTGCCGGTCGAGCCCCTCGGAGAAGGTGCCATCTCGCTTGTTGATGTAGAGATAGTCCCGCTCGAAGAAGTCGTTCGCGACGTAGACGTCCGGCCAACCATCCCGGTTGACGTCGCTCACGGCGACGCCCAGGCCGAAGGAGATCTCGCTGCGGTAGATCCCGGCCTGCTCCGTCACGTCCACGAAGCGCGCGCCGTCGTGGCGAAAGAGCCTGCTGCCGCCGACCGAATCGCGCACGTGGCGGACGTTCCGCATCCCGAAGGAGCTGACCGCCCGCGGCGAGTTATTCACCAGGAAAAGATCGAGATCTCCGTCGCGGTCGTAGTCGAGGAACGCGGCCTGGGTGGAGTAGCCCTTGTCCGCGACGCCGTACTCGGCCGCCCGCTCGGCGAAGGTCGGTACGCTGTCCGCGTTCGCCCCCTTGTTGATGTAGAGCGCGTTGGCGCGTCGCTCGGGTTCGACGAGTCCGGCATAGCAGAGGTAGATGTCCAGCCGCCCATCGCCATCCACGTCGGCGAAGGTGACGCCGGTCGCCCACCCGCGCTCGCCCCGGATGCCCGACTCGCCCGTGATGTCCCGGAAGCGGAATTTCCCCTCGTTCAGGTACAGCCGGCTCGCGCCCTGACTCGAGGTGAGCAGGATCTCCGGCAACCCGTCCCCCGTGAGATCGCCGAGCGCGACACCGCCGCCGTTGTAGAAGTGGCGGTAGGTGAAGACGTTGAGCTCCCGCGTCTCCGTGAGGCGGTTCTCGAACCGCACGCCAGTGTAGCTCGACGGGAGCGCCGTGAACAACCGCCCGTCCGCCGCCGGCGCCTCTCCGCCGGGGCGCGGCCGGTCCGCCGCGCGCTCGCCCGCCCCAGAGCACCCCGCGACGATGGACGCCGCGGCGAGCATGAGCGGGAGCCTAACGCGCGCGGTGCTGTGCATGGCGGCGGGCGAGGGCCAACGGGGTGTGCGGCGAGAGTGTCGGCTGCCTGGTGGGGCGGCGGACGGGCCCCGCGAGGTTCCTATTGGGATCGATGCGCTACCTGTCATCCCGCAGGCGCGGCACGTAGGGC
>JBBJNN010000136.1:0-11809 GCA_037720885.1 Gemmatimonadaceae bacterium | reverse complement strand
CACCGCCAGCACCGCCGGGACCGCCCCGAACGTGACGGGATCGAGCCGGCTCACCCCGAAGAGCTGCGACGCCAGCGCCCCCGTGGCGGCGAGCGCCGTAGCCAGCCCGATCACGATCGCGACGGCGGCAAGGGCCATCCCGCGCCGCACCACGAGCGCGAGCACCTGCCCGCGCTTCGCGCCGAGCGCCATGCGTAGCCCCACCTCGTGGGCGCGCTGCGCGACCGCGTACGACATCACCCCGTACACGCCGACGCCAGCGAGCAGGAGGGCGAGCGCCGCGAACGCCCCGAGCAGCCGTGTGGTGACGCGCTGCTGCTCCACCGATCCGGCGAGCACCTCCTCCATCGTCCGCACGCGCCACACCGGCTGGTCGCGGTCCACCTGCCAGATCGCGCCGCGCACCGCACCCGCCAGCGCCAGCGGGTTCCCCGCCGCACGCACCACGATGCTCGTGAAGATGAGCGGCTTCTGCCTGTACGGGATGTACCCTTGCGTGAACGGCGCGTCGCTCAACGCGTAATGCTTCGCGTTCCCCACGACGCCCACGACCGTGAGCCACGGGGCGTCTCCGTCACCCAGGCGGATGCGCTTCCCGACCGCGGGCTGGCCCGGCCACTCCCGTCGCGCGAGCTCCGCGTTCACGACCACGACGCCCGGTGCGGTCGGCCCGTCCGCATCCGTGAAGTCGCGCCCGGCGACGAGCGGGATTGCCATCGTGCGAAAGTACCCGGGGCTCACGATGTTCCGATGGACCGCCGGCGCGTCCGCCGCATCCCTCGCCGCGGGCCGCCCCTCCACGATGTACGGCAGGTTCTCGGCGTTCCCGCTGAGCGGCACCGCGCGCACGAGCGCCGCCCCCCGCACGCCAGGCACCGCGCGAATCGCCGCGAGGGCGCGCGTGAAGAAGTCGGCGACCCGCGCATCGTCCGCGTACTTCGTCGCCGGGAGCCGGAACTCCATCGTCAGCACGCCACGCGGGTCGAATCCGGGGTCGGCGCCACGCAACCGGATGAGGCTCCGCGTGAGCAGCCCCGCGCCCACGAGCAGCACGATGGAGAGCGCCACCTGCGCGACGACGAACACATCGCGCGCGCTCACGCGCCCGAGGCCCGGCACGAAACGGTGCGTGCCACGTTTGAGCGATGCGCCGAGATCCGCGCGTGAGCCGTGTACCGCGGGCACGAGCCCGAACAGGGTGCCAGTGAGTAGCGACACCGCCGCCGCGAAGCCGAGCACCCGCGCATCCACCGCGATCGGCGCGAAGCTCGCGGTGTCGAGGGGGACGATCCCCGCCAGCGCGCGCGCCGCCACGTGCGCGAGCGCCGCACCCAACGCGCCGCCGAGCGCCGAGAGAATGAGACTCTCCGTGAGGAGCTGGCGGACGAGCCGTGCGCGGCCAGCACCGAGCGCGGCGCGCACCGAGATCTCCCGCCGCCGCGCGGCCGCGTGCGCGAGTTGCAGGTTGGCGACGTTCGCGCAGGCGATGAGGAGGACGAGCGCTACCGCGCCGAGGAGGATGAGAAGCACCGGGCGCAGGTCGCCGACGAGCGTCTCGTGCAACGGCTCCACCATGATGCCGTGCCCTGCGTTCGTCGCGGGATATCGCTCGGCCTCCCGCCGCGCGATGGCGCCGAGCTCGGCGCTCGCGCGGGCTGACGTGGCGCCCGCGCGGAGCCGCCCCATGACCGTCATGCTTCCCTGCCCCCGATCGAACCCGTTCGCGTTCGGGTAGTACGGGATCGGGAGCCACACGTCCGTCGCACCGAAGAGCGGTGCGGTAGCGGGCATGATCCCCACCACGGTGAAGGCGCGTCCGTTGAGCGTGAGCGATCGGCCGAGCAGCGCGGGGTCGCCCCCGAAGCGGCGGCGCCAGAGCCCATCGCTCACGACCGCTACCGGCTCGGCGGTCGGCAGCTCTGTCTCGGCGCGTGAGAATCCGCGGCCGAGCGCGGGCGCGGCGCGCAGCACAGGCCAGAAGTCGGCCGACACGAAGGAACCCGCGAGCCGCTCGGGCTCGTCGCCCCCGGTCAGGTTGACGCTCTGCCCCCGCATGATCGCCAGCGCCTCGAACGATCGCGCGCCGGCGCGCCACTCGAGCCAGTCGGGATACGATACCTGACCGCGCGGGGCAGCCGCGGTCGCGTCCCATACCATGAGCACGCGATCGGGCTCGGGGAGAAGCAGCGGACGGAGCAGCAGCGCATTGACGACGGAGAAGATCGCCGTCGTGGCACCGATCCCGAGTGCCAGCGTCGCGATCGCCACCGTGGCGAAGACGGGGCGGCGCGCGAGCGTGCGCAGCGCGAAGCGGGCGTCCTGCAGCAGCATGTCCATGACGTCTCCTCTCGTGTGATCGCCCGGCGGCACATCATCGGTGCCGGGAGTGCCGCGGACGCGGCTCACCAGCGCGCGTCCATGCTCGCGCGGCGCGGTGCGCGCGGCGTCGAGCAGCACGTGTGCGCAGAGTCGGGCACGCGCGATCCAGCCCGTGCCGTAGCGCGCCTCGCCAACCCGGTCGCGGACGAAGCGCTCCATCTCTTCACCATACTCGGCGCGGAATGCCGCCGGGTACGTGCGGAGCAGCGCACGGTGCAGACGCTCGGCGGCCGAGGGCGGCGGCGGCTGTGAGGGTGGTGGAGGCACGCCCGGCACGCAGGGGCCTGGCACGCGCGGATCGGTGCGTGTCACGCCGGCTCCGGGCCTCGAATCAGGTTCTTCGCCCGCGCGACGGCGACGACGCGTGCGAGCCGCTCCGTCTCGCTCGCCAGGCGTACCCGGCCGAGCCCGGCGAGCTGGTAGTAGCGGCGGCGACTGTCCTCCTCTCTCCCCGCCTTGCGACGTGGGCTCGTCTCCTCGATCAGGCCGGCGCCCATCATCCGGCCGAGGGTGCCGTAGAGCGTGCCCGGCCCCATGCGCGTCCGCCCGTCGGTGAGCGCCTCGACTTCCTGCGCGATCGCGTAGCCGTGTCTCTCACCATCCACCAGGGCCAGCAGGATGTGGAGCACCGCCGGCGTGAGCGGGAAGGGCGCCGGTTCTGCGTGCGTGGGACGTGGCGGTGGTGACGTGGACGGGGGGGGCGGTACGGGTTTCTTCCTCATACGGGCTCCGGAGCGCGCTATGTCCGTTGCGGTTATATCCGTCACGGACATACTATGGCGTACGACGCCTGCCGTCCAGCGGTTTCGGCGCGATCAGCCCTGGTTCGGGCCGGCCGGGTCGCTCTCCGCTCCACCGGCCGCGGCGCGCTCGCCCCGCGAGCGCTCACCGCGTGCGCGGCGGAAGAAGTCGTCCACCGAGGTGGGGAGAAAGAGATTGTCGGCGATCGCGGCGACCTCCTCGGCCTCGCGCCACGCCTGCTCGAGCAGCGCCAGCTCCCCCTCGAACGCACGCCGCTCGGCCTCTTCGTGGGCCGCCATCTCGAGCGCGAGGCGCACCTCCTCGGGCAACCGCTGGATTGTGGGCTTCTCCCCCTTCGCCGCGCGCTGCGCGAGCCCGGCGGCCGTCGCGAAAAAGTGCAGCGGGTCCGCCTGACGCTGGAGCATCTCCACCGCGGAGTTCACCCGCTCCTTCGTCCCCCCGAAGCGGTTGAGCTGTGGCAGGAGCGTTCCGACCGCGCGCACCGCAGGCTCACCGGAGTATTGGATGAGCTGCTTCCGGTGCGGCACGCCGAGGGACCATTCGCCGGGTGCGCCAGCGAAGAGGTGCAGGTGCGGAAGGTGCTTGCGCTTGACGATGAGCGGCTCGTCGCCCTCGCGCGGCAGGCGCGCGATGACCTTGCCGGGCGATCCCTTCACGATGACGTTGGCGAGCTGGTAGAGCGACCACCCGAACCCGCCGATCCCGACGCCGGCCGCCGCGCCGCCGGCAGCGATCGCGCCCAACACGCCGAGCCCGAGGCCGACCTGGATCATGGTGGTGCGGCGGCGGCGGCCGAACTGACCGCCGTAGCGCCAGGCGGCGAACTCGGGCCGCTGCGGCTCGCCGATGCGCACGAGCTCGAGCCCCTCGGGGAGCTTGGCGAGCCCGATGTTGTCCGTGGACACGCGAAGCCGCGTGTCGCGGAAGAGGCGCTCGCATTCCTCGATCGCCTCCCAGCGCTCCTCCAGCGGGCTCAGGTTCCAGCGCCCGCACTTGCGGCACACCACCCACAACCGCCCGCGCGCACCATCGAACGCAAGCCGCCGCCCCACCGGGAAGTGCTCGATGGCCTCGTTCGTCCCGAGGTCCGCGTGGCAGAAGAGACAGGTGGAGTACACGACGCAGCCTCAGCCGCTCAGCCGCTCAGCTGCTCAGCCGCCCACACCCGCGAGCTCCTCGCTCTCCTCCGCCATGCTCTCGTCGGTCCACTCCTCGTGGTACCAATCGTCGTGCGCCGACCAGCGGAGGCACGCGGGGCAGCAGGTCTGCCGCCAGTGGCGAGCACACCCGGGGCAGCAGCCCCGCGTCTCGAAGGTGTTCCAGACGGTGCCGCACCCGGGCTGGCACGCCCATCGGTCAGCGGGCGTCGGCTCGTAGTCGCAGAGGGGGCAGGCGATCCGCATCATGCTCGCGTGTTCGGTGTTTATTTGGTACGAAATCTGCCTTCATTCCTGCACTCACCACCGACGTAGCGGGTGGCAGGGAGTTTCACCAGTGGCGGAGGGAAAGATGGCGACGGATCGGACGGATCGGACGGGTCAGGCGGACGGCGGCCCCGAGGGGCTCGAGAACACGATCAAGGATCCCAGCGAGTGGAAGACGGGCGACGAGCCGATGACGGGCGCGCAGCGCTCCTATCTCGAGACACTGTCCACGGCGGCGAACGAGCCCGCGCCGGACGACACCCTGACGAAGGCTGAAGCGTCGAAGCGGATCGACGAGCTGCGCGAAATTACGGGGCGCGGAGAGTCTCCGCCGGCTCGGCGCGACTGAGGGCCCTCTCGCGCTCGATGAGCTCCCGCTTCCGCTCCACACCCCAGCGGTAGCCGCCGAGCGAGCCGTCGGTACGCAGCACACGGTGGCAGGGGATCGCGAGGGCGATGGGGTTCGTCGCGCACGCACGCGCGACCGCGCGCACCGCCGTCGGCTGGCCGATGGTGGCGGCGATGTCCGAGTAGCTCCGCGTGGCTCCATAGGGGATCGCGCGGAGCGCATCCCACACGCGACGCTGAAAGACGGTCGCGCGCAGATCGAGCGGGAGGTCGAGGGGGGCGGGGTCGCCGGCGACGTGGCGCCCGATTGCCGCGGTCCATGCTGAGAGCCCCTCGCCATCCTCTTCCAGGTGCGCATCCGGGAATTCGGCCCGCAGCTCGGCGGCGAGTGCCTCCGCGTCGTCGCCCAGACGAACGCTGCATGCGCCGCGCGCGGTGCCGGCCACGAGGGCGTGGCCCAGAGGTGTCGTCACGATCGCGTACGTGATCGTGTCGGGTGGAGCGATGGTGCTCGTCGTGCCCATGAGAGTGCTCCGCGAGAGAGGGTGACGCGCGCGGACGGTGCAGGCGCGCCCCCCACGATGGCGCCGCGCAGGGAACGATTGCTATCCGATTCTTGCGACCCAATCCATTTCGCCGAGCAGGCTGGTAGGCGCAAATGTTTTGTGTTGACGAATCAAATAAATATCGATAGTTTCGCGCATGACTACCCGCGCCGATGTTGCCGCCGTGATGCGGGACTACCCGCGCATCTACCTCGCCTGCCACCGGCGCCACGTGCGCGACGCGGAGACGGGGGCCCTCGTCAGCGCGCGGCAGGCGAGCATCCTCGA
The DNA here is from genome assembly GCA_037720885.1 of Gemmatimonadaceae bacterium. Classification (GTDB taxonomy): domain Bacteria; phylum Gemmatimonadota; class Gemmatimonadetes; order Gemmatimonadales; family Gemmatimonadaceae; genus JACMME01. The sequence goes on along the minus strand of JBBJNN010000136.1, from coordinate 6,063 downwards.
CCACCTCGACGCCGTGGACCCGACCACCCTCACCGACCTGGCGGCGCACATGGGCGTCACGCCGGGCACCATGTCCGTCGCCGTGGACCGCCTGGTGCGCGCCGGCTACGTGACGCGCGAGGTGGATGAGGCGGACCGTCGGCGCGTGCGGCTTCGCCTCGCGGCGACTGGGGTGCGCCTGCGGACCGCGCACTCCGTGCTCGATCCCGCCCTGGTCGGGTCCATGCTCTCGGCCCTATCGGAGGCCGATCGCCAAACCGCGCTGCGCGGGCTCGCGCTCCTCGCGGGCGCGGCGGCCGAGGCGCAACGGGCCCGCGCCCCCGCACCTACTCGCCGGCGCGCCTGACCGGCCTCTCGTACCCTCACACGCAACCCCTGCAGGAGCCTACGATGAAATGGGTGCTGATCGCCGTGGCCGTCCTCGCCGCCGTCGTGCTGCTCGTCGTGATCACGGGACTCGCGCTCCCGCGTGCGCACATCGCGGCCCGCTCCGCGCGGCTCGCGGCACCGCCGGAGCGCGTGTGGGCCATGGTGTCGGAGCCAGCGCGCTTTCCCACCTGGCGGAGCAGCGTGACGGCGGTGGATGCGCTCCCTCCCGCCACCGATGGCCGCGCGCGCTGGCGCGAGATCGGTGGGGACGGGCGCATCACCTACGAGCTGGTCGCCGCGTCGCCGCCGCGTGCGGGCCCTGGGCGTCTCGTCACGCGGATCGCGGACCCGAGCCTTCCGTTCGGCGGCGAGTGGGAGATGTCGGTGGCCGCATCGGATAGCGGAGCGGCGGGCGCGGGTGGTACGGTCGTCACCATCACGGAGCGCGGCGAGGTACGCAATCCGATCTTCCGCTTCGTGTCCCGTTTCGTCATGGGACACGCATCCACCATCGAGCGCTATCTGCGCGACCTGGGGCGCGCCCTCGGAGAGTCGGTCACGCCAGCACCCGCGCCTCCCGCATCGCCCGAGGCGGCCGTGTCAGCGACCTCTTCCACGTCCACACGGAGCACGAGGGCTCGCACGGCCCGTATGTAGCTGCCGCTCGCGAACGGCTTCTCCACCTTCCCGTCACTCGTGGCGGTCACCGCCACGCCGAGCGTGGCGACCCGCTGCCCCGCGCTGTCGGCGAGGTAGGAGGCGGGAACGCGCAGCACGCCGCTCCACGAGCGAAGGCGGCCAGGCCCCACCGTCTCCCGGAGCGCGTCCTCCGAGAGGGCGCTTCCGGCGACATAGCCGACGTTTCCCGCGCTGTCCGCGACTTCCATGGTCCGATACACCACCAGCTCGGCGCGGCCGGCAAGGTCGCGCCAGCGGATCTCGAGATCACGACCACGCGGGTGCGCGTCGGGGAGCGCGAACTGGGCGAGGGCCAGCGGCGGAGGGGTGCGGACGGTGCCGATCGGGTGCTCCGTGCCATCTATCCAGACGAGCGTGAACCGGTACGTGGAGTCGTCGCGGACGCCGACGGGCGCGTCGCTCGGAAGCCGGTAGAACGGGTGCCGGTCGTAGTAGTTCCCCTGTCCCACGAGGAAGCGGAGAGGGACGCCGTTGACGAGGAGCTTGATGTCCGCGCTCTCGATCGCCGTCCCCTTGCGATTGCGGAGGATCGCGCGGATGTCGCCCGTCTCGTCTACGTGGCGCGCGCTCCCCCGCCGCTCGCTCCGCCTCTCGACGTCCACTTCGACGCGCAGTTCGGCGGGCGACGCGGGGAGCTTCGTCGTGGAGAACTCGCAGCCGAGGAGGGCGAGGAGCGACGCGAGGGTCAGGGTGACGAGTGGTCGCATGCGCGGGGCGTTCGTGAATACGGCGCGAGGGCGCAGGGTCGGGGGTCGGGGGTCGCGCCGCACGTCCGATGCGCGCCGGTCAGCGATTGATGGTGAGGCGTGTACGACCTCGCACCGCATGGAGCGCATCCCCGATCGCCCGCAGCATCACCGCGCGCTGCTCGGCCGCGGGAATAGTCGCGCGGCGGTCTCCGGGCTGGAAGCCGTACCAGCCAAACTGGGAGTGGTTGCCGCCAGCGATCTCCACCCAGCGCGTCGTGGCGGGCAGCAGGCTCCGGTTCGCGGCGATGCGATCCGGACGGGCGAGGCCGTCACGGGAGCCCGAGATCTTCGTCACGGGAATGGTGAGGTGCGCCAGGGAGAAGTCGCGTGGATGCGACGTGCCTATGAGGACGAGCGCGACAAGTCCCGGGGACGGCTCGCTGGCGAGCTGTGAGGCGACTGCTCCACCGCGAGAGTGCCCGGCCACCACCCAGCGACTCGGGCCGCCGGACCTTCGCATGAGAGAGCGGGCGCGATCGAGGAGTGCCGGGTCATCGGCGCCACCGAACGCGCCGCGCCGGGGCAGCTCGACGACGAGCGCGGGGAAGCCGGCCGAGGCCGCCGCACGGGCGATGGGAGCGTACGCGACTGGGTCCACGAGACTACCAGCAAAGAAAAGTAACCCCACATCGGACCGCTTCGTGGTGCCCAGCGGCGTGAAGCTCCAGTAACCGGCTTCGTGGCTGATGGAGAGCGACGGGCTACTCTCCACTGCCCGATGCGCCTCACCGTTCGCGCGGTAGGCGAGGAGCGACCAGCCAGCGAAAACCACGAACGCAGTCAGGCCGACCGTCACCCATACTCGGTGCACCACGCGGACGATGCGGGAGCGAGCCATGCGCACCATACGCGGTGATCGAGGAAAAGGATGACGGGGATCGCTGTCGCCAGTCCGCTGAGCCTGACGCAACCCTGTCACCTCTTTGCAGTCGGCCGCACTTGCGCGAACCATATATCGATATATATGGATATGCCATGACCCCGTCTCCTCGTCTCTCCCGCCAGACGATCGCGCTCCTCACCGAGCTACTGGCTACCCCGGCTACCTGGCGCCATGGCTACGACCTAATGAAAGCCGCCAGTCTCTCCGCCGGCACCCTTTACCCGATCCTCATTCGACTCGGCGACCTCGGCTGGCTGGATACCCAGTGGGAGGAACGCAGCGACGGCGGGCGCCCGCCGCGCCACCTCTACCGCCTCACGGCCCAGGGCGCGCACGAGGCGCGCACCATGCTCGCACGCGCCACGGAGCGCGGCTGGATACCGAGCTCCCCCGTCCCCAAGCTCACGTGATGACTAACCTTTCACGCCGACTTGCCTGGGTTATCCGAGGTGGGCGTGACGCCGTACCCCTGCGGCTCGTACGGGCCGCGGCCGCCATCCTCCCCCAGGAGCATCGCGTCTGGGGTGACGCGGTCGCCTCGGAGATCGCCGCGCTGGAACCGGGCTGGGAGCGGTTCGAGTTCGGCGTCACCGCGGCGGCCGGACTCGTCCTCTCCGCGGCACTCGACGCCCTCCGCGGCCGCATTGCCGACGCTGGCGTGCTCGCCGCCTCGCTCGCCCTCGGGCTCTCCGCCGCGGCGATTGACCTGGCGAGCAACAGCCGTCTCCCCCACGTCATCCTCCTCCTGGCCGGTTGCTATACGCTCGGTGCCGCCGTCCCGCGCGCCGCGTGGCGTTGGGGGCTCGTCGCCGGGCTCTGCGTTCCCCTCGTCACCGCACTCCTCGGCTTCCCGCACCCCTACGCGTATGACCACGGCGACGTGTGGTACCCGCTCATCCCGTCGGTCATCATCGCGCTCACGGGCGCCTCGCTCGGCAGGCGCGTTCGGGCGCAGCACCCGCCGCACCCGCCCGCTCGCTAGTTGACCCGCTCGGCACTCGCCCTCCTCTTCGCTGTCCTCGGTGTCCCGGGTGCGGTCGTCGCGCAATTGCCGGAGGGTGCTCCCGCAAGACCATCCGCGTCGCCGCCGGCGCCACTCACCCGCGATGACGTGGAGCGATTCGCGGACTCGGCGTTCGCATCGTACGTGCGCCGCTCGGAGGCGCCGAGCCTGGCGGTGATTGTGGTGCATGGGGAGAGCGTGCTGTTCGCGAAGGGGTATGGCGTCGAGAGTGAGCAGACGCGCCGGCCGGTGAACCCCGACTCGACCCTCTTCAACATCGCATCGGTCTCCAAGCTCATCACCGCGACCGCGGCGATGCAGATGGTGGAGCGCGGGTCACTCGGCCTCGACGAGCGCGTGAGCCGGCGGCTTCGCGCGTTCGACCTGGCCAACGGTGCCGGCGGCGCGGTGACGCTCCGGCATCTCCTCACGCACACGAGCGGACTCGACGGACCGTTCATGCGCGCCGTGGTTGCCGACCCACGGGATATCGTGCCACTCGGCCAATATTTCGCCGCGCACCCGCTCACGCCCGGACGCGCGGCCGGCCGGGAGATCCGCTACTCGAACGAGGGGATGGCGCTGGCGGGGCATCTCGTCGAACTCGCGTCGGGTGAACCGTTCGACCAGTACGCGGAGCGCCACATCTTCGAGCCCCTCGGCATGCGGCACTCGACGTTCCGCCAGCCACCGCCACCGGCGCTCGCCGAGCGTGTGGCGACCGCGGGGTCGGGGCCGGTGCCGGATGCGCTGCTCCCGTACCCCGCCGGCTCGGCGGTGAGTACCGCGAGCGACATGGGGCGCTTCATGCTCGCCCACCTGAATGGTGGGCGTGCGGGCAATGTGCGCATCCTCGCGGATTCCACCGTGCGCCGCATGCACGCCCGCCAGTGGAGGGCCGATCCGCGACAGCCCGGCGTGGCGCTCGGCTTCTTCGAGAGCGACCTGGGCGACGAGCCGGGGCTCTTCCATACCGGCGCGCGAACGCACTTCTCGCTCCTCTACCTGCTCCCCGAGCGCGGCGTCGGCATCTTCATCGTGCAGTCCATGCGGCAGGGCGGCGAGTGGCAGTCGCTCCGGACGGACGTCGTGCGCGGGTTTATCGAGCGGTACTTCCCGCACGGCGCGCCCGGCCTCGCGCGGCCTGACACCACCGGTGCCGCAGCGCGCGCGGCGCGTTACGCGGGCGTCTACCGGCCCGTGCTGCTCGCCAGCACGACGATCGAGCGCGCGGCATGGCTCGGGCTCGACACGCGCGTGCGCTCGGCGCGCGATGGCTCGCTCGACTTCGCGCTTCCGGGCGGCACGCGCCTACACCTCGAGGAAGTGGGCGACGCCCTCTATCGCGTGCCCGCCGGCTCGAGCGCCGGCCTCACGGTGAGCTTCGCGCCGCGGGGAAGCAGCAAGGTATCGCGTATGGCGATGAGCGGCTCGACACAGGACCCGGTGAGCTTCGACCGGCTCGCGTGGTACGAGCGCGGCGCCCTCCACGCCGGGCTACTCGGCGCGTGCATGCTCCTCCTGGCAAGCGCTCCACTCGTAGCCGGCGGCCGCGCACTCGCGCGTCTCGTCCGGCGCGCGTGCCACGGGCCTGCGCCAGGCACCGAGCGGAAGGACGGAGTGGGGCGCGCGGCGTGGCGGATCGCGGCGCTCGCTGGCGGGCTCGCGATCCTCGCTCCCGTGGCGACGCTCGGCATGGTTCTCACGCACGCGGGGGAGGACACGGCGGCGAATGGCCTCCGTGCCGCGCTCACCGTCGGGCTCTCCGCGCTCCTCGCCGCCATCATCGCGGGGCTCGCGCTCGCACCGCTCGTTGCGCGTGCGTGGCGCCGCGCGGCGTGGACGCGCGGACAACGCATCTACCTCGCCGCGCTCGCGGGAGCGGCGCTCGTCGCGGCGCCGCTCCTCGCGTACTACCACCTACTCGGCTTCTGGTTCTAGTGGTCTGAACCCGAGGTTCGCTGACAGAAGCGGGCGACCGAGGCGAGGATGTCGTCGGCGCTCTTGGTCCAGACGAACGGCGTCGGGTCGGCGTTGTTGTGGGCGACGTAAGCGTGCAGCGTTTCCTCGAGCGCCTCGGTGCTCTTAAACGCGCCGCGCGTGAGCGCCACGGGTCGCCTGGGCTCGGACCGCGCGGGGGCCGCTCACGAACGCGGCACGCCCGGCGCCGCCGGGCGGGTGAGCGTCTCGAGCTCGGACGCGTAGCGCGCGGCCGCCGCTCGATCACCGGCCGCGGTCGCTGCGCGCCGCGCGCCGTCGAGGGACCGGAAGCGCCTCGGCTCCCTTGCCAGCGTGCGGCGGTAGGCGGAGAGCGCCTCGACCGGGCGCCCCACGTCCAGGAGCATGTCACCGAGCAGCTC
>JBBJNN010000135.1:0-11994 GCA_037720885.1 Gemmatimonadaceae bacterium | reverse complement strand
GAAGGTAGCACCCCACGCCTAATTATGCACGTTATTATTGCTTCACACCACTAGCTTGCTCGCAAAGCTGGTAAAGGCGGTGACCTTTCGGCCGGAAGATACCCATGCGGTGATCCTGGACTTCTTCGCTGGCTCGGCGAGTACTGCTCATGCTGTGCTCGCGCTGAATCAGGATGACGGATTACAGCGCAGATTCATCTGCGTGCAGATTCAGCAGCCCACCGACCGCGGCGATTACCCGTCAATCGCAGAGGTCGGTAAAGAGCGAATGCGACGCGTAGGAAAGCAGCTGTCGTCTTCTTTACAAACTCCCGGCGATGTCGGCTTTCGTGTGCTGTCTCTTGAGCCATCATCATTTGTGTCATGGACGGATCAGAGTGGAGACGACGCCGACGTGCTCCAGCTACGCTTCGACGCAGCTGAGTCACCCCTCACCGACGGCTGGCGTCCCGAGAACGTGCTCGTCGAGGCGATGCTCACCGAGGGCTTCCCACTCGACAGCCGCGTCACCCCGCGCAAGGCTGGTCGCAGCCGCGTCTCCATCGTCGAGAGCGAGCACCGCGCCCACCGACTGATCGCCTGCTTCGATAAGAACCTGGACCCAGCCGTCCCCGATACCCTCGGTCTAACGGATACCGACGTCCTCGTCTGCTTGGACACCGCGCTCGACGACGCCGCCAAACTCCGCTTGGCGGAGCGGTGCAACCTGAAGACGATCTGACCGCCGTGGCCCACCGCCAGCTTCAGCTCCGCTTCGACCCCGACCAAGAGCACCAGCGCGACGCCGTCGATGCCGTGGCTCGCCTTTTCGACGGCCTCCCGCGCCAGGACACCGCGTTCCGCCTCAGCGAGGAGATCGTCCCCAACCTCCCGCCCGGCGAGTGGCTCGACGAGGCGTGGCTGGGCGACAACCTGGCCGCCGTCCAGCGCGATTTCGACATCGCAGGCGGCCTGTTCGGCGACCTCGCCGTGGACGACGGCCTCGTGCTCGACGGTGCCGGCAGCGAGAGCTGGCGCTACCCGAGCTTCACGGTCGAGATGGAGACCGGTACGGGGAAGACCTACGCCTACCTGCGCACCATCCACGAGCTGCGCAAGCGCTACGGCTTCGGCAAGTTCGTGATCGTGGTGCCGAGCGTGGCCATCTACGAGGGGGTGGTCAAGAACTTCGAGGTGACCGCGAGCCACTTCGCCGCCCTCTACAGCAACGAGCGGGTGAACCTCGTGCGCTACGACGGCGCGCAGCTCAGCCGGCTGCGTGGCTACGCCCAGAGCACCTTCTGCGAGGTGCTACTGATGACGCTTGACTCGTTCAACAAGGCGGGCAAGAAGGGGAACAACTTCTACAAGGCGTCAGAGAAGCTTCCGGGCGAGCGGCGCCCATTCCAGTTCGTGCAGGAGACGCGGCCCATCCTCATCCTCGACGAGCCGCAGAACATGGAAAGCGAGCGGTCGCGTGAGGCGCTTCGCACGCTGCATCCGCTCTTCGCCCTGCGCTACAGCGCCACCCACCGTACGAGCCCCAATCTCGTCTACCGGCTCACCCCGTTCGAGGCGTACCGGCGCAACCTCGTCAAGCGCATCCAGGTCGCGGGCGTCACCGAAGTGGAGGACCTCAACGCGCCGTTCCTCGGCCTCGTGCGGGTGGAGCCACAGGGGAAGATCCGCGCCCGGGTCAAGACGTACGTCATGGACAAGGGCCGCGCGAAGGAGGCCGAGGTCGTCCTGTGCGACGGGGACGACCTGCACGACAAGACCCGGCGGGATGAGCACCGTGGCGGCTACGTGGTGCAGGAAATCAATCGAGGCGAACGGTGGCTCCAGTTCGCCAACGGCGTGCGCCTCACTGAGGGTGACACCGTCGGGCGCGATCGCCCCGAGGTGTTCCGCACGCAGATCCGCGAAACCATCCAGCAGCATCTCGAGGCGCAGGCCCGACTCCGGGTCAAGGGCGTCAAAGTGCTGTCGCTCTTCTTCGTCGACCGCGTGGCCAGCTACACGGCGCCGGACGGCCTGGCGCGCACCATCTTCGACGACGAGTTCCGCAAGCATTGCCGCCAGTACGACGAATACCGGAGCGTGGAGCCCGAGGACTTGCGTCGGGCGTACTTCGCAACGAGCAAGACCAAGAGCGGCGAGACGGCCGTCGACATCGGCGGTGACGGCGACGCGCTCAAGGCGGCGGACCGCGAGTTGGCCAAGGAGGCGTACGCGCTCATCATGCGCGAGAAGGAGCGCCTCCTGTCCTTCGACGAGCCGGTGGCGTTCATCTTCGCCCACTCGGCGCTCAGAGAGGGGTGGGACAACCCGAACGTCTTCCAGATCTGCACGCTCAACCAGACGGTCTCGGAGACGAAAAAACGGCAGGAGATCGGACGCGGGCTGCGGCTGTGCGTGGACCAGCGGGGGGAGCGGGTGGCGGGCGAGGAGGTGAACGTGCTCACGGTCGTCGCCAACCAGAGCTACCAGTCCTACGCCAAGGCGCTCCAGGACGAGTACGTCCAGGACGGCGACGCGTCCGGCGCCCCGCCCAGGCCGACTAACGCCAAGCAGAAGAAGGCGACACGGCGCGAGGAGTTCTTCGTCCAGCACCCGGACTTCCGCGCCTTCTGGGACAAGCTCGCCCAGCGGATCCGCTACCAGATCACGGTCGACACCGACGCGCTAGTAGACGAGTGCGCGGCCGACCTCGCGCGGGCGCAGTTCCCCGCGCCAAAGGTCGTGGTCCAGAAGGGCAGTTTCGTGGTCCACAAGTACACGTTCACCCTGAAGGGCGCGCGCGGGGCCAAGGCACAGCTCCACCTCGAGAAGGAGAACACCGACGGCGAGTCGTCCAGCTACACGGTCAACGTGGGCGCGCGCGAGGACCTCGCCCGGACGTTCAACGACGAGCGGCTGCGCGGCTTCAAGGTGATCGAGTACGGCGCGGACCCAGAACCCAAGATGCTGTTCGAGAACGGCGTCGAGCTGTACTCCGCCGAGCCGCAAACGTACGAGAGTGCGGAAGGACAGCAGGTGCGCGTGCAGGAAGTGCGCGTGGCTGAGACGACGTATCCGGTGCCCAACCTAGTCGCGCGCGCGGCGGGCGCGACTGGCCTCACGCGCGCCACGGTAAACCGGATCTTCAAGGCGGTCCCGGTTGAGCAGAAGCAGCGGATCTTCCGAAATCCGGAGGGGTTCGCCGGTGTCTTCGTCGCTACCATCCGCGAGACGCTCGCCCGGCATGTCGCGGCCGGGCTCACCTTCGAGGTCGACCCCGGGCGAGACGATCTGGACCTCGAAGAGCTGTTCCCCAAGGAGAAATCCTTCGCCCAGAAGGAGCTGATCGACGCGGGGCAGAACGGGCTCTACGATCTCGTCCAGAAAGACTCGACGGTCGAGGAGATATTCGTCGGCCGACTACGGACGGACGACGAGGTAGTGCTCTACTTCAAGTTCCCTCCGTCGTTCAAGGTCCGGCTCCCCAAGCTGATTGGCAACTACAACCCGGACTGGGGCGTCGTCCGCCGTGACACGAGTGGGCGGACGACGCTGCACCTCGTGCGGGAGACCAAGGGAACGGAGAAGCTGGAGGACCTCCAGTTCCCGCACGAGCGGCGGAAAATTGAGTGCGCCGAGAAGTACTTCGCGACCGCGGGTGTCGATTACCGGCCGATCACGGAGAAGACCGCGGAGTGGTGGCGGCCGTGGGAGGTTGCACGGGCACAGCGGGAGTTCGGCTTGCAGGAACCCCAGCGGCAGGACCTGACGGTAAGACAGCGCCGCGAGCATAGGAGCACGTAACACAACCAAGCCGGACGGGATCACACTGTCGAGAGCGGTATTTGGCGAGGCCGGCGAACACACGGCCGCTCGATACCGACGCGATCACGGGCGCGCTCGCCAGTGCAGTCCGGGCACAGGGGCCGGCGTTCGCCGCGCGTGATCCGGTGCGGGGTGCAGCGCGTTCACGCGACCCGGTCAATCGCCGCGTCCAGCGCCGCGAGGGTGGCGTCCAGCCGCTCCTCGACATCGAATCGCCCGGATGCGTTCGCCTCGCGCGCGAGCTGATTCAGGTTGTTACCGATCCGCGCGCGCTGTCGAATCATCTGGTCCGCGTCTCGGCTGCGGCGCGTCTTCGGCACCGCCCCGAGGCTGACCTCGCGGATGAACCGGGCCGGCGTGCGCCCGCATTCTGCCGCTCGGGCGACCACACGCGCGAGTTCGTCGGCGGTGAGGCTCACGAGCTTCTTGGCGGTTCGCCGCTCCCGGCGCGTACGCGCGGTCGGCCGCGGTTCGACGCGGGATTCAACGGCGACAGGGCGCTCGGTTTCGGCAGCGTTCGTTGGCGGTTTCGGCTGCGTCGATTTGGCGCGCTGGGACGCGTCCGTCGCCTCCCCCGAGTCCCAGGCGGTTCGCGCGCCGCCCCTGCGCGCGGCCACTTCGTCTCTCGCTTCGCTCGTCCGCATCGCGTGCCTGCCCGGGATGCCATGTCACCGAACGGTGCGCGCCCTGCCCTTCCCCGCCCTTCCCTTGAGCGCTCACTGGGCGCGAATGGGCGAGCAAGGCCAGCCGGCGCACAGCGCGGGCGGCCGTTCAGGATGCGTATGCATCCTATTGCTCGCACGCTGTCACGACCGCGGACGGCAGCTTAGCGCGTCGCGCGCGCGGGCGAAACGCACCGACCGGTACGTTACCGCGCGGTACGTAGCGCCACGCATCGGCCGTGGGCGAACCTCAGCTCGAACGAGATCGACGCGCAAATCGCGCGGTTGCAGGCCGAGAAGGACGCCGAGATCGCGCGCCTTCTCGAGCGCCGTCGTGAGGCCGAGCGCGTCGAAAACTTGCGTCGCGGCGAGCTACTCTCCGAGTACCTCGCGGGCCCGCACGGCGCCGCGATTCGACAGACGCTTGCCGCCGCCGTCGCACCGCGAGACCGTCCACTCTTCGCGCTCGATTAGGACGGGCCCGGGGCGAGGACTACTCGCACGCCTGCGCCCTTTACCGCACCTGAACCACCCTTCGCTACAGCGTCGCGGCCGTCTGCGCACCTTCGCCTGAGCAGTCCTTCAGGAGGGGTTACGCAGCAGTTCGGACAGCACGCGGCGATCGGTGGCGGCGGCTGGGATGGCGATGTCGTGGCGGCGCAGTTCGTCCTTGGCCATGCGGACGAACGCGGCCCGTGGGACCTCGGGGCGATCCGCCCGAACCGTGGCGATCACACGGCGGAACACCTCCTCGGGGGTTGCCTTGCAGAGCGCCGTGTAGAGGCCAACGTTCCCGCGGTCCCCACACAGCTGCTGCACCTCCAGCACGCGGTCGTGCAACTCCGACCGGCCCGTCGGCACCACGCCGAATGAGGCGAGCAGCGCCGCCTTATCGGGCGGCATCCCGGCCGCGGCAGAGGCGGCGGGCACACCTGGGGCGGCGCGTTGCATCCGCGCGTTACCCGCGCGGCTGGGAGCGACTTCTTCATCGCCCCCTGAGCGCTCGCCCGGTCCCAACGCACCGGCTGGTTCCGCCGCCAGTTGGTAGACGGCGGTCACCAGCTTGGCGCGCTTGCCGGGGTACGTGGGGAACCGCCGCAGCTCGTCGGCGAGCGTTTCGGTATACGTGGGCATCACGGCGAGGAACCCGGCCTGGACGAGCTCCTCGTGCATCCCGTCGAGTTTCCGGATGATCTGCGCGGTCTTCTGCTCCTCGATCGGAATGCGGTCACGGAGGAAGTGCACGGGAACGCGGAGCTGCCCCGTCCCACGGTGGTCGTGGGTGTAGCACGCCCAGTCGAGGAGCCGATAGAGCCGGCGGGCCGGGCCTCCCTGAACAAGCCAGTATCGGGTCGTCTCAAGGAGGCGGCAGTCCTCCGCGAGCTGCTGCGCGAGATCCTCGGAGATCGTCAGCTTCACGCGCGTTTCGCCCGGCTCCTCGACGATCTCAAGCCGGTCTATCAGACCGCTCACCACCGTGCGTTTGGTCGACCGCTTCCATTCCACCGGATGCCTCGATGCGGAGCCGCGCCATGCGCAGCGGCGTCTCCCGGAGAGACGCGTAATCCTTCCCGCTGTCGCCCTTCCCGATCCGCTGCAGCAGCTCGGTCATGCTCCACTCGAACGTCCGCTCGGCGTTGTCGCGGATGTTCCAGCGGCGGCCGCGGGTACGGGCGTTCGCGTCCTCGCCGACGACCACGAGCAGGTCCTGGGCAAGCGGCCGTCCGGGCTCGCGCTCGCGCTCCCACCCCGCGACGTCCGCGGTGCCGACCTCCAGCTCGAAGCCCGTCGTGACGCCGTCGAGCACCGCCTGCGCGTATGCGGTGTCGCTCTGCCCGTGCCGGTGCAGGTCACAGGAGCGCGGCGGCGAGGACGAGGGCGATACGCATCACGGCTGGACAGGTCGGGTGAAGGCGGTCTCACGGGAATCGGCAGACAAGATTATGGCCGAACCCATCATCGCGGTAGCAATAACCTCCCCAACAACGGCGTGCCGGTGGGCACGCGGCGTCACGTCACGCCGCTCAGCGCGCCGAGGATACGGCATTCGGCCACGGCGACGACACCATCGCATGCGTTGATGACGCGGTCGAGCTCCGTCCGGAGCGCCGCGAGCTGGGCGAGCTTGGCGTCCACCTGCGCGAGGTGCGCCCGCGCGATCCGGTTCACATCGCAGCATGGGTCTCGCGGGTTTCCGTCCGCCAACGCGAGCAGCTCGCGCACCTCGCCGAGGCTGAAGCCGAGGTCGCGCGCCCGGCGAATGAAGCGCAGCCGCTCGGCGTCCGCCGCCCCATACCGGCGGTAGCGTCCCGCACCCTCGCGCGCGGCCTCTGGCACCACGCCCTCGCGCTCGTAATACCGGATCGTTTCCGGCGTGACGCCGCTCTGCGTGGCGAGCTCGCCGATGGTGAGCGGGGCCTCCGCGACGCCGGCGCGGGGATCCGTTGCCCCCTCGCCAGGTGGCGCTCCCCGCCGCACGTTCGCGATCCGCGCTCGCGTCATGACATCATCTCCGCCCGGGGGGTTGACCTTGTAGCGACTACAAGGTGTAAGGTACACCCGTACGGAAGCCCGGGTGACGGAGTGAACCACCGTCCAGCCGACACCCGGCTCCGAGGCCACACCACTCAGACCGACATACCGAGGAGACATCTCGATGACAACCGACTTCACGACCCAGGCCGATTCTTGCTGCTGCGACTGCCCCGCGTGCGGCTGTGGCTGCGACAGCGGCCCGTGCTGCGGAAAGTGCTGCTGCAAGTGACCAGCGCGACCGCGTACGACAACGCTCCGCGACGGGAGAGCGCCGCCCGGCGTCAGCCCGTCGCGAGCGGGGTCGGTAGGCCTCCCGCACGAAGGTAATCGGCGAAGTCGCTGGGTAGCTCGCTCTCGAGGATCGCGCGGGCGGTCAGCTCCACGTCGTACTCGACCCGAACGACCTCCACGCGTACGCCGGCGCTCCCCGCGTCGAGCAGCACGTACCCCGCACGCGGATCGCCATCCTTGGGGCGGCCGACGCTCCCGGCGTTCACGAGGTGCACGCCTTCGACCTCGCGGTACCATGGCTTGTGCGTGTGGCCGAACGCGATCACGTCACCCGGGCAGGCGCCGGCGGCTCGTGCCATCTTCCGGCAGAAGTCGTCCGACCGGTCCTCGGTCCAGTAGGTGAGGTTATTGAGCGGCGTACCGTGGACCAGGATGATCGTGGGCCCCGCCACGTGGCCGCCCAACGGCTTCACGTCAATGCGGAACGGCAGCGCCGCCAGCACGCGCTTCGTCGCGGGCGAGACGTGGGCACGCGTCCATCCGTACGAGAGGTGCGAGAGCTCCTCCTGTCGCGCATCCTCGTACTTGCAGCCGCAGTGCTCGTGACCGGCACCGACAGTCGAGTCGTAATTGCCGGCAATGCCCGGAATGCCGCCTTCGCAAAGCCGCGCCACGACCTCGTTCGGCCAGACAGCATAGCCCACGAGATCGCCAAGGTGGTAGATCGCGCCGATGTCCGGCCGCGCGGCGATGGATGCCAGCACGGCATCGAGCGCGGGCAGGTTCGCGTGGATGTCCGAGATCAGGGCGTATCGCATCGCCCACGCCGGAGGCGGGTCGCTCACGAGGCAGCCCTCCCGGTCGCATTCTCGATGGGCCGAATGGGCCGGCGCATGACCGTGGCCGACGCCGGGCACGCACCCCGGAACTCCGCGGTCTCGCGCACGGCGGGTGGCACGGCATCGCGCGTGACCTCGTGGAAGCCGAACTTCGGGAAGTACCCCTCGGCCGACATCGTGAGCAGGTAGAGGGCACGGGTGCCTCGCCCTTCGGCGTCCGCGATGAGACGCGTCACGAGGGCGCGCCCCACCCCGTGACCACGCCAGGCCGGATCCACCGCGACCGAGCGGAGGAGCGCGTCGTCGCCGCACATCTCGAGGCCGGCGACGCCGACCAGCGCGCCCCGCGCCTCGGCGACGACAAACGCGGGGAGTGCCTCCCGGACGCCGACGAGCGGGAGCCCGGCCGCGGCGAGTAGCTGCTCGACGTCGGCGAGATCGGCGGGGGTCGCTGGGCGCAGCGTGGCGCCCGGAGCGGGAGTGGTGGTCGCGATCGTCATATGAGAATTCCCCGTACGGACAGAGGGCGCGAGGGTCAGGCCGACGCGATCGGCTTGGTCGCCCGGATAAACGCGGCGCCGACGCGGCCGGCGACCTCGCGCGCGATGCGGCTCGCGTCGAGCCCCGTGCCGATCAGGAACGCCTTCGCGTCCTCCACCTCGTAGGTCCGCGTGAATTCAACGCTCGGCTTCTCGAAGCCGGCGTCGCCGAGCAGGGTGATGAATTCCTCATCCGAGAGCGCTCCGGCGACGCAGCCGACCCACAACTCCATGCTCCGCTTCACATCGGCCGGCAGCTCGCCGCGGACGACGACGTCGGAGACGGCGAAGCGGCCGCCGGGCTTCAGCACGCGAAACGCTTCCGCGAGGACCGCGCGCTTGTCGCCCGAGAGGTTGATGACGCAGTTCGAGATGATGACATCCACCGTGTTCGAGGGGAGCGGGATGTCCTCGATCCGGCCGCGCAGAAACTCGACGTTCTTCACGCCGGACTCCTCGGCGTTGCGGCGCGCGAGGGCGAGCATGTCGTCCGTCATGTCGAGGCCGTACGCCTTGCCGGTGGGCCCCACACGCCGCGCCGAGAGGAGGACGTCGATGCCGCCGCCGGAACCCAGGTCGAGGACGATGTCACCGGCACGGAGCTCGGCGAGCGCGGTGGGGTTCCCGCAGCCCAGCGACGCGAGCACGGCCGCCGTGGGAAGCTCGTCCGTCTCGCCAGTCACGTAGAGGTTGGCGGTGATCGGGTCGATGGTGCCGTCGAAGGCGGCGCCCCCGCAGCAGGCGCTCACCGGGCCGCAGGCGGAGGCGCCGGCGGCGTGCGCGGCCTCGACGCCCTGGAGCACGCGCCGCGCGGCGGCACCGTACTTCTCACGTACGGTTACGGTCAGCGCCTCCCCGGAGGCGGGCGCAGCCACCGCGCTGTCTGCCGTGTCCGTCGTGTCCGTGGTCGTATCGTCGCAGCAGCCGGGGGCGCAGCAGGCGCTGCCGCCTGCGGCGGCCACAGGCAGCGTCTTCAGGGGCGCGGTGGGCATGGCGAGATCTCCTCTATCAAAAATTGTTGATACGTCAGACGGGGGCGGAGGCACGGACGGGTGGCGCACGTGGTGAGCCGCAGCTAGCTGCAGTTACCCGCAGCAGCGCCCGGCGGAGCGGGCGAGCGCTCTCGCGGACTTGGACGGTTGGAGCGAGACGGCGAGGTCGTGCACTCGCGTGAGTGCTTCGGGCGCGATGCTGTAGTACGACCAGCGTCCGTCCTTGCGGTCGGTGACGAGGCCGGCGTCGCGCAACACCCGGAGATGAAACGACAGCCGGGACTGAGCGGCCTCGAGATCGGTCTGCAGGTCGCAGACGCAGCGCTCGCCGTCGCGGAGCATCTCGAGGATGCCGAGGCGGGTTTCGTCGGAGAGCGCGTGGAAGAGCTGCGCGGCGCTGGAGAGATCGAGTGCGGTCGTCGTCACGGTCCGATTATATATCAACGGTTGTTGATTTGTCAACGCCCGCCCTCGCCAGGGCGCGGCCGGAGCCTACTCGACTGTCTCGATCTCCATGCCGCGCTGCAGGGTCTGCTTCACCGGACAGCGGTCGGCGATCTGCAGGAGCCGTTGCCGCTGCTCGTCCGTGAGCGGGCCCACCAGCTCGATCTGCCGCTCGAGCCGCGTGATGCCGACCTCCGTAGTCTCGCAATTCGCGCAGTCCGCCCGGTGCGCCCGCGCCGTCCGCAGGCGCACGCTCGCACCCTCGAGCGGCCAGCCCTTCCGGTCGGCGTACATGCGGAGCGTGATCGCCATGCAACTGCTCACGGCGCTCAGGAGGTAATCGTAGGGCGTCGGGCCCGCACCGGTCCCGCCAACCGCGAGCGGCTCGTCGACAATCCAGTCGTGCGCTCCCGCCGAGATGTCGGCGCGAACGCCGCGCGGCCCCACGCGCGCCGTGACCCACCGGCCACCGTCATCGGTCCCCAAACTCTCGATCGTCTTGGCAGGCGGCGTCGTCATCGTTCTCTCCTCGCGTGGTCAGCGGCGGTGCTCCCGGAAGATAGATGCGCCAGTACCTTCCGTGCCCGGGGCATCCGCGCGCGCTCACGGAACGTCGGGCCGGTGGACGGCAAGGTGGCGGATCAGGTCGGGTGCGACCGTGGCGGCACTCACCGTCGCGCGCCGGACCGCTGGGGCGACCTCGGTGCCGAGGAGCTCGATGGAGCGCATGATCTTGGCATGCGGCATCGTGCCGACGCTCATCTGCAGGAGAAAGCGTTGGTGCCCGAACAGCTCGTGCTGGAAGAGGATCTTGTCGGTCACTTCCTGCGGGCTGCCGACGAGCAGCGCGCCGCGCGGCGAGCGCTGCGCCTCGAACTGCGCGCGCGTCGTGGGCGGCCAGCCCCGCTCCCGGCCGATCCGGGTCATCACCTCGGCGTACGGCGGGTAGAAGTCGTCTGCCGCCTGCCCGGCGCTGTCGGCGATGTAGCCGTGCGAGTTGATGCTCACGGGAAGCGTGGCGGGGTCGTGCCCGGCCCGCCGCGCGCTCGTCCGGTAGAGCTCGACGAGCGGTGCGAAGCGGGCGGGCTCGCCGCCGATGATGGCGAGCGCGAGTGGCAAGCCGAGCGTGGCGGCGCGGACGACCGACTGCGGCGTGCCGCCAACGGCGATCCAGACTGGCAGCGGGGTCTGTAGCGGCCGCGGGTAGACGCCGAGGTTCTCGAGCGGCGCGCGGTGCGTGCCATTCCAGGTGACTCGCTCACTGTCGCGCAGCCGGAGCAGAAGGCCGAGCTTCTCCGAGAACAGCTCGTCGTAGTCATCCAGGTCGTAGCCGAACAGTGGGAAGCTCTCGATGAACGAGCCACGGCCGGCCATGATCTCCGCGCGCCCGCCCGAGAGCAGGTCCAGCGTGGCGAAGTCCTGGTACACGCGCACGGGATCGTCCGAGCTCAGGACGGTGACCGCGCTGGAGAGACGCACGCGCTCGGTGCGTGCGGCCACGGCGGCGAGCACGACCGCGGGGGAGGAGACGGCGAAGTCCGGGCGGTGATGCTCTCCGACCGCGACCACCTCGAGCCCGACCTGCTCGGCGAGCTCGGCCTGCTCGACGAGCTCGCGCAGACGCTGCGCCGCTCCTGCTGCGCCGGCGGCGGGATCCGTGTCGACGAAGCTGGCGATCCCGATCTGCATCGGCTACTTCGAGTAGTCGTAGAAACCGCGCCCGCTCTTGCGCCCGAGCAGCCCCGCTTCGACCATCCGGTTGAGCAGCGCCGGCGCGACCGAGCTCGGGTCGCGGAACTCGTCGTAGAGCGACTCCGAGACCGCCAACAGCGTGTCGAGCCCGATCAGGTCGGAGAGCGCGAGCGGACCCATCGGGTGCGCGCAGCCCTTGATCATGCCCTCGTCGATGTCCTCCTTGGACGCAAAGCCGGACTCGAACATCCGGATC
>JBBJNN010000028.1:50936-51208 GCA_037720885.1 Gemmatimonadaceae bacterium | reverse complement strand
CGCGGCGCGCGTGGGAGCCATGCCGGCTCGGGGACGGTGACGAAGGTGAGCGACCGTGTGCGCGACGACGTGTGTTGGGTGGACTCCCACCGGCGGATGCCCGCGGCGTGCTCGGGGCCGACGAGTACGGTGCAGTCCGCGAACTCCGAGACGGCGCGCACCACGCCCCAGCCGGCGCCCGGTTCCGAGCCGCGGCCCGGCTCACAGGCGTAGGCGACGATGAGGGCGCGCGGGCGGCGCGCACGGGTGTCGCGCGCGCCGCCCGCGCTATG
>JBBJNN010000028.1:0-50926 GCA_037720885.1 Gemmatimonadaceae bacterium | reverse complement strand
CGGTGTCGCTCACCCTTCCGCCCGCATGCGCTCGGCGGCCGCCTCGTAGATGGCGAGGAGGCGCGGGTAGTTCTGTTCCGCCGAATAGTGTCCCTCGAATTCGCGACGGGCGGCGCGGCCCATGTCGGCGAGGAGCGCCGGGCTGGAGAGCGCCCGGTCGAGCATCGCGGCGAGCGCGTTCCCATCGCCCGGTGTAAAGAGGAGGCCGGTGACGCCATCGTCGATCGCTTCGGCCATCGCGCCATGGGCACTGGCGACGACCGGGAGCCCGGTGGCGAACGCCTCGAGGAGCGTCATCGGGAGCCCCTCGTAGCACTCGGAGGGGAGCACGAGGAGGGCGGCGTCGCGCATGAGGGCGAGCACCTGCTCGTGCGGGAGGTGGCCGAGCCACTCGACGCCGGGTGGCGACGACGCGCGTAGTGTGTCGAGCGGTCCTGCCCCGACGATGCGCAGGCGGAGCGTGGCGCTACGCGTCGCGCCGAGCGTGCGCCAGGCGTCGAGCAGTGTGCCGAGCCCCTTCTCGGGGGAGAGCCGGCCGACGAAGAGCGCGAAGCCGCCGCCGTGTGCGCCGGTGCCCGGACCGCTCCCGAGCACGTTCGGCTTGACCGCGATGCGCTCGGCGGGTAGCCCGCCGGCGATGAACTCGCGCCGGGCGAACTCGGTGAGCGCGACGTAGACGTGGACGCGCTGGCGCCAGGTGCCGCGCGCGCGGTGCAGCGCGAGCATTCCGGCCGCGACGGCGGACGCGGGGCGACTCCCGCGGTAGCAGGCGTGCAGCACACCAGGCCAGGCGACCCGTCGGCCAACGCAGTCCTCGCACGGGTGTCCGTCACGGAAGAGGAGCGCGTTCGGGCAGATGAGGCGGTAGTTGTGCAGCGTCTGGACGACGGGGATGTTCTCATCGCGCGCGGCATAGTACGCGGCCGGCGAGATGAGCGGCCAGGTGTTGTGGAAGTGGGCGACGTGGGGACGCTCGGCGCGGAAGAGGGCGCGGAGCTCGCCGTACGCGGCGCGGTTCCAGATGGCGGTCCTGGCGGCTCGGACGCGGCCGACGCGAGCAAGATCGCGGTTGTGCGCGTGGTAGTGGACGACGGGGTGGCCGTGCGCCTCGAGGAGTGCGGCCTCGGCAGCGGCTGCGACGTCCTCGCCGCCGGGCTGCTGGTACTCGGCGTGGACGACCGCGACCTTCACCCGCGCTCGGCGGGTGCGCGCGCCTCGATGACCGGCCGGCCGGCGGCGCGGAGGTAGTGCGACATGGTATCGCGCACCGTGGTGCGCAGGTCGTGCGTCGGCGCCCAGCCGAGCGAGCGGATCTTCGTGATGTTCGGCACCTCGCGGTCGGAATCCTCGTAGCCGGCGCCGTAGAACGCCTCGCCGGAGATGTCCTCGATCGGGGAGCGTGGCGGCTCGCCGGTGAGCTCCTCGTACAGCTCGAGCATGAGGAGCGCGAGATCGCGGATGGACGTGTCGTTGCCCGGGTTGCCGACGTTGAAGATCGCGTTGCGCGCGCGCTCGGGCTGCTCGAGGATTGCGCGAAAGGCTGCGGTGCCATCGGCCGCGTGGAGGAAGGCGCGGTGCGCGTGACCGCCGTCCACGAGCCGCATGGGTCCGCCACCAAGGAGGGCGGACATGAAGTGCGGAAAGACACGCGGGCCGCCGGTGGCGCCCGGGGGCACGAGGTAATCGATGCGCGGCCCGAGGAAGTTGAACGGGCGCACGATGGTGTACGTCAGCTCCCCCGCTTCGCCGTGTGCGTAGAGCACCCGCTCGAGGAGATGCTTACCGACGGCGTAGATCCAGCGCTGCTTGCTGACGGGGCCGAAGACAGCGTCGGTCTCGTCCTCCGCGTACGGCGTGCCGCTCGCCTTGCCGTACACCTCGGCGGACGAGTACTGGATGAGCCACGCGCGGTGCGCGATGCAGAGCCGGGCGACCTCCAGGTTCTGCATGAAGTTGAGCTCGAAGACGTCGAGCGGCCGCGTGACGTAGAGACTCGGGTTGGCGTGGGCGATGAGGTCCACGACGACGTCGGCGCCTCGAACCATCGAGCGCACGAGGTCGGGGGCCTGGCGGATGTCGGCTTCGTGGAAGGTCCAGCGTTTCCGGGCGCTCGGCGCGAGGGCGGCGGTGATCTCCTCCAGCTTCTCGCCGGTGAGATCCATGCCCTCCACCGTGTGGTCGCTCCAGGCGAGCAGGCCTTCGACGAGGTGGGAGCCGATGAAGCCGCCAGCGCCGAGGAGGGCGATCTTCATGCGGGGTCCTTTCGCTGCCGGTTCGAAAACGTGTGATTCATCTCAGTGACAGAAACGTGCCTTACGCGGCGACACTGCGGGAGCCGATTACTTCTTCGTACAGCCGGAATGTCCGCTGCGTCATCACCTCCAAGCTGAACTCGTGCTCCGCGCGGTGGCGGGCGGCAACACCGAATGCTGCCCGGCGGGTGTGGTCTCCGAGGAGCGTGTTGATCGCGCCCGCGAGCGCGTCGGAGTCGGCCGGCGGCACAGTGAGGCCCGTCACCCCATCGAGCGAGACAAATGGGACGCCCGAGTCGAGCGCCGTGTTGACCACCGGCGTGCCAGATGCCATCGCCTCGATTTGGACGATGCCGAACGCCTCGCTCCGAGCGATTGAGGGAAGGACGAACACGTCGGCCGCGTGGTAGTAGGGCGTGATCTGGTCATTCTGGATCTCACCGAGGAAGGTGACGCGGTCCGCGATGCCGAGGGCGGCGGCTTCCTGTTCGAGACTCGGCCGGAGCGGGCCATCCCCCACCAGCAGCAGCCGCGCGTCCACGTCACGCATCGCGCGCACGAGGTACTCGAACCCCTTGTAGTAGATCATTCGGCCGACGGCGAGGAGGATCCGGGGACCGTGCTCACGCCGGATACGCGCGATGGCCGTCTCGTCGCGTTCCCCGAAGCGGCCGACCGAGATGCCATATGGGATGACGTGGCACCGGTCCCGGAATGGGGCGAGTTCCGGCGAGGTGGCGAGGTAGTTCGGCGAGGTGACGATGATCGCCGCGCTCCGCCCGAGCAGTCGGCGCAGGACCGGCCGGAATGCGGCGCCGAGCAATTTCTGACGGACGATGTCGCTGTGGTAGGTGACAATGACACGCCCACGATAGCCGCTCGCGAGAAGTGAGAATGTGGCAGTGGGATTGGGGTGATGCAGGTGGACGATGTCGGCGTCCGCGGCGCGGATCTGTCGGCTCATGCCCGGGCAGATCTGCGCAGACGCGACAGTGAAGGCGGTGCCGACGCGACTCACTGGCACGCCGTCTACCGTCTCTCGTACGCTACGCCGGCCCGGATTGGCCACGATCACCTGTACGTCCAGTCGCTTGCGGAGCTCGCCGCCGAGTGCCTGCAGATGCGTTTCCATCCCGCCCATGTAGGGCGGGTAGAACTTCCCGACATGGAGCACCCGCATCCGATGTACGTCAGTCACCCGGCCACATCGCGGTACACGTCCACCGTTTTCCTGACGTACAGGGCCCAAGTGAAGTGCGCCGCGTGTGTAACCCCCGCCGCGCGTCGGGTCGCCCATCGCGCGGGCCGGGCTGACCGCTCTGTCAGAAGCGCGGTCACCGTCGCGCTCCACGCCGCGATGTCGGCGACCGGACAATAGGCGGCCACTTCGCCGCCGACTTCGCGCAGCACGGCGATGTCACTCGCGACGACGGGGGTGCCGCAGGCCATGGCCTCGACGACCGGGAGTCCGAACCCCTCGGCACTCGACGGCTGGAGCACGAGCGCCGCGCGGCGATAGATCGCGGCGAGTACGTCGCGCGAGAGGAAGGGGAGCGAGATGATAGCGTTCGCGACGCCGATCTCGCGCGCGAGCAGGTCCTGCTCTGCCGTGAGCTCACCGCCCACCCGGACGAGGTGTGCACTCGGAACCTCGTGGCGAATGGCGGCGAACACCCGAAGCAGGACGTCGATGCGTTTCCGGGCAATGGTGCTTCCCACGTGCAGGATCTCGGGCACGTCCGCGCGTGCGCGTCCCAGCAGCCGCTCCGCCTCGGCGTCGGCGGGAGCGTTGGGTGCGGGTGAGCAGCTCGGGTGGACGCCGTTCGGGATGACGACCAGGTGCTCCGGCGCGACAAGCCGATGGGCAAGGATCTCGGCACGGACCGTGGCGCTGTCGCACGTCACGCGCGCGGCGCGGCGGAAGCCGGTGAGGATGCGGCCGGTCATGGCGCGAAAGAGCGCTGACCGACGCTCGTGGGCCGAGTCGAGCACGGAGCGGAACGTGTCGAGGTCGTGGCAGGTAACGACCGTGCGGTGGGCCGGAAGATGGTGGACGAGTTGGCTGTAGCTGTGGTCCGCCAGGTGAAATAGATCGTATTGGTCGCGCAGACTCTGGACGTGGCGTGGGTAGTCCAGGAATCGGTTAACGAGGCGGTCGGTATTGCGCCCCGCGCGGCCTGACACGCGACTGAAGCGCCGGCGCATCGCGGGGCGGACAATGTCAGCACGGATGCTGTCGGCATGGCCGCGCCGGAGCTCATCCGCCAGCATCTCGGCCACGAGATCCATGCTCGGCCACCCTTCCTCGAGTAGATCGGCGACGATCGCGACGCGGAGCACGGCGTGGCGGTCACGCGTGATTGATGGCCGCGCCGCGTGTCGCCTCTTGCGGCGAGACCACGCGCAAGCGCGACGCGACCAGCGCCTCCAACCGCCCGAACACCAGCGCTCGCTCGTAGGTGGCACACACCATCCGGCGCCCGTTGGCTGCTCGTCGGCGCGCTTCTGCCGGGTCGCGCAGCGCTGCCTCGATCGCTCCGGCGAGCGCGACGGAGTCGCCAGCGCGGTACGTCCAGCCCGTTTCGCCGTCGATGATCGTCTCGCGCAACCCTCCCACGGCCGTCGCGACGACGGGTACCTCGCACGCGAGCGCTTCCAGCGGGGAGAAGCCGAGCCCTTCCTCGCGGCTGGCCTGCACGCAGAGATCTGTCGCCTGGTAGTCGCGCGGGAGTTGGCGATGCGGATGCACGGCATCTGTCGCGATGACTCGCTCGCCGACCCCCACGGCGCGCGCGCTCTCGAGGAAGGCGCGATACCCGCCGCTTCGGTGGAGCACCCAGAGGTCACGGCCAGCGTCCAGCAGTTGGCGCACTGCGGCCAGCAACGTCTCGCTGTCCTTCTCGGGAGCGATGCGGCTGCTGAAGAAGAGGAGCGCGCCCGTGGTTGGCAGCCCAAGCTCCGCACGGATGGCAGTCTTGGGTGTAGCGGCGGGCGTGAAGTATGTGGTGTCGATCCCGTACACGGGCACCACGGATACCGGCCTCCGCGTTCCGTGCCTCCGTACGACCACCGCGAGGTGGCGGCTGAGCACCACGTACCCACGCCCGACCACACCGTTGACGCGGGCGAGCAACCGCGCTGCCGCGAGCTCCCCGGCGCGGTAGGGCTTGCCGGGCTCGGGATGCTCGCGTCGGCAGCGGTAGTACGACTCCACCGGGCTGCAGACAAGCATCAGCGTGGGCGTTCCCGACATGCGGCTCGCCACGTTCGCCACAAGCGCTGCGACGCCATACCCCTGCACCATGACGATGTCGAACCCGCCTCGTCGCCGCAGGGACCGCCACACCAGTCGCGCGAAGCCTGCACGCGACGACGGACCAATGGTTGTAGGTACCGCGACGCGCGGCTCCCAGTTGACCTCGACACCACCGGTGATGCGCCGCGCGATGATGGATACGTCGAAGTGTTCGGTCAGCCCGTCCACCATGCGCACGTCTGTTCCACTCTCCACGACGAAGCAGCAGCGTGGGCGCATCGGAGATCCGGTCACGGCCCGGCGGTCCGGCTGCGCGACGGAGCGAAGGCGACCTGGCCACCGAGGCGCGCTGCCAGCGGCTGCTCCGCGACGACGAGCGAGTGCAGACCGAACCACCGCATGATAGCCCTCGGCTCGTTCAACCGCGGGAGCTCGACCGGTACCCGGCCGGGCCAAAGCAGGTAGTGACCGGTCGCGTCGACCTGGACTACGCGCAGCGACGTACGGGCGATCCAGCGGCGGGTAAGCGGCAAGTACACGAGGTTGTTGATCGGCTGGCCGTGCTCGGTGTACGGCCGGCCAATGACTCGCCGATAGGCCCGGTATAGACCGTAGATCCCCAGGTAGTTGGGCGTGGTGAGGAAGAGCCGTCCACCGGGCTTGAGCACGCGCGCTAGCTCACGGATCGCTCGCCGAGGGTCGGGCACGTGCTCGATTGTCTCGCAGGAAATCACCGTGTCGAAGCTGGCGTCCGGATGATCGATCGCCTGAATGTCGCCGACCTCCCACCGCACCCCGGCGACATGGTGGCGGGCTGCAAACTCCTTCGCGAGATGGACCGCAGTCGCGGAGAAGTCAGCGGCGACGACTTCGGCAGGACGCTCGGCATGACCGGCGAGCCAGCACGCGAAGCCACCGCGGCCGCAGCCGATCTCCAGGACACGCTTGCCGGCGAGGTCCCGCCCGGGTTCCAGATGGAACCGCACGAGCCGATGCCACGGCGCGTCGGCGTCGCCGTCGACGGACAGCTCCGCATGCCAGGCATCATACGCCCGCCTGATGTCGATGCTCACCACGTCAGCGCTCATCGCGAGATTCCCTCCACTCCGCGTGCGAGGCGGCGAGTTGGCGCCCCTTGGCTGCGGCGACGGCAGTCTCATGAATGGTCGTCAGCACGGCGACCTCCAGCGATCGGGCCGTTGCGCGCCAGGTCAGCAAGCGCGCATCCTCCCGCGCGGCCGCCGCCAACCGCGCCGCCAGCGGACTGTCGGTCAGGATGCGGCGCAGCGCCTCCGCGCCATCGCTCGGCAGCAGTGCGTCGAATAGCAGCCCGTTCGCCTCGTGGCGTACGACATCGGGTATTCCGCCCACCCTCGCCGCGACGATCGGGATACCGGCCGCCATGGCGTCAAGAAGGGCAAGCGGACACCCCTCCGACAGCGAGGGCATGACGAACGCATCGTGGGAGTCGTATAACGCCGTGACTTTGTCTTGCTGCTCCAGCCGCGGAATGACCGTGACGCTGGCCCGGTCGGCCGGCGCGAACTCGGGCAGGATCCTATCGGCCTCGACGCCGGTGCCGAGGAGTGTGAGGGTGGCGTGCGGGGAGACTTTGCGCATCTCCCTCCAGATGATCGGAAGCGTTCTGCGTCCCTTGATGTCGAGCCAGCCTCCGACGAAGAGGATGCGGTGGCCGTCGAGAGATCGGTGCCCGCTGGTGTGATCGCTCCGCCGGGTGCCGTTCGTGAGGCGGGTGACGTCCTCGGCGCGTCGGCGCAGCCTTCCCAGGATCTCTGCTCGGTCTCGTGACGACAGGCACACCACATGATCCGCGAGCCGGATCGCGCCATCCGACTGCCAGATGCGGAAGAGGCGGGTACGTAGGCGCGTAGCGTGAGACACGCGCGCTAATCCCAGGGCGGCGGCGTTCTCTAGGTCGCGGAAGACTTCACTCTCGACGTTGTGGCACATCAAGACCAAAGGAGGCAGCGTCCGAGACACGCGCCGCAGGAGGGCGTACCAGAGTGCACTCGGCTCGTGCACGATGACGGCGTCGAAGCGCCGCCGCTCTCGCACGAGACGGACGGCCAGGACGATGGGGAAGGCCAGGACGGCTAGGCGTCCCAGGCGACGCATGCCAGCGAAGTCTTCCGCGAACCACCAGTCAATCTCGTGGCCAAGGAGTCGGAGCTCCTCGCCGACCGAATTCGACCACTGCCCCATCCCGGTCCAGCGGTTGTTAGCGATAAACGAGACGAGCAGCACGCGTGACATGCTCGTCTCGCTGGCGTTCTCCGGCCCCGTCCCGCGTTTCACGGCCGGGCTCCTCCGACCGGGGAGCCATGGGCCACGACGACATTGCGCTGCGCTGTCCGATCCAGATCGCGCATTGGCGTGAAGCGCGGGAAGCCATCGACCTCGGAGACGGACGTGTAGCCGGCCTCGCTCAGAAAGTCTAAGACCTCGTCAACAGAGCGCCCAGCAGCGGCGGAGCTGGCAGGGTTGATCTCGATCAGAATCGTCGGCTGCCGCCGGCGGAGCAACTCCAGCGCCCCATGAAGCGCGGCGAGCTCGCTCCCCTCGACGTCGAGTTTGAGGAAGATCTGTCCAGGAAGCGTGGTCCAAGCGATCGCCTCGTCGAGCAGGACTGTGCGGACGCGCGTGCGCGTGCGTCGGCGACCGGCGAGGAAGCTCTCGAAGAGACTGGCGGAGCCGGATCCTTCCGACGGCACGAAAAACTCGGCCGTGCCTCGTGTCTCACCACACGCTAGCGCATGCACCTCCCAGTGGCCCGCGGAGCTCGCCGCCAGTGAGCGCCGCACGAGTTCAGCGAGCCGCGGCTGTGGCTCGAAGGCGATGACCGTCCCGGACGCGCCCACGAGCCCCGCCGCTATGACCGAGTAGCTGCCGTGATTCGCGCCGACATCGAGAAACGTGTCGCCTTCGCGCAGGATCCGCCGAAGGACGCGCGCTTCACCACTGTGCTCTCGCACCTCGCCTAGTGCCCAGAGCATGCGCTGATCCAGAAGGTCGAGGAAGATGACGCGATCTTCCCGCCCGACGCGCACGCCAACGTGGTCGCTGAGTCCCGCGGCCCGGGTGAGGCGGATCAGCGCCCGCAGCAGGAACGACCCGCCGCGGATCACGTTCTTCGAAGGCTCGGCCATGCGTCGGCAGTACGCTGCGTACGCGCGGTAGGCGGGCGGAAACTGCCGAACGATGTCCGAGTCGTCGAACCATGCGGAGATGCCGAGCGGCTCGTCGCCGCGGCATCTACCCGGCGAGTGAGCCATTCACAGCATCCGCCCCTAGGACACGCTCCTTGATCGCGGTACAGAACTGCTCGGTCTCGGTCGCAACGCGGTCCCACGAATACCGGCGAGCGACGCCGCGTGCGCGCACGCCGATCATTCGTGCGAGCTCGGGGTCGCGCAGGCAACGTTCAAGTCGTTCGAGGAGGCCGGTCTCATTCCCTGGCTCGCAGAACAATGCGCTCTCCTCGGCGACGGCGATGTCCGGCAGACCCCCCTCCGCATACCCGACGACGCAGAGCCCACGTCCCATCGCCTCGAGGAACGTCTTACCAAAGCCTTCGAACATCGTCGGGAAGAGGAGCACGTCGTGGCGGCCATAGACATCGGCTAGCTCATCGCGGGGGAGCCAACCCAGAACGGAGAGACGACCGCCGTAGGCCGGCTGGAAATGCGAGCGCACATGCGCGATCGCTTCGTGTTGTACTACGAACGTGAGCGTCGCGTCCGGATGCTCGTCAGCGAGTCGTGGCAGGTATCGCTCGAGCATGTTGCTTCCCTTCCACGGCCGATATTGCCCGACGTAGAGCATGCGGAGCGGTGCATTGATCGGTATTGTCGCCCGCGTGCCTCGCCGAAAGATCTCGTCGAGCCCGTAAGGGATGACCGCAATCTTTCGTGGGGAGAGCTCGTATGTGCGCTCGATAAACTTGGTGCAGAATGACGACGGCGCGATGAGGCCATGGCAGGCACGCGCGGTACGCGCGCACGCGCGGCGTCTCCCCTCCGCGGCCCCCGCGGCAAGCAGCCGTCGGTGGGGTGACAGCTGGTCCACCCATGGGAAGCGCCGCTGCGCCGCGTCTACCCGATGCTCCCAGCCATGCGTGCGATTGAGAAAAACGGTGTTCGGATACAGAGCGGGCAACCGCTCGTAGATCAGGTACGAGAATGGCTGGCTGACGATGACCACGTCGTAATCCGTCACCCGCAGGCGGGCGGCCACGCGCCAGCACTGGCGGCGGGGCAGCTCGAATAGCTCTCGCAGCCGGGGGTGTGGCAGGCGGTACGGCCCCGGGTCCCGCCACAAACAATCCACCCGATGCCCGCGGCGGCGCAGGGCGTCGGCGACTGCCAGGATGGAGCCGGCAGCCCCAGAATCGGGGTTCTGCTCGAACTCGGAGACGAAAAGAAAGCTCATAGCGTCGGCGCGGCGCGACTACTCGGAGGGAATGACGCGGTCTCTTCTCGCACGTTCCCGGCCACCCGATCGAAGATGCTTTCCAGCGCGCCGATGTGGGCCCGCGCGGTGAACCTGCGCGTTTCGGCCAGCGCGCCTCGCCTCAAGTGGGCATAGTGCACCGGGTCGTCCATCGCCCGGACGATCGCGTCGGCGAGTCCGCTGGCGGTCGGCGGGTCGGCGGGGGCCAGCTCCCCGGACCGCCCCGGAATCAGCCACTCGGGAATGCCGCCTATGTCGAACCCGACTGAAGGGACGCCGACCTCTGCCGCTTCCACACCCACCAGCGCGAACGGCTCGGGCCACAGGCTTGGCACCGCGAGTAGATCGGCCTCGCGCATTAACTCCCCACGTTGCGCCGCGCCCGCCCATCCGACGAACCGGGCGGCCACGCCGAGCCCGTTCGCGCGGGCCTCCAGCTCGGAGCGGTACGGACCGTCGCCGGCGATCGTGACCGACAGCGGTTCTTCGAGACGGCGACGCGCGAGCGCGACGGCCTCGAGCAGATAGTGCGCCCCTTTCAGCTCCGTCAGGCGTCCGACGAAAAGGATGCGGCCGGTGGGCGGGTGCTCGTCCGGCACCGCCACGTCGTCGCGCTCCTCGGTGACAGGCATGGGAACCAGGTGTAACCTGTCCGCGGCAACATTGTGGCGCGCGTACTCGCTCCGCATGTGCTCGCTCCCGACGAGTACCGCGCGGTACTCCTGCAGCAGGACATTTCGGCGCGTCTGGAGCGCGTACGTGCGCGCGAGTGCGAATGGATCGCGGATGCCGCAGCCGCGCGTGTAGTTCAGCACGAGGCAGGCTGGTGCGAGTACGCGCCCGCACGCCCGAATGTCTGGGCGCGTGTGCCGCTTCAGGCCGGTGCCACAGGTGCCGTAATATCCGTGCGCGAACAGGACGGCCGGCCAGCGCTCCAGGAGTGCCGCTTCCAGGTCCGACGAGAGCAATCCGTGCGCGTACACTACGCTCGGCCCCCACGCAGCGGCGGAGGCAAGCGCCGCATCCGTACCCCCGTTACCGGTACACCAGCCCTCGACATGGTCGCCCAAGCCGTCAATAGTCTCGACGCCGTGGCTGGCGTCCAACTCGTGGAGCAGGCCGACCTGGTAGCCCCGCGCCGCGAGCGCCGGGATCACGACCCGCAGGTACGTCTCCGCGCCGCCGACGATCGCACGGTAGCGTGTCGCGATGAGAATCCGCACAGGTCAGCAGTCCCCGCTCACGCGCCGGTCACGCCGAGAGCGGGAGCGTCCCGCTTGACCGATCCCCGGCCCGCATCGGTCACCGTGTCGGCCGCTGAGTCGCGCAGGGCGGTGATGGTGTGCCGGAGGTCGAATCGGTCCTGATACAGCTCCGCAGCAGCGGCGCCGAGGCGCTGGCGCTCTCGAGCGTCGGCGAGGAGCGCCAGCGCCGCGTCCGCGAGCGCGGATGGGTCACTAGCCGGCACCAGTGTGACGGCAGCGCTCTCCGCCCAGAGCGGCTCGGTGAGCCGCCCGGCCGTCGTTACGATGGCGCGACGGTGCGCCAGGCCAGCCATCGCGCTGGTACGCCGAGCGCTCACGCCGTCCGGGTAGGGTTGCAGCATGATGTCGCATGCGCTCAGGTGACGTGAGACGTCCGCCCCAGCCAGCGCGCCTGTGGCGATGACGCGCTTGCCCAGATCCGGATGCTCGCGGACCAACCGCTCGTGTACTGCCGCTCCGCCGTGGCCGATCAGGATCACCCGCGTATCTGCTCGGCGTCGCAGCACCGCCACGATGGCGCTCCGCAGAGGCTGTTCGATCCCCCCACCGACTGTGCCGAAGTGCCCCACGAGCAGCTCGCCACTCGCCGTGAATCGAGCGCGCACTGCGTGGACGCCGGCCGTGTCGTTCACGACCGGCACGTTGCTCGGGACGGGCAACCACGTGAACGGCACGGGCCGGCCGAGTGCGTACGGCCGCCACGCGCGCTTCCACGCCGGGATCGACACCCAGACGCGCCGGGCGGCACGCAGCAGCACCGCGACCATCACGCGATGCACCGCGGCCGCGGCGTCCTGCGTCCGCGACCCCTCACCGAACGCCAGGAAGGGCTCATGCACCATGAGCTCCACCCGGTCGCCACTGACGCGACTGCGCTGCCAGAGCCACAGGCAGAACGCGACGTTCATCGACCGCCGGCCGTACCCATGCGGCACCCATTGAACGAGCAGCCGGCGCGGTCGCGGGAGGCGGTCGAGGAGCCGACCGGTGCGCCGCAGGTTGGCGGTCCGGAAGCTCCCCATCTCGCGGTGGACCGACACGCCCGAAACGTCGGTCGTCACGTCGCCAGAGCCCGGGCACCAGACGTGAACGATGTCGCCCGCCGTGGCCAGGCCGCGCGCGACGAGCTGCGTGTAGTCGCTCACCCCACCGGGCTGCGGCGGATACTCCGGGGTGATCAGATGCCAGCGTTCACGCATGCTCGAGGCACACCAGGCCGTGCTCTCCGAGGGGATCGCGCTGTCCGGTGAGCGCGATCGGGCGCAGTCGGAGCTCGCCCAGCAGTGCCTCGGCCGTGGCGCGCGAGTCACCCGCGGAAGACCAGACGTTCGGGTGCATCTCGACGACGATTCCCAATGCCGTCCCCCGCTCCCGGATCAGCTGACGCGCTCCCGAGAGGACGGCGATCTCGAACCCTTCGACGTCCACGAGGAGCCAGTCGGGCACGATTCCGGTGGTCCGGCAGTAGGCGTCCAGCGTCACGACAGGGACCGTGATCTCGTGCATCGGCGCGCCAAGCGCCTCGTTCGGCGCGCCGAGTCGGCTCATCCCCTCCGCGCCGGCGGCGTATAGGGTGGCATCCCCCGGTGCCGCGCTGACCGCCGCCCCGACGATCTCCACCCGCCGCGTGAGTCCGTTGAGCGCGACGTGCCGCTCCAGCACTGCGCGCGCCACGGGGTTCGGCTCGAAGGCGATCACGCGCCCTGAGGGGCCTGACCAGTGAGCGAACTGCAGTACGTAGACCCCCACGTTGGCGCCGACATCGATACACGTGGCCCCGGGCCGCACCCGATCGCGGAGAAAGGTGGCGACAGGAGCATCGTAGGATTCGCCAAGGCGATGGCGGTGATGCGGGTCAATGCGATACGTCACGCCGTTGATGGCCCACCGGATGCCGCGGCCGAAACTCGCCCAGTGCAGCACCGCCTCGTACGCCGGACGCGCGCGGCTGATTACCCACGACTCGCGGCCGAGTCGGTCGGCGGCGCGGCGGGCTGCGGCCTGCACTGCCCGAGCGATCATCATTGCGCGTAGACCTCCATGCAGCGGCGCACCACTGCGGGCCACGTGAAGCGCTCGAGCACGCGCTCCCGCCCGGCCCGACCCAAGGCGTCTGCGCGTTCGCGCTGCGTGGTCATCTGGCAGAGCGCCTGACGGAGTGCGGCGGGGTCGTTCGGCGGCGCGATGATCCCCGTCACCCCGTCCACGACCACCTCGGGCATGCTCGCGACCGCCGTACAGACGGCTGGCGCGCCGCAGGCCATCCCCTCGAGGAGCGTCTGACCGAGCAGCTCCGGCACCTTCGACTCCCGGCCGTACACGTTTCGGTAGACGCTCGGCAGCACGACGCAGCGCGCGCGCTGGTAGGCGCGCACGAGCGCCACGTCACCACAGTCGTGGCGGAAGGTCACGTCCTTCCCGGCGGCGAGCGTGTGCAGATACCGCAGGTACTCGGCGTCGAGTGCGCTACCGATGATCGCCAGAGGCATTCCAGGCGGAACCGCCTCGATGAGGTAATCAACGCCCTTGTGGGGCAACAGCCGGCCGACGAAGAGCACAGGCCCGTCACGCGGCACGGAGGTGTCGGGGGAGAACTTCTCCGTGTCCACGCCGCCGAGGATGACGTGCGCCCACGGCTGGCCTGCATGGCCGAATACCGTGCGGCTGTACTCGCTGATGTGCAGATGCCCGTGGTACCACCGGTCGGTCGAGACGTACGACGAGACGTCCCACCCGCCGCCGCCGAGGTCGCTCACGAACACGCGACGCCCCGTGGCACGACATGCGAGCGCCGCGAGGCTGCTGGCGACCACGTGCTGCTGGTGGCAATGCACGACGTCCGCGCGGCGAATCTCGCCGAGGAGGCCCGCGGCCACCGGATTCGTCCGCTGACCGCGCACGTAGGTTGCGCCACCGAGCACATGAACCTCGAGGCGACCGACCGTCGCGCGGCGAGCAGAGTCCGCGAAGCTGACGAGCGTCGTCGGCACCTCCTCGGCCATGTGCCTCGCCAGCTCGAGCGCGTAACGTTCGGCGCCACCCAGGACGCCTCCGTCCGCGCCGAAGAGCGCCGGCACGATGTGAAGTACGTGACGGATCGGACGCATATGGCAGTCAGGCGCCGGGCGCGCCAACCGGACGTTCCGTCGGCATCACGCTCGAGACCTATCGCGTGCGACACTCGCGTGTGCTCCGGCAGCGGGGAGCTTCACCCCGTACGCACGCTCGAGCAGCGCCCGGAGCAGGGATGTGTTCCTCGAGAGGAGCAGGTCGACGTCGCGCGCGCGAATCAATTCGTACACCCAGGGCTCCGCGACAGGCAAGACGCGATTGTCGTGGATCTCCCACCCATCGAGCCCCGCAACGCGCAGGCGCTCCATGAGCTCGATCGCGGAGCATCCCGCCGTCGTGAGCGCGCTCGGGTACACCTCGATCAGGACGAGGGCGTCTGGATTTCGCAGGAGCGTCTCGGAGGCGCCCTTCAGCACATGGCACTCGTAGCCCTGCACATCGAGCTTGATCAACTTGATCGCACCGTCGGGCACCGTGGCGAGATGCCCGTCGAGCGTCACCAGTGGGACTTCCTGTGCGCCCGGCGCGGTCGCAGGTGCGACGCGGTGGTCGCCGAAATTCACGTCGTTCAGCGCGAGACGGACCGTGCCGCGCTCGGCGCCTACCGCGTAGCGATGCGCTTCGATGTTCAACGCGCGGTTCCGCCGGATGTTCTGTGTGAGCAGACGGTAGTTGCGCTCTTCGGGCTCGAACGCGATTACGCGACCCTCACCGCCCACCAGCTCACTCAGGAGCAACGTGTGCAGGCCGATGTTGGCTCCGATGTCCACGCACACGCCACCAGCGAGGTCCGCGGTTCGCATGATCCGCTGAAGCTCCGTCTCGAACCCCTCATCGAGGTACAGCCGGCTGGAGATGACATGGTCTCGAACATCGATTCGAAATGTCCATCGGCCCACGCTGACATCGGTTTCCGGCCGGAAGCGGCGCTGCGCCGGAAGCGCCACTCGCCGGCGGAATGCCCTGTGCAAACGTGCGAGGTCCACGGGGTGCTCCGTCACCTACGCTCGGCGAAGCCGCGCGAACAGCGGTACCAGCCGGGGCGGCAGGTACGCGCCCAGGTTCGACCGGAGGGCGACAGGCAACATGACCACGATGTACAACGAGGCGGCGATCACACCCGATGCCGCGAGCGACTCGAACGTCCGCGGCACCCATCTCCCCGCGACGTAAATCGCGAGCGCACTCAGCACGATCAGGCGCCAGAACCACGCGCCCAGTGGTCGGATCAGGCCGACCGGCGACGTGCCGGCCTCTCGTGCCAGCACGATCAGGTTGCTCGGGAGGCTGACGAGGCATACCCCCACGATCGAGCCGAGTACCGCGCCCTTGACGCCAAGGAAGTGCACCAGGAGGAGCGAGGCGGTGGCGGTAATCAGGCCGTCGAACAGTGTTGTTATCGAGATGCGGCGCTCGTAGCCGAAGCAGAAGAGCGTATACACGCTCGTGGTGTTCCAGTGGCGGAGCAGCATCGAGGTCAGGAGCAACAGGGTGAGCGAGGCACCGCCGAACATCTCTCGGCCCACCCACCAGCTCACGAATCCCTGGTTGACGACGAGCACCACGACGACGACGAGGCCGCTGATCAGCAACATGGCCTGCGTGAGGGCGCTGGCGATTGAACGCAGCCGGTGCCGCTGCTCGCTCGCCCTCACCTCACTCAGCGCCGGCATCGCCGCCTGCATCACCATCTGCGGCTGATTGGCGAGCACGCTCACGAGCTTCCCGGTGATCGCGTACGGCACCACGGCGGCCGGCCCCAGGAGCCTGCCGATGATCACGAGGTCGGTTGCATTGACGAGCACCTGCGCGATCTGGCCCGCGCTCACCCAGAGGCCCGACGCCACCTGCGGGCGTACCGCGCCCCACGTGAGGCGCGGGAGCGCGCTCGGCAGAGCGCCGGGAAAGCGCCGGCGCAGCCGCGCCCACCAGAGCACGGCGGAGACGAGCTGACTGGCGCCCCAGCCGACCGCGAGCGCGTAGAGACCCCACCCGGAAAGGACGAGGGAGATCGTCGTGACCGTGCCGAGGACCCACGTACCGAGTTGCACCGCACCGATGTACGCGAGCTCCTGCAGCCCCTGGAGCGTCGCGTGGAGGATGCGCAGCGGGAACATCACCACGAAGACGGCGATGATGACGCCGAAGGGGCGTTGCAGTGCGCTCCACTCGTCCGGCAGCAGCAGCCACGTGGCCACTGCCGCGAGCACGATCACCGGGAACTGCCAGAACACCAACCGGGCCGTGCGACCGACGACCGCCGGGAGCTCCGCGTTGTCGTCGCGCCCGCCGCCGCGCCCCACCGCGTACGCCGTCTCCCGCGGCAGGAGCGCGACGACCCCCAGGTCGAGGAGCCCGAAGTACGCCGTCGTCTGCAGCGCCACGAGCCACAAGCCGTAGTCGTGCTGGCCGAGCCGCCGGAGCAGGAACGGTGTGAGCCAGAGTCCGACCACGGTGATGACGACCTGGCCGATGAATCCGAGCCCGAGCCCACCGAGGAAACGCCGGGTGCGACTCATGCCAAGGCGACCACGCGCCTGTGCCTCACGTGTGCGCCGCGACCGCGCCGGACACGCCAGTCGGCTCCGCGCGCCGTGCCGAGTCATGCGCCAGCTCCACGATGCGGCGCGCCATGTCCGACCAGGTGTGCGCTCTGAGCTTCTCGGAGACAGGCCGCACCCGCGCCTTCCACCCGCTCACGTCGGCGCGCCACCGCAGGAGGGCGTGTGCGAGCGCGCTCACGTCTTCGGGGTCGCGCAGCAGCATGTCTTCGAGTGCCGCCGGGAACTGCTCGGCGACGCCGGCACTCGCGCTCACGAGCGCCGGTACGCCGCGGCAGAGCGCCTCCTGCACGTTCAGCCCGTAGGCCTCGTACCGCACCGGGCTCACGAGCAGGTCCGCAGCGCCCAGCAGCTCCGCGATGCGATCCGTGAATCCGAGGAAGCGGACGCGGTGCGCGAGACCCGCGCGCGCGACGGCGTGGCGCCAGGTGCCAACGGCGCCATCGCCGGCGACGATGAGATCCGCGTCCCAGTCGGGTCGCGTGCAGAGCACCCGCCACGCGCCCCAGAGGGTGTCGAGCCCCTTGTTGTTGTCGCGCCCGATCGCGCCGACGAAGGCGACGAGCGGACGCTCGTCTGGCACGCCGAGCCACGCCCGCGCACTGAGGCGCTCGGCTGGCGTCGCCGCGCCCCATGAGGGATCGCACCCCAGGCAAACGGTGTGGACGCGCGCCGGATCGACGCGGAAGTGCTGCAGGACATCCCGCCGCGTGCGCTCCGAGTTCGCGATCACGAGCCGAGCTACCGAGAGCGCTGCTCTCTCGTCGCGCACCGCCACGGCCTTCGCTACGCGGTTCTTGAGGCGGAACGCGAGGGGGATGCCTCGATCCGCGGGCGGCCACGCGTGGTGTACCGAGTGGACCCAGTTCAGGTCGGACCAGGCGCAGTTGCCGCCATTCACCACCACGCGTGCGCCCGCGTGCTCCGTGGTCACCTGCCGAGCGACCGCGTGCCCGGTGCGTCGGAGCAGTACGCCACCCAGCAGAATCGAACCGGCAGGCCTCGGCACCAGGTGGACACGCACGGCCGGTTGCCGCGCGTATGCTTCGTCCACCCGATGCGCGACGAGATGCACCAGGACGCCCCCGTCCAGCAGGTAATCGGCCAGCGCCGAGTTCGCCCTGTCCATTCCGCCGGCTTGGTGAAATCCGCCGGCGACGATGACCCACGGCGCGGCGCGCGCGCCACGCGGCCGCGCGGTCACGCGAGCCCCACTGTCGGCTCGTCGCTCGGTGCGTCACGCGCGCCCGCACGGATGCGGTCGGGCGCGGCATGCTCCTGCCACTCGCGCTGTGGCCGCGTCACGAGCCAGCCCGTGCCGAGGAGCAGCAGCGACGTCTGGGGTATCGAGGTGAGGAGACCGACGCCGATGAATCCCGTCACGAAGGAGAGCGCAGAGAAGCAGAGGAAGAGCCGCCGCCCGAGAGTCCCGCGTCGCAGGTCAACGATGGCTCGCGAGAGCGTCCACACGATGAACGCCGCCCACAACATCAGCCCGGGCACGCCCTGTTCGAGGAGGATGCGGGCGTACTCGCTCTCCATCAGTACCTGGTTGTCAATGCGACTCTGCAGGAAATAGGGGATACTCGTCCCCCCCCCACCGAGGCCATTGCCCAATGGGTACATACCCATGAGATCGAAGAAGCTGGTGTTGACGCTCCCCACGACGCGCTCTTCCACCGCGCCGACATCCCCGAGCGTTGCGAACCGTTGCAGGCGCACATCCCCGGCCACGAACCACCCGACGCCGAGTAGCATCACCACCCACACGAAACGGACGAAGAGGCGCATCCGCAGCGAGAAGGCGACGATTCCCAGCATGACGAACAGGATGATGGCGGGGCTCCGCGCGGCGCACATGAAGATCCCGATGATCGAGGCGATGATGGCCGAGATCAGGATCGGGTTCCGCCAACCGCGGCGGCGCCCTTCGACCCACGCTCCGATGAGGAGTGGCAGTGTCGCCACCATCGTCCCGCCGTAGGCGTGGGCGCTGCTGAACGTCGCGGGGATCCGATGGACTCCGTAGCCTAGCCCCGTCGCGTCGTTGCTCGCGTAGATAATGGCGGTGACCGCGTTCTTCGGAAAGAACGGCTGGATGCCGAGCTGGTACTCCGCCGCTGCTACCAAGAAAACCACGATGTTGAGCACGGCACACCAGAGAGCCAGGCGATGCGCCCGCTCGTCCGTGAGGCGCGCGCCGAGGAGCAGAAAGGGCACGAGGAAGACGTTGCCCCTGAGCCCGACCAGCTGCACGAGTGCGTCCTGCCGGGGGATGGCGAGGAGCAGGACGGGCCACGCGATGAGGACCGCGACCCAGACGCTCAATGGGCCGAGGAGCTGCCGGCTCCCGGGGACGAAGGACCTCGGCAGCTGGGTGCAGTAGAGGCCCAGCACCGCCGCATCGAAGATGAAGTGCGAGGCAGGCTGCGTGAGATTCGCGCGGACGATCCCGTACGCGTATCCCACGGTCAGGACGGTGCCGATGCCAGCGACGAGGGAGCGGCGGCTGACGAGCAGGCCCGCCAGGAACGCGACGCTGCAGAGGATCAGCGACAGCATGGGCGACGCTCCCGCTTCGTCTCAGCCACCCCGTTTTCTACCAATGAGCATCAGGTTGTCCGACAGCGCGCGCGGAAGCGCGCGCGCGAGTAATGACGGGTAATGCAGCGGAGTCAACACCAGCCGGCCGCTGCCACTGTAGGCCACCTCGGTCTCCACCAGGCCGCTCTCCGCCGCAATCCGGCGCAGGTCCACGTCGAGCAGCGCGGTGAGGTGCGCCGGATAATGCACGTCCTGGAACGCCGCAAAGTGCCCCTTCACCACGAGCGTGAGGAGGCTCAGGAGGCTGCGTTGATTGGGTGTGGTGACCAGCACCCAGCCCTCGGGCTTCGCCAGCCGGACGAGCTCGCGCACGAAGGCGCGCGGATTCTCCAGATGCTCGATCGTCTCTACCGCCGCGACCACGTCCGCGCTCGCGTCGGCCAACGGGATGCGACCGGTATCGAGGTCGATGCGGTGAAACTCGATCGCGTCGGGGAGGCCATCGTACCGCACCACGTCTGATCCCACGTAGCGATCGAACTGCTGCGCGACGAAGGGCCATAAGTCGCCGCGGCCGCATCCGATGTCCGCGAACACCCCACCGCGGATGCCGCGGCGCGTCAGTGCCTGGGCGACCATGCGGTAGATCGCGACGGCGCTGATCCCGGCGCTCCGCCGGGCGCGCGCCTCGACCTCCGATGCGCCGATGCCGGCGGGTGCTTGGCCCCGTTCGGTTTCGCTCAGCACAAGCTCGTGCACAGCCGGGCGAGGCGGCGCATCTGCATCGCCGGATCGCAGAGGAGACGGGCGCGCTCCGGTCCGCCTGCCGCGAGCCGCGCCCGCAGCGCGCTATCCTCGATCAGTCGCCGCAATGCGCGCGCGAGCGCGCCTGCCTCGTCGTGCGGCACCAGGACGCCGCACGAGTCATCGACGATTTCCGTCGGACCGCCGAGTGCCGTGGCGACGACCGGGAGGCCGCAGTACAGCGCTTCAACGAAGGCGATCCCGAAGGGCTCCGGGCTGCTGTTCGGCTGGCACTGGATGTCGGCGGCCGCGAGCAGCCGGGAGACGTCGCTCCGCTGTCCAAGGAAGCGGACGCGCTCGCCGATTCCATACTGCGCCGCGCTCGCTCTGAGCTGCTCGACGTAACGCACCTCTGCCGGTCGCTGGGCGCCACCTACGAGCCAGCACATCCAATCGGGAACCCCTGCGAGATCATGGAGCGCGTTCAGATGCGCAGCGTGCCCCTTCCACGACTCCATGCGACTCACCTGGATGATCACCACCGCGCGCGCCGGCGTACCAAACTCCCCCCGCACCGCTGTGCGGACCCCGCCGTCCCGGACTGGGGGCGCCACTGGCGGGTAGAGCACCTCGCTGCGCACGCCCGGGTACAGATTCGGCGCAGTGCTCGCCGCGTACCGGCTCGTCGCAATGACCACGTCCGGCCGCGTCCGCCCAGCCCACTGCTCCAGCCAGTGCCGCCCGTTCGCCGCCCCGTGCATCCAGAACACCAGCGGCACGCCCATCGTCCGCGCCGCCGGTCCGAACACTGCCTGCGCCCACGGCGCGTGACAGATGACGACGTCGAAGCCCTCGCGGCGCAACACCGCGCGAAGCGCCCGCCGCGCGCGCCACACCGACGCCGGCCGGCTCGCGCGCACCACCCCGAGCACGTGCACCGACGCGCCGCTCTCCCGCAACTCGGCGCTCACCCGCCCCTCGAACGCGAGCGCGAAGTGCGGCTCCATCTCCGGGCACGCGTCGTGGTACCGCGCGAGCGTTACGAGCATCGTCTCGATCCCGCCGTACAGGTTGCCGGCCGAAACGTGCAGCACGCGCATCACCCGCGTCACGCGGCTCTCGCGATCGCATCGCGGTACACGGCGCCGAACTCGCCGCCCAACCGTGCGCGGTCGAAGCGCCGCTCGGCCGTCGCGCGGCCGGCGGTGCCAAGCCGCTCGCGCAGCGCCGGGTCGGTGACCAGCCGCTCGATGCAGCGCGCGAGTCCGGCCGCATCGCCCGGCGGGTGCCCGAGCGCGTTCTCCTCCGCGTCGATGATCTCGGCCGCGCCGCCCGCACGACTCGCGATCACCGCCCGCCCACACGCCATCGCTTCGGCGATCACCAGGCCGAACGGCTCGGGGTGCGTACTCGCGTGCACCACGACGTCGAGCGCGCGCATCGCCGCGTCCGACTGGCGCACGTGGCCGGTGAAGGCCACGTGGTGCGCGATCTCCAACTCCCCGGCGAGCCGCCGCAACTCGTCGTGCGTGTACTGACTCCCCTGCGTCTCGTAGATCGGACCGCCGACGATGTACGCCCGGATAGGGAGGCCACCCGGCAGCTTCGCGATCGCGCGGAGAAAAGTCTCATGCCCCTTCCACCGCCCAAACGTGGCGACCAGCCCCACACGCACAGTCCCGTCTGGTGCGGGCGGCGACCCCGCGAGAGCGTCCAGGTCCAGCACGGTTCCACTCGGCGCGAACCGCTCGAGATCCACCGCGTTGTAAATCGTGACGACGGGCACGCGCTCCCCGCACACCGCGCTCGCCTGCCGCGCCGCGCTGTCCGAGTTCGCAACGACGCCGGCGCAGCGGCCGGCGCTCAGCTTGAGAAACCGGGACATCAGCGGCCGCTCGCTCACGTGGTCGTGGATGTGCCACACCACCGGCACGTGCCGCGCCGCCGCGAGCGCCCCGAGCACGTGCATCTTGAAGCCGTTCGTGTGCACCACGTCGGGCTTCTGGGCCGTCAGTGTGCTCCGGAGCCGCCACGCGTACGCACCGACCGCGGGTGCGGCCGTCAGGAGCCGACGCAGGACCGCGCCACGCCGCACGCCATCCCCCGCGGGGCCGCCGGCCGCGGCATCGCCGAGTCGCGCCAGCGCCGCCGGGAACGGGAGCGCGGTTGTCTCCACTCCCACCGCCGCCGCCTCGGCCATGAGCGGGCCGTCCCCCGCGGTCACGAGCCGCAGTTCCCACGCCGGCTCTGCTTTTCGGAGACTCGCCATCACGTCGAGTAGACTGCGCTCCGCGCCACCGATCTGGCCCGACGGGTTGAGGTAGACGACTCTCACGCCGCGGTCGCGGACCTCCGGCTCCGTACGGCGACGGCCCCCAGCCACGGCCGATCCCCCGACGAGACAGGGTGCACCACGCTCATGAGTTGAGCAGCGGGCCGGAGCTGGAGAAGGTGTTTCCCGCCCCGTCGCGCCGCGCTGCGCCGAGCGACCCCCGGTCGTTGGGGTCCGCCGCCGGCGGTCGCGCGTGCTCGCGCCCGAGCCACTCCTCCACCGTGGGCGCCAGAATGTGCGCCACACGCTCGGCGCCGAAGGGCCGGTAGCTCCGCTCCGGATCGCAGAGGATGCGGAAGACGTACGGGTCGCCGCCCGCGTCGGCCTCGGGCGTCAGCGGGTAGTCGAGTTTCCAGATGCGCGGTGAGGAAGTCCCGGCTTTGCTCGCGGTCGCGGTGCTCAGCGAACGCTCGGAGCCTGCTTCCATCCGCAGGAAGCCGAAGTCCTCCGCAGAATCCGCGAGCACCGCGTTCACCTCCTCCAGCGTCCGCGCGTGCCGCACCAGCTCGGCGATCTCCCGCGCGTGGATCTGATCCCGGATCGCGCGGCGCGTGCGCCGGAATCCCGACAGGAGCGCGCTCCCGGCCTCGCGGAACTCGAGGTATTGCAAGCGCCCGAGCCCGAGTACGACGAGCAACAGCGAGCCGCCGCCGCCAACGAGCGCGATACCCAGCGTCGCCCATGGCGGTGCGAAGGCGAGGGTCAGGCCGAGCAGCGCGAACGCCGCCGCCGCGACGCACAGCAGCCGCGACGCGTTCACAGGGGTGAGGCCGACGGCGAGCAGCCGGTGGTGGATGTGCCGCGCGTCAGCGCCGAAGATCGGCACACCGCGGAGCCAGCGCCTGAGGATCGCCACGATCACGTCGAGCAGCGGTATCGCGAGCGCGAAGAGGGGGATCGCCATCAGCACGGCCGTCGTGCTCTTGATCGCGCCATGCACCGAGAGCACGGCGAGGAGGAATCCGACGAACAGGCTCCCTGAATCCCCGAGGAACATGCGCGCCGGGGCGCGGTTGTACCGGAAGAAGCCGGCGAGCGCGCCGATCAGCGCCATGCAGACGATCGTAACATCCGCATTGCCGAGGATCGACGCCGCGATGAACACCGTACTGAGGACGACCAGCGCGATCCCCGTCGCGAGACCATCGAGGCCGTCCACGAGGTTGAACGCGTTCGTCACGCCGACGATCCAGAGCACCGTCACCGGGATCGAGAGGGCACCGAGCGTCACATCCACGCCGGGCCAGAGCGTGAGAACCTGGATCCGCAGCCCGAGCAGGCAGGCCGCGACGGCCACGCCGCATTGCGCGCCGAGCTTGACCACGGGCTTGAGGCCGCGGAGATCGTCCACCAGCCCGGTGGCGAAGATGACGGTGCCGCCGAGCAGGAGCCCGGCGAGCACGCGCGCGTAGGCGGGCCGGAGGACACCGGGTGCGACCAGCACCACGGCCAGCACCGCGAGCGTCGTCGCGAGGTAGATGGCAACGCCACCCAGGCGCGGCACCGGCTCGGTGTGCACGTGGCGTGCGCCTGTGGCGCGGTCCTGCAGCTTCCACCGGGCCGCGGCGCGGATGAGGAGCGGGGTGACGACCACGCTCGTCACGAACGCGATGAGGAGCGCGATGCCGAACGCCAGCGCGATGGAGGACGTCACACGCGCACTTCTCTCCCGGTGCCGTGCGCCGGCTGACCGTACTCGGGAGTGTTCATCGTGATGCCTCCAGGGATCGAGTCACGCGATTCGTGGGCGCAGCTACCGCTCCGCTCGCACACATGCACGAGCGAGGGACGAGGTGCGGAAGGGAGCGCGCTGCTACTACCTGCTACCTGCTTCGTGCTTCCTGTATACGGCCTATCTGCGACGCGCGGATCGTCCGTTTCTACTCACGCGCTTCGGACGCGTAGTCGTAGTAGTACTTGTAGTAGTAGCCGCCGTACTCCGGCACCTTCGCATCGGGGTCATTGAGTACCACCCCGACCACGCGGGCCCCCACGGCAGAGAGCTGCTGGAGTGCCCCGGTGGCGTTGTCGCGCTCGGTGCTGCCGGCGCGCACCACGAAGAGGATGCCGTCGGCCAGCCCCGCGAGGATGGATGCGTCCGCGACAGCGAGCACGGGTGGCGAGTCCAGGACGACCATGTCGAACGTTGCGCAAAGCTTGTCGAGCAGCTCCCGCATGGCACCGCTGCTCAGGAGCTGCGACGCGTTCGGTGGGCTGGCGCCCGCGGGGAGCACGTACAGCTCCCGGTTCCCCGGGCGGTGGATCGCCTCGTCTAGCCGCTGCGGATCGAGAAGCACATCGGCGAGCCCCGGCTTCGCCTGCACCCCGAACATCCGGTGCACCCTCGGCCGGCGCAGGTCGCAATCCACGAGCAGCACGCGGGTGCCATGCTGCGCGAGGGTCCGCGCGAGATTGGCCGCCACCGTCGTCTTGCCGTCCTTGGGCGCGGTGCTGGTGACGAGGATGGTCTTGAGCTTCGTGGTGGCCTGGGTGAAGAGCAGGTTGGTTCGGAGCGTCACGTACGCTTCCGTCATCGGCGTGCTCACCGGCCCAGATATCGGGCGCGCCTTGAGTGCGTCCCCCTGCTCACCATGCCCGTTCGCCTTGCCGTTCCCGTTCGGCGGGTGACCACCGTTCCCGCCATCCCCGTTCTTCCCGTTCCCGTTGAAGAAGCTGCTGATCCGCGAGAGACCGCCGTGGGTGGCTCCGTTCCCGTTCCTGCTCCCGTTGCGC
Source organism: Gemmatimonadaceae bacterium (assembly GCA_037720885.1). Taxonomy (GTDB): domain Bacteria; phylum Gemmatimonadota; class Gemmatimonadetes; order Gemmatimonadales; family Gemmatimonadaceae; genus JACMME01. Next base: position 25,697 of record JBBJNN010000028.1, on the reverse strand, counting down.
TTCCCGGCCACCGCGGCGACCGCCGGGATGACTGCCAGCGACGGGAGGCGCAACACGCGCTCGATGTCCTCGCGCCGGGTGATCGTCGTGTCGAGGTGCTCGCGCAGGAACGCGGCACCGGTGCCGAGCACGAGCCCCACGAGCAGGCCGATCATCATCTTGGGGAGCGGCCCACCGCCCAGGGGAGTGCCCGGCCCCGGTGCGAGATCCACGATCTCGACCTGCCCCACCTCCACCGCCTCCGCGATCTTCGCCTTCTGGTACTCCTCGCGAAGCTGCTCGCCCACACGGCGGCTGCTCTCGACGAGGTTCGCGAACCGAAGCTCCTCCGCCTCGACTCCCGGCAATCGCTGGAGCGTCGTGGAGTTGCGCGCGCGGACGGTGTCGAGGACCGAGATGCGGGCGTCGAGCGAGATGACCTGGCTGCGTACCGCATCGAGCATCCGGCCCTGCGCGCTCGCGATCAAGGTGTCGAGCCGCTGCACATCCGGGTGCGTGGTGGCGTTCGCCCAGGCACCGGTCGTCAGCGAATCGCGCGTCGCCTGGTAGCGCGAGAGCTGCGTGTAGAGCTGCGTGATGATCGGGTTCGCGGCGATCCCCGGCGACGACACGAGCGTCCGGAGCCCCTCCTCCCGCCCGCTCCCCCGGGCGTCCTGCATTCGCGTGAGGAGCGAACGGTAGACGGCGCGGTCGGCGGCGAATCCCTCACGTTGCACCTCGAGGCCCATCAGGTCGCGCTGCTCGTTCGAGAACTTCTCGCGGGTGCTGAACGTCTGCTCTCGGCCGCGGAAGCCAGCGAGCGCCCGCTGCGCGGTGTTGAGGAGCGAATCGTTCTGGCGGAGCTGCTCCTCCACGAACAGCCGTCGCCGGCGGGACTGTTGGAGCGACGACTGCGCGTTGGCGCGCTGGAATACCTGTACGACCGAGTTGACGACCAATTGCGCCGCTCGCGGATCGGGCGACCGGAATTCGACATCGACGATGTCGGACTCCGTGCGCTGGGTGGCGCGCAGGCCCGCGACGACGGCACTGACGGCGTTCTCCCTGGCGACGATGCGTATGGCACCCGTGGCCGCAGGGGGTGCCTTCGTCACCGTGAACCGAAGTCCCGGAAGCTCGACCGGCGCGCCGTACGCGGCGCGCGCGGCGCCCGCCGCTCCAGTCACGGAGACGCCAGCCGCGTCGAAGCGGAGGGGAATCGTGTCCGCGGGCGCGCCGGGTGCCACGTGGACGTCGGTCACGAGCTCGGCCGGGATGCCATCTACGGCGACGCGGAGCGGCACCGGCGTGCTGTCCACGACCTCGGCGGCGATCTGCCGGCTCGTCACCACTTGCAGGAGCGAACGAAGCGGATCCGTGTAAAGGCCGACGGTGCTCGGCTGACCCTCGTCCGATAGGCCACCGGTGATCGCCTGGCGCGTATTGGCGACGCGGATCACCGCCTTGGCGCGGTAGAGCGGAACGGTCCGCAGGGCGACAAACGCGGAGAGCCCGAACGCCACCATGGCGACGGCCAGCACCAGCCAGCGATTGCGCCGCAGGACGGCGAGGACTTCCCGAAGATTGACGGACTCGGATACCGGCTCCGGCTCGACAGTGCGCCTGGCGGTCACGCCTTCGGCGTGGGAAGCGTGGTTGGTAGGTCGATACGGGGATGGGGCTTCAGGCATCAAACAGCTCGGTACGGCGTGAGAAGAGTCGAATTAGGAGCGGCAGCGCGGCCGGCTCAGCGTCGAATGAACAGTCCGGCGATCGCGGCCGCCGCGCCAACCACGCTGGCGGCGGGGAGGATGACATCGCGGAAGACGCTGCGCTGCCGCACGACGAAGATCTGATCACCGGAGACGATAGGCATCTGCGTGCCCTGCGCCCCGGCGCTCGTGAGGTTCACCCTCAGCTCGCGCCCGCCACGCAGCACGCGCACCTGGTCCAGCCGACCGCGCTCGGTCGGTCCGCCAGCGAGCGCCACGGCCTGCGAGATCGTGGTTTCGGGCGCGAGGGAATAGAGGTTCGGGTTACGCACCTCGCCGCCGACCGTCACCCGAAAGAGGGGTTCCAACACCAACTGAGGTGACGCCTCGAACTGCTTCAGGAACTCCTGCAATCGCGCGTGCGCCGCGGGGAGCGGAAGCCCCGCGATCTTCACGTCGCGGTAGAGAGGGTGCTTGAGGGTGCTATCAGCGGCGACGAGGATGTCACCACTCAGCTCTGGCTTCCGCCAGACGGTGATGCGGACGAGGTCGCCAGGCTCGAGGACGATGGTCGCGCTACCCCGCGCGGCCGAACTCTGGGCAAGTGCCGGCGTACAGGCGAGGCAGACCGACGTGAGGATGACGCGAATTGACGGACGACGCACGCGGAGTCATTGAGGGTCGGAGATGAGCCAGCAAGGTTGGCAATGCGTGGGCCAGCCGGGCTGGGCACGCCAATAGTTTTCGCTTCACGATATACGCGAGCCAGAAACACTCGGATTGCTCCGCAACTGCCGAATTGTTAAGGTGTTATGGTGATGGTGGAGTGAATTCCCCGGTTCAATGCTTAGGGAAACAAATAGTGACACCCTGTAACTGATTATTGTTGAAGTTGTTGCAGTCAGCGCTGCTTTCGTGGCGCTGCCGCAACAGTGTTGCCCGCTTTCATCTCTGTCTCCCTCGATGCTACACGCGCGGATCGCCTGTTGTAGGGGCGCGGCGCTTCGGAACGAGGGTTGCTCCGCTCGCTCTGCGTGGTTCCTGCAATGAGTTCCCAGCACTTCAGTCGCCTGCCTCCGAGAACAAACCTGTGATTTCCGCGGACTCCACCGTAGTCGCCACTAAGGAGCAGGTCACGGCCGATCTCGCGGGGGAGGCCGTGATCCTCAATCTCAAGAACTCGGTCTATTACGGGCTCGACCCCGTGGGCGTTCGAATCTGGAGTCTGCTCCAGGAACCGAAGTCCGTTCGCGAGGTCCGCGACGTACTGCTCGAGGAGTACGACGTGGGGGCCGAGGAGTGCGAGCGATCGGTGGTGAGCCTGCTGGAGGATCTGGCGAAGCACGGGCTGGTCGAGGTGGATGGCACGGATGCCCGGTAGGCTCCGGCGTTTCCTGCGCCTGCCGACGGCCGAGCAGCGTCTGACGGCCATCGCGATCGTCACCGTCGCCGCCGCGCGCCTCGCGCTGTGGACGCTCCCGTTTCCCCTGGCGCGGGGTACAGTCGCGCGGCTCGGTGGAAGGGGACGCCGCCCAGCGCGGCTCAGTTCCCACATGCCCGTCACAATCGCGCGCGCGGTGACGCGTGCGAGCCGGGTGGTGCCACGTGCGTCCTGCCTCGTCCAGGCGCTGGCGGCGAGCGCGCTCCTCGAGCGCGCCGGCCACGTGGCATCGGTGCGGATCGGTGTGGCGCGCGACGGCCGCCGAGGGTTCGAGGCGCATGCTTGGGTGGAGAGTGGCGGGCGCGTGGTCGTCGGCGACGTCGAACTCGACAGGTTCACGCCGCTGCTCGCGCTGGGAAACGACGTCCAGTGAGCGGGATCGTCGGCATCCTGCACCTCGACGGCGCGCCCGTGGACGAGCGCCTACTCGGCGGCCTCACGGAGTTCATGGCCTACCGCGGCCCGGATGCCCGCGAGACTTGGACACGTGGCAATATCGGCTTTGGCCACGCGATGTTCCGCACGACGGACGAGGCGGAGCACGAGCGGCAGCCATGCACGCTCGACGGGGAGGTGTGGATCACAGCGGATGCGCGGGTGGATGCGCGCGCGGACCTCCTGCGAGAACTGAGGGGTGCCGGGCGTCGTGTGGCGGCTGCGGTGACCGACCCGGAGCTCATCCTGCACGCCTACCACGCCTGGGGCGACGAATGCGTGCACCACCTGCTCGGCGACTTCGCCTTCGCGATCTGGGATGGGCGCGAGCGCCGACTGTTCTGTGCGCGCGACCCGTTCGGGGTGAAGTTGTTCTACTACTCGCTGGTCGGCGGCGTATGCGTGCTTTCCAACACGCTTGAAGTTGTCCGTCGGCACCCGGCGGTGTCCGACCGGCTGAACGAGCATGCGATCGGCGACTTCCTGCTCGTTGGGTACAACGCCGAATTGGACACGACGTTCTTCGGCGACGTGCAGCGCATCCCGCCAGCGCACGTCCTCTCAGTGCGCGTCGGTACCGGCCGCGTGACCGTCCGGCGCTACTGGTCGTTCCCGACGCCGGCGCCGATCCGCTACCGCCGGGATGCGGAGTACGTGGAGCACTTCCGCGAGCTGCTGTCCGCTGCCGTCGGTGACCGTATGCGGACCGATCAAGTGGGCATCTACTTGAGCGGCGGCCTGGACTCGACGATGCTGGCGGCGACCGCAAAGGAGCTGCTGGCAAGGCGGGCAGGCGGCGAGCTCCGCGCGCACACGTCGGTGTTGACTCATCTCGACGACGAGGAGTTGCCATTCACTCGCATGGTCGCCGAGCGGCTGAGCATCCCGCTCGAGTGCCACCCCGCCGACCGCCGTGCGCCCCTTGAATCCTGGGACGGCGACGCGAGGCTCTTACGGCCCGAGCCCGTCGATGAGCCCGATCTTCCGGTTTTCGTAGAGTCTACGGCCGCGATGGCGTCGCATGCGCGGGTGGCTCTCTACGGCGAGGATGGAGACGCGCTATTCAGTGCCCCAAGCCTGCGGGCAGCACTCGGCACGGCTGAGCTGCCGGCGATTCTGTGGCGGGCCGCCCGGTATCTTGTTCGAGCCCGACGGGTGCCACGACTTGGCTTCGGCCTGCGCTCATTCTGGAGACCGCGCGGCGCCTCGTGCCGCGGCAGCGCGCCGGAGCCGTTCCCCGCCTGGATCCGGCCCGAGTTCGCGGATCGCCTCGATCTGCGCAATCGCCACCAGGAGCTTATTCGTGAGCGGCCGCTCTCCTCACACCCCACGCGACCCGAAGTGGAGGCGCGGCTGACGGCACCGGTCTGGCAATCGTTCATGGAATCGCTGGATCCCGGCGTCACGCGGCTGCCCGTTATTATTCGGCTTCCGTTGCTCGACACGCGGCTCATTGCGTACGTCGTCTCGATCCCGGCAATTCCGTGGTGTCAGCACAAGGAACTCGCGCGGGTGGCGATGCAGGGTATCCTCCCCGAGCCGGTGCTTCGTCGCCCCAAATCCGGCCTGCCTGTCGAGTTTTACGCGGCGCGCTTGCGGCACGCCGAGACACGCGGGACACTGCCGCGAGAGTTCGCTCCACCAACTCTAGCGTACGTACGGGTCACACCGGTGCACTGGACGGGTGGCGGCGAGGTGTACGACCTTTGGTATCAGTTCCGCGCGGGGCTACTCGATAGGTGGCTCCGGCGCGTCGCGAACACGCGCTCACCTCATTCCCTCAGGAGCAGACCAAATGCGCGAGAACTCCACTCCGTCCAAGAAGCCGTTCGCTGAACCCAAGCTCGTCGTGTACGGAGATTTCTTGGCCCTGACACGAACGCAGGGTAATAGGAACCCGGGCGACAACGCCGTCAAGGATAACAACATGCGAACCTGACGGCGGTGACTGCGTCGCGTGGCGCGGAAGCGGACGCGAGGCGCCTGATTCTCGTAGCACGATTATCATGCCCTGGTTGTACAGGATCTATGGGCTCGGCCTCGAAATCAACGAGCCCGTGTCCGGTTTGTTGCCTGCGGCGACCGGTCAGAGCCCGGACGTCCGCGTCCACCTGGCTCGCCGATGCGATGTCTCCGGCGAGAGCGCTCAGGGCGAGCGACCTTGGTTCCTGAGTAGCGATCGGGAGACGAACGGGCTCCCATCGCTCATTCTGACGCGCACGAGGGACGGCGGGTTCCGGTTCAGATACGCGGACGGCACAGAATTCCTCGTCTCTGGGCGGGGCGACCGGGTGCGTGCGGCCTGGCCGGCATCATCGACGCTTGCCGACACGATCACGTACCTGCTGAACCCGGTGCTCGGGTTTATCCTGCGCCTCCGCGGCAAGACCTGCCTGCATGCGAGCGCCTTCGAGGTGGAAGGCCAGGCGGTCGCCGTGTCCGGTCCGGCTGGCGCCGGGAAGTCCACGACAGCCGCCGCGTTCGCGCGCGCGGGCTACCGCGTCCTCACCGACGACGTCTTGGCTCTCGATTACGACGGCCGTAGGTTCCGCGTTCCACCGGGCTACGCGCAGCTCAAGCTCTGGTCGACGTCGGCCGAGATGCTGTTCGGTGCGCCCGACGCGCTCCCCCGCCTGACGCCGACATGGGCGAAGCAGTACCTCGACCTTCGGACCGACGGTTACGAGTTCTCGCATGAGTCGCTCCCGCTCGGCGCCGTCTACGTCCTCGACGAGCGAGTCGACGACCAGACTGCCCCCCGCATTGAAACGCTCGACCCGGCTGCCGCAGTCATCGCGCTCGTGGGCAACAGCTACCCGGGTGCGCTGCTCGATGTCGGAATGCGGGCGTCCGAGCTATGCGTCCTGTCGCGGCTGGCAGCTAGCGTACCTGTCAGGCGCGTCACCCCGCACGCGGCCCCTGAGCGGCTGCCGGCGCTCCGCGACGCCATCCGTGATGACTTCGTCGCAGTCCGCGCGGCCGCGGTGTTGTCCGCCTCCTGACTATCGCGCCGGACCGGTGTACAGCCTCTCGGACTACGGAAGCATGATCGCGGACGAGGTGCGTATGCGCGCCTACGTCGCCGCGCTCGAGCGAAGCGTCACTCCCGGCTGCACTGTCCTCGACATTGGCACCGGAACCGCGATGCACGCACTCCTTGCGTGTCAGATGGGCGCCGGACACGTGTACGCGGTCGAGCCAAACGACGCGATCCAAGTCGGGCGGGAGCTCGCCGCGGCAAACGGGTTCGCGGACCGCATCACTTTCGTACAGGATGTCTCGAGTCGACTTAGCCTTCCACAGCGAGCCGATGTCGTCGTCGCCGACCTCCGTGGCGTCCTCCCCCTCTTCGGGCGGCACATCGAGACGATCGCCGACACGCGTCGGCGGCTCCTCGCGCCCTCGGGCACCTTGATCCCTGTGAAGGATACGATGCTCGCTGCCGTGGTCGAGGCGGGAGCGGTGTACGAACGCAAGGTCGAGTGCTGGACCATCCACGCGCGGGGCCTCAATCTCGCCGCGGCGCGTCGTCGCGAGACGAACTGGTGGTGGAAGGAACGATTCACCCCGGACCAGCTCCTCACGGCCCCCCGGCACTGGGCCACGATTGACTATACGGTGACCGAGTGCCCGGACGCGCGTGGCGAGCTGACGTGGGTTGCGGAGCGCGCGGGCACGGCACACGGGCTCGCGCTCTGGTTCGATACGGAGCTCGTTCCGGGTATCGGCTTCTCGAACGCGCCTGGCGCGCCGAAGGTCATCTACGGCCAGGCATACTTTCCGTTCACAGAAGCCGTGCCCATCGCACAAGGTGATGTCGTCCATGCCACAGTCGAGGCCCGCTTCCTCGGCGGCGAGTACCTGTGGTTCTGGGACACGGTCATCCTGGCGCAGGGCGACAAACGGCGTGTCAAGGCGAACTTTCGCCAGGGCGCGTTCCACAGCCTCGTCCTCTCGCCGGATACCCTACGCAGGCGCGCCGACCGCCACATTCCGGTGCTCGACGAGGAGGGGCGCATCGACCGCGTCATCCTCTCGCACATCGATGGCGGCACATCGGTCGGCGAGATCGCCCGCTTGGTGCAGCGCGAGTTCCCGCACCGCTTCCTCCGCTGGGAGGAGGCGCTCGGCCGCGTTGGAGAATGGTCGGTCAGGTACGGCGAATCGCCGGTGGTCGCCGCGCCGGCGGGTCCCTAGCGCCGCGGGCCGCCGGCATGACAACGGCCCGGCGTTCGGCCGGCGCGCGCGAGCACGTGCTCCTGCGCCGCTGCGCCCGAGCACGCCTCACGCCGGAAGACGCGGCGGCGCTCCGCGCGGAACTCGCTGACCATCCGGATTGGGACGCGCTCGTCGACGCGGCCATAGAGCACGGGGTGGCGCCGCTCCTCTACCGGCACCTCGACGCGCTCCGCGACATGTGCTTCGACTCCGTGCCGGCAGGCCCCCTCGACCGCCTCCGCGCCGAGCACGCGCTCACTGTCGCCCGAAACCTGCGCCTCGCTGGCGAACTGCGACGCATCCTATCCGCGCTGACGGTACGCGGCGTCGCCGCCCTCCCATACAAGGGGCCCGTGCTCGCCGCCGACGTCTACGGCGACGTCGCTCTGCGCTGCTTCGCCGACCTGGACATACTCATCGCGGCGCGCGACCTTCCGGCGTCGCGTGATGTGATCGCCGCCCTCGGCTACGAGCAGGAGCACGCGCGGACGCCGGCCCAGGAACGTCAGCTCCTTCGCACTGGCAACGAAGAGTCCCTCGTTCGCGGCGACGACAAGGTCGAACTTCAATGGTGCGTCGCCAAGGACATCTTCGGCGTCCGCATCACCTTCGACGACCTGTGGCCACGGCACGTGACCACCATGCTCGGCGGCGCTCCGGTACCGACGCTTGCCAACGAGGACCTGCTGCTCGTACTGTGCGTCCACGGGTCCTCTCATGCCTGGGATCGCCTGATCTGGATCACGGACGTGGCCGAGCTGTTGCGCCGTACCAAAGGTCCGTACTCGCCGGCACTCGACTGGGAACGGGTGTGCCACGCTGCGCGCGATGCACGTGCGGAGCGCGCACTCCGTCTTGGTGTCACGCTGGCGCGCGAGCTTCTCGACGCCCCGCTGCCCCCCGAAATCGCACGCTGGGCGTCGGCCGATGCCTCGCTCCCCGGACTCGTCTCGGAGGTGCGCCGGGAACTAAGCGGCGAAGCGTCTGGAATGCGCTCGATACGCGTTCACCTGCGGGTGCGGGAGACAGTCCGCGACAAGGCACGTTTCGTAGTGCGCGCACTCTTCACCCCGGCACCGGCGGACTGGTCCGCGCTCCCGCTCCCTGACGGGCTCCATCCACTCTACCACGTAATACGGCCGCTTCGCCTCGTGGCCAAGTACGGCGCGCTCGCCATGCGGCGATTCTCGTGAGCGCCCAACGCGAGCGCGCCGTAGCGTTCACGCGCGCGCTCTTCGCGCAGGCCGGCGGGCGGGCGTGGCGCGTGCTCGCGCTCTCCGTCGCCCTCTCCCTCACCGAATGGGTTGGCCTCCTGCTGCTTGTGCCGATGCTCGCGCTCGTGGGGCTCGACGTGAGCGAGGGCGCCGTGGGGCGTATCGCCGGTGCGGTGCGCTCCGCGTTCGCGGGCGTGGGGGCACGGCCAACGGTGCTGGCTGTGCTCGCGGTGTACGTCGTCGTCGTCGCGCTACGGACGCTACTGCAGCGCGCGCACGCGGTCGCGAGCACGGTGCTCGAGCAAGGGTTCATCAGCGCGCTGCGCCGGCGGCTCTACCACGCGGTCACCTCACTTCCCTGGCCGGCCTTCGCGCGCGAGCGCACGTCGGACTTCACGCACGCGCTCACCACCGAGCTGGACCGCGTGGGCACCGCATCGTCCACGCTCTTCCACCTCGCGTCACAGCTACTCGCCGGCACCATCTACCTCGCGCTGGCCGTGCAGATCTCTCCGGCGATGAGCGCCATCGCCGCGGGATGTGGCGCATTGCTTCTCCTCGCGCTCCGCCGCTGGAACGCTCGCGCGAGCAACGCCGGGGAGATACTCTCGGAAGCTGGCGCCGACCTGGCGAGCGCGGTGCAGGAGCACCTGGGCGGGCTCAAGACCGCCCGGAGCTACGGCGCCGAGGGGCGGAACGAGGCGGCCTTCGGTGCGCTGAGCGAGCGGCTGGCGCGCACGTACGCCGGGGCGAGCGCTGGCTACGCGACCGCCGCGGCGTGGTTCAGCCTTGGCTCCGTGCTCGTGCTGAGCGTGCTCGTCTACCTCTCCCTCGAGGTGCTCGCGCTCCCTACCGCGGCGATCCTGCTCCTGCTCTTCCTGTTCGCGCGCCTGGTACCCCGCTTCTCGGACATCCAGCACACCTGGCAATACTTCGTGAACGCGCTCCCCGCCTTCACGCGGGTGAGCGCAATGATCGAGCGATGCGAAGCGCGCGGTGCGGCCCCGCACGCCGCGTCGCCGGCCGCCGCGCCTCCAACCCTCTCCCTGCGACGCGGCGTTCGCTTCGCTGGTGTAGGCTTCCGCTACCGCCCGGATGGCGACGCATACGCCGTCCGCGACCTCGACCTCGACATTCCAGCCGGCCGCACGACGGCGATCGTCGGCCCGTCCGGAGCAGGGAAGAGCACGGTCGCCGATCTCGTCCTCGGTCTCCTAACGCCCGAAACGGGTACGGTGTCCGTAGACGGTGCGCCACTCACGCCCGAGCGCGTGGTTGCGTGGCGCGAGCGAATTGGCTACGTGCCGCAGGACACCTTCCTGCTGCACGACACCGTCCGCGCCAATCTCCTCTGGGCTCGGCCCGGCGCGACCGAAGCACAACTGCGCGGCGCGCTGGCCCAGGCGGCAGCGGAGGGCTTCGTGACGCAACTCCCGCAGGGGCTCGACACGGTGATCGGTGACCGTGGCGTGCTCCTCTCCGGCGGCGAGCGTCAGCGGCTGGCGCTCGCGCGCGCACTCCTCCGCGAGCCGGCTCTGCTCATCCTCGACGAGGCGACGAGCGCGCTCGACTCGGAGAACGAGCGCCGCATTCTCGACGCCATCGAACGGCTGCACGGGTGTATCACGACCCTCCTCATCACGCACCGGCTCACAGCCGTGCGCAGCGCGGACCGGATCCACGTCATGGAACATGGGAGTCTCGTCGAGAGTGGAGCATGGGATGCGCTCCTCGCTACCGACGGGCGCCTGGCCGCGCTCTGCCGCGCGCAGGGAATCGGCGGCGATGACGTGGCGCGCGATCCGATGGCGACCCGCATGGGAGGCGAGCGGTCCGTACCCGCGACGCGCGGGTGACGCGCGTTCCCGCGCGCGCGTTCCTGCTCGTCCTCGCCCTCACGCTCTCCGCGTGCGCCGGCGCCGAGCCTGCCGCGCGTGAGAGCGCTCCGGCCGACTCGGCGAGCGTGGCCCATGCGCCTGCATCCCGCGCCGTCGGCACGGTCACTATCCTCGCCCGCACTACGCTTCTCACGCCCGGCGACACCGTGCTGCTCCTCGCCACGCCACGCGATGCGGGCGAGACTGCACTCCCGGGCCGCGAGGTGACCTGGACCTCCGATTCGTCGCGCATCGCTACTGTGTCGAGTGTGGGCCTCGTCACTGCCGTCGGCGCGGGGACGGCGACGATCTCCGCTGCGAGCGAGGGAATCAGCGAGACGGTGCCGATCACCGTGCGCCCGCGCGCGTCCATCACTGTCCGCCTCGCGCCCGGAGACGACATCCAGGCGAGAGTCGACAGCCATCCACCAGGCACCACCTTCCGCCTCGCCGCCGGCGTCTACCGACGACAGAGCGTCGCACCGAAGGACGGCATGTCGTTCGTCGGCGATTCGGGGGCGACCCTCGACGGCGAGGGCGCGGTGCCGTACGCCTTTCGCGCCGACACCGACCCGCTCCCGCGCAACGTCACCATCCGCGGGCTCATCATCGAGCGCTACGACCCACCGGTGCAGGACGGTGCAATCAAGTTGGACGGCGCGAGCGCCGGCGGCTGGGTGATCGAGGGCTGCGAGATCCGCCTCAACACCACCGGTGGCATCCGACTCGGCAACCGTGCGCGGGTCCTCCGCAACCGCATCCACCACAACGGCCAGATCGGCATCCTCGGCGGCGGCGACGACATCCTCATCGAGGGGAACGAGATCGCCTACAACAATCCCCGCGCCCGCTACGACATGTACTGGGAGGCCGGGGGCACCAAGTTCGCGCGCACGCGCGACCTCGTCGTCCGCTCCAACTTCGTCCACCACAACCACGGCCCCGGCCTCTGGACCGACATCGACAACGTCCGCACGCTCTACGAGCGGAACCGCGTGGAGGACAACGCCGAGGCCGGGATCTTCCATGAGATCTCGTACAGCGCCGTCATTCGCGAGAATACAGCCCGACGTAATGGTACTCACGCCGTGCCGGCGGACGGCGTGACAGGCGCTGGAATCCTCGTCTCCGTCTCACAGCACGTCGAGGTCTACGGCAACACCGTCGAGGACAACCGGAACGGGGTCGTCGGCATCCAGGCGGGCGATCGCGGCTCGGGCGCCTATGGAGCGTACGCACTCCGCGGCCTCGACGTGCACGACAACACGATCAGCATGCCCCGCGGGGTCTCGGGCATCGCCACGACGGGCTCGGCCAAGCTGTTCGACCGCGCCACCTACACCACCCGCGACAACCGCTTCCGCGCCAACTCCTACTCCCTCGCCACCAACTCGCGCCCCTTCACCTGGCTCGGCGCGCGCCGCACGGAGCGCGAGTGGCGCGCGCTGGGGCAGGACGTGACCGGGGAGTTCCGGCGATAGGGGGGGGCCGACAGCGGCTCGTTATCGCACCCCCTGTCATCCCGCAGGAGCGAGCGCAGCGAGCGAGTGTCGGGATCTACTCTCCCTACCGCGATGCTCGCTCCGCGTACGGGACGGTAGATCCCGACACTCGCGCCTGCGGCGCTCCTGCGGGATGACATCGTCGAGCAGTGCTGGCAAAGGCCAGCCCGGTTATGCGCGCCGGCGCTTCCGCTTGCGGTGCCGCCCCTCCGTCTCGCCCGAGTACTCCCGCTCGGATGATTGCTCCCACATGGAGCGCCACCCCGCGGACGAGAGCCCGCCTCGCCGCGAGCGGAAGCTCGCCGCCTCATCCGCTGCCGGCTGCACACCCAACGCCGCGCCGATCACCACGCCCGCCGGCGCCATCACGAACGAGTAGACGAGCGGGTTGTCGGTGAGCATCCCCAACATCACGGCGGCCAGCGTGAGGAGCGCTGCGAGGTGGAGCGGCGCCGGCTCGCTCGCGTGGCGCTCCCCCCACCGCCACTCGCGACCGAGCGCGCGCAGCCAGCCGCCGAGCGCCAGAACGAGAAACGCGAGGCCAATGGCGCCGAGGTCGTGCCAGATGCGCAGGTAGTCGTTGTGTGGGTGGCCCACCCACTCGTACCGCTGCGAGACCACGAGGTGGCTCGATCCAAGTCCGTGGCCAATGATCGGCGCCTCGCGCGCGGAAGCGACGAGGCCGCGCCACATCGCCATGCGGCCGTTGTCGCTGATCTGCATCGTCTCGCGCCCCGGCGCGCCCGGCCCGCCACGCGCGAAGAGCCGGGCGCGGAAGGGGGCGACGACCAGCGCGGCGGCCACGACCGCGAGGGGTACGAGGCCGAGCCACGCCGCGCGTCGCATCGCGCCACGCGCCGCACCCTGACCTACCAGCCGACGCCGCGCGAACAGGCGGAGCAGCACGACCGCGGCCACGAGGATGAGTGCCGTCGCCGTGGCCGTGCGTGAGAGGCTCACGAAGATCGCCGCCACCCACAGGCACGCGGGAATGATCTCGCGGGCGCGATCGTGATACCACGCGGCGAGGTGCCAGGAGAGCGGCACGAGCGCCAGCAACGCGAGCGCGCGCGGGTGCACGAGCCACGGCACCGCATCGATGTTCACGGGGAGCCCGCGCAGCGCCACGCTCGCCGCCACGAGCCCGAGCCCCACCACGTCCACCCAGCGCATGCCACGCCCGATGATCTGCTCCGTCCGCCCGCTGCTCCGTGCCGACGCCGTTCCAGCCGCCGCGGCAAGCACGCCGAAGAGGAGGTAGGCGAGCGCGTTCTGCACGCCGTCCGGGCGCGGCGGCGCCCACCACGCGCTCACCCCCGCCCAGGCGAGGAGCGCCGCGAATGGAGCGAGCGAGGCGAGCAGACGCTTCGGCCACGCCCCCGCCGCGAGCAGGGCGAGACCCGCGATCGCGATCTGCGCGACCGTCGCCGCACCGAGCCCGGTCATTGGCCCGGCGCGGACGGCGCGCGGCACGTCCACGAGCGCGGCCACTGCCAGCGCGAGCGTGATCGCGGCGTGCAGGAGACCGAGGCGCAGGCGGCCGGCGCGCAGCGGCACACGGGCCACGGGCTGGGCCAGCGCCGTCATCGCGTGGTCATGGGACAGTCACGGCGCCAGATCGTAGCGGCGCGCGCCCACCGCCTGTTGCGCCACGCGCCAGACGAATGCCGGGTTGTTCACCAGATAGCGTCGCCACAGCCTCCGCGGCTCGGCGCCGAGCCGGAAGAGCCACTCGAGCCCGCTCCGCTGCATCCAGCGCGGCGCCTGACGCTTGGCACCCGCGAGGAAATCGAACGCAGCGCCCACGCCCACGAGCACGGGCGCGCGCACGCGGCCAAGGTGGGCGTGCATCCACCGCTCCTGCTTCGGCGTGCTCAACCCCACCCACACGATGTCCGGATCCTCATCGTTGATGCGCCGCACCGCGTCCTCGTCTTCGGCCGCGCTCAGCTCGCGGAAGGGCGGGGAGATCCACCCTACCACGCGTACGCCCGGCAAGCGCGCGCGGAGGCGCCGCGCCAGCCGTTCGGCCACGCCAGGCGCGCCGCCGTAGAAGAAGTGGCGGCGCCCCGACCGTGCCGCGTGGGCGCAATACGCCAGCATGAGATCCGGGCCGTACACGCGCGCCACGTGCCGGTGACCAGCCAGGCGGCCGAGCCAGACGAGTGGCATGCCGTCCGGCGTGACGAGACCAGCTGCATTGTGGATGCTCCGGACCGCATCGTCGCGCTGGCTCTCCATCACGCCGTGTACGCCGGTAACGCACACGTAGCGCTGCTCGCCGCGCGCGATCCACCCGTCAATCGTGCGGATGGCTTGCGCCGGGTCAATGGCGCTCACGCCGACCCCGAGCACGTTCACGCGCCGGATCGCCTCCATTCGTCCGCCGGCCGCCGGCCTGCCGGGCGCGTCAGACCGCGGCGCGGTCCGGGCCGGCGTACTCGCGTGCCTCGCGCGGGCTACGGCTCGCGGCGCGGCGCACCTGCGCCTCGATCCACTCGTACGTGCGCGCGAGCCCCGCCTCCAGTGGGATCTCCGGCGCCCAGCCCAGCGCTTCGCGCACGCGCGAGTTGTCGGAGTTGCGGCCGCGCACGCCCTGCGGGCCGGGCACGTGGCGCTTGGCGACGCGCACGCCGGCGACGCCCGCGATGAGGTCCGCCAGCTCGTTCACCGTCACCAGCCGGTCCTGCCCGATGTTGAGCGGATGCGGGTATTCGGAGCGCATGAGCTTCCAGATCCCGGTGACGCAATCGTCCACGTAGCAGAAGGAGCGCGTCTGCTCGCCGTCGCCCCAGATCTCGATCACCGAATCACCGGCGAGCTTGGCCACCGCCACCTTCCGGCAGAGCGCCGCGGGCGCCTTCTCCCGCCCGCCACTCCAGGTGCCGAGCGGGCCGTAGATGTTGTGGAAGCGTGCGATCCGGGTCTCGAGGCCGAAGTCCTCGCGATAGTGCGTGCAGAGGCGCTCCGTCGTCAGCTTCTCCCAGCCGTAGGCGTCCTGCGGCTGCGCGGGATACGCCTCCTCCTCGCGGAGCGGCGTCAGTTCGGTCTCCTTCTGGCGGTACTCCGGGTACACGCAGGCGGAGGACGCGAAGAAGAGGCGCGACGCGCCGTTCTTCCGCGCCGCCTCGAGCGTATGGGTGCTGATGAGAATGTTGTCGTGCAGGATGTCGGCATGGTGGCCCGAGATGTAGCCCATCCCGCCGATGTCCGCGGCGAGCGCGTAGACCTCGCCCACCCCGCGCGTCGCCTCGAGGCAGCTCTCCCAACGCCGCAGGTCGAGCAGCAGAAACTCGTCCGCCTCGCTCGGCGCGTACTCCGGAAGCTTGCGATCAACGCCACGCACCCAGTACCCCTGCCGCTTGAGGAAGCTCACCAGGTGATGGCCGATGAAGCCGCCGGCGCCGGTGACGACGGCCCGCGCGCGCGGGAAGGGAACAGCCTGCACGGTCGCCACGTCAGCTGCTCGCGCCAGCCATGGCGCGCTCGGAGGCGAGCAATGCCAGGCTACGCTCCATCCTGTGTGCGTTCCGCGACAGGGAGTGTCGCGCCGGAGCGACGCAGCGCCAGTGGGAGCGCCGCGGCTTCGAATGCTTCACCGAGGAAGGTGGACGCTGCACCTGCATCGCCTGCTGGTCACTCCGGGATAGGTTTGCGGTCGCCAGGAGAACGCCATGACCGCGCCAGGGCGCTCGCCGCAGCAGGGAGGCGGGGTGGAACGAATGCTTACGGTCGCACTCACATGATGTCAATTGATGCCAGCTCGGCCCACAGGTGCGCGAGGCTCGTGCCACGCCGCGCCTAACGCGAACGGCCGCAAGCACCTGGCCAGCGCGCTGGCGCCGCCCGGGTGACGGCCCGCGCGATCCACTCGTCGCTCTGGTGATGCCGACGCCGACGCCCACCCCCACCACTCGCTTCGACCCCGCCTCCCCGCTCCCGCGCCGCACCCTGGCGAACATCATGGCGACCGGCGAGGGTCGCGCGAACCCTCGCAGTCTCTCCGCCTGTGCGCTGCTCGGCGCCGGCGGGACCGCGGCAGTGCTCGCCGCCGCGCCGGAGCGCTGGCTTCTCGCGATGCCCCTCGTTTCACTCGCGGCGTTCGGCGCGTGGGGGCTCGCGGCCAGGAAGACACACGAGCTCGACGCGCGCCATCGCCACGCGCCACGCCTTCGCCGCACGTTGCGGGCGACGCGCGGCGCGGCGATAGCCGTAGGGTGCGCCGCGGCCGCCGTGGGTGTGGCCGGCGCCGCAGCTACGCTGCTGGGACCGAGGTAACGCCGGGAAGCCTCGGCGCGGCGGCCGGCGGCGTGCGTACCGCGCGCACGAAGTTGCGTCGCGACAGGTCCCCGAAGCTCACGTAACCCACCCGGTCCTCGGGGCCGAGCACGTCGCGCGTGATGGCGCGGTCATTCCAGCCGCGCGCGATGCGCGCCTCGATCGCCGCGATGGTCTCATCGAGCCAGTCCGCCTTCGCGGCGAGCGCCGAGAGGGGGTGGGGGATGAGCCCGCGGTGCGAGTCCCACACGATGCGCGGTCCGAGCGCCACAGCCTGCCGGAGCGAGCGCGCGAGGACGCGCGGGTCCTCGCCTGGCCGCGCCACCCGCACCCTGACGCCGAGGAAAAGGTCGCCGGCGAACAGCGCGCCGCGCTCGTCGTCCCATACGGCGTGATGATCGGCGGAGTGCCCGGGCAGGTGTACGAGCCGGAGCCCGGGCGGCGCGAACGGAGCGAGCGGCTCGGTGAATGGCGGCATCGCGCCCCACACGATGCGGCGGTAGGAGCCGGCGCGCTCGCCGTGGGCCAGGAGCGCGAGCGTGCCTGCCGACGTGGCGACGGGGAGTGCGTGCCGGGCGATGAGGGGCATGTTGCCGGCGTGATCCTCGTGGTGGTGCGTGAGGACGACGCCCGCGGGGCGCACGCGGTCGAGGAGCGCGGCGACCTCGGCGCGGACGTCGGGGAAGCCGGTGTCGATGAGGATGCCGCGCGTGAGGAACGCGCTCACCGAATAGCCGAATGCGCGGCTCCAGCGCGTGGACAGGACGACGCGCGTGACGTCGCCTGCGTGCTCGAGCGCGATCACACGCGAGCCGGCTCGAGGACGCAGCGCGCGGCCGGCGTGGTGGGTGGACTTCGGCCCGCACTCCGTCTACAATGCACGGAGCGAGACAGTATGCGACGCGCCCGGTCCAACGGCCGGGCGCTCACTTTTTTTACTTTTTCCGTCGGGCCGCAGATGATCGAAGAGCTGAAGCAGAAGCTGGGCGACGAGGTCGAGAAGCTCCAGCACGAGCTGAACATCACCCTCCCGAACGAGATTCGCAAAGCGGTGGAGCTCGGCGACCTCCGCGAGAACTCCGAGTACAAGGCCGCGCTGGAGCGGCAGCAGTTCGTGCAGGCGCGCCTCGGGCAGCTCCGCCAGCGCCTGAGCAAGCTCTCGCAGATCGACATCTCCCAGATCCCGTCCGACCGCGTGGGGCTCGGCTCACGCGTGGTGGTGGAGGACGAGAAGACTGGGGACTCCGAGGTCTACAACCTCGTCTTCGGTGACGCGGTGGAGTTCCAGGAGGGGCACGTCACGATGTCGTCGCCCATCGGTCTCGCGCTCGTCGGCAAGGCGGTCGGGGACTCGACGGTCCTCAAGCTCCCCACCGCGACCCGCCGGCTCAAGATCGTGGAGCTCCAGACGATTCACGAGGGGACGGGGATCAGGGAGTAGGGACTCGGGGCTCGGCTGTGGGCTGATGCCAGAGGGCCATGATGAATCATGGCCCCACATGGGGCCTGGTGTGGGGCCATGATGAATCATGGCCCCTGGAAGCTACCTGGAAGCCCGAGTCCCGATGCCCTACTCCTCGATCCCGAACATCCGCTCCACCTCCCCCTCGTAGTCCTCCAGCTCCCGCGCGATCCGCTCGTCATCCCAGCCCAGGAGCGGCGCCACGATCGCGGCCACGGCGGGCGCGACCGAACGGCCATTGTCCCGGGTCTCGAAGGCCACGTGCAGCCGGCGGATGAGCAGGTCGGCGAGGGTGAGCGCCATCTCCCGCTCCACCGCGTGGTGTAGCTCGGCGGCCATGTAGGAGAGTGGCGGCGCGAGCGCGGCGCCCAGTGCCCGCTCTCGCTCGACGCGATGCCACACGTCGCGCCACTCGCTCCCGTACGAGCACACCAGGTGCTCGGCCGCGGTGCGGCGCCCGAGGAGGGTCTGCGCCACCTCGGTCTCATGCTCGAGGTCGAGCACGTCACCGCCCAGCGCGCCGCCCGGTAGTGGCTCGCGGTCGGTCGCGGCGCGGGCGCGCGCGGGGCGCGTGCCATCCGGACGCGCGAGCGCGCGCGAGACCATGTCCACCACTTCCTCGGCCATCGCGCGGTAGGTGGTGAGCTTCCCACCGCTCACCGCGAGCAGGCCCGGCATGCTCCAGGCAATGGTGTGCTCGCGCGAGGCGCTCCCGGCGTGCGCCGCGGCCCGGTCGGCCAGCGGACGGATCCCCGCCCACGCGCTCACGACGTCCGCCCGCGTGAGGTGCGCGCCGGGGAAGTAGGAATTGGCGGAGCGGAGCAGGTAGGTGACATCGGCCGCGCTCGCGCGCACCTCGTCGGGCGCACCGGCGTACTCCGTCTCCGTCGTGCCGATGATGGTGTGCACGCCCGCGGGGAGGATGAACATCACGCGCCCGTCTATTGGCGAGAGCACGGTGAGCGCGCCGTGATTCCCGACGCGGCCGCGCGGCACAGCGACGTGGACGCCCTTCGTGCCGCGCACGGTGGCGGCGGCCGCCGGCGCGGCGAGCCGCGTGACCTCATCGGACCACGGCCCCGCGGCGTTGACGACGACGCTCGCCCCGATGCGGAGCGACGCGCCGTCGAGCGTATCCACGGCGATCGCGCCGCGCACGCTCCCCTCCTGCGACGTGAGCCCCTGCACCGCCACGTGGTTCGCGACGACCGCGCCATGCTCGGCCGCCGAGCGGGAGGTGGCGAGGGTGAGGCGCGCGTCGTCGGTGGCGGCATCGTAGTACCTGGCACCGCCGCGGAGGCCGGGCGGCCGGAGCCCGGGCTCGAGCCCGGTGATCCGGTCGGTGCCGAGCGCCTGATGGCCCCCGGAGTTGCGGAAGAGGGAGAGCGTGTCGTAGAGGAGGAGACCTGCGCGAAGCTTCCACTTCGGCACGCGCGCCTTCTCATACACGGGCCAGAGGAAGGCGAGCGGGCGGACGAGATGTGGCGCGATCCGCCCGAGCGTGCGGCGCTCGCGGCTCGCCTCGAAGACGAGGTGCAGGTGGCCGTGCTCGAGGTAGCGGAGCCCACCGTGCACGAGCCGCGACGACCGGCTGGATGTTCCGCTCCCGAAGTCATCGCGCTCGACGAGCGCGACACGCAGCCCCCGCATGGCGGCGTCGCGCGCGATGCCGGCGCCGGTGATGCCGCCGCCCACGACGAGCACGTCGAACACGCCCTCGCCGAGCGCGCGGAGCGTGGCCGCGCGGCCGGCGGCGGAGAAGGGGACGGGGGGGGACGAGGGAGGTGGAGCGGCGAGCGTCACGCGAAACTCCCGTCCCCCGGTCGCAGCCGGCACCTTCCGTCCCTCTCCCTCCGGCTGACTCGCGAGTCTAAGTTCATTCCATGTCTACATACGGAAATGGCAACCGCGTCGCGGTCGTGAGCGGGGTGCGCACGCCGTTCGCGAAGGCGGGCACCGTATTCAAGAATATGTCTGCGATAGACCTCGGGCGCACCGTGACGGCCGAGCTCGTGCAGCGCGCCGGCCTGGACGGCGACGAGGTGGACATCGTCGTCTTCGGCACGGTCGTCCCTTCCGTGGTCGCGCCCAACATTGCGCGGGAGGTCGCCCTCCTCCCCATGCTCCCCAAGGGTATACCCGCGGTGACGGTGAGCCGCGCCTGCGCTTCCGCCAACCAGGCGATCACCGACGCCGCCGACCAGATCGCGCTCGGCCACGCCGACGTCGCCATCGCCGGCGGCGCGGAATCCCTGTCGAACATCCCCATCCTCCACTCGGCCGGCATGTCGGAGGCGCTCGTGTCCGCGTCGAAGGCCAAGACGCTGCCGCAGCGCTTGCGGGCGCTCGCGCGCATTCGCCCGCGCGACCTCGTGCCGATCACTCCCGCCATCGCCGAGCCGTCTACCGGGGAGACGATGGGGCAGTCGGCGGAGAAGATGGCGAAGATCAACCACGTGCCGCGCGAGGAGCAGGACGACTTCGCGTTCCGCTCCCACCAGCGCGCCGCGCAGGGAACGGCGGACGGGCGCCTCACGGCTGAGATCATGCCTGTGTACGTGCCGCCGCTGTTCGAGACCGTGGCGGCGAGCGACAACGGCATCCGCACGGACACCACGCGCGAGCTGCTCGCGGGGCTCAAGCCGGTATTCGACAAGCGCTATGGCTCGGTCACCGCGGGGAACGCGTCGCCCCTCACCGATGGCGGCGCCGCCATCCTCCTGATGAG
This sequence comes from Gemmatimonadaceae bacterium, assembly GCA_037720885.1. GTDB lineage: Bacteria > Gemmatimonadota > Gemmatimonadetes > Gemmatimonadales > Gemmatimonadaceae > JACMME01. The sequence goes on along the minus strand of JBBJNN010000028.1, from coordinate 4,851 downwards.
CGAGCGCAAGGCGAAGGCGCTCGGCTACCAGCCGCTCGGCTACATCAGGTCGTACGCGTACGCGGCGCTCGATCCGGGCGAGCAGCTCCTCCAGGCGCCGGTGCTGGCCGCGCCGGTCGCGCTCGAGCGCGCGGGGCTCACCCTCGCGGACATGGACCTCGTGGAGATGCACGAGGCGTTCGCGGCGCAGGTGCTCTCCAACCTCCGTGGCTTCGAGAGCCCGGTGTGGGCGGAGCGCGCGGGCTACTCGAAGCCCGTGGGCGAGGTGGACCAGGACCGGCTCAACGTGATGGGCGGCTCCATCGCCATCGGACACCCGTTCGGCGCGACGGGCGCGCGGATCACGACGACCTTGCTCAACGAGCTGCGCCGCCGGGGGAAACAGTACGGGCTCATGACCGTGTGCGCGGCCGGCGGGATGGGCTTCGCGATGGTCGTGGAGGCGGCCGCGTGACGGCCGTCGGGGGAGGGAGGCCGCGGACGGCGCGCTCGTCGCTCTCCGTGCACGTGACGAAGGAGGGCGTGGCGGTCATCACCTTCGACCTGCCGAACGAGCCCGTCAACAAGCTCACCCGCGCGGTGAAGGACGAGCTCTCGGCCACGCTCGAGCGGCAGGAGGCGGACCGCGCGGTGCGGTCGCTCGTGCTGCGCAGCGGGAAGCCCGACATTTTCATCGCTGGCGCCGACATCGAGGAGTTCCTCGAGCTGCGCACGCCCGCGGAGGCGGCGGCGCTGAGCCGCGACGGGCAGGGGATGCTCGACCGGCTGGAGGCGATGACGAAACCCGTCGTCTTCGCCATTCACGGCGTGTGTCTGGGTGGCGGGCTCGAGGCGGCGCTCGCCGCGCACTACCGCGTCGCCACGGACCACGCGAAGACGGTGTTCGCGCTCCCCGAGGTGATGCTCGGCCTCATTCCCGGTGCCGGTGGCACGCAGCGGCTCCCGCGCGCGGTGGGGCTCCGCAACGCGCTCGACATGATTCTCACCGGGCGCAACGTGCGCGCACGGAAGGCGCTCAAGATCGGCCTGATCGACGAGCTCGTGCATCCGGCGATTCTCCGCGACGTCGCCGTGGACCGCGCGCGCGCGCTGGCCGACGGCGCCCTCGAGCGCTCGCAGGGGCGCCGATCGCACGGCCCCGCGGACACGGTGCTCGAGGACAACCCAGTGGGGCGCGCGGTGGTGATCCGGCAGGCGCGCGAGCAGACGATGAAGAAGACGTTCGGCCATTACCCCGCACCCCTCGCCGCCATCGATGCGGTCGCCGAAGGGTTCAAGCACGGGGTAGAGCGCGGGCTGGCCGAGGAGGCGCGGCTCTTCGGGGAGATGGCGGGGACGGAGGTATCGAAGCAGCTCATCTTCCTCTTCTTCGCCACGACCGCCCTCAAGCGGGATCCAGGCGTGGAGGAGCCGGCGCCCGAGCCCAGGCCGGTGGACAAGGTTGGCATCCTGGGCGCTGGCTTCATGGGGTCGGGGATCGCCGCCGTCTCCGCCATGCAGGGAACGCTCGTGCGGATGAAGGACTCGGAGCACGAGCGCGTGGCGAAGGGCGTGAAGGCGGTATACGATATTCTGCGCGAGCGGCTCAAGAAGAAGCAGATCACGCGCGGGCAGTTCGCCGACCAGATGGCACTCGTGGGCGGGACGGTGGACTACTCCGGCTTCCGGAACGTGGACGTGGTGGTGGAAGCGGTGTTCGAGGACCTCGCGCTCAAGCATCGCGTCCTCCGCGAGGCGGAAGAGGCGCTCGGCGACAGCGCGATCTACGCGTCGAACACGAGCTCCATCCCGATCGGGGAGATCGCCAGCGCGTCGCGGCACCCGGAGCGCGTGCTCGGCATGCACTTCTTCTCCCCCGTGCACAAGATGCCGCTGCTCGAGGTGATCGTCACGGACCGCACGGACAAGGCCGCGACGGTGACGGCCGTGGCGTACGGGAAGAAGCTCGGCAAGCACGTGATCGTCGTGAACGACGGGCCGGGCTTCTACACGACGCGCATCCTGTCCGCGTTCATGAACGAGGCGGGGAAGCTGATCGACGAGGGGGCGGCCGTGGACGCGGTGGACAGGGCGCTCACCGACTTCGGCTTCCCGGTGGGTCCGATCACGCTCATCGACGAGGTCGGCATCGACGTCGGCGGCAAGATCGGCCCCATCCTCGCCGCGGCGCTCGGCGAGCGGATGGCGCCGGCCGACTCGTTCCGCCGGGTGGTGGAGGCGGGGCGCACTGGGCGGAAGGGGAAGAAGGGCTTCTACCTGTACGACAAGGACGGGAAGAAGGGCGGCGTGGACGAGAGCGTCTACGAGCTACTCCCGACGGGCACGCAGCGACGTGCCTTCCCGGTGCCGGAGGTCGTACAGCGCACGGTGCTCGCGATGGTGAACGAGGCCGCGCGCTGTCTGGAGGAGGGCATCCTCCGCTCCCCGCGCGACGGCGACATCGGCGCGGTGTTCGGCATCGGCTTCCCGCCGTTCCGCGGCGGTCCTTTTCGCTACGTGGACAGCGTGGGGGCTGCCGAGATCGTGCGGCAGCTCGAGGAGCTGAATCGGACGCTCGCCCCGCGCTTCGAGCCCGCGCCCCTCCTCGCCACGATGGCGCGTGGCGGAGCGCGCTTCTACCCGGCGGACGGGAAGCCGGTGTGACTCTAACCCCAACCCCTCTCCACCTATCCATGCGCAGAGCTCTCACGAACCTCACGACCCTCACGCTGGCATCCCTTTCGCTCCTCGCCTGCTCTTCCGGGGAGAAGGGCGCCGCGGATTCCGCTTCGACCACCGCGGCCGCCGATAGCGTGGCGAGCGCGGCTACGCCGGCCGACAACGCCGCCGTGGCGCCCGCGAACATTCCCGCGGGCGCGGCGACGGCGATGCACGTGGTCATGACCGGCGGCAAGGACCCTGGCACCTACGATGCCTTCTCGATGGACCGCACCTGCTCCGTCGGCACGAACGAGCAGGATCAGTGGAGCAACCAGTTCACCGACGACAAGGCGACCTCGGGGCTGAGCAGCCTGCAGCTCACCATCCCGAGCGTGGCAAAGGCAAAGGCCGGGACGAGCGAGTTCAACGCGGGCTTTTCGTATGGCAGCCTCATGCAGAGCCGGGACTACATCATCGAGACCCGGCCCACGGTGAAGCCCAACCGTGGGAGCGGCACCGTGAAGGTGGAGGACACCGGCGCCACCGCCGTCATCACCATCAAGGGTCAGACGGCCGACGGCGTGACGATCGACGCGACGGTGCGCTGCAACAAGGTGGCGCGCGGGCGGTAACAGCGGTGACCCCCGCCCAGCGCTCGGGGTCTCCCTCGTTGTGGAACTGACCGATGCGGTGCTCGTGGACCGCGTCCTCGGTGGGGACGTTGACGCATACGCGTTGCTCGTGGCGCGTTACCGCGACCGCTACGCGCGCTTCGCAGTGCACATGCTCGGCAACCGCGAGGACGCCGAGGAGGCGCTGCAGGACGCCTTCGTGCGCGCGTACCGCGCGCTCCGCTCGTGCGAGGATCGCGCGCACTTCGGGTCGTGGCTCTTTCGCATCCTCGTCAATCGCTGCCGCACAGCCGGCGTGCGGCGCGGGCGGCGAGAACGCACGCTCGTGCGCGACGATGTCGCATTCCATGCGGCCGCGGTGGAGCACCCCGCGGAGCGCTCGGCCTGGCGCGAGGAGATCCGGCGCGCGCTGGACCGCCTCGATCCGGATGGGCGCGAGGCGTTCCTCCTCAAGTACGTGGAGGAGCTCAGTTACGAGGAGATGTCGGAGCTGACGGGCGTCGGGATCTCGGCGCTCAAGATGCGGGTGAAGCGGTCCTGCGCCCGGCTCCGTGAGATGCTACAGGAGGTGCGCAGTGCATGATGACGACCGGCACGACGGGCACGACCGGCACAACGAGGACGACAGACGGGACGCCGCCGATACCGTGGCCGGCGTGGAGGAAGAGCAGGTGATCGAGACCATCGCGCGCGAGCTGCGAGCGCCCATCCGATTCGATGCCACGTTGGACATGCGGGTGATGGGCCAGGTGCGCGCCGGCCGCCCGCGCGGTGCGGCGGCCGCGTGGGGCTGGCTCCTGCGCCCGCGCACCCTCCGGGTCTCCCCACTCGGCGGGCTGGCGCTCGCCGCCGGCGTTGCCGCGGTCGCGCTCGTGGGCGGGCGGCTCGCCGGTCGGGAGCGCGAGGGCCCCGTTGTCGTCGTCGCGGCGCCGGACGCACCGGGTGCGGCGGCAGCCGGGCTGCCTGTTGCCGCGGCGGCGTACGAGCCGCGCGGACCGCGCACGGTGCAGTTCGTCCTCGTCGCGCCGGCCGCGATCTCGGTCGCGGTGGTGGGAGACTTCAACGATTGGGACCCAGCCGGGACGCCGCTCCAGCGCACTCGCGCGAACGGCGTGTGGGCCATCACCCTGCCCCTCGCGCCGGGCCGCTACCAGTATACCTTCGTCATTGACGGAACGAGGTGGATGCCGGATCCACAGGCGCCCCGCGCGCTCGAGAACGATTTCGGCAGGCCCAACTCGGTTCTCACCGTCGCGGAGTAATCGCCATGCTTGCCCTCGAGTCCGCGCAGTCCGAGCGCGTCCGTCGCACGCGGTTGGCTCGTATCCGCGCGCTGTTCGCTCCCCCCTTCTGCGCCGCCCTCCTTGCCGTCGCCGCCGCGTCCGCCGCCGCGATGCCCCTCCTCGCGCAAGCCCCGCCCCCGCCGGCGAGCGACGCGCGTCTCGATGCGCGGCTCGACCCGCGCACGCGCGCGAGCGTCGCGGCGGTACTCGACTCGGCGCGCGCGGCCGGCCTGCCGACCGAGCCGCTCGTGGACAAGGCGCTGGAGGGGGCGAGCAAACGTGCCGACGGGGCACGG
>JBBJNN010000134.1:0-12093 GCA_037720885.1 Gemmatimonadaceae bacterium | reverse complement strand
CGTGGGGCGTAACGACCCCTGTCCGTGCGGCTCGGGCAAGAAGTTCAAGAAGTGCCACGGAGCGCAGCTCCGGTAGAGCCCCGTTTCGTGAGAATCGTGTAATGCATTCCGGAGCGGCGCGGCGGCGCGCGCCGCTCCGCGATGAACAGATGGTCGAGGCGACACGGGGCGTGGATAGTTTGCGAATCCCACGCTCCTCGCGGCGCCGCGATGCAACTCGCGGCTGGATCTGTCCGGCGAGGAGGCGCGCCGAAGCGCTTGTCCTCACGCGAGCCCGCCCATGCCTCCCGCCGCTAGCCGTGCCCCCGCCGACGCGTTAAGTATACGAGAGCTGCCCCGCTCGGAGCGACCGCGTGAGCGCCTGCAATCGCTCGGCGCGCAATCGCTCAGCGTCGCCGAGCTGCTGGCGATCCTGATCGGGGCGGGGAGCCGACGGCGGTCGGCGCTCAGCCTTGGGCAACAGGTGCTCGCCGGCTCGGGTGGGTCGCTGCGCCGGCTGTCGCTGCAACCGGTCGCCGCGCTGACGGGGTTGCCGGGCATCGGCTTGGCGCGCGCCGTCGCCATCCACGCGGCGCTGGAGCTCGGCCGGCGGTTGGCGACGGAGGCACGCGACGAAGGGATACCGCTTCGCTCGCCGCGCGACGTCTACTTGGCGTTCTCGGTGCGACTCGAAGACTTGCCGGTGGAGGAGTTCCACGTGGCCGTGCTCGATGCGCAGCACCGATTGGAGCGGGACGTGACCGTGACGCGCGGGATCCTCAACTCCTCGCTCGTGCACCCGCGCGAGGTATTTCGGGAGGCAATCGCCGAACGCGCTGCGGCGATCGTGCTGGTGCACAATCATCCGAGCGGCGATCCCACGCCGTCGGCGGACGATCGGCTGGTGACAGATCAGTTGGTGGCGGCGGGACGGCTGCTGGACATTCCCGTCCACGACCACGTGATCGTGGGACGGGGACGGTACGTGAGCTTCGCGGAGGCGGGATTGTTGTGACGGCATCAATGGCATCGACGGCGGCGACGGATAGCGCGATCACGGTCATTCCCGGGTGGGAACTGGCTCGTGCAGCCTACGCGGAGCGGCTCGACCTCGAGCTGCTGCGCCGCGCGTACGGCTTCAGCGAGCGCGCGCATCAGGGCCAGAAGCGCTATTCCGGCGAGGACTACGTTTCGCACTGCGTGGAGGTCGCGAAGATCCTGGCGGACCTGCACCTCGACAGCGTGACCGTCGCGAGCGGACTGATTCACGACGTGATCGAGGATACGCAGGTCTCGGTGGCCGACGTCGAGCGCGAGTTCGGCCGTGAAGTCGCGCAGATCGTGGACGGCGTTACCAAGATCGGCAATCTCTCCTTTCGTTCGCGCCAGGAGCGGCAGGTCGAGAATTACCGGAAGCTCCTGCTCTCGATCGCGAAGGATGTTCGCGTCATCCTGATCAAGCTGGCCGACCGCCTTCACAACATGCGCACGCTCGACCATCTGCCGGACGAGAAACGGCGGCGCATCGCACAGGAGACGCTCGATCTCTACGGTCCGCTGGCGCACCGCTTCGGCATGGCGCGCGTGCGGTGGGAGCTGGAAGATCTCTCGTTCAAGCACCTCGAGCCGGACGAGTACAAGCGGCTCGCGAAGCTCGTCGCGCAAAAGCGTGCGGAGCGCGAGGCCCTCATTGCCGGGATGCGGGAGCCGTTGCACGAGGCGCTCAAGAAGTCGGGAATTCGCGCTGCCGATGTCACGGGCCGGCCGAAGCACCTGTGGTCGATCTTCAAAAAAATGACCCAGCGCGACAAGCCATATGAGGAGATCTTCGATCTTCTCGCCATCCGCGTGTTGGTCGATAGCGTGCCGGAGTGTTACCACGCGCTCGGCATCATCCACGACGGCTGGACGCCGATTCAGGAGCGCATCAAGGATTACATCGCGCAGCCGAAGAGCAACGGCTACCAGTCACTCCACACCACGGTCTTCGGGCCGGGCAAGCAGCTCTTCGAGATCCAGATTCGTACGCGCGAGATGCACCGGACAGCGGAGTATGGCATCGCCGCCCACTGGCTGTACAAGGAGAACACGAAGAACGCGGACAAGCTGGACGAGACGCTCGGGTGGTTTCGCCAGATCCTCGAGCTGCAGCTCGATGCGCGGAACCCGGACGAATTCCTCGAGTTCCTCAAGCTCGATCTCTATCAGGAGGAGATCTTCGTCTTCACGCCGACCGGCGACGTCATCCAGCTGCCGAAGGGCGCGACGCCGATCGATTTCGCGTTCGCCGTGCACACGGAGATCGGCCAGCACTGTCAGGGCGCCAAGGTCAACGGCAAGATCGCGCCGCTGTCCCGGCAATTGAAGAATTCGGACACCGTCGAGATCGTCACCGCCGCCTCGGCGCGGCCGAGCCGCGATTGGCTCGCGCACGTGCGGACGGGGAGAGCTCGGCACAAGATCCGGCAGTGGATCAAGCACGAGGAGCAGACCACGTCGGTGAAGCTCGGCCGCGAGATCCTCGACCGGGAAATTCGGCGGAGAAGTCTCGCGAAGCCCGATGACGCGGACCTGTTGCAGGCCGCGCGCGCGCTCAGCCTGACGGATGGACGGCACCTGATTGCGTCCATCGGGCAGGGCGACGTGCAGGTCGCCGCGGTGATCCGCGCGCTCTACCCCGAGGCGGAGGCGGCACCCGACGAGGCACCCGCGAAGGCCAGTGCGCTCGAGCGCCTCGTGCGCCGCATGCGTGGCTCCACGCCCACGAAGGGCGTTCGGATCCAGGGCGTCGACGGGCTCGTGGTTCGCTATTCCCAGTGCTGCCAGCCCGTGCCTGGCGACAAGGTCGTCGGGTACGTCACGCGCGGGCGCGGCGTGAGCATCCACCGGGACGATTGCCCCAACGTGCTGTTGCTGGCGCACGAACCCGAGCGCCGCCTCGACATCGATTGGCAGGAGATGGCGGGTGAGCTCTTTCTCGTCCGGCTGGCGCTGGAGGCGTCCGACCGGCGAGGGCTGTATGCCGATATCGCCTCCGCCGTGACGGAGACTGGCACGAACATCACGAGCCTCGATCTCCGGAGCGGTGACGGCGGCGTGTCGGGCTCGGTGGTCGTCGAGGTCGAGAATCTCATTCACCTGCAGAAGATTCTGAAGGCAGTCCGGCGGATCAAAGGCATCTCGGAGGTGACTCGACGCGAACATCTGACCGCGGCAGAGCACTAACCCGCGCGTCTGTACCGAAGAGGGCCCGAACTGGCTATATTGCGGGCACCCCATGGCAGACTTCGACCTCCAGGCCCCGTTCGCCCCCGCCGGCGATCAGCCACGCGCCATCGACGAGCTGACTTCGGGCCTCGCGCGCGGTGACCGGTTCCAGACGCTGCTCGGCGTCACGGGATCCGGCAAGACGATGACCGTCGCCAACGTGATCGAGGCGCACGGCCGGCCCGCGCTGGTCCTCTCGCACAACAAGACGCTGGCGGCGCAGTTGTACGGGGAGCTCAAGAGCTTCTTCCCGCACAACGCGGTCGAGTACTTCATCTCGTACTACGACTATTACCAGCCGGAAGCGTACGTGCCGACGACGGACACGTACATCGAGAAGGACGCGTCCATCAACGAGGACATCGACCGGCTGCGGTTGCGGGCGACCTCGAGCCTGATGGAGCGGGAGGATGTCATCATCGTCGCAACCGTGTCCGCGATCTATGGGCTCGGCGACCCGGTGACGTACCGCGAGAAGATGGTCGTGATCGAGCAGGGGCAGACAGTCGCCCGCGACGATATTCTGCGGCGTCTGGTGGACATTCAGTACAGCCGGAACGACGTCGCGTTCGAGCGTGGTACTTTCCGGGTCCGCGGCGATACCGTCGAGATTCTGCCGGCGTACGAGGAGCAGGGCGTGCGGATCGAGATGTGGGGGGACGAGGTCGAGCGGATCTCGAAGGTCAACGCCCTCACCGGCGAGACGATCGCGACGCTCGACCGGACGGCGATCTATCCGGCGAAGCATTTCGTGACCTCGCGTCCGACGCTCGAGCGCGCCGTGGGAGACATCCAGCGGGAGTTGACCGACCGACTCGCTGCCCTCCGCGAGCAGGGGAAGCTGCTCGAGGCGCAGCGTCTCGAATCGCGAACCAACTTCGACATCGAGATGATGCTCGAGATCGGCACGTGCGCCGGGATCGAGAACTACTCCCGTCACCTCTCGGGACGGCAGGCCGGGGAGCGGCCGGCCTGCCTGTTCGACTACTTCCCCGAGAACTTTCTCGTCGTGGTGGATGAGTCGCATGTCACGCTTCCGCAGATCGGCGGGATGTTCAATGGCGATCGGGCGCGCAAGCTGACACTGGTGGACTACGGGTTTCGGTTGCCCAGTGCGCTGGACAACCGGCCGCTCATGTTCGATGAGTTCCTCTCGTTGACGCCGCGTGCCCTCTTCGTCTCGGCCACGCCCGGCGACCTCGAGCTGCAGCTCTCCGAGGGAGTCGTGGTCGAGCAAATCATCCGGCCCACCGGTCTCGTGGATCCCGAGATCGCCATCCGTCCGGTGCGCGGCCAGGTGGACGATCTCCTCAATGAGATCCGCATCCGCGAGCGACGTGGTGAGCGCGTGCTCGTTACGACTCTCACGAAGCGCATGGCGGAAGATCTCACCGATTACCTCCAGCAGATGGGGGTGCGCGTGCGGTACATGCATGCCGACATCGACGCGATCGAGCGGATGGAGATCGTGCGCGGGCTCCGGCTTGGCGAGTTCGACGTGCTCGTGGGGATCAACTTGCTTCGCGAAGGGCTGGATCTGCCCGAGGTGTCGCTCGTCGCGATTCTGGATGCCGACCAGGAGGGCTTTCTTCGGAGCGACCGATCGCTCATCCAGACCGTCGGCCGGGCCGCCCGGCACGTGGCGGGAACGGCGATCTTCTACGCCGACCGCATCACGGGCTCGATGCAGCGCGCGATGGAGGAGACGTCGCGCCGGCGCGAGTTGCAGACGGTGTTCAACGTGGAGCACGGCATCACGCCGCGCTCGGTGGTGAAGAGCACCGATCAGGTCCGGTTCAGTACGAGAGTGGCGGACGCGCGCAGCGAGCCGCGAGAGGGCAAGGGACGGAAGGTGTCGGAGGAGGTGGCGACGTACGCGAGCGAGATGGACGCCGAATCGCTCCTCGCGATGCTCGAGTCGCAGATGAGAGCGGCTGCGGCCGACCTGGACTTCGAGGCTGCGGCAACGCTCCGCGATCAGATCTTCGAGGTGAAAGCGAAGCTCGGTGGGGGCGGCAGTGTGCGCCGTACCGCGGCCGCGGAGCCGGGCGCGGGTGTGGCCGGTGCCGAGCGCGCGCTCGCTCGGCGAGGATCGGACGGCTAGGTGCGCGCCCGGCACCACCTGGTGCCGCCACTCGCGGCGCGCGGCGGAATGGCGTTGGAGGAATCCGAGCTCGAAGCGTGGGGCGAAGCCTTCGGGCGGGCCGCCACCGCGCCGCTCACGGTCGCGATATCGGGTGATCTCGGAGCCGGCAAGACCACGCTCGTCCGTGCGATCTGCTCAGGCGCCGGCGTTCGCGAGGACGTCACCAGTCCGACGTTCGCCCTGGTGCATCAGTACGCGGGCGCGCGCTTCCCGGTCTACCATCTGGACCTGTACCGGCTGGCGCGACCGGATGAGCTCACAAACATCGGGTGGGATGAGATCGCCGCATCGGAAGCACTGATCCTCATCGAGTGGCCGGAGCGTGCCGGCGATCGCCTTCCGGGCGACGCGGTCGCGATCGAGCTGGGGCACATCAGCGACGAGCCCTCCCGTCGCCTCCTGGTTGCCGGCTGACCGCATCGTGCACCGACGCGCACTCGCTCTCGCCATCGAGGCGTCCACGTACGCGGGGAGCGTGGCGCTGCTGCGCGAAGGGCGCGTCCTGGCGGAGCGGACGGTGGCCATGCGCGGTGCGGACAGTGAAAGGCTTCTGCCTGCCGTTGCGGACGCGCTCACCGAGTTGGATGCGAGCGTGACGGATGTCACCCTCGTGATAGCAGGAGCCGGCCCGGGGAGCTTCACCAGCCTTCGCATCGCGGCATCCATCGCGAAGGGTGTGGCCGCCGCACGCGAAGTTCCGCTTCATGCCGTATCGTCCCTGCTGCTGCTGGCGGCACCGGCGCTCGCCGCGGGGCCCGGGCGTTACCTGTCGGTGTTGGACGCGTTGCGGGGCGAGGTTTACGTGGCCGCTTTCGCCCGTGCAACGGGGCAGAGGGTCGAAGTTCTGTGCGACACGCGGCTGGTCGCGCGGGACGAGGTGCCGATGCTCGCGGCCGAGCTGAGCGCAGTCGTCATCGGTGCGGAGTTGGGGAGCGACGCTGCTCCGCACGCCCGATCCGTCGCGGTGTTGGGCTCGCTGGGCGTGGCATTTCCACGGGTGGACATCGAGCGGTGGGAGCCGAGCTATGGCCGGCTCGCGGAGGCGCAGGTGCGGTGGGAGTCTGATCGTGGGGAAAAGCTTCCTGTCCGATAAGTGCGGCACCAGTTATGTCAGAAAGTGCTCTGCCACGACGTAACGAGGCGGCGCGGTTCGTGAGAAGCTCGGTCGCCGTGCGCCTGGCGGCGCCTGGAGATCTCGACCGCGTGCACGCGATCGAGCTCGAGGCGTTCAGCGATCCCTGGCGACGTGAATCGTTCGGCTCGCTCATCGGTGATCGCCGGGTGTTTTTTGCGGTGGCGGCAGGAGCGGACGCGCCGGCGATCGGCTATGTTGTCGCGTGGTTCGTGGTCGATGACGGCGAGATCGCGAACCTCGCCGTCGCGAGCGACGCGCGCGGCCTCGGCGTGGGCGGCGCCTTGCTCGGAGCTGCCATCACGGCAGCGAGGGACCGCGAGGTCGCGGCGATCTACCTGGAGGTGCGCGAGTCGAACGATGTCGCGCAGCGACTCTACCGGAGCCACGGGTTCGAGAAGGTCGGGCGGCGCAAGAGCTACTACCGCCGGCCCGCCGAAGATGCCCTTGTCCTTCGGTTCTGGGTGAACTGACCGGCGCGATGTCGCCCGTGAAGTGACGCGATCGAAGCGCTGCCGTTGCGGCGATTTGATTGCGCGCGGTGAAGTACAACTTTTACCGTGTGCGCCGAGCAATTGTGCTCTTCGCCAGGAGGAAACGTGAGTCGAAGCCTGAACAAAGTGACGCTGATCGGCAACCTCGGCGCCGATCCCGAAGTGCGCTCGACGCCGGGTGGCGGCCGGGTCGCGACGTTCTCTCTCGCTACCAGCCGAGCATGGAATAGCGCGACTGGGGAGAAGCAGGAGAAGACAGAATGGCACCGCTGTGTCGTCTGGAACTCGAAGGCGTCGCAGCTCGCCGACATCGTCGAGCGATACCTGAAGAAGGGCGACAAGGCGTTCGTCGAAGGGCGAATCGAGTACCGCCAGTGGCAGGACAAGGAGAACCAGACGCGTTATAGCACCGAGATCAACGTCCGTGAGTTGATCATGCTGAGCGGGAAGAGCGGCGGCGGCGACGGGTTCGAGGGCGACGCCGGGGCCGGCGCCGGCAACCGGAGTCGTGCCGGTGCCGCCGAGCGCGGTAAGGCGGCCGCTGGCGGGGGCGGTGGCGGCACATCGGACGACTTCGACGATTTCCGGGGTAACGTGGAAGAGGACGACGATCTGCCGTTCTAGGGGCACGCGGGCGAACGGCGTACCGGCATGCGGTGCGCCGTCCGCCGGCGAGGCAATGCGGCACGCTGATCTCCGTCCTGCCGTAACCGTGCGGGCTGCATAGCCATCCGCCAATCCGGAGCCAGGCTCGCGTGACGCTGCTCGCGCCTGCCGCGTCTGAAGGGGAGCGCGGCCTGGCGCAGCGCCGCGAGCCGTTCCGACCTGCCCTCCCATCGGACACATCTATGGCCCGTCGCTTACTCTCCCGTGCGTTCTTCGCCGGACCGGCCCTGCCGGTCCGTTCGCTCGCGGTCGTCGCGCTCCTCGCCCCGTCGCTCGCGCTCGCGCCCGTCCGGCTATTCGGGCAGGCCACGTCTGGGCGCACTCGCGCGGGTGACGTCTGGCGCACGGCAGAAGAGCCCCGCGCGGCAAAGGTGCCCGCCGCCCCGGCGCCTGCGGCAGGGCCCGTCCGCGCGCTTCGCGCGCCCGAGGTGTACGCGGCGCCCTGGGTCGACGGCCTCGGTGGCCCGACCAGTCACGGCGAACTGCTCGAGCGGGCTGATGTTTCGGCGGCGCTCACCGCCGACCGGCGCTGGCTGTCGCACCAGGACCGGGTGTATGCGTCGCTACCTCCTGGCGCCGTTGCCCAGATCGGCGATCGGTATCTGATCGTTGCGCTTGGCGCCGAGGTCGGCACGAGCGGGCAGGTAGTCGCGCCGACGGGCATCGGCGAAGTCGTCGCGAGCGGGCAGGGCGATGCGCCCACGCTTCAGATCGTTCGGCAGTTCGGTGCCGTGAAGCTCGGCCAGTGGGTCCTGCCGCTTGCCCGGCTTCCGCTGCCGACGAGCGAGCCGCGGTCGGGCCGGGATCTCGGCGTTCAGTCGCGCGTCGTGTGGATCGCGTCGGACGCCCTGCTGCCGTCGCTGCAGGATTATTTGATTCTGGACGCTGCATTTCGCGATGGCGTGACGATCGGCGACCGCTTCACGTTGCTGCGCCCGCGCGTCCAGACGCCGGGCGGTGCAACGCTGCCCGAAGAGCCCATCGCGCTCGTCGAGGTCGTCCGCGTCACCCAGCGGGGCTCGACCGTGATCATTCTCGATCAGCGGCACGGCGCGATCCAGCTCGGGACGCCGGCGCGCCTCACGGCGAAGATGCCCTAGGCGAAGCAAGCCGTTACATTAGGCGTCGCATGCGCGCGACCGCCTCGCACTCTTCACAATACAGGAACGCCAGCGCCGCGGCTCGAGCTGCGGCGCCGGTCGCGCGCGGGCGGAATCGGCGCGCGTCGTGAGCGGCTACCCCATTCTTCTCGAGGGCGGATCGCTCGCGGCGTTGCTCGTTGGTGGCGGTCGCGCCGCGGTTCGGCACGCAGGCGCACTACTCGCCGCGGGCGCGGAGGTGCGCGTGGTCGCGCCGTGGATCGATCCTGCGCTGCGCGGGCTGCCGCAGGAGCCCGGGCGACTCGTGCTGGTCGAGCGGCGCTATGCGCGGGACGACATCGGCGATGCGCTTCTCGTGATCGCGACGACGGACGACCGGCGCGTGGACGCGGCTGTCGCGGCGGATGCGCACGCGGCGCGCCGGCTGGTCTTCGTCGCCGACGTGCCTGGCGAGGGCACCTGTCTTCCAGTGGCGGCACATCGTACGGGCGATCTCCTCGTCGCGGTCTCAGCGGCGGGGCTGCCGGCAGTCGCCTCGCGCGTGCGTGACGCGATCGGCGGGCGCTTCGACGAGCGGTATGCCGAGGCGGTCGAAGCACTGGCGACCTTGCGCGAGCGCCTACTGACCGAGGGACGGCGCGACGACTGGGAACGCGCGCTGAACAGCCTCGTCACGCGAGAATTCTGTGACGTCGTCGAGCACGGCGCGTTCCCCAACCGAGTCGCTGCGTGGCGCTGATGTGCGTCGCGCGGTATCGTCCGCGCCAGCTGGTGCCGGCCGACGGGTACGGCCGCTTGCCGTACCGGTCGGCTCACGGCAACCGCTGCCCTCGGCCGATCCCTTTCACTTTCTCTCCCTCCATGAATCACGTCGAGCTCGATCGCGCGGTCGCGCGCCGCCTCACCAGTGCCCCCCGCTGCCGCGGGGGTCGCTGACATGCCCCGCACGGCACTTGTGACGGGAGGGGCCGGCTTCATCGGCTCCCACGTCGCCGACCAGCTCATTGCCGAGGGCTATGACGTCACGGTGATGGACAACCTGTCGAGCGGGCGGCGGACCCAGGTTCCAGCCGACGCCGCGTTTCACGAGCTCGACATCACGTCGCCCGAGGCGGCCCACCTCATCCGCGAGCGCGCGTTCGACGTGATCTGCCACCTCGCGGCGCAGATCGACGTGCGCAAGAGCGTCGCCGATCCCGGCTATGACGCCCGCGTCAACATCGGCGGCAGCCTCAATCTGCTCGAGGCGGTCCGGCAGAGCGGCAAGCGCACGCGTTTCGTCTTCTCGTCGACCGGTGGCGCAGTCTACGGTGATTTCGTCGCACCACCCGCCAATGAGGAATCGCCAAAGGATCCGCAATCGCCGTACGGCACGGCGAAGCTCAGCGTCGAGCTGTACATGGGCTACTTCTCGCGCGTACATGGGCTCGACACCGTGGCTTTGCGCTACGCGAACGTATATGGTCCGCGTCAGGACCCGCACGGCGAGGCGGGCGTCGTCGCGATCTTCTGCAACCGCGTACTGGACAGCGCGCCGCTCACGGTGTTCGGCGACGGCCGGCAGACGCGCGACTACGTCTACGTCGGCGATGTCGCGCGCGCCAACGCACTCGCGGCCCGGGCCGATCTCGCGCCGATGACGACCGTTGACAGTCGCGCCTTCAACGTGGGGACGGCGCAGGAAACGGACGTGATCGAGCTCGCGAACACCATCAACGAGGTGGCAGGCGCCTCCGCTCCGATCCAGCACGCGCCCGCCCGCCCGGGAGAACAGATGCGGTCATGCGTGCGCATCGAGAAGGCGACGCGGATGCTGGGATGGCGTCCGGAGATGTCGCTCGACGATGGGCTCCGCCGCACCTTCGAGTGGTTCAGCGGCTTGCGGGCTGGCGCCTCGGGGTGAGCGTGGCCGGCGCCTGGCAGATCGCCGCGGCCGTGCCCACCACGCCATGGGACATGGTCACCCAGGCCACGACCGTCACCAAGCTGGTGCTCGTGCTGTTGGTCGTGCTATCGCTCGTGAGCTGGACCGTCATGGCGCTCAAGTGGCGCGAGTTACGGAGCGTCCAGACCGCGGGGCGCTCGTTCACGCGCGAGTTCGAGCGCGCGGCCGGACTCGAGGAAGCGGACGCGCTCGCGCGCCGGGTCGGGTCGAGCCCGTTCACCCGGGTGTTCGCGCGCGCCATCAACTTCTTCGCCGAGATGAAGCCCGGGGCGCTACGCGATGCCGGCGCGTCGCCGCTCAGCGGATCGCAGGTCGAGGCACTCCGCCTCATCCTCGACGCCGAGACGGCGGACGAGCGGGAGCAGCTCAGCCGCTTCATCCCGTGGCTCGCCGTCATCGGTTCGGTGAGTCCGCTGATCGGATTGCTGGGCACGGTACTGGGCGTCATCGACGCGTTCATCGGGATCGCGACGCAGGGCTCGGGCAACATCGGTGCGGTGGCGCCAGGCGTCGCCGAGGCGCTCATTGCCACGGCCGCAGCGCTCGCGGTCGCGATCCCCGCCGTGTTTGGCTACAACATCTTCGCCAGCCGCGTGAACCGTCTCGAAATCCAGCTCGAGGGGTTCGGCTCGGAGCTCATCGCAATGATGGTGCGCGAAGGGCGCATCTGAGTGGCGGCCGCGTAGATGCCTCGGCGCCGGGCCCGCGGGCTCCCGTTGAACGCTGAGATCAACGTCGTCAGTCTCATCGACGTCATGATGCTGCTGATGGTGATCTTCATGATCACCGCGCCGATCATGCAGGGCGGGGTCGATGTCGCGCTCCCGCGCGCCGACGCACGGCCACTCGAGCCGAAAAGCGGGCTGGTGGTGACCGTGGACCGAAGGGGTGACATCTACGTTGATCAGGCGCGACTGACATACGACGAGTTTCGCGCGAGCTTCCGCTCGCTCGCCTCGCAGCGCGGGAAGCAGGGCGTCTACCTGCGTGCGGACGAGCGGGTGCCGTACGGCGCGGTCGTCCGCGTGCTGGCCGTGATGCGAGGCGCCGGCGTGGGCGATGTCGGTCTGGTGGCCGAGCCGGAGGGACGGCGATGATCGCGGCGGCTAACGGCTCGCTTCTCGACGTACCGCCGCGACGCGATCGTCCGGCGCCTCGCGGAGTTCGCGCGAGCGCGGCGGCGGCGGTCGCGCTGCACGTACTCGCGCTGGCGGGGATTTTCCTGGCGCGGCCCGCAACGCCCGAAGCGCGGGCGCCCGTGTATCGCGTGGATCTCGTGGCCGCGCCACCCGGCCCTCGAGCTGCGGGCATCGTCGCGCCGCGGCCGGCGCGGGGGGAGTCGCAGCGCGCGGCGCCGCCCGCGC
>JBBJNN010000027.1:48108-51550 GCA_037720885.1 Gemmatimonadaceae bacterium | reverse complement strand
GCAGCAGCATAAACCCCGTGTCCGTCAAACCGGCTCTCCCGCACTTTGCGTGGTTTAGGAGACCGATGCCGGTGCGGTTTGCGTCGGCGCCCTCTCGAACGTTCCCGTCCGCGTGGGAGCAGCCGGCGCGCTTCCACGGAAAGTGCGGGAGAGCCGTCAAACCGGGGGAAGTCCACTCGGCGCATGCAGGCACGACCAGAGTCCCTGCGAACGCACCCGCACCGCGTGCAGCACGCCTCGCCCCAGCCGAGGCGAGGCGTGCGGATCAGCCCGCGCCCCTGGCGCCAATGTCGATCACTTGAGGCAGCTAGACCTGTTAAGCCCGGTGAGGTGATGCCCCATCCACCGAGCAACCCTCTGCCGGCGCCAGCCGACGAGCCCTTGAGCGATCGGCATTGCGGCTAGCGCGCCGCGCCGGGAGGCGACGCGGTGAGGCGCACGGCCGTCCCCCACGGGTCGGCTGTGCGCCACGCGCCGCCCTCCTCGGCCACGGGGGAGACGGCGTAGCCCGCGCGCTCGACGCTCCGCGCCGCCGCCTCGGCCGCGCCGGCGTCCGGGAGGATGAGCTCCCAATCGAGGAGGCGCGCATCGTCAGGACCGGCACCCCGCGCGCCGGCGCCCGCCCAGGTGTTGACGCCGAGGTGGTGGTGGTAGCCGCCGGCGGAGAGGAAGAGCGCGCCCGGGTAGCTCCACACGACCTTGTCGAAGCCAAGAGCGCCGTGATAGAGCGCGGCCGCGGCATCGATGTCGCCGACGTGGAGATGGACGTGGCCGATCGTCGTCCCCGCTGGCATCCCCGTCCACGACTCGCCTCTGGCCGCGCGGAGCAGGGCATGCGCGTCGAGCGGTTCGGTCGCCATGACGAGTTGCCGTCCCTCGTAGCGCCAGTCGCTCCGCGGGCGGTCGGCGTAGACCTCGATGCCAAGGCCGTCGGGATCGGTGAGGTACACCGCCTCGCTCACGAGGTGGTCGGACATCCCCGCGTGCGCGCCCACCTCGGCCAGGTGCGCGATGAACCGGCCGAGCGCGGCGCGATCGGGGAGGAGGACGGCGAAGTGGTAGAGGCCGAGCTGCCCGCGGCGCGGGGCGGAACGGGCGCCGGCGCGCTCGTGTAGCTCGACGAGCGGCGCCTCGTCGCCGTGGGCGCCCAGGGTGGCGGATGTGGCCGCGTTGTTGAGCACACGCATGCCGAGGATACGCTCATAGTAGGCGAGCGACCGCGCAAGGTCGGCCACCTGGAGGCGGACGCGCCCGATGCGGGTGGCCGCGGGCAGGCGGTATCCGTCGGGGCGAATGCCCTGCCCGTGCTCGCGCGTGTCGGGGTGGATGGTGGCGGGGGGCATGGCAGAGCTCCTGGCTGTAGTGAGTGGGCGGCGGCAACTCCGCGCGCCGCCCTCCTCAAATATACGTGTTATCACACATGATTCAACGGGTTTACGCCCTCGATCGCGCCGGCAATCATCTGTAGTGTACGGTCCGCTGGCGTGACGTGCGCGTCGGCGGCCGGGCGAGTCACCTCGCAGCACGCCATCGCGCGTCAGTACGCGCTGCTCTCCAAGGAGATCTCGGCGCTCATCCGCCGCGCCGGCGACCCGCCGGACACGCCCGCGGCGCTCGACGTCGTGCACCACCTACTCGACCGCTCGGCGGAGACGAGCGAGCGCGCCTACCGGCACGCGGTGCCGGCTGCGGAGTGATCGCAGCGAGCGACCGCGCCATGAAGCGGGTGTGACGAGCCCTGCACGATTCACCCCGCGCCACCGATCTCTCTTGCATACGCGGCCTGGCCGCCCCAGTGTCTACCGCCCACGGTAGCACCAGCGCCCGGCGGCAGGGTGGCGGAGTCGGGCGACAGCGCGACACCACAGATCACGGGAGAGACCATGGCCAGGAAGACGACGAGCCGTTCCCGCACGCCGGCCGGCGACGGGGGTGACGACGAGACCACCCGGGCGGGACGGGCGACAGGCGCCGACGCCGCTGCGAGCGACACGGGCTACGCGGATACCGCGGGCGACGAAGCGGCCGCCGAGCAGCGTTCCTCGCCCGAGGTGCGGACGGGGCTCATCGATGGCGACTCGTTCGCGGCGCTCCCCGTGCAGTATGCGGTCGTGGATGGCATGGCGGTCTTCGAGGGCGACATCATCCTCGGCACCGTCGAGGAGGTCGAGGAGCGGACGAGCCGGGCGCGCCAGGGGAGCGTGGCGGGCGGGCAGGTCGCGCGCGGCGTGGCGATCACCGGCAACCAGTTCCGCTGGCCGAATGCCCGCGTCCCTTACGAGATCTCCTCCGGCCTCGGCAACCAGGCACGCGTCACCGACGCCATCAAGCACTGGCAGGACAACACCGCCATTCGCTTCATCCTCCGCACGGCGGCCAACGCATCGCAGTTCCCCGACTTCGTGCGCTTCGTCTCGGGCGGCGAGTGCTCGTCGAGCGTCGGGCGCCGCGGCGGGCGGCAGGACATCGTCCTCGGCCCCGACTGCTCCACCGGGAACGCGATCCACGAGATCGGCCATACCATCGGCCTCTGGCACGAGCAGAGCCGTCAGGACCGCGACTCGTTCGTCACCATCCTGTGGGCGAACATCAAGGCCGGGCTCGAATTCAACTTCAACCAGCACATCAGCGACGGCGACGACATCGGGGCGTACGACTACGGCTCGGTCATGCACTACCCGCGGAGGGCGTTCTCGAAGAACCCCAGCACCCTGGACACGATCGTCCCGGTACAGCCAGGAGCCGTGATCGGGCAGCGCTCGGGGCTCTCCGCCGGCGACCTCGCCGCGGTGCGGCAGCTCTACCCGCAAGGCTCGATTTCGGTGAAGAAGACCCGCGACGATCAGGTCGTCACCAAGAAGGCCATTGACGATCCGATCCCCAGCCTGAAGAAGACCCGGGATGATCAGATCGTCAGCAAGAAATCGATCGACGACCCGATCCCGAGCCTCAAGAAGACCCGCGACGATCAGATCGTCAGCAAGAAGTCCATTGACGATCCCATTCCTAGCCTCAAGAAGACCCGGGACGATGCGTCGTTCCAGAAGAAGGCGCGCGATGACATCGCCGGCGGCGGGCGTCCGCGTCCCTTCCCCTTCGGGCGGGGCGCTGGCGGGGGGAACTTCAGCCCCTTCATCCTCGCGACCCCGCACCACGCGCCGGGTGTGACGGGTGGGGCCGCTCTGGGGGGCGGCGCGGATGAGATGTACGCGTACCTCGACTCGCTCGCGCAGGCCATCGCGGGGGCCGAGCAGGAAGCCGCGGCCCTCGCGTCCGTGGCGGAGCGCTCGGCGATGGAGCTCCAGGCGCTGCAGGAGGAGTACGCGGCCGCCGCGGCACAGCTCGGGTCGCTGGGCCAGTGACGCAAGCTGTCGAAGCGCTCGACGCTGCCGAAGGCATTGAAGCTGTCCGAGCCGTCGCGACCCCGTGGGTCGCGGCGGTG
>JBBJNN010000027.1:0-48098 GCA_037720885.1 Gemmatimonadaceae bacterium | reverse complement strand
CCCCCGCGCGGGACGAGCACGCGACCGCGGTGCTCGACGAGCTCGCGCGCATGGAGTGCCATGCCGAGCTGTTCGACCTGGCCGATTTCCCGCGCGGCGCGCGACTCTCGCTCGCGTACGGCGCTGGGGGGGCGGCGCGCTTCACCCTGCGCTACACCGATGGTCGCGAGGTGGATCTCACCGCGTGCCGCGCGGCGTGGTGGCGCCGCCCGCTACCCTTCGAGATGGGCGACGACATCACCGGACCCGGCGAGCACGCCTTCGCCTACACGGAGTGCCACGAGGCGATAACGGGACTCTGGCATGCCCTCGACGCCCGCTGGGTGAACGATCCGGCGTGGAACGATGTCGCGGCGAAGAAGACCCACCAGCTCCGCGCGGCCGCCGAGGTGGGGCTCCGCGTGCCGGAGACGCTCGTGACGAACGATCCGGGCGACGCGCGCGCGTTCGCCGAGCGCGTGGGCGCGGGGCGCACGATCTACAAGTCGTTCCTCGCGACGGAGGAGTACTGGCGCGAGACACGACTCCTCCGCCCGGAGGAGCTCGCGCTGCTCGACCATCTCGCCGTCGCGCCGGTCATCTTCCAGGAGTTCGTGCCCGCGGCGGTGGATCTCCGCATCACGATCGTGGGCGATCGCATCTTCCCCGCGGCCATCCACTCGCAGGAGACCGGGTACCCGGTGGACTTCCGCATGGAGCTCGAGACGGTGCGCATCGAGCCCGCCACGCTCCCGGCGTCCGTAGAGGAGGCGCTCCACCGGCTCATGGCGCGGCTGGGCATTTCCTACGGCGCGGTGGACATGCGCCGCACGCCGGCGGGCGAGCACGTGTTCCTCGAGGTGAACCCGGCCGGCGAGTGGCTCTTCGTGGAGCGCCGTACGGAGCAGCCGATCACGCGTGCGCTGGCCGAGCTGCTCGCCGCACTCGACCGGCCCGGCACGGGGGAGCGTACGGCGCCGCCGTTCTCGCGCACACAGGGCCGACGTGCCCCGTGAGGCGATGGTGCAGGTGGAGATCGTGCTGCCGGCTGGCGCCCGCGCCACCGCGGCGGGGGCGCGCGTGATCGTGCGCGTGGAGGACGTGACGCGCGCGGATGCGGCGGCACGCGTGGCGGGCGAGGTCGTAGCGGAGTGGCCGCGCACGGCGCGGCGGGGCCGTGCGACCGGCGCGCCGCTCCAGGTGACCGTGCCGGTACGCGTGGCGGACGAGCGTGCGGACTACAGCGTGCGCGTGCACGCGGACGCGGACGGCGACGGCGAGGTGAGCGCGGGCGATTACGTGAGCACCGAGAGCTACCCGGTGCTGACGCGCGGGCGCGGGAGCGTGGTGCGCGTCACGCTGCGCGCGGTGTAGGGCCGTACAACGCGCTGTGGCTCGTGGTGCTCACGATCACGGGCTTCATTATCTACCTGCAGATGCGGCGCCCGAACCTGACCGGAATCCGCCGGGTGTCCTGGTAGCCCGGGTAGCAGCGGAGGAGGCGTTGCGGCGGCGATGAGTGGAGCGGTGAGAGGAGTAGATCGTGCACAAACTGCTGCGTCTTGGCGTACCCGCGAGTGGTCCGGATGCGAGTCGCGGCGGAATGGTGAAAAGGAATCACCGCTCCGCCGCGATCGTGTCGTCCGGGGGGGGGCCCCCCAAGGTAGGCCCGTTCTGGAGAGCGGGCACCGACAGAGACCGGCGCCCGCTGCCGTGGGTCGGCGCCTACTGGTGCATGGTCAGGTTGGTGAGGGCAATCCGGTGCTCCTTGGCCTGCGCGTCGAACGTGATGCTGTACCCGGCCGGGGAGTAGCCGGCGGGGTCGTGGCGGGCGGCCACTGGGAGCGTGACCGTCGCGTTCGGCTTCGACAGGATGTACTCGCGGGTGACCATGGGCTCGTCGAAGATCACGCGCCCGCCCCAGGTGCCGACGATGAAGGTCTTGGTGAACGGCTGGAGCGTCGGCGGGAGCTCGGGCGACTGGACGTTGATCCAGTGCATGCCCATCCGGGGGACCGCGACCAGCTCGGGCGGTGCGCCCGCCGCCACGCTGCCCGCGACCCACCCGGCCCGCATGAACTCGGCGGGCGGGAAGTTCCCCGCCTTCGCGGCGTACTGCGCGTCGGCCGTCGGATCGATGGCGTTCCGTTCGGCAACGCTGATGTTGTAGAAGTGGAAGTCGAAGTGGGGCTTGGTGTAGATCCCGTCGGGCTCGTGTCCGGCCGGGTTCCAGTCGAGCTCGACGAACTTGTACGGCGTCGGGTTGGTGGACGGGAGCGAGAGTAGATACTCGTGCATGTCGGCGTGCCCACTGCCCGGCATGTTCATCGGCGTCGGGAGCCCATCCAGCGCGGTCTCGTCGAGTGCGACACCGATCTCCTTCGCAATGCCACCATCGAGCTTGATGTAAGCGCGTGCCCGCCCGTTGCCGAGCGTGACGGGCGCGCCGTACTGCATCTGCACACCCTCGGGCGTCGTCGGCGGCGCCTTGTCGCTGTCGCAGGCGGCGAGGCCGAGCGTGGCCGCGGCCGAGAGGAGGATAGTGGCGTACGCGGCGCGGGCGGTCGGGGAAATGTGCCGGGTGTTCATCGTAGTCTCCGGTGATTGAGTCAGCTGGTTCGGGTCGGGGCCGACGATGCGCGTCGAGCGCGGCGGCCATCGGCTATCGGGATCCGCCGCGCCGTGGTGCCGCGGTTCGGACGGGGGGGAAGCTAGGCCCGCGCCTCACCCGCTTCTCAACATGTCAACACGCTGCGCTGTAACACGTTGGCCCTCCTGCGGCCCGGGCTGGCGAGATGGCGCGGACGAGCCGGTGAGGTGGAAGGGGTGTGGCTGGCGACCCGGCAGGGGGAGGCGTATGTTCGGCCCGCGCTCGACCGGTCCCCTTCCCCGTAGCGAGCTCCCACTTGGAGGCGAGGATGTTCCGCGAGTTCAAGCAGTTCCTGATCAAGCAGAACGCGTTGGCGCTCGCGGTCGCCGTCGTCATCGGGGCAGCGCTCAACAAGGTCGTATCGTCCATCGTCGATGACCTGCTCATGCCGATCGTCGCGGCGGCCACGCCGGGTGGCGCCTGGCAGCAGGCGACGCTCGACGTGGGGACGGTCGCCTTCAAGGTCGGCAGCTTCGCCAGCGCCGTGCTCAACTTCCTCATCGTTGGCTTCGTGGCGTGGCGGATCAGCAAGGTGTTCCTCAAGTCGGAACCGCCGTCGGCGACCCCGGCGACCAGGCCGTGCGCGTACTGCACGATGCAGATCGACCCCGTGGCCCGGCGCTGCCCGCACTGCACGAGCGACCTCACCGACCCCGACCCCACGGCGCCGATGATGCCGCGCGTCGCGCCCGCCGCCCCCGCGGTGCCGGGGAGATAGGCGCCCCTCGGCACCCCCTTGCGGAGCGATCCGGATGATCCGTGGTTTCCGGAGCATCCGCATAGCCCCTGCGTGCTTGATGCCAGATCTACAAGGCCAGATCTACGAGGCCGGATCTACGCGTCGGCGCTCGCCGCGGGGCCCGAAAGCACCGCTGTGCATCCGGCGGAATTTGCCCGCGCGGTGTCTATCTCCACAGCGGTGGCCGGGCCCGGCCAGAGCGCAACCCGTGCGGTACGCCGGGGTAGTACGTGCGGAGGGATGCGACGATGAAACGACCGATCTCACGACTCTCACGACAGTTTTTCGCGCGCGCTCGACTGAGCGTGCTGGCCGGCGTGTTCGGCCTCGCGGGCCTGATGCCCATCTCGACGGCGCACGCGGCGCCGGCCGCGCTCGACGCCGTACTCGCCGCGCCGGCGGATGCGACGGCCGCGGACGTCACCACCCGCGATGTCGCCGCGACGAACGAGAAGCTGCGCCTCGCCTTCGGGCACATGGCGCGCATGTGGCGCACGGAGCTCGACCAGATCGGCGAACGATTCGTGACGCCCGGGCTCGCGCGCTACCGCGGCGCCGTCCGTACGGTCTGCGGCGTCATGAGCCCCGGCAACGCGGCGTACTGCCCGCGAAACAACACCGTCTACTTCGATGAGCTGTTCGTCGCCGGGCTGGCCAAGCGCGCGTCGCGGCAGCTCGGCACGGATGGCGACATGACGGCCGTGGGCGTGATCGCGCACGAGATGGGCCACGCCGTCGCCATGCAGCTCGGCTACATCTCGCGCTTCCCCTACGAGAACGAGGCCGCCGCCGACTGCCTCGCCGGCGCGTTCGCCCTGCGCGCGGACGAGGACGGCTCACTCGAGCCGGGCGATATCGACGAATCGTTCTACGGAATGTTCACCGCCGGCGACCCCGAGCCCGAGCTCACCGGTGACGGACGCGCCGACCGGCGCATCC
The DNA here is from genome assembly GCA_037720885.1 of Gemmatimonadaceae bacterium. Taxonomy (GTDB): domain Bacteria; phylum Gemmatimonadota; class Gemmatimonadetes; order Gemmatimonadales; family Gemmatimonadaceae; genus JACMME01. Next base: position 43,791 of record JBBJNN010000027.1, on the reverse strand, counting down.
TCGCCCGCGCGGCCCTCATAGGCCACGGCACCTACGAGCAGCGCATGGCGAACTTCCGCCACGGGTTCGACGGCGGACCGGGAGCGTGTCTGGCGGCGCTGCGCTAGGCGCCGTAACGCTCTTCTCGCGACGACCAGAGCACGACCCGCGATGTAGCGCAGACGCAGCGCACGCTGCACCGCGCCGCGCTTACACGACGCTTACCCCGCGGCCGTTGCGCGCGGAGAGGCTCCACGCCATATCACGGGGGCTCCGGCTGGTGCCGGAGCCCCCGTCGTGTGCCTACCCGGAGACCTCATGCCCAGACCCGTGCGCCGCGCATCCATCCGCGCGCTCACCCTGCTCGCCGGTGCCGCGCTCGCCGCTCCCCTCTCCGCGCAAGTAGATGCGCGCCTTCTCCGCTACCCCGACGTTTCCGCTACGCAGATCGCCTTCGTCTACGGGGGCGACATCTGGGTGGTGCCGAAGGCCGGCGGCGTCGCGCAGCGGCTCTCGTCCCCACGGGGCGAGGAGACCTTCCCGCGTTTCTCCCCCGACGGCAGCCGCATCGCCTTCTCCGCCAACTACGACGGGAACGACGACGTCTACGTCATTCCCGCCGGCGGCGGCGAGCCCGCGCGCGTCACGCACCACCCAGCGCCCGACCGCATGGTGGACTGGTACCCGGATGGCGGGTCGCTCCTCATCGCGTCGAGCATGACGAGCGAGAAGGATCGCTTCAACAAGCTCTTTCGCGTGTCGCCCGCGGGCGGGCTCCCGAAGCAGCTCCCCATGCCGTATGGCGAGTTCGGCACGCTCTCGCCGGACGGCAAGCAGATCGCCTACACCACCGGCGCGATCGACTTCCGCACCTGGAAGCGCTACCGCGGCGGGCTCGCGCAGGACATCTGGGTCTTCGACATCGAGAAGAAGACGGCGAAGAAGGTCGCCGAGAGCGAGGCCAACGACATTCAGCCCATGTGGGCGCCGAACGGCGGGACGCTCTACTTCGTCTCCGACCGCGGGCCAGGGCGCCGCAACAACATCTGGGCGTACGACATGAAGGGCGGGCAGCCACGGCAGATCACGCGCTTCACGGACGACGACGTGTACTTCCCAGGGATTGGTCCCTCGGAGATCGTCTTCCAGCACGGCGGGCAGCTCAACCTGCTCGACCTCAAGACGGAGCAGTCGCGCCCGGTGCCGATCCAGGTGGTGAGCGACCTCGCCTCGCTCCGTCCGCGCGCGGTGAAGGTCGCGCGGCTCATCCAGGACGCGGGCATCTCGCCCACCGGCAAGCGCGCGGTCTTCGAGGCGCGTGGCGAGCTGTTCACGGTGCCGGAGAAGAACGGCGTCATCCGCAACCTCACCACGAGTTCGGCGAGCGCCGAACGGTCGCCCGCGTGGAGCCCGGACGGCAAGCTGATCGCGTACTGGAGCGACCGCACCGGCGAGTACGAGCTCACCGTGGAGCCGGCCGACGCCGCCGGCGAGCCGCGCACGGTCACGAAGTTCGCGAAGGGCTTCCGCTACCGCCCGTACTGGTCGCCCGACTCCAAGCGCGTCGCGTTCATCGACCAGGAGGGCTACGTCCACGTCACTGACGTCGCCACCGGCCGCACGACAGGCGTGGACCAGACGCGCTACTCGAACCACGGCTCGCTGGCAGGGTGGACGCCGAGCTGGTCGGCGGATGGGCGGTGGCTCGCGTACCCCAAGGTGCTCGACAACCGCTCCCCGGTCGTGATGCTCTACGACACGCAGGCGGGGAAGGCGACGCAGGCGACGTCGGGCTTCTACGCGGCGCAGAACCCCACCTTCGATCCGGGTGGCAAGTACCTCTACTTCCTCACCCAGCGGGACTTCGCGCCCACGTACAGCAACATGGACAACACGTGGATCTACGCGAACTCGACCGTGCTTGCCGCGGTGCCGCTGCGGAAGGACGTGCCTTCCCCGCTCGCGCCGCGGAACGATGAGGAGAAGGGTCCGCCGCAGACCCCCGCCCAGGCCGAGGCACGCCTCGACGCGAAGCGCGACTCCGTGCGGCGCGACTCGGCCCGCGTCGTGCCGGCCGTGCGCACGCTGGAGATCGATCTCGACGACTTCGAGCGGCGCGCAGTGATCCTCCCCATCCGCGCCGGGAACTACGGCGAGCTGCAGGCCGTGCAGGGGAAGGTGCTCTACCACAAGCACTCGCGGACGGGCGACCCGCAGGGGGTAAAGCAGGCGATCGCCTACTACGACCTCGAGGAGCGCGACGAGAAGACCGTGCTCGAGGACGCGGGCACCTTCGTCGTCACGGCGGACGGCAAGCGGATGCTCGTCTCCACCGTCGCGGCGGGCGCGCAGCAGTTCGCGATCCTCGACATCAAGCCGGCGCAGAAGATCGAGAAGCCGCTCGCCACGGCGGACCTCGAGACGACGGTGGACCCGCGCGCCGAGTGGAAGCAGATCTTCGCTGACGCGTGGCGCGTGGAGCGCGACTACTTCTACGATCCCAACATGCACGGGGTGGACTGGCCGGCCATGCGCAAGCACTACGGCGCGCTGGTGGAGCAGGCCAACTCGCGCGAGGACGTGAACTGGATTCTCGGGGAGCTGATCGGCGAGCTGAACTCGTCGCACACCTACCGCAGCGGCGGCGACCTGGAGCAGCCCGAGCGGCGTGGCGTCGGCCTCCTCGGCGTGGACTTCACGCTGGAGAACGGGGCATATCGCATCGCGCGCATCATCGACGGCGCGATCTGGGACAGCGAGATGCGGTCGCCGCTCGCGCGCTCGGGCGTGAACGTGAAGGAGGGCGACTACCTGCTGGCGGTGAATGGCCGGAAGCTCGATCCGGCGCAGGACCCGTGGGCCGCCTTCGGCGGGCTGGCCGGGCAGGCGCTGGAGCTCACCGTCAACAGCCGCCCCGCGATGGAGGGTGCGCGCACCGTGCTGGTGGAGACGATGCGGGACGAGAACCGTCTCCGGAACCTCGCGTGGATCGACGCGAAGCGCCGCCGAGTGCTCGAGGCATCGAAGGGGCGGATCGGCTACATCTACGTGCCGAACACGGGTGTGGATGGGCAGACCGAGCTGGCGCGGCAGTTCTACGGCCAGGCGAGCATGGATGGGCTGATCATCGACGAGCGCTTCAACAGCGGCGGGCAGATCCCCGACCGCTTCGTGGAGCTGCTCAACCGCCCGGTGACGAACTTCTGGGCGGTGCGGAGCGGGCAGGACTGGCAGTGGCCGCAGGTGGCGAACGCGGGTCCCAAGGTGATGCTCATCAACGAGTGGAGCGGCTCGGGTGGCGACGCCTTCCCGTACTACTTCAAGCAGGCGGGGCTGGGGCCACTCGTCGGCACGCGTACGTGGGACGGGTTGATCGGCATCAGCGGCGCGCCGCCCCTGGTGGACGGTGGCTCGGTGACGGTGCCGACGTTCAGCATCTACAGCACGAGCGGGGAGTGGATCGTGGAGAACGAGGGGGTGAAGCCCGACATCCTCGTCGTGGATGATCCGGGGCTCATGGCGCAGGGTCGCGACCCGCAGCTCGAGCGCGCGATCGAGGAAGCGATGCGGCTGGTGGAGAAGAACCCGCCGAAGCGCCCGAAGCGCCCGCCCTACCCCAACCGCACGACACCGATCTCCGCGGACGAGGGGACGCGGAGCACGAAGCAGGGCGGCCACTGACCGTCTGGGATCTCGATGGCGTTCACGACGTAGCGGGCGACCATCATCTGTCCGCTCTCGACCTGGCCATGTCGAGCAGCTCATTGACGATCCCCGGGAAGTGACGGCCGCTCGCGCGAGCGGCGGACGAAGTCCCGCTGCTCCTCCGTGAATTGATCGGCGTGCGGATCTCGCCCCACGCGCCCGGGCCACGCGCGGGCGGCAACGCGATACCATCGGGCACCCCGTACTACCGCGAGATATGTAGGAACGCGATACTTCCCGGCGATGGCCGTACCGGCTGCGGACTCAGTAGTCGAAGGGGGACGTCCGGGCCCGATGGATTCTGCGATCACCGCCGTATTTCACGGGAGCCCCACTGGATCCGAACACCGCGCGCCGATGCCGCCGTTGACGACCCGCGAGACAACGCAGCGTCTTATCGCCCGCGAGCAGGCCTCTGGACGTGCGCCGCGGGACGCCACCGCGAGCGCCGAGCGGGTGGTTCGGCGGCTGTCCGACGAGCTCGCGCGGTGGTTCGGGCCGTATGGGGCGCGCGCGCTCCTCACGCGCGCCCTCGACCATGCCCGGGCCGAGCACCCCGCACTCGCGGGTGTGCGCGTCGGCCAGCGCCCCGTGCCCGCCCTCGACGGACTCGCCGACAGCGCCCACGGCGGCGCGGCCGCGGCGGTGGAGGTGCTGGCCGCGCTCGTCGCGTTGCTGGAGCGGCTCATCGGCGACGAACTCGCGACGAACTTGGTGGAACAGAGCATGCGCAACGGCTCGACCGACGCCCCGACGCAAGGTGGCGGCGTGGAAGGCGGGGCCGCGGGCGACCGGGGTGCCAGTGACGGGGCGGACACGTTCGGCGACACGACCGGGAGTACGCGCGATGACTGATTCGACCAGGACCGACGCAACCACCACCGGCGACGCGACCAGTGGGGGACGCCCACTGATCCGCGCCCTGGCGAGCGGCGTGCCCGGCCTCGACACGGTGCTGGGTGGCGGGCTGCCGGAGTCCTCGTTCAACGTAATCGCCGGCGCGCCTGGCACGGGCAAGACGACGCTGGCCCTGCAGATCCTGTTCGCCAACGCCAGCGCCGAGCGCCCCGCGCTGTACTTCACGATGCTAGGCGAGTCCGTGATCAAGCTGCTCCGCTACCAGCAGCACTTCACCTTCTTCCGGCCGGAGCTCGTCGGGTCCACCGTCCATGTCCGGAGCGTGAGCGCGGACATGCTAAACGGCGAGTTCGTCGCGGTGCTCGCGCGGATCACGGCCGACGTGGAGCGCTTCCAACCGAGCGTCGTCATTGTCGACTCGTTCGTCTCCATTGACGCCGGCGGCGCGGGGCACTTCGGCGCCGGGCGTTTTAGCTCTTCCATCTCTTCTAGCTCGTCAGAGCTCGGCCGGCCTGGCGCGATGGGACTGGAGGAGTTCATTCAGCGCCTCGCGCTGCAGCTCACGACGTGGGAAGTCACCTCGTTCCTGCTCGGCGTCTACGCCGAGGCGCACTTGCGGTACCCGATGTTCACCGTGGCCGATGGCGTCCTCTGGTTGACGCAGGCTACCGACCGCAACTCGGTGGTGCGGAAGCTCCAGGTGACCAAGGTCCGCGGGCGGGCGCACCTGCCCGGCCTGCACACGTTCCGCATGACCGACGCGGGTGTGCAGATCTTCCCGCGCATCCCCGAGCAGCAGCGGGATCGCACGCCGGGACGACCGCGGGGCGCGATGCGCCTCCCCACGGGCGTACCTGGGCTGGACGCGCTGATGGGCGGCGGGATCCCCGCGGGCGACGCGATGATGATTGCCGGCCCCACCGGCGCCGGCAAAACGACAATCGGCATGCAGTTCGTCGCCGACGGTCTCCGCCGGGGCGAGCCATGCGTGGTGGCGGTCTTCGAGGAGTACCCGGAGGATTACCTGGCACGGATGGTGACCCTCGGCGTGGACACGGACGCCGCGGTGCGCGCGGGCCTGCTCACGGTCAGCTACCTACGCCCACTCGACCTCTCGGTAGACGAGACGCTCGCCGAGATCCTCGAGGCCGTCCGGCAACACGGCGCGACGCGCGTGGTGCTCGACTCGCTCTCGGGCTTCGAGGTCGCGCTCGCGCCCACGTTCCGCGAGGACTTCCGCGAGTCGCTCTACCGCCTCGTCGGCGCGCTGACCGCGGCCGCCGTGACGGTGCTGATGACCCACGAGGCGGTCGGGGCGTTGCCGGATGTCGGGTTCACCGGGGCGCGGGTGTCCTTCATCACGGACGACATCGTGGTGCTGCGCTACGTCGAGATCGCGGGCGCGCTTCGCAAGGTGCTCGCAGTCGTCAAGATGCGCCGAAGCCAGCACAGCGACGAGTTCTGGACGTACAATATCACCCCGGCCGGCGCCGTCGTCGGCGAGCCGCTCACCGGCTACCACGGGATCCAGACCGGTATCCCCGACCGGCGCCGCGAGGCGGCCTGGCCGGCGCCCGCGGGGTTGACCGACCGCGAGACTGGCGTGCTCGACGCGCTGACCCGGCTCGGCCAGGGCACGCCCGACGCGGTGGCGGCGCAGCTCGCCGCGCCGGGCGACGCGGTGGTGCGTGCGTTCGCGCGGCTCGTGGCACTCGGGTACGTCGTCCCACTCGACTCGCCCGGCGACGGCGGCGGCCGCGAGCACCGTCCCGTTGTGCTCGCGGCGGAGCGCCCTCGCGAGCACCCGGCGGAGCCGTGATTGCAACGCGACGGCGGCCGGCGCGGCGGCTCGCATGGCCGGGCGGCGCGCGACGCCTGCAAGACTCCCGGCGGGTCAGCGGCGACCCCGGCACCTTCAGCCGCAGCGCGTGCGACGACGAGCGGCGGGGGCGTGGGGCGAATGGCGCTTGACGAGATGCCCGCACCCGGGCACGTCGCTCGGGGACACGGCACCCGCGTGCGGTTCGAGGGGCCGGGCGAGATGCGCGCGCGGTGTCGGGCCTTCGACTGGTCCGCGACGGCGCTCGGCGTAGTGGAGACGTGGGCCCCGAGTCTCCGCACCACAGCCGAGACGGTGCTCGCGACGGCGTTCCCGGCCGTCGTCCTCTGGGGGCCGCGGCTCGTCCAGCTCTACAACGATGCGTACGTGCCGCTCCTCGGCGTCAAGCACCCGTCCGGGCTCGGGCAGCCGACGCGGGCGTGCTGGCCCGAGGTATGGGACAGCAACGCGCCGATCTACGCGCGCGTGCTCCGCGGCGAGACGGTGCTCGTGGAGGACGCCCGCTTCCCGATCAAGCGGCAAGGTGCGGACGGCCCGGCGGAGGAATTCTTTCTCACGGCCTCCTACAGCCCGGTGCGCGACGAGGCGGGCGATGTCGGCGGCGTGCTCGTCACCCTCATCGACACCACGGCGCAGGTGGTCGGTCGCGCCGCGCAGGCGGAGCACCGGCAGTTGGAGGTGCGGCTCCGGGGCGCGCTCCTCGAGACGGCGCTCGTGCTCGATCAGGTGAGCGACGGGTACTTCGTGATGGACAGCGCGTTCCGCATCGTCGCCCTCAACCAGAGTGCCGAGCGTGCCCTGGGGCGGCCCCGCGCCACCCTCCTCGGCAAGACCCACTGGGAGGCGTTCCCCGCGTCCGTGGGCGCGGAGCCGGAGCGGCAGTACCGGCGGGTGGCGGCGGAGCGCGTCGAGACCCACTTCGTCCACCACTACGTCGGCGAGGGCTATGACTTCCACCTCGAGATCGACGCCTACCCGGCGCGGGACGGGGGTGTGGCCGTCTTCTGGCGGGACGTGTCCGCGCGCGTCCGGGCCGAGGCCGAGCGTGGGCGGCTCCTCGCCGCCACCGAGGGCGCGCGGGCGGCCGCGGAGGCCGCGAGCCGGGCGAAGAGCGACTTCCTGGCCGTCATGAGCCACGAGCTGCGCACGCCGCTCAACGCCATCGGCGGCTACGCGGAGCTGATCGAGATGGGCATCCGCGGTCCGGTGACCGCGCAGCAGCGCGAGGACCTCGCGCGCATCCAGAAGAGCCAGCGGCACCTGCTGGCGATGATCAACGAGGTGCTCAGCTACGCACGGCTGGAGTCCGGCGCGGTGACGTACGACCTCGCGGACGTCCCGGTCGCGGAGGCCGTGGTCGCGGCGGAGGTGCTCGTCGCGCCGCAGCTCCGGGCGAAGGGGCTCCGCTACACGGGGTCGGAGTGCGACGCCGCGCTCGCCGTGCGCGCCGACCGGGACAAGCTGCAGCAGATCCTACTCAACCTCCTCTCCAACGCGGTAAAGTTCACGAACGCACGGGAGGGGCTGCCGGGGCGCGTGGAGGTGGTCTGGGAGGCGGACGGCGGCGACACCGCCGACCGCGTCCGGATTCGGGTGCGCGACACCGGCGTGGGCGTGCCGGCGGACAAGCTGGAGGCGGTCTTCGAACCGTTCGTGCAGGTGGACGCGCGCCTCGCGCGCGCGCACGGCGGCACGGGGCTCGGGCTCGCGATCAGCCGCGACCTGGCGCGGGGAATGGGGGGCGACCTCACGGTGGAGAGCACATTGGGCGTCGGGAGCACGTTCACGCTGACGCTGCCTGCGGCGGCGCCCGGCCGATGACGGGCGCCGCCAGCCCCGTCCCCGCGGCCACATGCGTGCCGAGCGCCTAGCAGGCTGCTGAAATAGCGGTGATTCCGGACGCGCCGCTCGTCGACGTCGGGTGTGCGGCGAGGGATGAGGACACGGCGGAGCCTCCAGCACACTCTGCGTGGGTGACGTGAAGGGGAGGCAATGCCCCGAGGAAGTGCCGTGGCGTGCTCATGCGGCCGCCGCAGTGAGATTCCGAATCCGCACGAGATTGTAGACCGCCGTGGCGAAGGTAAACATCCACCCGACCCGCTCGACCCCGCGATGCCTGGTCTGCCGCAGGAGCCCAATGGTCTTGAGCCAGCCGAAGATCTCCTCGACGCGTTTGCGCTTCCGTTGACTCACTGCGTAGCCCGCGTGGCGCGTTGTCCGCCCATCGATCGCCGTGGGGTGCGTCGCCGTATCGTTCTGCGCGACGTGCGGCGTGGCGCCTTGGGCCCGCAGGGCGGCCACGCACTGCTGCGTATCGTAGGCCTTGTCGGCACCGACCGTGATCCGCTCCTGGCGATAGGGCGCGTCAGCCACCAGCGTGATCGCCGTCTCGCGCTCGGCGGTGCCGCTGGCCACCGTGACCACGGCCCCCACCGCGAGGCCGGAGCGATTCTCGGTGAGCACGTGGCCGTGGAAGCCGAGCTTGGCTTCGTGGCCTTTGGCTTTCTTCGTCAACTGCGCATCGGGGTCCGTCGTCGAGGTATGCGTCGCATTCGAGCGGCGCTCGCCGCGGAAACTCACCGTGGGATTCCGCCGGTCATCGCGCCGCTCGTCGTCCGCGGGCAGAAACTTTCGCCGGTGCTTGGGCACTGTGGGCTGCGGGCGCTCGTCGTCGTCGTCGCCGCCCGGCCTGGCGGCGTTGGAGGGCGCTTTCGCCAGGTCGCGCTGGAAGCTCTTCTGGCCAGCCCACGCCTGGATCAGGGTGCCGTCCACCGTGAAGTGCTCGCTCGACAGGAGCCCCGCCGCCTTGGCCTCGGTGAGGACCGCCGCGAAGAACTGCTGCGCCACGTCGCCCTCGAGCAGCCGGTCACGATTCTTCGTGAACACGGTGGGGACCCACACCGTGTCGTCGAGCCCGAGCCCCACGAACCAGCGAAAGAGCAAATTGTAGTCGAGCTGCTCCATGAGCTGCCGCTCGCTGCGCACCGTGTACAACACCTGGAGGAGGAGGGCGCGGAGCAGTTGCTCGGGCGGGATCGACGGCCGGCCGTGGTCGGCGTAGATCGCGTCGAAGGTCGGCGAGAGCGTCACGAGCGCCCGATCGACCAGCGCGCGGACGGGGCGGAGCGGGTGATCGCTCGGGATGCGCGCCTCGAGCGCGACGTAGCTGAACAGCGCCGACTGCTGGGGCTCGAGACCACGCATGGCAGCACCTCCCGGGCTCACGATGCATCATGATAGCCATCACGCATCCCGCGCACCATCCTCACTCAACCTTTTTTCAGCAGCCTGCTAGTGGCGCGGCGAACCATGCGACGCGGACTCCTCAAGGAGTGGCAATCGAATCACGAACGAGGATCCCACGCTCACCTCACTGTCGAGCTGTAGCTCGCCCCCCATCTGCTGCATCAGCGCATGGGAAATCGCCAGGCCGAGACCAACGCCCGGCAGCAGTGCGGTGCTCTCACTGCGGTAATAGGGCTCGAAGATGGCCTCCTTCTCCGCCTGCGCGATGCCTGGCCCGGTGTCCGTCACCCGAAGCTCGCCCCAGGACGCACCGCCGGCGTTGTGCTCAGATGTGGTGACGGTGATCGAGCCTCCCTGAGGCGTGAATTTCACCGCATTGCCCAGCAAGTTGATCAGCACTTGCCGTACGCGCGCGTGATCGCCCGTGACGACGACGTCAACGGGGCCGGCCAGTTCGAGCGTTTGGAGCTTTGCCGCGGACGCAGGCGCCAGCATGTCGACCGCTTCGCGCGCGACGTCCGCGATGCGGACGGGCGCCACGCTCACCGTGACGACCCCCGCGTTGAGCCGGGCCATGTCCATGACGTTGTCGAGCAATGACAGGAGGTGCCGGCCGCTCATACGCACGCGGCCCAGTGCCGCGCGCTGCTGGTCGGTGACGGGCCCGTAGACCTCGTCCTCCATGTTCCAGCAATAGCCGTCGATCGCGCCGAGCGGCGTACGAATGTCGTGGGCGAGAGTGGCGAGGGCGCGGTCCTTGGCGGTCGTCGCGCCCTCGCTGGCGCGCAGGCGCCCCTCCATCTCGAGCCGAACCTCGCCTCCGAGCCGCGCGTTCTCGAGCGCGACGGCCGCCTGGTCGGCGAGCGCGGAAAGCAGCCATTCGTCCGCAGCCGTCGAGGCCTGGGACAGCGCGGCAGCGAGCAACCCGGTGACGGCGCCGCCCACCACGAGCGGCACGGCGATGAAGCAATCATCGGGGACGGCGAGCAGGCCCTGCAGGCGGCCAATCACCTCGTCGGTCAGCGGAGCGCGGAAGCGGGCGACGCGCTCCTCGGCGATCCCGTGCGCAGCGAGGACATGCAGCAGGCCTTCAGTATCCGGAAGCATCAACACGGCGGCCGCGGCGTCGAGCAGCCCGGCGCCGCGCTCGACCGTCAGCCGCGCCACTTGGTCGAGCGAGGTGGTGTAGGTGAGTGCGCGGCTGATCTCGGTCAGCTTGCGCAGCTGCTCGAACCCCGGATCGGTCGTGACGCGGCTTGGATCGGTGCTCACCCGAGGACGCTCAGGCCGGCGGCGCTGATCTCCACTTCCCGGACCCGGGTATCGTGCGCGCTGCCACGCGTCTTGAGGACGCGCAGCGTGCGACGCGTTCGCTCCTCTCCTTCGACGGTCAGCAGAAGTACGTTGTCCGACAGATAGCTCATCGGATTCTGCATGCCGGCGCCGCTGAACGCGTTGCCCGAGGTCTCGAAATTCAGCACACTGGTAATCGTGCTGACCGCGAAGTGCTGCACGAGCGCGTACAGGTAGTCGTGCAGGCGCTGCGGGTCGGTCGCGGCGCTGGCCAGGTCGCCGATGGCATCGATGACGAGCCGTCGCACGCGTCGCTGCTGGATGCGGCGAAACATGTCGACGATGATGCTATCGATCTGAAGCTCCACGGGCGACGCGTAGACCAGGTCGAGCCCCTGTGCCTGCGCCTGCTCCAAGTCGACGCCGAGGCCGCGAATCGTGCGCATGAGCTGCGTCGGGTTCTCCTGGAAGTTCATGTACAGGCTGGGCTCCCCCTGTCGCGCTCCCTCCAGCGCGAACTGCAACCCGATGGTCGTCTTGCCGGCGCCCGACGGGCCTGCCAGCAGCGTCGTCGTCCCGCGCCACAGCCCGCCCTCGAGCATCGCGTCCAGTCCCTCGACGCCCGTCGAGATGCGCTCGGAGGCCGGCTCGTACCCCTCCGGCATGCGCGGGCTGACCAGCCTCGGGTAGATGTCGAGGCCCGAGGCGGTGATGCGGAAGGCATGTGCGCCCTCGAGATAACGGCTCCCGCGCAGCTTGTAGACGCGGAAGTAGCGCTCATCCCGGTTCCCGAGCCGACGCCGCGACAGTTCGACGATGCCGTCCGCCACGGCGAATTCCGGGTAGGTGAGGATGTCTTCTTCGGTGTACTCGCCAAGCAGGAACGCCGTCGTCCCGTACGCGGTGAGCAGTGCCGTCATCTCGTAGACCATGCGGCGGCGCTCGATCACCGATGGCGCGAGATCGTGTACCGCCTTGAACGAGTCGATGACGATGATCTTCGGCGACAGCGTCCGGATCGCATCCTGGAGGAGGGGAACGAGCGCCGTCGCGCCCTCCTTGGCGAGCTGCGGACCGATGTCTTCGTAGATCACCTGGGTCCCTAGCTTGCTCTCGTCGAAGAACTCGAACCCTTGCAGGTACCGGACGACTTTGGCCAGCGGCTCGGACAGCGTCGTGAAGTACAGGATGGGCCGCTCGTCGCCGGCGTTGTCGAAGATCAACTGCTCGGCAAAGATCGTCTTCCCGGAGCCGGGGTGGCCCATGATGATGTTGATCGAATTAGCCGGGAACCCGCCGCCCAGGATGTAGTCTGCTTCGGCGTTGCCCGACTTCATCCGCTCGGTCGCGTCGGGGACGACCTTTCTGGCGTCGACGTGCCGGTCCGGCATTACTGAGTGGCCCATTGCTGTTCCGTTATTCCAGTTGGTTTTGCCGCGATCGCGTCGAGGACCGTAGCGACGAAGACTGATTCGACGAAGGGCTTGCGCAGGAACGCCTCTGCTCCGGCCTCGGTGGCACGCGCGGCGGCGGCGAGGATGCTGAAGACGACGACGGGGATGTCGCGGGTCACCGGGTCGTCCCGAAGGCGACGACAGAGTGTGAGGCCGTCGAGCTTCGGAATCAGGATTTCCGTAACGATCAGCGCTGGCCGAGTTCGCCGAGCATACTCGAGCGCGGCCTGTCCGTCGTCCGCGAACTCGACGCCGAGGCCGGCTCTGTTCAGAAAGAATCCCTGAAGCGCGCGGACGTTCTGGTCGCGTTCGGCGATCAGAATCACGCGTCGATCAGGATACTCACGCTGCATCCTGCCTCCCTCCTCTGCTCGGCTGGCCTTCCCCCTCGGCACGCGCCGCTTCGACATCGCTCCCAACCCGGGGCGCCGGCGGGCATCGTGTAGGGGCATCGGTCGACGCGGACGTCGAATGTCGGGTCCGACGTATGTATGACGCGCGGCGCCTCGCTCTGTGACCAACCGCACGCGTCTGCGCGGTGGCCTCCGCCCACTGTGCAACGCCGTCGACCTGGGCCAGCAGTGGTCACGCCGAATGCGACTATGCCCCCTCGGACCACACTCCCACCCGCCAGAAGTCTGCGCGCCGGCATGATCCACGTCTATGGTCAATGACTCATCACGGTTAGCTCCTCCCAGTGAGCATCGGCGAACCGGGTGAACCGCGCGCAGGTCGCGACGGTCTGAGTGAGGCGCCGACGGGACGCTGCCTAGGTGCGCGGCGTGAGTCTGCTCCCTATTCTACCGTCCGATAACAAGACATGCTCGGACGTTAGGTCGCTCTGATCTGTGTCTCCAGCCTAGATGGGCCGAGCACATTGCTGCTCGGCCCCTTCGCCCACCGCCTGGGAAGCTGCACTATATCAGCGGCGCGCCGCCGCTGGTGGATGGCGGCTCGGTGACGGTGCCGACGTTCAGCATCTACAGCACGAGCGGGGAGTGGATCGTGGAGAACGAGGGGGTGAAGCCCGACATCCTCGTCGTGGATGATCCGGGGCTCATGGCGCAGGGTCGCGACCCGCAGCTCGAGCGCGCGATCGAGGAGGCGATGCGGCTGGTGGAGAAGAACCCGCCGAAGCGCCCGAAGCGCCCCCCCTACCCCAACCGCACGACGCCGATCTCGGCGGACGGGGGAACCAAGACTGGACAGCAGGGCAGCGCGCGGCCGTAGCCGCGGACCCGTAGCCGATCGGGAATCGCCCAGCACGCTCAACAAGTCGAGGCCCCGTCACGGCGGGGCCTCGACGCCCATCCAGACGACGAGCACCACATCGTCCGCGTCGATCGGTGGGAGCGGCTCGGGCGCGCGCCAGGGTTGGAATCCCCGCTCGCGAACGAAGCGCGCGATCTCTCGGCTGGTCTGCTCGCCCAGGTGATCGTCCGGGCGAAAGAGCCGGCGCAGCGCCCGCTCATCGCGCATCCCTCGCGGCGCCTCCAGCGTCTCGATGACCGCGACCTGTTCCTGCTGGGTCATTTCCGGCGGGCGGAATCGCCGGAGATGCTCTGCCGCCTGGCGGAAGAGCGGGCGGATGGGAGGCTGCAGCGCGGCGGGGTCGGAGGCCTTCGCCCATTCCGCGAGGATGTCGTCTCGCGCGCGTGCCCAGGCCCCGTACGCCGCGTCTCGCAGGTCGTCGGGCAGCACCCGCGGGGTCTCAGGCTCGCACGTGATCGTCCGCAGGCACGACAGCGCATCGCGCTCGATGGGTCGCGACCGATCGCAGGGGACGAATCGCAGCAGCACCCTGTCGTCCACCCGCGCGCAGAAGAAGTGCCCGCGGACGCTGCCGCGCAGCAGGCCAGAGCCCGCCCCGCCCGGCAGCGTGCGCAGCTCCGCCTCGCGCTCCTGCATCGCCTTGCGCAGCTCCTGCCGGTACTCCTCACCGGAGTGCGCGCGCGGGTCCTCCCCCGCCAGCTCGAACAGCGTCGCGTCCCCGGCGCGCAGCCGTTGTATCTCGGCCACGTCGTCGGCGAAGTTCTTTTCCACCGCCTCGACCCCCGGCAGGATCTCCGAGTCCAACCCCACCGATGCGGCCGCCTGCGCCAGTTTGCGGCGGATGCGGTCCTCGAGCGCGAGCAGGCTCTCCAGCTGCCGGTCGGGGAAGATGCAGGTGATGAACACCTCCCGGTGCGAGCTCCCGATGCGGTCGATGCGCCCATGGCGCTGCACGAGGCGCATCGGGTTCCACGGCAGGTCGTAGTTGATGATTCGCGCCGCCTGCTGGAGGTTCATCCCCTCCGCGAGCACGTCCGTCGTCAGCAGGATGTCGAAGCGGTCCTCGTCATAGCCCGCCGGCGCCTCGCTGGACACCGGGGCGAAGCCGTACACCGCGGAGCGCTTGCTGTCGTCGTCGCCGGTCACCGTCGCCATCCGCCCGCGATAGTCCGCGAGCCGCCGGTCCGTGGCGAGCGCGTCGAGCAGATGGTCGTGGATCCAGCGCACGGTGTCGGCAAAGTACGAGAAGACAATCACCTTCCGCCGGTTTCGAACATCCTCCTCCGATACCCCATCGCGCCGCGCATGCTCGGCGCTGGCCGCCAGCTCCTCCACGAGGAGCCGGAGCTTGGGGTCCCGGTCCGGCGTGACGCGCGCCGCCTGCCGCCGCAGGCCGTCCAGCAGCTCGCGATCACCCCGCACCGCCTCGCGCAGCCGCCTCACATCCACCACCTGCGCGTCGAGTGGCTCGCCCTCGGCGAGGATCTCGTCCCACTCATCGTCGCTGTCCGTCTCAGCGAGCTCGGCGAGCGCCTCGGAGGTGAGGACGACGCCGCGGTCGAGCCCCTGCAGAAAGAGGTCGTGCGCCCCCACCATCCGCTCGAGCGTGGTAGCGAAGGCGTGCGCCGAAGACTCGAACCGCTTGAGCAGCCCGGAGCGGATCAGCCCGACGAGCGCAGCCTCGCGACGCTCCGGCTCGCCGCGGCGGCGGAACTGCGACGGCCAGTAGCGCGCCATGCGGAGCGGGGGCTCCTCGCCCTCCGGCTGTAGCACACGCTCCACCTCGGCGAAGAATCCAGGGAGCACGTCCTCAAGGTCGTACGTCTGGGCAGCGACGTTGGGCTTGGGGAACTGTACCGAGATGCGTGTGCCGTCGCGCTGCTCGATCGTGTCGTTGGGGTACCACTTCTGCACGAAGTGGCGCGTCCGCCGCACGGTCGTCGCGTCGAGCACGTCGAATAGGACGTCCGGCCTGAGCGAGAAGGGATCCTCCTGCGCTGCCGACTCGAAGCGCCGCCTGAGCGACGGGATCCCGAGCTCGGCGAACACGGCGTCGTGCTCCACAAAGTATGAGAGCAAGTGGTACAGGTCCCACAGCCCGTTGTTGACGGGCGTCGCCGTCATGAGCATGACCTGCTTCGGGGGATCGCCCTCGAGCAGCTTCCGCAGCGCGTGCGCCCTCTGCGTGTCGGGGTTGCGGAGGGCGTGCGCCTCGTCCACCACGACGAGCGAATACTCCTCGCGCTTCGACTGGAGCTGCCGCTGCGTGCCGCCGAGCTGCTCGTCGGCTGCGAGTTCCTCGAAGCTCACGACCTCGAGCCCGAGCTGGAAGCGGTGCTTGAAGCGCGCCCACGTCCCGTCGCGGAGCGTGGCCGGCACGACGAGGAGCGCACGGCGGCGCTCCTGCTCGATCACCCGCCGCAGCACCTCGCCGGCCACGAAGGTCTTGCCGAGCCCTACGCTGTCGGCCACGAGCACGCCGTGGTAGCGCGCGAGGATGCGCGCGGCGCGGTCGATCCCGTCGTTCTGGAAGCGCGTGAGCGGGATCGGCCCCCCGGCCGGCCGCTCCTCCTCCAGCTCCGCGCCGTAGCGCTCGAGCAGCACGCGTAGGTAGATGACGTACGGCTCGTACTCCAGGAACCGCGCCTCGTACAGCGCGGCGAGGTCGAACGGCTCCGCCTCCGCCCACAGCTCGTCGAACCAGCGCTCGACCGCGTCGCAGACGTGCGGCTGGTACTGGCCGAGGTTGAGCTCGAGGTTGAACGCGAGCCCCGCCGCCGTGAGGTTGGAGGAGCCAGCGATCACCCCGTGGCCGCGGAAGAGGTACGCCTTGCCGTGCAGGAAGCGCCGGGTGAAGCGGCGCACCTCGATCTTCCCCGAGCGCAGGAAGTCGAGCAGGGTGCGGATGGCAGCGTCGGCGGCCGGCGCGAAGGCGAGGCGGTCGCGGTCGCGGAGCAGCCCTTCCTCCGTGCGCCGCCACGCCTCGCGCAGCAGCTTGGCCTCGAAGCGTGCACCGCGCGGGTCCCCGAGATGTCGCTCGGGGCGCGCCGGCGGCGGCACCGGCTCGGCGCCGAGGAGGAGACGGACGCGGCCGGCGCGCTCCAGCGCGGGCGCCAGGCGCGCGAAGCCCTCGGGGTTGAAGTAGCCGGTGGCGATGTCGACGTCCGGCGGCGCAATGAGGGTGCGGGCCAGGTGCGCGAGCCGCTGGACGAGCGCGCGCTCCAGCGTATTGCCAGCGCGGTTGTCAACGAACTCGGGCTGGTGGGGGAAGACGTTAGGATTGGTCACGGATTGAATGACTCAGCGCCTCCGCCCGCTCAGCACGGCCTCGTGGTCTGGGTGCGACGGGAAGGCTCCGTGCAACTGCTCGAGCCCCTCGGCGAGCGCCGAGTTCTCGAGGAGGCGCGCGAGCGCTTCGTTCACCGTGTCCGACTGATTGCGACCGGTGATCCGCATCGCCTTCGCGAGGAGCGGTACGTCCACGATCAGTCGCTTGCGCCGCTTCATTGTCCCGGACCCGCGGCGGCCGCGACTCCTGTTCGGCATGACCCTCTCTCCCATGTGCAGCACTGATGTTGCTTGACGTTGTCGTCCGGCAGGAGCGACCCCGCAGGGGCGCAAGTGTCGGGATCTGCCTCAGCGACCGCGCAGCCGGCGGAAATGGGCGAGCGTCGCGTCTAGCCGAGCGGCGTAATCCCACCCCTGGTGGAAGGTCTCGAAGATGTGGGTGAGATCGCGCTCGTCGAGGCCGTAGAGGTGCGCCACCGCGGCGTCCAGCTCGTGGATCAGGTCATCCTTCTCGTCGTCCGCCAGCGGCGCCGGATCGACGCCGACCGCCGCACCCCACTCCTCGAAGCGATCGTCGTTTTGCACGGCGAGGCGGGCAGAGAGTTCCTGCACCCGGCCAGCAAGGCTCTCGTTTGTGGACTCAAGTGGTACGGGGAATGACGACAGTAGCTCGAATGTCATATGAGTCTCGACAAACCGGCGTGCGTACCAGTCGAACGGTATCGTGGAGAAGACACCTACTACGAACGCCTCCTGAGGGGGCCCGCCCTTGCCGAACACCAGATATGGCGCTGTGTGTGAGAGGAAGATTCTTGGCCGCACCAGCGCGGCCCGCATCGTACGCGAATCCGTTGCACGCGTCACGTCACGGAATGAGATTCGTGCGTGCCAACACGGTAGCGTCTTCGGATCTCGGAGCGCGCGAGCGTTAAAGCCTGAAAACGCACTCTCCGCCCTCGATGCGGAACGCAGCCGTCTCTCTTGAAGCCACTCGGTCAAATCCGACGCCACTGCCACCGCGTATCGCTTACCGGTGTCCGGTGTCCAGAGGTCGAAAGACTCGCCACCGCAGACCGCCCAGCGAATTCGGTTCGGTGCCCCGCTGAAGTCAAAGAACTCCTTTTGAGTGACGGCGTTTACGTCGCCTTGAAGCGGTCGAGCGCGCCATCTCCGGGCTCCCTGCTCGCCGAAACTGGGACTGTTGCGCAACTTGATGAAAACCTCTGACCCACTTCTCGATGGCACGAGCGGAAACGCGATGGTCGATGACCATCGTCTCGCGGTGTCGTACGTGAACCGCGCCGGCTCCGCAAGTCGCCCTGCCTCGAATGCACCGCGGGTCGCATACGGCCCCGCGAGACGCAACTCGCGTCCTCCAGTCCCTCGCGTTAGAACTGCTAACGCAATCGAGAACTGTGGATGCACGTTCTCGAAGACCCAACCCCGATTGTTCACCAGCGTGGTTACATCGGACGCGCTTTCCGACCCCAAGAGTGTTTTCCTGAATTCTTCTGAACCTTTCGCAGCGAAGACCGCACGAGGAAGGACGACGCCAATCCAACCACCACGATCTGTTGCGAGATGCCAGAAGCGCCAGGAAAACGCCTTGTACAGATCCGGATGACCGCTCCCCATCCCCGGAAATGGTCCACGAAGTAACACGTTCCTGAGCGCGTCTGCCGCAGCCCGCTCTTCCTCGAATGCCGCGATCAACTCGACGCGCGAACGCCGCATAGCGGGTAGCTCCCTTTCGCGCTCCGCCTGCGTCTTGCCGCGGAAACCTGGGAAGTGCCTTGCCCAGAACTCGTGTTCCTCGACGTGCAGCTTCTCCCATGGCGGATTCCCGAGAATCACATCGAACCCTGGCCGCTCGCGACGCAGGAAGACCTGCGGGAACGCCACCGGGAAGTGCAGCGGCCTGAGCCCCGCGAGCGCGTGCTCTGCCTTGCGGACCAGCCGGTCGCGGAAGAGGCTCTCCTGCTCCTCGAAGCGCGTGGAGACGTTCCCCTCCTCCACCCGCGCTCGGAGCTCATCGTCCACCCGCGACGCCGCGAGCACGGTGAACAGATCGTTCGCCGCCGCGACGTTCGTCTTCACCTTCTCGTACAGCGCCCGCGCCTCCTTCACCTCCGCCGCCGTCGCCTCCGCCAGCTTCCCCAGCCGCGCCAGCGGCTCGCGCGCGCGGCCGAGCAAGGTGTCCGCCGAGATGGAGAAGAGGTCGTCGCCGCCGCCGAGGAGCTCGCGGGCCTCGTCCAGCGTCGCGACCCCCACGAGCGCGTTCCCCACCACCAGGTTCGCGTCCAGGAAGGAGAGCGGGAGCCCGGGCACGAAGGTGTGGATCCACAACGAGAGGCGCGCCAGCTCCACCGCCAGCGGATTGAGGTCCACCCCGTGGATGCACCGCCGAGCGATCTGGCGCCGCAGGAGCTGCGTGTCCTCGATCGGCTCCCCGCGCCAGTCGTCGCCGAGCGCGGCGAGCGCCGTGCGGCGCAGCCGCTCCAGCTCGTCGCGGACGCCCGGCAGCTTGCGTTTGGCCAGGTAGCCCGACAGCCCGCGCTCCAGGTGGTCCACCGCCGCCACCAGGAAGTGCCCGGACCCCATGGCGATGTCCGCCACGTGGAAGTCGAAGAAGCGGTCCGCCGCCTCGCGGTCGTCGTAGACGGCGTCGAGCCGAGCGAGGTGCTCCGCGAGCGCCGGCTCCAGCGCGCGCTCCAGCAGGTGCTCGACGGCGAAGTCCTTGGTATAGTAGGCGCCGCTCGCCTTCCGCGCGCCGGACTTGTCGTGCAGGTACACCTCGCCAGATCGTACCACCGGCTCGGCGGCTGCCGCGCCACGACGCCCGCGCCCGCCCGCCGCCGCGCGCGCAGGCACGTACGCGCCGGCTGCGTCCACCGCGAGGTCCTGCTCGGCGACGCTCAGCTCCTGCTCCAGCAATCCCTCGTAGATGGTGCCGAACTCGCGCACGCCGAGCGCGCGGAAGTCTACGGGGCCGAGGACATCCTCGGCGGTCTCGTCGAGGAGGAGCGCGCGCAGCGCGGGGGCGAAGACGCGATCCGGGAGCGTGACATCGCCGAGGATGCGCGCTGGGGCGGAGGCCCCGTCCCCGCCGGCGAAGAGGCCGCCGTCGTACGCCGGCACGCGCCAGGCGGGGTTCCCCCGGTCCACCGCCTTCCAGAGCTGCGCGACCTCGGTCCAGTAGAAGTCCTCGCCGCCGTAGTCCACGCCCTCGCGGGCGTCGTCCGCCAGGCGCCGCGCGATCTGCTTCAGCGAGTGCTCCCGGTACGCCGCGCTCGTGTGGTAGGGGAGGAGCTCCTTGTCTTCCGCGTACGCCACGAAGAGCAGCCGGAAGAGCGTGAGGAGCGCCATGTCGAACGTCTCCTGGAGCCGCTCGCGCGACGGGGAGCGCAGGCGTCGCGCGGCCACCAGCCCCCGGGCGAGCGCCGGCATCACCTCCTCGTACACGCGGTCGCGCAATCGCGCGCCAAGGTGTGCGGCGAAGCGGCGCGAGGCGTCGAGGACGGCGGCGAAGGTGCCGTTCGGCGCAAGGGCGGACGCGGAGGCAAGGAGGGTGAGGTAGCCGGCGGAGGCGTCGTCGAGGAGCGCGAGGTCGAGCTCCACGAACGTCTCGGTGCGCCCGCGGCGCGCGGTGCCGACACCGGGCTTCACCGGATACACGCGCAGCACGGTACCGGCCGCGACGACCACGTAGTCCAGATGCTCGGCGTCGGCCTTGGCCAGCGCGTACGACACCGGCGAGAGCCCGTCGTACCGCTCGCTGGCGGGTTCGATCTCGTCGGGGCGCTCGAGGAAGACTGCGACGGCGAGCCGGGTGCCCCGCGCGCGGAGCACGGCGGCGGGTCCGGGGAGCTGCTCCACCGTGTAGCCGAGCCGGCCGATCAGCTCACGGCCGCGCGAGGCGAGGAGTGGGCGGGCCGCCGCGGAGGCCGCGCTCCAGTCGGAGCGCGCCGGCACGCCGTGCTCCAGCTCGTGCAGCGCGAACAGTCCGGCGTTGCGGAGTCCGGGAACGGGTTGGTCGAGCTGCGCGAGCTTCGAGCGGAGCAGCGCGTCGGCGGCGTGGCGGTCGGGGGCGTCGAGCGCCAGCTCGCAGAGCCGCTCGACCTGGCGCAGGTCGAGATCGGGGTTGATCGCCCACTCGTCCCCAAACCTCGCGGCGAGCGCCACGCGCCGAGTGCCATGGGTGACCACGACGAGCACCGGCGTCGCGCGCCTCTGCTGCCGGCGCTCGTGCAGCTCACGGAGCTGTGGCGCGGACGGCGGGCGTTGCGCGCTGAACTGGGCGACCTCGATCCCCATCGCGCCGCGGCCGACGAACAGGGCCTCCGGTTGGACGCCAGCGGGTGCGGTGTCGCGGAGATCCCGTGCGTCGTCGCGTGTGTCGAGGAATGGCATCGTGTGAGCGGCTCGCCGTGCTAGAACTCGGACAGCGGCTCGCCGCGGGCCCGGCGCGCGACGCGGAATGGCTTGCTGTTCCAGCGGCGCGCCATCACCCCGCGCAGCTCGCCGAGCACTACCACCGCCTCTCCGTAGCCCGGGAATGACAAGTCATCCTCTCCGAGTGGCTCGATCGCATCCAGGAACGGCTCTTTGCCCACCGACATACGCATCAGCTTGACGAGGTGGTTGATCTTCTTCGCGATCGAGTGCGGGAGAACCTCGCCCGGCTTCTTGCTGCCGATCTTTTCGATTTCCCGATAGAGCGTCTCGAGTTGCGACACGAGCAGCGCGTGCTCATCGAATTGCGCCTCGGTCACGTCGGCCATACGCGTTACGCTTCCTCCATGAAGGAGCGGTACCTCTCCGCGAGTTTGTGCGTCGGCGAGCCGCCGCTCTCCATTGTGCGGAGCAGGTCAACGACGTCGTCGTCCGTCAGGATCATCACGACTTTGCGCTCCAGGTAGAGTCGCCGGTAGGCGCGCTGGCGGTCGAGGGTACTGCTCGCCCGCGCGATGAGGACGCCGAACTTCCCCTTCACGTCGTTCAGCCGCGCCGCCGTCTGGAATACCTCGTCGTTCGAGAGCGTGGTCATGTTCTTGAGCTCCGCCATGACCACAGTGGCGCCGTGCGCGAGCTTCATGTCGCGCCAGAACCCGTCCGCCGCGGCGTTGTGGAACGTCAGGTCAATGATCTCGCGGCCGTCGTGCGAACTCACCTGCTCGTGTGGGTCGAGGAGAGGCGGGCAGAAGAGCCGGGTGAGGATGCGCAGCATGAGCGCCTCGTACTTCTTCGCATCCGCATTGCCCGGGCGGATAGCCGCGAGCTCGGCTACATACGCCTCGACGGGCGTCGTCTCGGTGTCCGCGCCCGAGACGGTGCGCAAATCAACGGGGGCGGCAATCTCGTCAGTGCGCCGGTCCTTCTCGGCGAGGTAGGTGCGCTTGAGGTCGGGGGCCTCGTGCAGCACCCGCACTACCGTCGTCTTACAGAAGTTGTACTTCTCGTTGATCTCCTTCCACGTGATCTTCGGCGCGCGCCCAATCGCCTGCAGCGACCGCTGCACCTCAATGTCCCGCAGAATGTATCGGTACGTCGTGTCCCAGAAGTCGCGGTAGTCGATGTCGGCGAACGTGCGCACGACCGACCTGGGAACGAGGAGAATCGGGGTGCCTTTCCCAGGGTGCACCGGCAGGTCCGCATGCTCGTCATCCCAGGCCAGCTCCTCCCAGTCAA
The DNA here is from genome assembly GCA_037720885.1 of Gemmatimonadaceae bacterium. Classification (GTDB taxonomy): domain Bacteria; phylum Gemmatimonadota; class Gemmatimonadetes; order Gemmatimonadales; family Gemmatimonadaceae; genus JACMME01. The sequence continues at coordinate 21,168 of JBBJNN010000027.1, read as the reverse complement.
ATACGTGCTCCACGCGCACGCCCGACTCGAGCGGGATGCCGTGCAGCCGGCACTGCCGCTGGGTGTAGTCGACGAACCAGGGCTTCGCGATGTTGGTGCACATGTCGCTCACCATGTCGAAGCCTACGCCGTCGACCAGCAGTTGCATTTCCGCAAGATGGCCGATGCCCCGCTCGAGGATGTCGGGGTTGGACACCAGCTCTCGGTAGATGATCTGGCTCCGCTCCTTCCCGAGCCCCCGGCCACGGTGCTGACCCTTGCTCAAGCCGAGCATCGTCGCGTTCACCTCGGGGAAGTCCATCATCCGCTCGGCGATCGCTGGCCCGCCGCTGTTGACGGCGCCCACAGCCCGGTCGAAGAACTGGCGGATGGTCGCGTGCACCGCCTGGTACGACGGGTTGCGGCTCTTGTAGAAGAGGTACGGGTCGACATACAGCCGGAGGTCTTCCGACAGGTTAGGGATGACGAAGTCGACCTCGTTCTGCCGGAAGGCGAGCCCGAGCGCCTGGTTCAGCAGTACAGTGCCTCCGACGCCACCACGCGAGTCATCCTCCTCAAGCCACTCACGTGCCTCTGCGCCGGGGGGGTACGTGGCGAGAATATGAAGGCGTTGGTTCGTTCGCCGCCGCACCGCCCGCCCGGAGGATCGCGTCGAGGGCGACGCTCGTTTCCCCGGTCGGTGCAAGGTACTTGCTCGACTCCTCCTGCCGCAGCCTCCGGACGACTTTCTTCTCGAGCAGCTTTTCGACAACCTGTGTTGCGCGCGCGCGCGAGACGCCCGCCACGCGCGCCAGATCGGCCGCCCGGAACTCCGTTGCCGGCGCGACCGCGCGCAGTGCGAGCTCCAGCGCACGAAACGCCTCCTCACCCACACGCTTGGTCATCCGCTCGCGGTAGAGCGCCCCTACGGCGCCCAAGATCATCGCCTCGGACATCGGTGTCTGGCCATCCGCCGGAAGGGCGCGCTCCGCCGCTCTACTCAGCAGCTGCAGGAAGCTCCGGAGATCACCGTAGAACCGCGCGTAGAGCGCCTCGGCGACTGGGAGCTCGACCGGTGGGGTGAAGCGGCGCCCGCGCCGCAGCGCCTGGTACCGGACGTCGAGCAACAAGCGGAGCTCGCCCGGCAGCAGGGGCGCGAGGCTCACCGGCTGCGCAGTAATGCTCCCCACCTCCTCACGCACCTCGAACACGTCCTGCGTCACCCCGGTCTTTCCGACGACAATCCAATGACCGCCTGGAATGAGCAGGTAGTCACGCAGGTTCCGGAGCAGGGTCGCGGCGCGCTCCAGGTCTGCATCGCGTAGGTTCTCCAGATTGTCAATGTGGAGCAGCACGGGCACCCGCCCCCGGGCGCTCAAGTCGGCGAGTGCCCGCTGCACCTCGTCGAAGTAGCGATCGCCGGTCCCCTGCGGCGCCACCGTTGACGCGCTCGTCCCAACAGAGAAGCCGGGCACGCCGACGGAGCCGCCCCGATGCGTCTTCCCCTCGGCGATCATCGCCACCTTCTCCCACAACTGCTCGGTTCGCGCCGAGGCCGTGCGGAAGCGTTCGGTCCCGGCGTCGAGCTGCGTCGAGCGGATTGCGAGGAGCGTACGGAGTATCTCCGTGACGAGGGTGTGGAACGATGTGTCGTCGAGGACGCGGATCGGGTTCTCGTGCGTGAGCACCCCACCGGCCGCCAGCCGTGCCTTGAGCGTATTGACGAAGCTCGTCTTGCCGACGCCGGCGTCGCCCTCGATCACCGTGCAACTGCTGGTGCCGCTGCCGACAGTGGTGGCTACGCGCTCGAGCTCGTCCTGGCGCCCGACGAAGAACGTTTCGGCGGCGTAGAGCGCCTCGTCGCTCGCGCTCAACTCGTTCTGGAAGAAGGGGTCTCGATCGAGACCGAATGGAGTCCAGCGGTTCGCGATGGGGGCGCGCATCGGGCAAGAGAGGGTGTTCAGCGTGTTAAGGATCGGAACTTAACACGCTGAACAATCTTCAACGATGCATTCCGTGCGGCTGTTCCCGATCCAGACGTTGCCCGCACAAACGCCGAATCAGGTTATCTTGGGATATATCTCGTCAGTCTCACGTAGTTAGAACGGGAGGGCGCGGCGCGGCTGCCACTGATGCCACTGACCAGAGAGGCGCTGACCGAGTGCCACGACCGCAGTAGCTATGTCCCGTCGTAACGCCGGAACCGGAAAGAAGCTCTCCGAGCAGTCCTTCACCGGGCAGCAAGGCGTCAACCTCGTCGAGCGGCACGTGCTCGCGATGGGGTGCGCCTGGCACCCGACCGTCGGCGCATTCGATGCTGGCATCGATGGCTACGTCGAACTCCGGAATCCGGACACCGGTGAGGCGCTGAACCTCATCGTCCAGGTCCAGAGCAAGGCGACCACGAAGCCGTTCCAGGCCGAGAACCCGGCCAGCCTCGAGTACACCTGCGAGGAGCGCGACCTTGCCTACTGGCTGAGCGGCAATGCCCCAGTTGTCCTCGTCGTCTCTCGCCCGAAGACCGACGAGGCGTACTGGGTGTCGATCAAGGACTACTTCCGCGACCCCGCCCATCGGAAGGCACGGAAGGTCGTCTTCGACAAGCAGGCCGATCGGTTCGACGCCTCGTGCCGAGAGGCGCTCATGCGGATCGCCGCGCCGCGCGCTGTGGGGCTCTACTTTGCCCCACCCCGGGTTGAGGAGCCACTGTATTCGAACTTGCTCATCGTGCGCCGCCTGCCAGCACGTCTCTACCTGGGCGAGGCGCTCCTCCCGAATCGGGGGGCGGTCGCGACCAAGCGTCGGGAGGCGGGGCAGCCGGACGCGTTCGAGTACGTGCTGCGCGGGAAGCGCGTGCTCAGCGTCTACGACCTCTCCGAGCCGACGTGGGCCGGAACGGTCGATCGCGGCACAGTCGAAGAGTTCGAGACCGCGGACTGGGGAGACTCGGACGACCCGGACCGGCTTCAGGACTTCCTCGAACTCCTGAGCCGTTGCTTGGGTGGCCGCACGCGGCAGCTCGGGCTCAAGTACAACCAGGACCACGAGTATTACTTCTTTCCCCCAACTCCGGATCTGCGCGCTTTGATGGTCAACTACCAGAGCATGCGTCGGGGCAGCGAGCGCACGGTGTTTCAGCACTACGCTACGAAGAAGTCGGGCGAGGCTGTGCGAGAGTTCTATCGGCACAGCGCCTTCAGCGGGCAGTTCCGGCGCTATGACGGCGAGTGGTTTCTTGAGATCACGCCGACGTACCGGTTCACTGAGGACGGGTACCGGCCGCTCCGCTACTACGAGTCAAAGCTCAAGGGCATCAAGGCACTTGAGAAGAATCCAACGGTGCTCGGGCAGGTGGTGATGTGGGCCGACCTACTTCGCGGGCGCACCGACGACTTGTTCGCGTCCCCGCCGTACCCGCATCTCGAGTTCGACGAGCTCCGGACGTTCACGCTCGACGCGGGCATCAACGAAGCGGCGTGGCTCGCGACAGAGAGCGACGAGGGGACAAAGGCAATAGCCACGGCGTCGATCGACGACCTCCCGCTGTTCGGCGACTCGCCGTACGCCGGTTGACCGTCGCTGCCCAAGACCCGCGGCGACACACGGCCAGCTGATGAAGATCGACTTCCTCCAAGAGCCTGAGCTCGAGTTCGGAACGGGGCGGCACGTCGATATCCGGTTCGGCTTGATGAACTACGGCCCGCTTGACGTCGAGCACGAGCTCGCCCCGCGGCGCATCCGGGCCGGGGTCGTAGGAACGCCCGACACTGTGGAGATGGCGGTCGAGTGGCTCGAGCGCTGCCGCCACGAGATTCCCGCGAAAGAGAGTCGGCAGCCCAACCTCTTCCCGCGCTTCCCGGGCTTCAACCTTGATGAGGCGTTCCGCTCCACACTTATCCTCGACGATGCGCTGCAGCGCACAATTCCCGACCGCGTGTTCGAGGATCTGAAGCGCGCCGGCGACGCGAACCGCACGATCCGCGAGGCGGCCGAGCGTTTCACCGAGGACTTTGAAGACCTGAAGACCAACACTGCAGCTGACGTGTTGATTTGCGCGGTGCCCCCGCAACTCGCCGAGCTCACGGAGCCCGCGAACCGTCCACTTGGAGGCAACGGGGGCCCGCCGCTCAACTTCAGGCACCTGCTGAAGGCCAAGGCAATGCGGCTCAAGCCGGTGCAGCTCACGCTGCCGAGCACGGCCGACCCTAAGCGCGCCCGCAAGCTCAAGATCCGGAAGAATGAGACACGGTCGGTCCAGGACGACGCCACGCGCGCTTGGAACTTCCATACGGCGCTCTACTACAAGGCACACGGCCGGCCGTGGCGACTCCCCCGCGACGCGAGCCACCTCACGACCTGCTACGTTGGCATCAGCTTTTACCAGACGCTCGACCGCGCGACCGTGATGACCAGCATGGCCCAAGTGTTCGACGAGCGCGGTGACGGCGTTGTGGTTCGGGGCGCCCCGGTGCGCATCACGAAGACCGACCGGGTGCCCAGGCTCACCGAGCGCGATGCCGACTCGCTCCTCCGTGAGGCGCTCGCACGGTACCGGCGGATGCACCAGCATTTCCCGGCGCGCATCGTAGTCCACAAGACGTCGAGCTTTAGTGCTGCGGAGCTCGCCGGTTTTGGCGCGGCGGCGGACGCGCACGCGGTGAGCACCATCGACTATGTGAGCGTCACCGAGGACAGCACGCAGCGTCTCTTCCGCTACGGTGCGTACCCGCCGCTCCGCGGCACGCTGCTGGGCCTCGACCGGCGCGACCAGCTCCTCTACACCAAGGGGAGCGTGGACTTTTACGCGACGTACCCAGGGATGTACGTCCCCCGCCCGCTCCTCTTCCGGTGCGAGTCGGTGGATGCGACGCCGAAGTTCCTCGCCCGCGAGATGCTCGCGCTCACCAAGATGAACTGGAACGATACCCAGTTCGACGGCGGGGCGCCGATTACGCTTGTCGCAGCGCGCCGGGTCGGGGACGTGCTCAAGCACGTTGGCGACGACGAACAGGTCGCCGACCGTTACGCTCATTACATGTGATGCTCGCTGTGGCGTGCGTCGCGTGCGCATCCAGCGGCGGATTCATGGTCGCCTGATCGCGCGCGGCGGGACCATCCGTGTCGATCGGCATCTCCAACGAGGGGCTATGCGGATGCCGCGGATGGAGCCGGATCGCTGCGGATCGCCCCACTCGGCGCAAGAGGCCCGCTCGCTGCGCCACAAGAATGCTGAGGGGCGTGGTGTAAGGGGCTGTCGCGCCACTCAGAGTGATCCGCGCTCATCCGGCTCCATCCGCAGCATCCGGATGAACCCTCGGTCGTTGATGCCGGCCCGGCCCCGGATCGACGTACGCGGCCAGGGAGCGCCCGCCGGATCACGGGGTGGTCTGGCCGGGCGCACCCGGTCGGTATATCGTCCCTCTGTCCGTCATCCCTGGTGCCGGCAACCACGAACAGGAGATTCCATATGAACCGACCCACCCAGCGATCCATCGCTCCCCTGGCGCTCGCCAGCGCGATGACGCTCGTCGTCGCCCTCGGCGGCTGCAAGAGCGACGCGGGCGAGACGCAGGATAGCGCGGCCGCCAGTGCCGCCGCCAGCGAGGCACCCGCGACCGCGATGCCCGCGGACACCAATGCGGCCGCGATGTCGTCCGGCGCCATGGCCGCGTCGGGGGCGTTCCTCGACCCCAACGCCGCACCCCGCGAGGCGCTCACGGCCATTCCGGGGGTGAGCGCGGCGATCGCCGACTCGCTCGTCGCCGGACGCCCGTACGCCGACATGCGCGGGGTGGATCGCGTGCTCGGCCGGCTGCTGAGCGAGGCGCAGCGTGACACGGTGTATACGCGCCTCTGGAAGCCGATTGACCTGAACGCCGCGACCGGCGACGAGATCATGCTGATCCCGGGCGTCGGCGCGCGGATGCGGCACGAGTTCGAGGAGTACCGCCCCTACACGAACATCGAGCGGTTCCGGCGCGAGATCGGCAAGTACGTGAAGCCGGACGAGGTCGCGCGGCTCGAGCGGTACGTGATGATCCGCTAGCGCGAACCCCGCGCGAGTGAGTGAATGAGGGCGCCACGTTTGCCGACGCGGCGCCCTCATTCGCATCACACGCACCTCATGCTCACATCACCAGAACCCGCTACGGCAGCTCCGCCACCCCGTCGTCGGCGAAGAGCGCCGTGGTGAGGTAGCGCGCCCCGGAGTCCGGGGCGATGGTCGCCACGCGCTTGCCGGCGCCCAGCTCGCGCGCCACGAGCAGCGCAGCCCAGGTGATCGCGCCGCTCGACATCCCCACGAACAGCCCCTCCTCGCGCGCGAGACGGCGGGCGAGCGGGAAGGCGTCCTCCTCCCACGCCCGCATCACGCGATCCACCACCGCGCGATCGAAGTTCGGCGGCACGAAGCCCGGCCCCATCCCCTGGAACTGGTGCTGCCCGCGCTCGCCCCCGGAGAGCACCGGCGAGCGCGCCGGCTCCACGGCGACCACGAGCGCGCCCGGGTTTCGCTCCTTGAGGAAGCGGCCGACGCCGGAGATCGTCCCGCCCGTTCCCGAGCCGTACACGAACGCGTCGATCCGCCCGCCCATCTGCGCCCAGAGCTCCGGCGCCGTCGTCTCGTAGTGCACGCGCGGGTTGGCGGGGTTGTCGAACTGATTCGGCATCCACGCCCCCGTCCTGTCGCGGATACGCTCGGCCTCCTCGATCGCGGCGAGCATCCGCCGCTCCGGGTCGGTGAACACCATCTCGGCCCCGTAGGCGCGCAGCGTCCGCTTCCGTTCCTCGCTCATCGACGACGGCAGGCAGAGCACGAGCCGGTAGCCGCGTGCAGACGCCACCTGCGCGAGCCCAATCCCCGTGTTCCCCGAGGTCGGCTCCACGATCGAGCCGCCCGGGCGGAGCACGCCGCGCGCCTCCGCGTCGAGGATCATCCCGAGGGCCGTGCGATCCTTGATCGAGCCGCCGGGATTCTGCCCCTCGAGCTTCACCCACACCTCCGCCATGCCCGGCTCTACCACGCGCGTGAGCCGCACGAGCGGCGTGCGGCCGATCAGGGCGTCGAGCCGGTCGCTCACGCCGCCCGCATATTCCTCCGTGGCGATCCCGCTGGAACCGTTGTCCATCAGTGAACGCTCCGTCCATCCAGAAAACCGCTCCCCTCTTTCCCTCAACGTCCGTCCCTCTCGAAGTGTGCCGGCGCCGCACAGCTCAGGCGGAGCGCGCCCCCCCTTCACCCCGTCGAGTGATCCTCGGCGATCCGCCGCGCGATCACGGTGGCGACGGCCATGATCGTCTCCTGCGGGTTGACGCCGAGTGCCGTGGGCAGGAGGCTGCCGTCGGCCACGTAGATGCCGGCAGCGCCGCGTACGCGCCCGTCCGGCGTGCATGTACTCGCTCGCGCATCCGTACCGAAGCGGCACGTGCCGTTGACGTGCGCGGAGAGGAGCGCGAGACGGTTGGGCCCGTAGCTCTGGCGCTCGATGAGGGCGAGCTCCGTCTCGCTCCGCACGCGGCACTCGCGGGCGTGCAGCGTGATCGCCTCGCGCGCGCCGGCCGCGAGGTGCAGCCGCGCCGTGGCCTTGATCCCGGCGATGAGCGTGCGGCGGTCGGCGTCGCCCAGCCTGTAGCGGATGACCGGGCGCCCGCGGCGGTCCACGCGCACGCTACCGTTCGACGCGGTGACGTCCGCACCGTCGCGGATGAGCACGATCATCGGCGCCAGGCGCGGAAAGCGCTCCATCACGGCGCGGTGCCTCGCCCCGAATCCGGGGACCACGCTCGAGGCGAGCGCGGGGTAGAGCGGCGGGCACTCGATCCAGAAGCCGTACCCGCGCTCGCCGCGCACGAACTCGTCGCACATGGCTGAGAGGGGGATCCCCGCCGCACCATACATCTCGCGGTCGTACTCGCCCACCACCGCGCTCGTCGGGTGCAGGCGGAGGTAGCGGCCAACGGCCGGACCGCCGAGCCCGGAGCGCAGGAGGATGGCCGGCGTCCCCACGGCGCCCGCCGCGAGCACGATGATCGGCGCCTCCACTGTCAGCCGCCCCACGGCGCGCCCGCTCGCGCGGTCGAGCACCGTGGCGCGCACCCGCTTGCGCGGCGCCCCGCCACGCGATGCGCCGTCGCGCTCCACCACCTCCACCCGCTCGACGCGCACATCGGTGTAGAGGCGCGCCCCGGCCCGCAGCGCTCGCGGCACGTACACCTCGGCCGCGCCCTGCCGGGCGCCGTGGCGGCAGCCGAGCCCGCAGGTACCGGCGCGCACGCAGCCGCGCGTGTTGATCTTCACCGCTCCCGCGCGCCACCCCAGCCGCCGGGCGCCGTCGAGCAGCGCGCGGTTGCTCGGGGAATGCGCGTCATCGGGCACGGTGCGCGCGTGCACCTCCCGCTCCACGAGGTCGAAGACCGGCGCCATCTCGCCCGGACGCATTCCTTCCGCGCCATGGTCGCGGGCCCATTCGTCGAGCACCCACTCGGGCGTGCGCAGCGTGATGAGCCAGTTCACCGTCGTCCCACCACCCACGACGCGCCCCTGCAGAATCGAGACGGAGAGGTCGCGCGTGGCGCGCGTGCCCGCGTCGGCGTAGAGTCGTGGGGTCATCTCCGCCTCGCTCTCGGTGGAGTCGGCCGGGGTCCACGGGTAATGGAGTCTAAAAGAATAACCACATCGTGCCCGCACTCCGCGAGGCGCGCGGCGACGACGGCGCCGCCAGCGCCGCTCCCCACGACGCACACGCCCGCGCGCACGGCCGTCTCCGGGCCGAGCTGGTGGCCCTCCACCACGCCGGGCGGGATGTCGCGAGGCGCGGGGTGTGATCGAGTGTCGTCCCACGCCGTCGTCATGCGCGCCACCGGCTCGTCGTCGCTCGCTACGCCGGAGAGCGGCCCCTCCCATGGCACTTCCGGCGCGCGGCGGTGGAGCGGGCCCCGGTAGCCGATCGCGCGCCCGGCCTGCGGCAGGGCGTAGTAGGTGGAGAGGATCAGCCGCCTGAGCGCCTGGAATACCGTGCGCCGCACTCCCACCCGGCTCTCCTCCCAGGAGCGCAGCGCCGCGTCCTGCGCTTCGGCGCTCAGGGCGCTGAAGCGGCGCGGTTGTCCGGTCGTGAGCATCCCGGCCAATGGGTGGTCGAACATGGCGAGCAGGGCGGCGACCTGCCGCGCGAGCGCGTGGTCGCCGCTCGCCAGCCGGCGCTCGACGGCGGCAGCAAGGTCCACGGCCTCCTCGCGCCCCTCGTACGCGATCGGCGCGATGCGGCGGCAGAGCGCGTCGAGGCTCGCGCGCCCCGGGGGCGTGAGGTGGAAGCTGTCCGTCACGACGGAGAGACGACGGAGAGCGCTACCGCAGCGCCGCCCGCACGATCCGGTCGATCAGCATGCGGGCGCGGGGGCCATAGGGCGGCCGCACGAGCGCGAGCGCCGACAGCCGGCTCTGCACCATCACGCCCTTCTTCTTCGAGAGCGTCTCGAAGCCATCGAATCCGTGGTAGTGCCCCATCCCGCTCGGGCCGACACCCCCGAACGGCAGGTTGTGCTGCCCCAGATGGTAGATGACGTCGTTGACCGTCACGCCGCCCGAGATCGTCCGCGCGAGCACGGTGTCGATGCGCCGCCGGTCGCGGTCGAAGTAGTAGAGCGCGAGCGGGCGCGGGCGGGCGTTGACGAAGGCGATCGCATCGTCCAACGCGTCGTACGTCACCACCGGGAGCACCGGACCGAAGATCTCCTCCCGCATCACGGTCATCTCGTCCGTCGCGCCGAGGACGAGCGTCGGCGCGAACACGCGATTCTCCGCCGAGCACGCTTCGCCCGCCGGGTTGATGACCTCCGTCCGCGCCCCCTTCGCTGCCGCGTCCACGACTGCCGCGGCGAGGCGCTCGTAGTGGCGCTGGCTCACCATGCGCGTGTAGTCCGGGCTGTCCACGAGCTTCGGATACAACCGCCGCACCGCGTCGCCAGCCAGCCGCGCGAACTCCTCTTCGCGCCCGCGCGGGAGCAGCACGTAGTCGGGCGCGACGCACGTCTGCCCGGCGTTGAGGAGCTTGCCCGTGATGATGCGCTCCACCGCCGTCCGCAGCGGAAACTCCCCGTGGATGATCGCCGGCGATTTGCCGCCGAGCTCCAGTGTCACGGGAGTGAGGTTCTCGCTCGCCGCGCGCATCACGAGCTGCCCCACGCGCGACGACCCGGTGAACACGATGTGATCGAACGGGAGCCGCGAGAAGGCGTCGGCCACCTCCGACCCCCCGGTCACCACCGTCACGTACTCCGCCGGGAAGGCTTCGGCGATCAGCTCGGAGATCACGCTCGCGGTGCGCGGCGTGATCTCCGACGGCTTGAGCATCACGTGGTTGCCGGCGGCGAGCGCGTCCACCACTGGTGAGAGGGTGAGCAGGAGCTGGTAGTTCCACGCCCCGATCACCCCGACCACGCCGAGTGGCTGATACATGACGAAGGCGCGGCTCGGCAGCAGGAACCAGGAGGAGCCCACGCGCCGCCGCCGCATCCATTTCCTCAGATGCCGCCTGGCGTGACGGATCTGGTCGTAGAGCGGAAAGAGCTCGAGGAGGAGCGTCTCTTCCCGCGCGCGTCCGCCGAAGTCGGCCGAGACGGCGCGCACGAGATCGTCCTGGCGCGCACGCAGCGCGTCGCGCAGGGTGGCGAGCGCCTCGCGGCGACGACGGCGATCGGGCTCCGCCCGCGCGAAGGCGGCGCGCTGCGCGTCGAGAAGACCGCGCAGCTCGGCGGGTACGTCGGGCGCGGCACCTGCCCCGCTCAGTGCGGGCCGGGCGACGCCGCCGAGCGCTCTGCCCCGCGAACGATCTCCAGTCGCAGCTCCGTCCATCCCGTGGCCTGGTAGTAGTGCGCGCGAATCTCGTGCGTGCCGGGGGCGAGCGGCGCGGCATCCACCGCAGACTCGTGCCCCTGCCAGTTGTCTATCGCCAGCGTGCCGTCCACCCAGACGCGGACGCCGTCGTCGCTGATCGTGCGCAGCGTGTACTCGCCCGGCCCGAGCGTCACCGTCCCCGTCGCCTCGACGGCGAAGCGCTCCCCCAGGACGCCGACGATCGTCGGCCGGTACCACATGAGGTCAACGCGCCGCTCCCGCCGGGTGAGGAGCGGCGCGCCGCGGAGGAGTGCGGCGAACGCGCTCGGCTTGCTCCGCGGGTCGGTGCTGTCCGCCCACGCGAAGACGCGGAGCGTCCAGTCAGCGGCGGGCTCGAACCGGCGGTACGACACACGGTATGGTTGCCCCGCCGCGCGCCGCGCGCCAGTCGGCGACGTCGTCGCCGCGCCCCGGTACTCGACCGCGATCTCCCAGTCGCCCTCGCTGCCGGCCGCCGGCGTGACGACGACGGTGTCGCCCGTGCGGCCCGCCTCCCGCGACACCCGCGCGACGCCGCGGCGCTCGACCACGCGCCACGCGCCCGGCGGCCCGAGCACGCGGAGCGCGAGCGGCGTAGTGCGCGAGGAGTCGGCGGGCCAGAGGAGTGGCGAGCGCCAGTCGTACGGCCCCCACTCGGTGACGATGATCGCCGAGCGGGGTCGCCGCGCGAGCGGGGAGGCGGCGAGGTCGAGCCCGCCCGGAAGCTTGACCGGCGCGAGCCGCGCGGCCTCGGCGGGGAGCGCGGGCTTCGCCGGCGCGGCGTCGCGTACTGCGCCGGCCGTGTCGCTCGCGCCGAGTTGCCAGTCGGCAGTGTCGGCGAGCACGAGGACTGAGTCCACGCCGGCGACCTGGTTGCCGGCGAGGGTGACGCCGCGCGTCGCCACCGAGCGCAGCGCGACGCGGTTCCCGGCGAAGACGTTGTCGGCGATGCGGTAGTCGCGGCTCCGCGTGTCCCGGTGCTTCGGGTAGCCCCAGTCGGGCGACTGCGTGGGGTTCTGCCAGAGGCGGATGGCGGTGGTGTCGCCGGCGAAGCGGTTCGCGGCAATGACGTTGCTCTGCCCGTGCTCGATGGCGATGCCGATCCGGTTCCGCACGAAGTCGTTGCCGATGACCTTCGACTCGAAGGAGTAGCCACCCCACAGCCCGTGGTCGGAGCCTTCGACGCGGTTGGCGATGAAGGTGTTCCGGCTGAAGGTTGCCTCCATGCCGTTGGTGGGGGCGAAGGAGAAGTCGTTCCCGAAGAAGAGGTTGTCGTTGGCGCCTCCCTGCCCCGTGTCCATGGTGGACTGCCCGGCCCAGAGGAAGAGGCCGTCGCCACCGTGCGTCATCGAGTTGTAGGCGACGATGTTGCGGCAGCTCTGCTCATAGATGAGGAGGTTGGCCGAGTCCTGGCCGCGGCGGTAGAAGCCGTGCGAGTAGCCGCGGACGTTGTAGTCCGCGTGGTTGTGCACGATGACGTTGTCGCTCGAGCGGTAGAGCCCTAGCCCAAGTCCGGAGTTGAACGAGAGGGTGTTGTTCCAGAGGCGGAGGCTGTCGCTCCGCACGAGGAGGAGGCCATTCATCCCCTGCTCGGCGCGGTTGCCCCGGATCTCCCCGCCGCGCACATCGGCCAGGTACGCCGCGGCGCCGAAGCGGAGCCACTCGTCCTGCTCGTTGTGGTGGTACGAGAGCCAATCCGCGAGACTCTCGTGCTCGACGAGGCTGAAGAGGCGCGGCTTCCAACCGTAGCTCAGATCGTTGTCGAGGAGCAACAGCCTGCGCGTCCCCCGCGCGAGCACGCCGACCTTGTAGCCGCGCACGCGCGCGTTCTTGATAGTCACGTTCCGCCCGCCCTCGACGCGGATGGCGACGCCGGCCGCGCGGTCCGGGGGTGCGTCGGGGTCGGCGCCCACCAGTTCGGCGCCGGCGAAGTCCACGGTGATGTCACTCCCGCGCACGACGATCACGGCCGAGTCGAGCGCGGCGGGCGCGGCGAGGCGGTAGACCTTGGGAGCGACGCGCGCCGACGAGGTGATGACGAGGCCGGGGCGCAGCTCGATCGTACGCGCGGGGGTGCGGGCGGTCGGCTGCTGGGCGCTCGCGCCGGCAAGTGAGACCGCGAGCGCGGCGAGCGGGAGCAAGCGAAGGGCGGGCACGCGCGGGAATATAGCCGCGGCATCAATGACGAGAGGCTATGCCGGCCCTCGCGCGCCGAACGCCCGCGCCACACATTCGCGCTGTCCCCCCTTCGCTTCGACGGTGCCCATGCACACCATCCGCACGCTCCGCATCGCGACCCTGCTCCCGGCCGCCGCGCTCACCACCACCGCGCTTTTCGCGCAGCAACCGCCCGTGTCCTCACAACAGCACCAACCACCGGCGGCGCAACAGCGCCCGGTCCGGATCAGGACGCAGAAGCCTCCGCTCCACGCCCGCCACTGGATGGCCATCACCGGCAAGCCGCTCGGGGCAACCGCGGGTGCCATGATGTTCGCGAAGGGTGGGAACGCCGTGGACGCGGCGGCCGCCATGCTCGCGGCGGTCTGCACGCAGTGGGACACGCTCTCCTGCGGCGGCGAGACGCAGGCGCTCATCTACCACCCCGGCCTCAAGAAGGTGATCGGGATCAACGCGCTCGGCGTCGCGCCGACCGGGGCGACGCCCGAGCTCTACCACTCGAAGGGCTACCGGTTCCCGCCCGAGTACGGACCGCTCGCTGCCGTGACGCCGGGTACACCAGGCGGCCTCATGACGATGCTGGCCGAGTATGGGAAGATGTCGCTGGCGGAGGTGCTGGCGCCGGCCATCCAGATGGCCGACGGCTTCCCGATCGAGGCGCAGCTCGCGAACTCGATCGAGACGAACAAGGCGCACATCAAGGGGTGGAAGTACTCGCCCGCGATCATGCTCCCGCACCTGGGCTCGGGCGGGCGCGAGGCGCCGGAGCCGGGCGAGATGTTCGTGCAGAAGGATCTCGCCGCGACGTTCCGCAAGCTGGTGGAAGCCGAGCGGCAGGCACTCGCGGGGGGGAAAACGCGGAAGCAGGCGATCTATGCCGCCTACGACCGCTTCTACAAGGGCGACATCGCGCGGGAGATCGTACGCGGCGCCCGCGAGGACGGCGCGCTGTTCACGATGGAGGACCTCGCCGCATGGAAGGTGCGCATCGAGGAGCCGCTCCACACGAGCTACAAGGGGATCGAGGTCTACAAGCTCCCCATCTGGCAGCAGGGGCCGGCGCTCCTCCAGGCGCTCAACATCCTGGAGAACGTGGATGTGAAAAGCATGGGGTACAACTCGCCGGCGTACATCCACACCGTCTACCAGACGATGAGCCTCGCCTTCGCCGACCGCGACTTCTATTACGGCGACCCGTACATGCCGCCGGAGGAGCCGGTGCGCGGGCTGCTCTCGAAGGAGTACGCGAAGGCGCGCTTCGGCGAGATGAACCGCGCGGCGAACGACCCCCGCGTGAAGCCGGGCGATCCGTATCCGTTCCAGGGCGGCACGAACCCGTTCAAGGATCTGCTCGCCCGCTGGGATCCGGCGAGCTTCGGCCCCGCCGACTCCACGCGCCGGAGTGGCGGGCAGGACCGAGTGGTACCGCCGCCGGCTGCCGATAGCGAGAGCGACTCCACATTCCGCGACGTCTTCGGGCGTGGCACGACCTCGATCGAGGCCGCGGACGAGGAGGGATGGGTGGTCTCGATCACGCCGAGCGGCGGGTGGGTGCCTGCGGTGATCGCCGGCCGCACCGGGATCGGGTTGAGCCAGCGCGCGCAGAGCTTCGTCACGCGCGCGGAGGACGGGCCGTTCAACGTGATCGCGCCCGGCAAGTATCCGCGCGTCACCCTCACGCCGACGCTCGCGCTCCGCGACGGCACGCCTTTCCTCGCGTTCGCCGTGCAGGGCGGCGACGGGCAGGACCAAAATCTCCTGCAATTCTTTCTCAACGTGGTGGAGTTCGGCATGACGGTGCAGCAGGCCGTCGAGGCGCCAAACATCGGCTCCTACCAGATGCGCGCGAGCTTCGGCGCGCACGAGATGCGGCCCGGCCACATGACCGTGGCCGCGTCCACGCCGGAGAGCGTGCGCCAGACGCTCCGTAAAATGGGCTACACGCTCGAGTTCGAGGAGCGAACCTCGGGGCCGATCAACGCGATCTTCTTCGACCGGAAGCACGGCACGATGTGGGGCGGCTCGAGCAACCACGGCGAGGATCACGGCATCGCGTGGTAGTACATCGGGACTCGGCGCTCGGCGCTCGGCACTCGGCGGCGCCGGGAGAGTCAGCCTCGGTCACGCGGAGCATGAACTCACAGCCGATGACCGATGACCGATGACCGATGTCACGCCAGCCGCTTCACCACCCGCGCCACCACCTCGAACAGTCGATCCACGTGCGAGCGCTCGGCGATGAGGGGCGGTGAGAGCGCGATGATGTCCCCCGTCACACGGATGAGCACCCCCTCGCCGAAGGCATCCACGAACGCGTCGAACGCGCGCGCGCCCGGGCGGTCAGTACGCGGCTCCAGCTCGATCCCGGCGACGAGGCCCATGTTGCGCACGTCAATCACGTGTGGCAGCCCGCGCAGCGCGTGTACCGCGCTCTCCCAGTACGGTGCCATCGCCCGTGCGCGCTCGAACAGTCCTTCTTCCTCGTAGAGCGCGAGCGTCGCCACGCCAGCGGCGCAGGCGAGCGGGTGCCCCGAGTACGTGTAGCCGTGAAAGAACTCGATCCCCGCCGCGGTCGCGCCGAGTACGGCGTCGTAGATGCCGCGCCGGGCGATCACCGCGCCCATGGGCACCGTTGCATTCGTCAGCCCCTTCGCCACCGTCACCATGTCGGGCACCACGCCGAACGCGTGCGTGGCGAACGGGGCGCCGAGCCGGCCGAAGCCGGTGATCACCTCGTCGAAGATGAGGAGGATGCCGTGGCGGTCGCAGATGGCGCGCAGCCGCTCGAGGTACCCCTTGGGTGGCACGAGCACGCCGGTGGAGCCCGCGAGTGGCTCGATGATCACCGCCGCGATCGTCTCCGCGCCACGCTCGGCCACAATGCGCTCGAGATCGTCCGCGAGGTGCGCGCCCCACTCCGGCTGGCCGCGCGAGAAGGCGTTGTGCGCGAGGTCGTGCGTGTGCGGCAGGTGATCCACGAGCGGGAGGAGCTGCTCGGCGAAGGCGCGGCGATTCGTCTCGATCCCGCCCACGGAGATCCCGCCGAACCCCACGCCGTGGTAGCCCCGCAGGCGCCCGACGAAGCGCGCGCGCCCTGGCTCGCCGCGCGCCCGGTGGTAGGCGAGCGCCATCTTGAGCGCCGTGTCCACCGCCTCGGAGCCGGAGTTGGTGAAGAAGACGCGATCCAGGTCGCCAGGGAACATGGCGGCGAGCCGCTCCGCGAGCTCGAAGCTCAGCGGGTGCCCCATCTGGAACGCGGGCGCGTAGTCGAGGCGCCCGGCCTGCGCGGCGATCGCCGCGGTGATCGGCGCGCGGCAGTGGCCGGCGTTCACGCACCAGAGCCCCGCGGTGCCGTCGAGGATCTCGCGCCCGTCGTCGGCCGTGAAGTACATGCCCTTCGCCGAGACGAGGAGCCGCGGCGCGCGCTTGAACGCGCGGTTGGCGGTGAACGGCATCCAGAGCGCATCGAGCGGCGCGTCGCCCTCGGGCGTGCTTCCCGCGGCGAGTTCGGTGGGGAGTCCGGCGGTGTGTGTCGCGGTGTGTGTCATCGTGGCATCCGGGGTGAGCGTCGGTGCAGCCCTCTCCTGCCGTCGTCTGTCGTCACGCAGGAGCGGCATTGCCGACGATCATCCAAGCTGCGCCCACGCGCCCGCGCGCGGCAAGAGGAGCCAGACAGCGCACAACCCCGGACTTCGCGCCCAACCCTGCGCGCTTCCCGGCCGTATAGCTGGTGATCACATGCCCGCTCCGTCGCGCCCCTCCGGCCGGCCCGTCGCCGGGTCGGAGGGCGCGCTGTCTACTCTCCAGGCCCATCATGAAGCGCTGCTCCCTTGTCATGATCATGCTCGTCGCGGCGGCTGTGCTCGCGCCCGCACTCTCACTCGCGCTCGCGCCTGCGCTCGCCGGCGCGCAGACCCCGCGGCCGGCCGCCATCACGGTCGTCCCCGCGCCGGCGACCGCCCTCCCCCTCAAGCACGCGCCCGAGCCGACCACCTCGGAGATCACCGCGAAGGATCTCATGACGCGGCTCTACATCTTCGCCGATGATTCGATGATGGGGCGCGAGGCCGGCACCCTCGGCAACATGAAGGGGACCGACTACCTCGCCCGCGAGGCGAAGCGGATCGGGCTCATCCCCGCCGGGGACAGCGGGACGTACTTCCAGACGATCCCCTTCAAGACGCGCTCGCTCGACCCCGCCTCCACGGTCGTCGTCGGTGGAACTCCCCTCACCCTCGGTACCGACTGGGCGACGGCGGGCGGCGCCGCGGTGGACCGGAGCGACGTCCCCGTCATCTTCGGCGGCACGGTCGGCGACTCCGCATCCATGCTCCCGCCCGACCAGACGGCGGGTAAGCTCGTCGTCCTCCGCATGCGAGCCGGTGGCGGCAACCCGCGCGCGCTCCGCGGCATCGCGCGCTTCGCGCCGCAGGCGGCCGCGGTGGCGCTCGTGGGTGCAGACCAGATGATGGGCGCGGTCGGCCGCCCGCAGACCTTCCTCGACGATCCTCAGGCCGCGAGCGCTCGCGCGGGCGCGGCGGGCGCGCCGCCCTTGCTGATCGTGTCGCAGGCCGCGGCGGCGAAGCTCTTCCCCACGCCGCTGGATCAGCTCACCCCAGGCGCGGCGGGCGCCATGGTGTCGCTCAAGCTCGCGACGAAGGTAGAGCCGGTGCCCTTCCCGGCGCGGAACGTCGTCGGCATCGTGCGCGGGAGTGACCCCACGCTCCGGAACGAGTACGTGGCGATCGGCGCGCACAACGACCACGTCGGAGTGAACGCCCGCCCCGTGGACCACGACTCGATCCGCATCTACAACCACCTCGTGCGCCCCGGAGGCGCGGAGAACTCGGGCAACCAGGCGACGCCGGAGCAGCAGACGCAGATCAACACGATGCTCGCCGAGTGGCGCTCGGCGCACCCGGGTTCGGCGCGGCTCGACTCGATCTCGAACGGCGCGGACGATGATGGCTCCGGCTCGGTGAGCGTGCTCGAGATCGCCGAGAAGATGGCGTCGCTCCGGACGAAGCCGAAGCGCTCGATTCTCTTCGTCTGGCACGTGGGCGAGGAGAAGGGGCTGCTCGGCGCCGCGTACTTCACCGACCACCCGACCGTGCCGCGCGATGCAGTCGTCGCGCAGCTCAACATCGACATGAACGGCCGCGGGAATGCCTGGGACGTGACGGGGCTCTCGAAGGAGGGCGAGGCGCTGCGTGGGAGTCCGAAGTACCTTCAGCTCGTCGGCTCGCGCCGGCTCTCCACGGAGCTCGGCGACCTGGTCGAGAAGGTGAACATCGATGGGAAGCACGGCTTCGTGTTCGACTACGCGATGGACGCGAACAGCCACCCGATGAACATCTACTGCCGCAGCGATCACTACGAGTACGCGCGCTACGGCATCCCGATCACCTTCTTCACGACGGGCGGGCACTCGGACTACCACCAGGTGACCGACGAGCCGATGTACATCGACTACGACCGCATGGCGCACGTCTCGAATCTCGTGCATGATGTCGCCATGCGCGTCGCGAACCTCGACCACCGCGTGGCGCTGAGCGCGCCGAAGCCGGACCCGCGCGGGGCGTGCCGGCAGTAGCGCGGCGGTACCGTCTCGCCCTCTCGCCCACCTCTCGCCCCGTGACGACCGCCCCGACCATCCTGTGCCTCGCCAGCGAGGTCAAGGGCCACGCTTTCATCCGCGAGTGCCACCGGCTTGGGTGCCGCGTGCTCGTGCTTACCCGCCAGAGGTTCGCCGACGCGGACTGGCCGCGCGAGGCCATCGCCAACATGTACTACCTGCCCACCCTCCTGCAGCGCGACGACCTGGTCAAAGGGGTGAGCTGGCTGGCGCGCACGGAGAAGATCGACCGCGTGGTGGCGCTCGACGACTTCGACGTGGAGCAGGCGTCGCTCTTGCGCGAGCACCTGCGCGTGCCCGGCATGGGCGACACGACCGCCCGCTACTTCCGTGACAAGCTGGCGATGCGCGTGCGCGCGCTGGAGGCGGGCGTCCTCGTCCCCGTGTTCGTCCACGCCCTCAACGACGCCGCCGTCCGCTCGTTCGTCGAGCAGGTGCCGCCACCGTGGGCGCTCAAGCCCCGGTCGGAGGGCTCCGCCGCCGGGATCAAGAAGGTCGCCACGCCCGAGGAGCTCTGGCGCCACCTCGAGGAGCTGGCCGACCGGCGCTCCTTCTTCGTGATCGAGCGCTTCGTGCCCGGCGATGTCTACCACGTCGACGCCATCAGCTCCGAGCGCGAGGTGGTGTTCAGCATCACGAGTCGCTACGCCACGCCCCCGATCGACGTGATGCACGGCGGCGGCCTGTTCGTCACGCGCACGCTCCCGGCGGGCGCGCCCGAGTCGATCGAGACCGCGACGCTCACGCACGAGCTCCTCCGTGCGCTCGGCCTGGTGCGCGGCGTGTCGCACACGGAGTTCATCCGCGGCCGCGACGACGGGCGCTTCTACTTCCTCGAGACGGCATCCCGCGTCGGCGGGGCACACATCGCCGAGGTGGTCGAGGCAGCGACGGGCGTCAACCTCTGGACCGAGTGGGCGAAGATCGAGGTGGGCGGCGGCAAGGTGCCGTACGAGCCGCCCGTCCAGCGCGACGGCCACGCGGGGATCGTCCTCTCCCTCGCCCGCCAGGAGTGGCCCGACACCTCGGCTTACACCGATCCGGAGATCGTCTGGCGGCTCCACAAGAGGCAACACGCCGGGCTGATCGTCGCCTCGCACGATTCGGCGCGCGTGGATGCGCTGCTGGAGAGCTATGGCCGCCGCTTCTACGGGGACTTCTTCGCGAAGGCGCCCGGCCTCTCACACGTCGCCCGGTGAGGGGCGGGCGATGACCGTCGTCCTCTTCGCCGCGCCGCTCTTCACCGAGAACGCCAAGATGTTCATCGGCGCGGTCGCCGACCTGCCGGGAGTGCGGCTCGGCCTGATCAGCCAGGATCCGCTCGAGCATCTCCCGCCCGCGATCCGCGAGCGCGTCACCGCGCACTGGCGCGTGGACGACGCGCTCGACACCACGCAGCTCATCGCCGCTGCGCGCTCACTGTCCGAACGCCTCGGCCCCGTCCACCGGCTGCTCGGCGTCATCGAGCAGATCCAGGAGCCGCTGGCCGACGCGCGGGAGCGCCTGGGCGTCCCCGGCATGCGCGCCGAGCCGGTGCGCAACTTCCGCGACAAGGCGCGCATGAAGACGCTGCTGCGGGGGGCGGGGCTCCCGTGCGCGCGGCATCGCCTCGCCGCGGGCGAGGGCGACGCGTGGCCGTTCGCCGCCGAGGCCGGCTACCCGCTCGTCGTCAAGCCGCCGGCCGGAGCGGCCTCGCAGGCCACCTACCGCGTGGACGGGCCGGACGCGCTCCGCGACGCGCTGCGCGCCTCCGCACCCGCGCCCGGGCGGGAGGTGCTGCTCGAGGAGTTTATTGTCGGCGAGGAGGGTTCGTTCGACACCTTCAGCCTCGCCGGGCGCGTCGTCTTTCACTCGATCACCCGCTACGCCCCGACACCGCTCGAGGTGATGCGGAGCCCGTGGATTCAGTGGACGGTCGTGCTCCCGCGCGAGGTGGACGCGCCGGCGTACGACGACATCCGCCAGGCGGGCTCGCGCGCGCTCGAGGTGCTCGGCATGGAGACGGGGATGTGCCATCTGGAATGGTTCCGGCGGCGCGACGGCAGCCTGGCCATCTCCGAGGTCGCCGCGCGGCCGCCGGGCGCGCAGATCACCACGCTCATCTCGCGCGCCCACGACTTCGACTCGGTCGCCGCCTGGGCGCGCCTTGTCGTCTTCGACACCTTCGACACGCCGGTGGAACGGCGCTATGCGGCGGGCGCGGCGTACCTGCGCGGCCAGGGCGACGGCGGCCGCGTGCGCGCGGTGTTCGGCCTCGACCAGGTGCAGCGCGAGCTCGGGCACCTCGTCACCGACGCGCGCGTGCCGCAGCCGGGCCAGCCGCGCGCGGCGACCTACGAGGGCGAGGGGTTCGTGATCGTACGCCACCCGGAGACGGCCGTCGTCGCCGACGCGGTGCGGCGCATCGTCTCCACGGTGCGCGTCGAGTTGGGGGAGTGACGGCGCCAGCCTCGGGAACGCCGCACGACGTTCACTCGTACGCGCGCCCCGACGAGGCGCGCGTGAC
>JBBJNN010000133.1:0-12172 GCA_037720885.1 Gemmatimonadaceae bacterium | reverse complement strand
CGTACGTCGGGCCGGTGCTCGCCGCGCGCATCGTCGCGGACCGTGACTCGCTCGGCCCGTTCGGATCGCTGGAGGGGCTGGAGCGCGTGCGCGGCGTGGGGCCTTCGCTGGCACGCAAGTTGGCTCCGCACGTGACGTTTTCCCTCACACCGCGTCCTCCCACCGTGGTCGAGCAGGGCGGACGGAGCGTGGCGCGTGAGCGACGGCACCGGCTGTCAGGATCGCGCTCGCCCTCCTGACGCCGCGCGGGCGCCGGGCGCGCCAGGCGGCGCGTCGCGCGCGCTCCACCCACGCACCGCCACGTTCCGCAACGGACTCGGATGGCCGCAACAGTAGCCGCGACCGGTGAGCGCCTTGGCGACCTGCTTCTCCGCGAGGGGCTGGTCACCCGGGAGCAGCTGGACAAGGCGCTGCAGGAGCACCGGCAGAACGGCGCACGGGTCGGCTACAACCTGGTGAAGATGGGCTTCGTCCAGGAGCTGGACGTGACGCGGATTCTCGCGCGCCAGTTCCGGATGCCGGCGGTGGACCTCTCGAAGTTCGAGGTGGACCCGCGCATCACGCGGCTCGTCCCCGGCGACCTCGCGATCAAGCACCTCGTCCTCCCGCTCAAGCGCGACGGTCGCACCCTCACCGTCGCGATGGCGGACCCGTCGGACCTGGGCGTCCTCGACGACCTCAAGTTCATCACCCGGTACGACATCTTCCCGGTGATCGCCGGGGAGTACACGCTCCGCCACGCGATCGAGCGGCATTACGAGGGCGCGGCAGACACGGTGCTCCAGACCCTCCTCAAGGACATGGAGGTGGTCGAGGCCGACGTCGAGCTGGTCGAGGAGAAGGAGGAGGAGAACAACGCGGCGGCGCTGACCGCGGCGATCGACGATGCGCCCGTCGTCAAGCTCCTCAACGGCATCCTGATCGACGCCGTGAAGCGCGGCGCGTCGGACATCCACTTCGAGTGCTTCGAGCACGAGCTCCGCGTGCGCTACCGCATTGACGGCGCGCTCTCCGAGATCATGAAGCCTCCGCCGAAGCTCAAGGCCGCGCTCGTCTCGCGCTTCAAGATCATGGCGCAGCTCAACATCGCCGAGCGCCGCGTGCCGCAGGACGGGCGCATCAAGCTCAAGATCGGTTCGAAGGTCATCGACTTCCGCGTCTCGACGCTCCCGACGCTCTTCGGCGAGAAGATCGTGCTCCGGATCTTGGACAAGGGAAACCTGACGCTCGAGCTGGAGAAGTTCGGCATCGAGCCACGCGCGGAGCGCGAGCTGATGGAGGCCGTCTCGAACCCGTACGGGATGGTGCTGGTGACGGGGCCGACGGGCTCGGGGAAGACGACGACGCTCTACTCCGCGCTGTCGAAGGTGAACACGACCGATGTGAACATCATGACCGCGGAGGATCCCGTCGAGTACAACCTCTTCGGGATCAATCAGGTGCTCGTCCGCAACGACATCGGCATGACGTTCGCCGCCGCGCTCAAGGCGTTCCTGCGGCAGGACCCGAACATCATCATGGTCGGCGAGATCCGCGACCTCGAGACGGGCGGCATCGCGATCAAGGCCGCCCTCACCGGGCACCTCGTGCTCTCGACGCTGCATACGAACTCGGCCCCGGAAACCGTCACCCGGCTTCTCGACATGGGGCTCGAGCCGTTCAACGTCGCCTCGGCCCTCAACCTGGTGCTGGCGCAGCGCCTCGTTCGCCGCATCTGCTCGAACTGCCGGGTGCGGTATGAGCCGGAGCCGGAGGAGCTGGCGGCGGCGAAGCTCTCGCGCTCCACCGTGCTGCGCGACCTGCGCTTCACGCGCGAGGCGGTGGATGACGCCCGCCGTCGCGCGAAGGGTGAGGCGGCCGCGGTGCTCGAGGGGATCTCCATTGATTCGCGCATCGGCGACCTCCCCTTCTTCCGCGGCCGTGGTTGTGACCAGTGCGCAGGCACGGGGATGAAGGGACGCCAGGGCCTCTACGAGGTGATGATGATGACGCCGGCCCTCCGGAAGCTGATCCTCCAGAACGTGGGCGCGCAGGAGATCAAGGACGCCGCGATCGAGTCTGGCATGCTGACGCTGCGCATGGACGGGCTCCTCAAGGTGATGAAGGGCATCACGACGATGGATCAGGTAATCCGCGAGACGGCCGCATGAGTGCTCCGGACTCGGCGCCACCACTTATACCCACTGACCAACCCACCCCCCGCACATGACCGCACCCGCTGGCGCGCAGCTGTCGATCAATCTCCGGTCGCTCCTCGAGGAGATGATCGAGCGCAAGGCTTCCGACCTGCACATCACGGCGGGGGAGCGGCCGAAGATGCGCATCGACGGCGAGATGGCGAGCTCCTCGGTGGAGCACGTGCTCACGCCGAAGGACACGCTGACCCTCGCCTACTCCATTCTCACCGAGAATCAGCGGAAGCGATTCGAGATCGAGGATGAGCTCGACTTCTCCTTCAGCCTGCAGAACATCGCGCGCTTCCGTGGCAACTGCTTCCGCCAGCGTGGCTGCGTGTCGCTCGTGATGCGGCAGATCCCGTTCTCGATCAAGACGTTCGAGGAGCTGAGCCTCCCGGCCGCCGTCGCGAGGATGGCCGAGCGTCCGCGCGGCCTCGTCCTGGTGTGCGGGCCGACGGGCTCGGGGAAGTCCACGACGTTGGCGGCGATCATCGACAAGATCAACCGCGAGCGGCGCGGCCACATCATCACGGTGGAGGATCCGATCGAGTTCATCCACCGCCACCAGGGCTGCATCGTCAACCAGCGCGAGGTGGGGACGGACACGAAGAGCTTCGCGACCGCGCTCAAGTACGCGTTGCGCGAGGATCCGGATTTCATCCTGGTGGGCGAGCTGCGCGATCTCGACACCATCCAGTCCGCGCTCACGATCGCCGAGACCGGGCACCTCTGCCTGGCGACGTTGCACACGAACTCGGCGGCGGAGGCGATCAACCGGATCATCGACGTCTTCCCGAGCCACCAGCAGTCGCAGGTACGCGCCCAGCTCGCGTTCGTGCTCGAGGGGATCGTGCGCCAGACGCTGATCCCGCGCGCCAAGGGGAAGGGGCGTGTGCTGGCGGCCGAGGTGTTGGTCGTGACGCCCGCGATCCGCGCGCTCATCCGCGACGACAAGATCCACCAGATCTACTCGATGATGCAGTCGGGGAAGAAGTTCGGGATGCAGACGCTCAACGACTCGCTCTATGCGCTCTACATCGCGCGCGAGGTGACGATGGAGGAATGTCTCCGCGTCTCCTCCGATCCGGTGGAGTTCGCGCGGATGGTGGGCGAGAACCCCGACACGATCGGCTTCGACCCGCCGAGCCGGAACGGCCAGGGGAGCGGCGGTGCGCAGGGGCCGAAGGGCGGAAATTCGGCCCAGTACGCGACCTTCTCGAAACGATGAGCTCCCCGTGCGGGCGGGCATGACGCCCACCCGACACTCCCGCTGCGCCTGACCCCTACCCACCAACCCCATGCCAACTTTCGCGTATACCGCCCGCGCGCTGAACGGCGAGCTGAAGAGCGCGTCGATGGAGGCGGCGTCCCGCGAGGACGTCGTCTCGCAGCTGCGGCGTCAGAAGCTCATGGTCGTCAAGGTTGACGAGGAGAAGAAGAAGAAGTCGCAGGGGAAGATCCGGTCGAAGGACATCGTCATCTTCACGCGGCAGTTCTCGACGATGATCAACTCCGGACTGCCACTCGTGCAGGCGCTCGACATCCTGTCGCGCCAGAGCGAGAGCAAGGCGCTGCAGGAAGTAACGCGTCAGGTCGTCTACGACGTGGAATCGGGCAACACGGTGGCCGACGCGCTCGCGAAGCACCCGAAGGCGTTCACGGACCTCTACGTGAACATGGTAGCGGCGGGCGAGGCAGGTGGTATCCTCGACACGATCCTCATGCGCCTGGCGGCGTTCATGGAGAAGAACGACGCGCTCGTGGGAAAGGTGAAGAGCGCGATGGTCTATCCGGGCGTCATTCTGTGCGTCGCCGTGATCGCGGTCGTCGTGCTGCTCATCTTCGTGATCCCGGTGTTCGAGGACATGTTCTCGTCGGTGAGCATGGCACTCCCGCTGCCGACTCGGATCGTGATCGGCGCCTCGAAGTTCCTCACGGGCTACTGGTGGATGTGCGGCATCGGCATCTATGCCCTCATCTTCTCCATCCGCCGCTTCGCCAAGACGTCGAACGGCAGGCTCGCGATCGACCGCCTGATGCTGAAGGTCCCGGTCCTTGGCGACCTGCTGCGGAAGAGCGCGGTCTCGCGCTTCACGCGGACGCTCGGCACCCTGATCTCATCGGGCGTCAGCATCCTCGACGGCCTGGAGATCACGGCCCGCACCTCGGGCAACCGGGTGATCCACGACGCGATCATGGAGTCGCGCGCGTCCATCGCCGGCGGCGACACGATCTCGGCGCCGCTCCAGAAGTCGAACGTCTTCCCCCCGATGGTGATCTCGATGATCGCGGTCGGCGAGCAGACGGGCGGCCTGGACGAGATGCTCTCGAAGATCGCCGACTTCTACGACACGGAAGTGGACACGGCGGTCGGCGCGCTCCTCAGCCTGATGGAGCCGGTGATGATCGTCTTCCTCGGCGCCATCGTTGGCGGCATGGTCGTGGCGATGTACTTGCCGATCTTCGACATGATCAACGCGGTGCAGTAAGGGCCGTTGTTGGGCGCAAGGAATGCTGTCTGTTGCGGATTTTCGCGGTCATTCGTAATCCGCGGTCGCACTCTTTCGTAAAACGCCTCGCGCTGTCGCGTAATCTGCTGTAAGTGCTTGGTGTTGCTCCGCCGTTGCGCGCCACCGCCGCGCGAAACGGTGCTCGCCGCGCGGCCCACGCGCGCGGCGATCGCACGGCAGGAGTCGCCCGCCGCCAACCCCCGCGAGACCTCCTCGCGCTCCGCCACCGTCAGCGCACTCGCGACGCGGCGCCGGCCGACACCCGCCGCTCTGGGCGAGGTAGTGCCACACCTGCGGCATGGGCTTGCCGACGTGCCGGGCGACGGCCCGCACGGATGCCCCCTGCCGCCACCGCGCCCACACCTCCGCTTGCTGGTCAGCCGAGAGCCCCCAGGCCCGCATGCGCCACCTCCCTGGGAATCAGAGACTTACAAGGTGGTGCACCGACCCATTGAGACCGCCGGCATTTTATTGGTTGGTAACGACAACAGCGCGTCGCGATGATGCGATGACGGGGCTGACGATGGCCGTGACGTGCTCCCTCGTCAGCGGCTTGTCGACGGCCCCGGCTACCGCCGCGGCGTTGCCGCCCGCGCCCCGGCGACTGGCGCGCCGCGGTCCGCCGGGTGGAGCTTCGTCACGAATGCCGCGGCGAACTCGGTGAGGCCGAGCACGAGGTGGGGCAGCCACACCCGGTCGGCGAACCCGAAGAGCCAGGGGGAGGCCGCGAGCAGGGCCCCAGCCAGGCCGTCGACCCAGAGGTGCCCCACCATCGGAATCCGCCGGACGACGCCGAACTCGTGGTCCGTGAAGAAGGTTACCGCGAGCCCCGTGATCCCGAGCGCCATCGGCACCCACGCCTCGGGGCCGCCGCGGTCGAGGCCGAGCACCCATGGAAGCGCGACAAGGAGCGCGCCCAGGATCCAGTCCACCATGCCGTGCACGCGCGTCGGGAGAAATCGCACTGGGTCCTCCTCGTTGTCGTCAAGTGTTGCAGGCGCCGGGCCTACTTCGTCGCGTCGGCGAAGAGCGCGGCGTACGCGCCGTACCCGGCGGCCTCCAACTCGCCCGCCGGGACGAAGCGCATCGCCGCCGAGTTCATGCAGTAGCGAAGTCCCGTGGGAGCCGGGCCGTCATCGAACACGTGCCCGAGGTGCGAGTCCGCGCGCGCCGAGCGCACCTCCGTGCGCGTTCCGAAGAACCCCCGGTCCGTCCCCGTCGTGACGCTCGCGGCGTCGAGCGGCCGGGTGAAGCTGGGCCACCCCGTGCCCGAGTCGAACTTGTCGCGCGAGCTGAAGAGGGGCTCGCCGCTCACCACGTCGACGAAGATCCCGGGCTCGTGGTTGTCGTGGTACTCGTTGTCGAACGGCGGCTCCGTGCCTTCGTGCTGCGTGACCTTGTACTGCAGGGGCGTGAGACGCGCCTTGAGCTCGGCGTCGCTCGGCTTCTGGAAGTCATTCATCGCACTGCTCCTTCGAATTCGTCACCGCCTTACTGGGCGGAGAGCCCGATCGGGGCGCCGGTGGCGCTGGCCGGGTGGGCCTGCACGTTCTGCACGAAGTGAACCGCGCCGGGTTTGCCAGAGGCTCCCACCTTTGCGAGGTTGGGGGCATGACGAAGCAGAAGCGGGGGCGATTCTCGCCTGAGGTGCGCGAGCGCGCGGTCCGGCTGGTCCGGGAGCAACTGCCGCAGCACCCGTCGCAGTGGGCCGCGATCACGGCCATCGCGCCGAAGCTGGGCTGCACGAAGGAGACGCTGCGGCGGTGGCTGCTGGAGGACGAGGCGGCGTCCGGCGGGCGCGCCGGCCCCACCGCGGACGACGAGGCGCGGCTGAAGGCGCTGGAGCGGGAGAACAAGGAGCTGAGCCGCGCCAACGAGATCCTCCGCAAGGCGTCCGCGTATTTCGCGATGGCGGAGCTCGACCGCCCCTCCCGGTGACCTACGCCTTCATCGACGCCCACCGCGCCGAGTACGGGGTCGAGCCGATCTGCCGCGTGCTGCAGGTCGCCCCGTCGGGCGACTACGAGCACAGGGCGCGCGCGGCCGCGCCGGGACGAGGCGCTGCGCGCCGAGATCCGCCGCGTGCACCGTGACAACCACGAGGTGTACGGGGCGCGGAAGGTCTGGCGGCGGCTGCGCCGCGACGGCGCGGCGGTCGCCCGCTGCACCGTCGAGCGCCTGATGCGCGCCGAGGGGCTGCGCGGCGTCGTGCGGGGCCGGCGCGTGCGCACCACCATCCCGGACGCGGCGGCCGAGCGCCCGCGGGATCTGGTGCGGCGCGACTTCGCCGCGGACGCGCCGAACAAGCTGTGGGTCAGCGACTTCACCTACGTGGCGACCTGGCGCGGCTTCGTGTACGTGGCCTTTGTCATCGACGTGTTCTCCCGCCGCATCGTCGGCTGGCGCGCGCACACGACGATGCGCACCGACCTTGTACTCGACGCCTTGGAGCAGGCGCTGCACGACCGCGAACTCGACGGGCGGCTTGTCGTACACTCGGACCGCGGGTCGCAGTACGTCGCGATGCGCTACACCGAGCGGCTCGCGGCCGCGGGCGCCGCGCCGTCGGTCGGCAGCGCGGGCGACGCGTAGGACAACGCCCTCGCGGAGAGCGTGATCGGGCTGTTCAAGGCCGAGGTCATCCATCGCCGTGGGCCATGGCGGGGCTTCGACGACGTCGAGTACGCGACGCTGGAGTGGGTCGCCTGGTTCAACCAGCAGCGCCTGCTCGAGCCGCTGGGCTACGTTCCGCCGGCGGAGTTCGAGGAGCAGTTCTACCGTGCCCAGGTGGCTCACGCCGCCGCTGGAGCACTCACGTAACCGAGCCTCCGGTAAACCCGGGGCGGTTCAGATCCAGCGAGAACGCGGTTCGTCGCTCAACGTGCTCCATGCCGTAGATGGTACAGCGGGAACGCCGTGACGGGATCAACATCGCCGACGAGAAGCTCCGAAGGATCGCCAGGACCTCAACTGCCTTCCTGAACGCTACCTCCAGAGCATGCTTGGGCTCTGCATTGACCAGTACGAATGCCGCTGCCCATCCGCCGATTCGCTCCCGCCATTGATTGCGCTCTCCCTCCAGTCGTTCGCGCCACTCCGAATCGCCCAGCAGATGTGCATACCATTCATCTACCTCTGACGCCTGTAGCTGCCGAATCTTGACGCCATTGACGCTCAGCGTGGCGTCGAATCTCAGGTGAAAGATCGGGAAAACGATTGTCCTCTCCGTGACGTGCCGCTCGAGCCAGTCGAGCAGGAAGTGAACGAAGGTGGCATCCGTCTCGGAGAGGATTCGCTCCCCGAGCCAGTCAACGAGAACGTCCAAAGCGGCCTCGACGCTCACCGCGTCGGATAGCTCGCGCCTCCCTTGTAGACCTTCCGCCAAGTGAACGAGGGAGAGGAAATCGTCCCCATCGACTCGTACGGTCTTGCCCTGAATTGGGAAGATCACAGCGACGCGGATGTCGTCGTCTCGCAGCGACTCCCACATCACGGACACCGGTACAGGAATCCCGTTGAACTCGAGCAGATCATTCTCGGTTGGCTGCGCAGCCTCGACACGGCTCGCGACCGAAGCAAGCAATGCGTCGGCTCGGGCGTTGAACGCGGCCTGCGCGCCGGCATGAAGTGAAAAAGGCATGGAGCGGAGCAGTCGTGGCGGGTCGAATCGCGCGTCGTGCCGAGGCCCGACGCTCAGGGGCTCCGGCGAATTGTAAGAACCGCCGGCTCGGTGAAAATCCTTCACGCGGGGCGTGCGCCGAACATAATTCGGGTCACACCTGATCGACGTCCGACGCCATCAGCGCCTCGTCGGTAGTCCCGGCTGCCAGCGACCCAACGGCACTGGCGAAGCCTTGTAGCGCGCGGTAGTCAGTCAGGAACGTGAAGGCGGCACGGCGCCGCGCGCTCGGCGGATCCCCGTTCCAATGCGGGGTCGCCAGGCGGACCTCGACTGCGAGCGTGCCCCGCTTCCCCGCGCGGCGAATCTGGAGGAACACGTGCTCCTGCACGACGGTCGGCTTCCCCCGCGTGGCCTCGGAGAAGCCGCCCTGCAACCGGGGCGGGTCGTCCGCCAGAAGAGGGAACGCGTTGAGTGCCTGCGCGAACTCGGCGATCTCCCGAACATTGAACCACGCGCTCGCCCGCCCTGCGAACCCGGCGCTGGCCGCTTCGACGAACAGCTCGGCCGTCCCGTCGGTGTCCGGCCGGAGGGTCAAACGCAGCGTGCTGAGAGCCGGCATTCAGGCGATCTGTGTTGCGGCATAATACGAGAGTCAACCTACGAGCCGAGTATAACCGTTGCGGCGAAGCCGCCTCCGCAACGCGGTTACCCGCCGCGGGCGGCCATCGCCTGCATGTTCGCCCGCACGATGAACGCGAGGAGTTCGCGCGCCGACGCCGGCGAGAACACGCGCGACTCGGGTATCACCCGCGCGAGGAGCGCCGGGTCGCGCAAGCGCCGGTGCGCCGTGCGGGAGACGTACGTCGGCGCGCCCAGTGGGATCAGGCTGAGATCGTCGCGCCCCTCTACGAGAGGGTGCAGGTGCGCGGACGACGCGACGGGCGCGAAGATCCGCCCGAGCTTCGCCGCGAACCGCTCGTCGGCGACCACGAAGTACACGGGCCCGGTGGGGAGCAGGCGGGCGACGGCGGCGAACACGTCGGCCCGGAACGACACGGCCACCCACGGCTTGCCGAGTCGCTCGGCCACCTCCTTGACCTCGCCGGCGTGGAACGGCGTCGTGACGAACAGGTCCGCGCGCCGCGCCTCGGCCGCCGCGCCGCCGGCGAGCAGCGTGTCGATATCGACGCCGGCGGTCTCGAAGCCGTAGTCGGCCTTGAGTTCCTCGCAGAGAGCGTCGACCTGGTCGTCGTTGCATTCCACGCAGGCCGTCCGTAGGCGGAGCGTGTCGATGTAGCGGTGGAAGCGATCGGGGAACGCGGGCGCGGGGATGCCGCGCGCGGACGCCTGGAGCAGCACGTCTACTACCCAGTCGGCCGTCGGCGACGTCGCGCCGACGGTGTGCGGCGGGGCGAAGAAGATCCCGGAGCGCTGCCGCAACTCGACCAGCCCCTCGTGCTCCAGCTCGCGGTACGCCGCGGCCACCGCGCGGCGGTCGACCCCGAACTCGGCCGCGAGCTCGCGCACGCTTGGCAAGCGCGCCCCAGGCACGAGGAGCCCGAGGTGCACGGCGCTCAGGAAACGCTGGCGGAGCGCCTCGGCGATCTGCGTGCGGGGCGACGTGCGCGGGGACGCCACGGGGGCCTTGGGAGAAGGGCGGCACGCTGCGGGAGTCGGACGGCTGGCACGCACCTGCTGCGCAATGTATCGCCTGATCAGGCCGGTAGCACAGCAATGATGTACCAGAGGCGACCAATAATCGCATCTGGTGCGTTCCCGAGCGACACAGCTCCAGGTACCGTACGATTGCGGGCGGCGGCCACTGCTGCGCGCGGCACGTCGCCGGCCAGACGCCCCGCGCGACCGGGACGCCCACACACGCTCATACACGCTCCAGAGGAGACTCGCAGATGCAGCCCACCATGCAGCACACCACTCGAATCGCGCGCGCCCTGGCCGTGGCCGTGCTCGCGCTCACCGCCGGGACCGCGTCCGCACAGCAGATGAAGAACGAGCCGGGCCGGATGAACCAGGCGCAGATGCAGAAGATGATGAGCGGCTGGCCGCAGGCATCGAAGGAGGCCGTCATGTTCATGATGAACAAGTACGGGCCGCCCGCCGCGATGACCTCGGACATGGCCGCGTGGGGGAAGACGGGCCCGTGGAAGCGCACGGTGGTCTTCGCCCGCGAGTACCCGCACGAGTTCCCGATGCATCACACGGACGTGATGCAGCAGTGGATCGACTACAAGGCGCCGCCGGAGATGTACGACGACCTCGCGATGTACGACGGGAGCGTGGTGTTGGAGCGCACGTCGGGCGAGATGTCGGCCCGGTGCGACAAGGAGGGCGCCAACTTCCTCGCGCTCAACCTCGCCCACGAGATCGCAACCGGGAAGCGCACGGTGGAGGACGCCCGCAAGATGTACGGCGAGCAGATCATGGCCATGAAGGCGAAGCAGCCGGCGCCCTACACCGAGCGGCTCATGTTCTCGCCGATGAGCAACACAAATGACGCCGACCGCGCGCTCGCCCCGGGGATGACGGGCAGCGCACGCCCGTAGGCACGTCGCACGCGCAGCCGTGTGCGCGGTCCGGCAGAAGACTCAACCAGAGCGAGGTACGCATATGACCACTCCCCGCACGCGCGCGCCCGCGGCTGGCACCACCGACCGGGCACGCGTCAATGACGTCGTCGCGAGCTGGCCGGCGCGGCCGCGGCTCGCGGTCCAACAGATGATGGCGCAGTATGGGCCTCCGCTGGAGGTCTCGACCGAGGCAGTCATCTGGCACGATGCCGGTCCATACAAGCGCATCATGGTGACGAAGAAGGAGGTCCCGCACGACTTCCCGAAGCCGCACATGGATTTTCTCGAGCACACGGTCTCGTACCGCGTGCCGGCCGACAAGGTTGATGACCTCGTCGCCTTCGACGCCAGCATGACGATCAACGCGACCGCTGGCGAGATGTCCGCCCGCTGCGACCTGGAGGGGCACAACATCCTGACGCTCAACCTCGCCCGCGACATCATCGAGGGCAAGAAGAACGTGAAGCAGGCGCGCGCGGCGTTCGCCGAGCACGTGGTGGAGGACGTGGGTGGCAAGCACCCGGCGTACGTCGAGGAGTTGCAGTTCGCGCCGCAGACGAGCGGCGCCGCGTTCCCCGACGAGCCCAACATTCCCGGCTCGCCCGTTCGCGGCGCGGACGACGCGAGCGCGCCAGGCACCGATGCCGAAGTCCTCGCCTTCCTGATCGCGATGGACGACAACGTCGTCCTGGCGGCGACGGCGGCGCACAAGAAGAAGCTCGGGGGCGACGTCGCCAAGCTCGCGCAGTCGCTGCACGAGGCGCACGGCACGTCACAGGCGAAGACAATGGCGCTCGGGCAGAAGATCAAGACCACGCCGGTCGATACGAAGGCGGTGGACGATCTGCGCGTGAAGGGCGCCGGGGAGCTTGCGGCCTTCGTCCCGCTCAGCGGCTCGGAGTTCGAGCGCGCCTACGTCAGGGCGATGGTGATGAGTCACACGGAGGCGCTCGAGCTCATCGATGGGCAGCTCCTGCCAGTGGCGAAGCACAAGGATCTGGGGAAGCATCTCACCACCGTGCGTGAGCACGTCGCAACCCACCTCGAGCAGGCGCAGAAGCTCCAGTAGCGATCCGCGTGGGACCGAGCACCCTCGGTGGGTGAAGCGGAGCTTTTCGGCGAATACTGAAGATCATCTGCGCGATGGTGCTCGGCGCTTACATCCCCCTTCGCGCCGCGCGCACGTCGGGCACCGTTGGATTGCGGTCACAACTTCCCGTCTGTTGGAGGAATCGCGATGAACCGGCATCAACGGCCTCAGCTGTCCGGGGTGCA
>JBBJNN010000132.1:0-12283 GCA_037720885.1 Gemmatimonadaceae bacterium | reverse complement strand
GCGGGTCCGACGTTGCGGCTCGTGTGGCCAGCGTACTGGGCTGGGCACTGCTCGACAACGCGCTCGTAGACGCCGTGGCCGAGCGGCTCGGCGTGGCACCGGCGGAGGTCGAAGCGCGCGAAGAACGCGTGCCGCCACTCGTACGCCGCCTCGCTGATGCGATCGCGCTCACCGCGCCGGAGTCCGCCCCCGAGGCCGCCGGCGCACCTCGACCGCCAAGCGAGGAGCAGGTCATCGGGATGACCGGGCGCATCATCAGCGAGGCGGTGGCGCGGGGGAACGTCGTGCTCGTGGGGCGTGGCGCGCAGTCCATGCTCGCCGCGCGTGCCGACGTCCTCCACGTCTTCTGCTACGCGCCACGCGCCGCGCTCATCGCGCACACTGCGACGCGGCTCCGCGTTCCCGCGCGCGAGGCCGAGCGGCTCGTGGACGACACCAACCGCCAGCGTGAACAGTACGTGCGCACGCACTGGAAACGGTCCTGGTCGGCGCACGAGAACTACCACCTCTGCCTGAATACCGAGTGGCTCGGCGTCGAGGGCGCGGCCGAGATTGTCGTGCGGCTGGCGCGGGAGGCGTTTCCCGAGCTCGGCCCCGCCTAGAGGCTCCGCAGCTCCGGACGCGCCGCGAATGCCCAGGTCCCATACG
This sequence comes from Gemmatimonadaceae bacterium, assembly GCA_037720885.1. Lineage (GTDB taxonomy): Bacteria > Gemmatimonadota > Gemmatimonadetes > Gemmatimonadales > Gemmatimonadaceae > JACMME01. Next base: position 11,635 of record JBBJNN010000132.1, on the reverse strand, counting down.
CGAGCGTGATCGCGGCGCCGATCCCCACCGCCACCGGCGCCCCGGCGTGTTTCGCGACGGCACCGGCGACATACGGGCCGATCACCGGGCCCACGCCCACGAACACCCAGGAGTACGCTGCCATCACGCGCCCGCGGAGCGCGTCGGGCGTCGTCGTCTGCAGGAGACCGTTCGCGACGGCGTTCGTGACGATCATCGAGAACCCCACCGCGACGAGGAGCGCGGCCGAGAGCGCGAACGAGCGGGAGAACGAAAATGCGATGAGCAGGATCGGGAAGGCGAGCGCGCCGTAGCGCAGCAGCTGTCCGCGCGATGTACGGCTCGACAGGAGTGCGAGCGCGAGCGCGGCGAGGATCGCGCCGGTGCCGACGGCGCCGAGCAGCCAGCCGTACGTGCTCGCGCCGCCACGGAGCGTCTCGCGGGCAATGACGGGCATGAGCGCGAGATACGGCGCGCCGCATACGGCGTAGACCGCGACGAGGCGGAGGAGCGCCCACACTTCGGGCGTCCGGCGAATGTAGCCGAGCCCCTCCCGCAGCACGGCGAACGGCGAGCCCTGCGGCGCGCTCACCGTGCGGGGCGGGAGTCGGATCATGAGGAGTCCGGCGAGCACCGCGAGATAGGATACGGCATTCGCGCCGAACGCCGCGGCGAGGCCGGCCCTGGCGATGACGAGCCCGCCGACGGCAGGGCCAATGATCCGCGCGAGGTTGAAGCCACTGGAGTTGAGGGCGATCGCGTCAATGAGGTCCTCGCGTCCAACCAGCTCGATGAGCAGCGACTGTCGCGCGGGGATCTCGAACGCGTTGACGATGCCCGAGGCGAGTGCGAGGCCGATAAGCCACCCGATCGTGACGTGGCCGGACCACGCGAGCCACCAGAGTAGTACGGCCTGCGCGAGCAGACACGCCTGCGCGACGGTGACGAGGCGCAGCCTGTCGCGCCGGTCGGCCACGACGCCGCCGTACAGCGTGAGGATCGCCACCGGAAGCGAGCTCGACGCGTAGACCACGGTGACGAGGAACGGATCGTTCGTCAGCTCGAGCGCGAGCCACCCCTGCGCGGTCGACTGCATCCATGTCCCGATGAGCGACGCAGTCTGCCCGAGCCAGAAGAGGCGAAAGTTCCGGTGCCGGACGAGCACCCGGAACGGATTGAGGGAATGGGATTCGGAGCTCGGCACTCAGTGTCGTCGGAGTTCGGCACTCGGCACTCGGCACCAGCGTTGAGAGTCATGCTGGAGTGCAGGCGAGCCATCGATGCGAGCGCCGTGCCGATTGCGCGCGTACGGTGCGCGAATGATAGTTCGGAGAGCTGCACCTCGGATCCAACGCTCCGTCGTCGAGTACCGAGTGCCGAGTCCCGATGAGGCAGATTCACGATGCGCTTTCATACTTACGGTAAGTTCAGCCCCGAGATGGCCGACGCGGTCGACATGCAGTCGCTGCTCGACAAGCTGGCTGACTTTCTTCTCCAGTCCGGTTTCGCCGGCGGGAAGATGCAGCACCCGTACTGGGGCGAATTCGGCGGTGAGGACGATCGCTCGATGGACGCGCTCCGCCAGGCGATCCTCGACGCGCTGATCGAGAGCGGGCAGTTCTCCCCCGAGATGTTGGAAGCACTCCGCGGCGAGGGCGACGAGGAGGCCGAAGCGAAGCTCGCGAAGCTCCTCGATGAGCTCGTGCAGCGGCTCGTGGCGGAGGGCTACCTGAACCTCGAGGCCCCCCCCCAGGTGCCAGACTCCTACCAGTCCGTGACCGGGCCCGGCGGGCTCGCTCGCGCCGCGTCGCGCGACGTGCAGTTCAAGCTCACCGAGAAGGGCATCGATTTCCTCGGCTTCAAGACGCTCCGCCACCTGCTCGGCTCGCTCGGAAAATCGAGCTTCGGGAGCCATGACACGCCGTACCTGGCGACCGGCATCGAGGCGGACGGGTGGAGTAAGCCGTACGAGTTCGGCGACACGATGAACATCGACGTCAACGCCACGCTGCTGAACGCGCTGGCGCGGAACGGCGAGATTCGCGTCCCCATCGACCTGGACTACGGCGATCTGATGGTGCGGCAGGCCGAGTACCGCTCGTCGTGCGCGACGGTGCTCATGCTCGACTGCTCGCATTCGATGATCCTCTACGGCGAGGATCGCTTCACGCCCGCGAAGAAAGTCGCGCTCGCCCTCACACACCTGATTCGCACGCAGTTCCCGGGCGATTCCATCCGCATGGTCCTCTTCCACGATTCCGCGGAGGAAATCCCGCTGGCGGCGCTCGCGCATGCACAGGTGGGGCCATATCACACGAACACGGCCGAGGGGCTGAAGCTCGCCCGCCGCATCCTCATGGCGCAGAAGAAGGACATGCGCCAGATCGTGATGATCACCGATGGAAAGCCGAGCGCGCTGACGATGCCCAACGGACAGATCTACAAGAACTCGATGGGCCTCGACGCCACGGTCATCGCGCAGACGCTGCGCGAGGTCGCCGACTGCCGACGCAGCGGCATCATGATCAACACCTTCATGCTCGCTCGCGATCGCGCCCTCGTGGAGTTCGTGAAGCGGGTCTCCGCGATCAGCCGCGGCAAGGCCTACTTCACGAACACCATGACGCTCGGCCAGTTCATCCTGATGGACTTCCTGAAGCGGAAGACGAAGAAGGTCAGTTAGCGCTCAGCGCGCCCTACTCGTGCCGGATCGCGTCGATCGGCGATAGCCGCGCGGCCCGCCGGGCCGGGTACGTCCCGAACGCCAGACCCACCCCCACGGCCGATAGCGCGGCCACCAGCACCGTGGACCACGAGAGCGAGGCGTAGAGGCCCACGGCCTCCGTCTGCGAGCGCATCACGGCGGTGATCGCCAGCGCTCCGGCATAGCCGAGGACCAGGCCGACGGCGCTCCCGGACCCGGAGATCGCGACCGATTCCGCCAGGAACTGCAGGAGGATGTCGCGCGAGCGTGCGCCCATCGCCTTCCGGATCCCGATCTCGCGCGTGCGCTCCGTCACCGCGGCGAGGAGCACGTTCATGATCCCGATCCCGCCGACGAGCAGCGAGATGCACGTGATGGCCCCCATGAACATCTTGAACTGGCCCAGGCCGCGCTGCGCCTGCTCGAGCCGCATGAGCTGCGTCTCGACTCGGATCCGCTCCTGCCACCGGTCGTAGCGCCGGGCGAGCCAGTCCTCCGTCCGGGCCTTGAGGGCGCTCACATCCTCGAGGTGTGCCGCCTTGAGCAGCAACGTTGGCGCCGGCACCGACGCGGTGGACGCGAATGAGGCGGGGGCCGAGCGGAGTGGCACGAACGCCCCGTACGATTTTTCACCGGGCACGGGCGCAAGCACTCCGATCACCTGCCGCGGCTCACCGTCCACCCGGACGGCCTGACCCACCATGGAGCCCGCCCGCCGCCCGTCCGAGAGCTCGCGCGCCAATCGGTGCGAGAGCACGATCACCGGCCGGCGTCGCTCCACCTCTGCCTCGGTGAAGAACCGACCTTCGGCGATGGCGAGGTGGGAAAACTCCGCGGCCGCCGCGAGCGTCGCGGTGATGCTCGCGCCACGACGGACATTGCCGCGCGTCCCTTCGACTACCGCGCTCCCGCCCAGCACGAGCGACATCGCCGCGACATCCTGGATCTCGGTCGCGGCCAGGCGCGCGTCGCGAGCGGTGAAGACCGGGTAGTCGCGGCGCGGGACCGTCCGCCCGTCGATCGTCTCCGATGTCTTCGGGTTGACGAAGACTGTCTGTAAGTCCGTCGTGCGCTCGATCTCGCGGCGCATGTAGCGCTCCATGCCGTCCCCCAAGGACAGTACGGCGATGAGCGACGCGACCCCGATGATGATCCCGAGCGTGGACAGCGCGGTGCGAAGCGGATTGATGCGGAGCGTCTCCACGCCCACCGCCACGGCCGCCAGCGAGACCGACGTCACGAATTCGCCTCCATCATGAGCGTTCCGTGCGGGGGTGGGCACCGGAGAACCGCACGCGGGTATCTGACCGTATCACGTGTTCGAGAGCCGTACGCGGAACGCCCGCGTTTGTTGCGCCAGGTGCCCGCGTTCGGTCACGGGAGGGGAGCGCGACCCCGTCCTGACCTGTCGCCGCCCGCCGGTACGTTGCCGCTCGTCAGCGCTCGGGCGAAAGAATTTGTTACGCAACCCCCCTGGGTCCGTCTATCAACGATGTCCAGCCTGCCGCGGTGACCGGCGCCGACGACCCGGTCGCCAGGCCCGATCGGATCGCTTCGCCAGCGCCGCCCGCCCAGCCTGAAATCCACTCGGTGAGTCGTACGTGTCTTCTCCCAACACCGGCCTGAACCAGGACCCACGCGCCTTCCGGCAGGAGCGCCGGAACTGGAAGCTGCGCACGCTGTTCGCGCTCTCCCGCCGTCCTGGCCCTCTCCGCCACTGGAGCATTGCGACGGTCACCGTCGTGATCGTCATCGCGAGCGTCCTATGGCACCGGCATCACATCGCCGGTGCGCCCGCCATGCCAGTCGTCCCCTACTCCGACGTCGCCGCGGCCATCGCCGCACGCTCGGTGTCCGATATCGCGATCGATGACGGCGGCAGCAGGCTCGTCGCCACACTCCGGACCCCGCGCCAGGTTGCCGGCAGGCCAGTCGGCCGTGTCGCCGCCGCGCTACCCCTTCGCACCGCCAGCCTCGACGACCTCGAGCGGTGGAGCGCGTCCGGCGCGCAGGTGCGCGTGACAGGCGGCGCTGAATCGCCGAGTCCGGAATTCGCCCTCCAGCTCGTCAGCCTGCTCGCGGTCGTCGGCATCGCGGGCTTCATCATGCTGCGCCAGGGCCGCGGCGGGATCGGCACCCGCAAGTTCGTCGCGACCCCCACGGATCGGCAGCTGACCCTCTCGGATGTCGGCGGCGCGCGTGAGGCCCAGGCCGACCTGCGAGACGTGATCTCCTACCTCAAGAATCCGGGTCGCTTCAAGGTCATGGGCGCCCGGTGCCCCAAAGGGGTGCTCCTCATCGGCCCGCCAGGGACCGGGAAGACCCTCCTTGCACGCGCGGTCGCCGGGGAGGCCAACTGCCCGGTCATCACCGCGGCCGGCTCCGACTTCAACGAGATGTACGTGGGCGTGGGCTCGAGACGCGTCCGCCAGCTCGCCAAGCAGGCGCGGGACGCCGCGCCCTGCATCGTCTTCATCGATGAGTTCGACTCGCTCGGCGGCCGGCGCGGCCGCCCGAACCGCTCGGGCGAGGAAGAGGTGACGCTCAATCAGCTCCTCGTCGAGATGGACGGGATGGCCGGAAGCGAGGGCATCGTGTGGATGGCCGCCACGAACCGCGAGGACATGCTCGACCCCGCCGTGCGCCGGCCCGGACGCTTCGACCGGATCGTGGAGGTCTCGTTGCCGACCGCGCAGGACCGGCTCGAGATCCTTCGCATCCACGCCGCGCGCTCGCCCCTCGCCCCCGATGTGGACCTCGAGCGTCTGGCGCTCCTCACGGTCGGTCACTCGGGTGCCGAGCTGGCGAACCTGCTCAATGAGGCAGCGATCATCGCCGTGCAGGACGACCGGAACGCCATCACCGCGGCGCACATCGAGCAGGCGCGAGACAAGATCCTCCTCGGCCGCGTCCGCTCGGGGGTCGTCGTCACCCCCGCCGAACGCCGGCTCATCGCGATCCACGAGGCCGGGCACGCGATCGTGGGCCTCGTGGCCTGCCCGGACGACAAGCTGCACAAGGTCACCATCGAAGCGCGGGGCCGCTCGCTCGGCGCCGCCCACTTCGCGCCCGAGGCCGACCGCCACCTGTACCCGCGCTACTACCTCGAGGGGATCATCGCCAAGGCACTCGGCGGGCGCGCGGCGGAGCTCGTCTTCCTCGGGCCCGACGCGATCACCTCGGGCGCCGGGAGCGACCTCGTGCAGGCGACGAGTGTCGCCAGGAAGATGGTTGGCGAGTTCGGCATGAGCGCCGAGGTGGGCCTCGTGAGCGCGGACGCCGCGGCGCAGGGCGGGGCGCCATCCTCGGGCCTGCTCTCGCAGATCGACGACGCAGTGCGCACGCTGATCAGCGCGCAGGCCGCGCGCGCCGAGGCCATCGTCCGGGAGCATCGCTCGGCGGTGGAGGCGCTGGCGGACGCGCTCGTCGCTCGGCAGGTGCTCGTGGCCGACGAAGTCCACGTGATCGCCGAGGCACACGGCGTCGCGCTCGGCGCCGTCGTGGGGCGCGTGGGCGGGACGGCGCTCGTCGCGTAGGACTGGCGCCGCCGGCGGATGGGGCGGGGCGCTAGCCCGCCGCCGCTAGCTCCTTCCCCTTCGTCGCCAGCGCCGTGAGCACGGAGTCGGCGAACGCGTCTACCTCGTCGAGCGTCGTGTAGACGTTCGGCGTGATGCGGAGCCCGTTGAACTCCGCGTGCACGATCGCCGTCGCGATGATGCGCCGGGTCGCCCAGAGGTGGCCGTTCAGCTTCACCGGGTCGATGCCTTCGATGTGGACGAGCCCCATCCCGCACGACTGCGCCGGATCCGCTGGCGTCAGGATCTTCACCCGCGGGTCGGCCCCGGCGAGGCGCGTCGCCCATCGGTCGCGCAGGAAGCGGAGCCGCGCCGCCTTCCGCTCCGCGCCAATGCCGCGGTGGAAGGCGAGTGCCGCGGCGATCGCGTTGTGGTTCGCGGCGGGGTGCGTGCCGATCTCCTCGTATTTCCGGATGTCGCCGTCGAGCTCCGGGGGCGCGGCCATGAGCGGCCACAACTTCCGCTGGCGGTCCTTCCGGACGTAGAGAAAGCCCGTGCCGATGGGTGCCAGCAGCCACTTGTGTAGACTCGTGCCGTAGTAGTCGCAGCCGAGCTCGTCGCGCGTGAAGGGGAAGTGCGCGAAGGCGTGCGCGCCGTCCACGAACACCTCGATCCCCCGCGGACGCGCCATGTCGACGATCTGGCGCACCGGCAGGATCTGCCCGGTGAGGTTCGTGATGTGGGTGACCTCGATCACCCGCGTGCGCGGCGTGATCGCGGCGCGGAATCGCTCGACGACGTACTCGGGCGATGGTGGCGGGACCGTGAACGTGATGGTCTTGACGACGATCCCATCACGTCGCGCGCGCTGGCCCCACGCGGTGAGCATGCGCGGATAATTCTGGCTCGTGACGATCACCTCGTCCCCGCGCCGGAGGTCGAGGCCGAACGTCATGATCTCGTTCGCCTCGGACGCGTTGCGCGTGATCGCCATCTCTTCGGGGTCGCACCCGAACTCCGCCGCGAGCCCGCGCCGCACGCTCTCGACTCGCGGCTCGAGGACGCGCCACATGTGCTCGACCGGCGCCTCGTTCGAGAACTTGAGGTCGCGGATCATCTGGTCGAGCACGTGCGTGGGCGCCGGGCTGCAGCCGCCGTTGTTCAGGTTGATCAGCGTGCGGTCTACGTCGAAGGCGCGCTGGATCTCGGACCAGTACGCCTCGTCGTCCGCCAGCGCCGACGGCGCGCGCGACCCGGCGATTGCCTCTCCGTGCAGCAGGCGTGTCGCGGCATGCGCGCGAAAGACCGGCGCGGCCAGGCCGGCACCCGCCAGGCTGAAGAGAAATCGGCGACGACTCGTCACACCTGCCTCCGGAGGAAAGGGATCGCACGGGGGGGGGCGATTCAATCTTGGCGCGTCCGGCTCGGCCGCGCAACGCGCACGCTCACCCGGCCCGGAGCCACAGCCTCGTCTGGAAGCCGCGCCACCGACCAGCGCTACCAGAGCAGGTATTGCTCGATTGCCCCATCGGAGGAGCGATACATCAGAGTCGTGACGGTCCGCGCCCCCACGGTCAGGCGCACCACGGCGACCTGCATCCCCCCGCGCTCCGAGACCGAAAGGCGCTCCGCACCTGTCACCTCGCCTAGTGGGGCCAGCGACCGCGCGGCACTGGCGATGCGCTCCGGCGTGAGAAACGCCGCATAGTCGGCGCTGAGCTGCGACCGGTCAACCTCGCCGCGCTGGAGCTGGCCGAAGAAGGCGACGGCCGCCTGCAGCGCCGGCGGACCGCGCGGCGTCGGGGGCGGAATAGGCGTCTGGGTGCGCCGCACCGGCGCCGCGGGCACGTCACTCTGACGTGCGGGCGACACGAGCGCGAGCAAGGGTCCCACCGGGACGTTCTGATCGCTGTTCGACAGCACCACCACCGCCGCCGTGTCCGCGGGGACGAACGCGTTCGTCGCCGAGAAGCCGGCCGTGGCGCCGCCATGCTGGTAGATCGTACGGCCGCCGGCCTGTCTCACGCCGAGGCCACCCGCGTATCCCGTGGGCGTGCTGTCGCGCAGCAGCCGCTCGCCGAAGAGCACCGCCCGGGAAGCGGGGGAGAGGAAGCCCGGCCGCATCAGCGCCAAGTCCCAGCGGGCCAGATCGGCGGCCGTAGACCAGATGCCACCCGGCGCCCCAATCCATCCGCTCGCCTCGAGGAGTGCAGGCTCCGGATCGCCGAGCGCCCACGACGTGTAACCGCTCGCCCGCCGCTCGGGCCGTGTGGGCTCGTAGACGCTCTGCCGCATACCGAGCGGCCGGAAGATGCGCTCTTCCAATTGCGTCCCGAGCGGCTTGCCGCCCACGCGCTCGAGCACGCGGCCAAGAATCGTGTACCCGGTGTTGCTGTAGGACCAGCGCGTGCCCGGGTCGAAGTCGAGCGGCCGCGTGGCGTACTCCCGCATGATGTGCTCGGCGGTCGTCGCCTGCGCCATCTCGCGGTCGACGAAGTCGAGCGGGTAGTAATCGCGGTACCCGGAGACATGGTTGACCAGGTCGAGTAGCGTGATCTCCCGCGCGCGGGTAAGGGCCGGGTACCACTTGGCGAGCGTATCGTAGACCGAGAGCCGACGGTCCTCCTGCAGAAGGAGCGTGAGCGCGGCGACGAACTCCTTCGTGACCGACCCGATCGAGAAGCGTGTGCCGGTGTCCACCGGGATGGCGGCCTGGAGCGAGGCAGAGCCGTACCCCTTCACGAGCTGCACACGGCCGCCGCGCACCAGGGCGACGGAGACGCCGACGAGGCGCTGCTGCCGCATCGCGACCGACACGATGCTGTCGACGACGCGCTCATCGACCCCCGCGGACGTCCCAGCGGGGCGGCCCGCAGCCGGCGCCCCAGCCGACGTCGGCAATTGCGCGACCGCCGAGCGCGAGCCAAGCAGCCCCGCGGCGAGGAGACAGGAGAGAAGACCTTCGAGGCGCACGAGACCGCGGCGCGTTCGCGTGGCGGAGAGCGGCATAGGCATTCGGGAACGCTCCGGCCGTGGTGATGGGCGTGAGGGTGGCGCCCAACATGGGCCGCGGCGGCGAGCGCTGCTAGAGGACGACCTCGCCCGCTACCGTGACGCTTGCCTTCAGCCCGCCCGGTCTGCTTCTTGGAGCCGGCTGTTCCGCCGGCCGCCCGCCGCCATCACCGCGGGACCCGTGATGGCGGTTCCCCGAGCAACGGAGGTAACGTCCTCATGCCGAACGCGGCACTCCAATCCCGCCGCCGCCTCGTCGCGGCGGCGTTCGCCACCGCGCTGGCGCTGGCTCTTCCGCCAGCGATAGCCGCCCAGGCGCGGCGCATGGAGCTATCCGACCTCGGGCGGATCGTACGCGTGTCGGACGCGCAGATCGCGCCCGACGGGCGCGCGATACTGATCCTCGTCTCGCGACCCAGCTACGACGAGGACCGCTCCGTCACCGATCTGCTGATGGTGGACGTGGCCACGGGTACGCACCGTATCCTGAGCCGGGACCGGCGCGGGCTCTCCTCGCCGCGGTGGTCGCCCGCCGGGGACCGCATCGCGTTCCTGGCGAGCGCGCCCGTCCCCGGCAACGAGCGGGAGACGCAGGCGCAGATCTACGTGCTCCCGATGACCGGCGGAGAGTCCTGGCAGGTCACGAACGCCCCGGGCGGCGTACAGCACTTTGCCTGGCGTCCCGACGGCAAGGACATCGCCTACGTTGCCTCCGACGAGCCCGAGAGGCGGATGGGCGCCGAGCGCTTCAATGACTCCTTCGAGGTCGGCAACAACGATTATCTCATTACCACCGCGCCCACCCCGTCGCACATCTGGCTCGTATCCGCCGGGTGCCCGCCGGAGCCCGCTGCGAGTGGTCCCGCGAATGGCGCTGCGAATGGCCCTGCCGGCGGATGTGGCGCGCCAAAGCGCCTCACCTCTGGCGAGGGGAGTCTCCCGACCTTCCGGCCGCCAGGCTCGCCTCCGTCCCCGCTTACCTGGTCCCCCGACAGCCGCTACCTGACCTTCACCCGCGTGCCGACGCCGCGCTCGGGGGACTTCGGACAGAGCACGGTTCAGATCCTCGACGTGGAGACCGGTGCCATGCGCGCGCTCAGCGGCGGCGACGGCAAAGAAGGCTTCGCCACCTTTTCCCCGGACGGCAAGCAGGTCGCCTACTGGTACCCGCGGGGCGGCGAGAACCGGAACGTGAACGAAGTCCTGATCGCGCCGGCTGCGGGAGGTAAAGGCGTGAGCGTGACGTCCGCCCTCGACCGCAACGTCGCGCGCGCGATCTGGATGCCGGACGGCCGGACACTTCTGCTGGGCGCGAATGACGAGCGTCAGGTCGGCCTCTGGCTCCAGCCGCTGGCCGGCGGCCCGGCGCGGCGACTCGACACCGGCAACGCGAGCCCCAACTCCTCCTTCTGGGTAGACGTCTCCATCGGCCGGAAGGGCGAGATCGCATTCACGGGGACCGAACCCAACCGCCCGAGTGAGCTCTACTACATGACATCGCCTACGGCGCCCGTCCGGCGCCTCACCGACTTCAACCACGATGTCGCCCAGCTTGCGCTCGGCCGGGTAGAGACCATCGAGTGGCAGGGGCCGGACGGCGTCCGCGAGAACGGCGTGGTGATCTACCCGCCTGACTTCGCGCCCGGCCGGCGGTATCCGCTGGTGCTCGAGATCCACGGCGGGCCCCGGGCGGCTTCGCTCGAGACGTTCAGCGCCCGGCCGCAGATCATGGCCGGCAAGGGGTGGATCGTCTTCCAGCCCAACTACCGAGGCAGTGACAACCTCGGAAACGCCTACCAGTCAGCGATCTGGAACGACGCGGGCGAGGGGCCGGGCAAGGACGTGATGGCAGGCGTCGAAGCGCTCAAGCGGCGCGGGATCATCGACACCGCGCGCATCGCGGTCTCTGGTTGGTCGTATGGCGGCTACATGAGCACCTGGCTCGCGGGGCGCTACCCCGACGTGTGGCGCGCGGCGGTGATCGGCGCGCCAGTGACCAACTGGCTGGACCAGTATAACTTGGGCGACGCCAACGTCCGGCGCGCGAACGGTTTCGGCGGCTCGCCCTACAAGGACGGGCGGATCAAGGCGTACCTGGAGCAGTCGCCGATGACGTGGGCGCCGGCGATCCGCGCGCCGACGCTCATCATGCACAACCTGCGCGACGACCGCGTCCCGGTGACCCAGGGCTACGAGCTCTTCCACGCGCTCCGGGACAACGGCGTCACCGCGCAGTTCATCATCTACCCGATCGCCGGGCACAATGCGTCGGATCCGGTGCGGCAGCGCGACGTGACGCGGCGCTGGATCGGCTGGATCGAACACCACTTCGCCACGACCGCCACGGCCTCACAGCCGTAAGCCGCGCGGCGGCTCGGGCGGTGGACAACGCGAGGAGCGAGTGACGGCCGCACCAGCCGCACTC
>JBBJNN010000026.1:40187-52772 GCA_037720885.1 Gemmatimonadaceae bacterium | reverse complement strand
CGCGGGAGGTGTGGCCGGCGTGCCTGGCGTCGCGGTGGGCGACGCGGCGGCGGCGGTCGCCGCACCATGTATCGCCGTCGCCGCGCCGACCGATTCGGCCACCCTGGTGATCGTCTTTCGAGGCTGCTGCGCCGGCGCGACGGCCGCGACGCACGCGGCCAGGGTGGCGACGGCCGCCCATCGGTGACGCTGGAGCGTGCGCATTATCTCGTCCCCGTTTCTGTGGTCGCCGTAGCCACGGAATCATCGGCGGCCGACTTCCGCGACACGAACGTCTGGATCTGGAAGCGCGCCTCGATGGCGGCGTGCCGGTTCGTGAGCTTGGAGCTCGCGGCGGTCGTATTCGTCGGCTGGAGGAGCTTCAGGTTCACCGGCGCCACGATCCGCGTCAGCGAACCGACGTTCGCGAGAAAGGCGCTGAGCGCGTGGTAGCCGCCGACGACGCCGATGTCGTATCGGTAGGTGTCGTACGTATCGCCGGCGACGACGGGCTGCGGATCCACGCCCGCGAGCTCGAGCCCTTCGCGCCGGGCGGCGGTCGAGACCTGCTCGAGCAATGCCGGCACCTCGTTCGACGTCGGCACGAGGGTGCGGATCACGTCGAGCGCGGCGCGCTGTTCGGCAAGCTGTTTCCGCAGCCGGTCGAGATTCCCGCGCGCCAGCTCGGTGCGAGCTTTCTGATTGACGGCTACGAGCTGCTCGAGGTGGTCGTTCCGCTCGGCCAGCTCGGTGGACTTCGGCGTGAAGATGAAGTTCCAGTACGCTCCGGCGCCGACCAGGGAAAGTACGGCGACGAAGACGAGGATCTGCTCGCGCTGGGTCTTCGGAAGGAAGGACATGGTGGCTACCTCAGCGAGAGCGTCAGGGGCGTCGTGCGGATCGCCGACGGGTCCGGCCGCTCGTACGACGCGTCGAGCTGGAACTCGGTGATCTCCTTGCCCTGGACGATGACCATCGCGGTCTTGACGAGCTGCACGTTCTCGATGAACGGCGAGGCCTCGAGCACCTTCATGAAGCGCGTGAGCGCCTGGATGTCCACGGTGTTGCCGACGATGCGGAACTGCAGGCGGTCGGCGCTGGCGAGGCTGTCAGCGAGCGCCTCGGGCGACTTCTTGGCGCCCGCCTTCGCGGAGTCGCCGCCTGCCGGGGGTGTCCCCCGGGCAGCCGGCGCAGGTTCGGCCGCCGCCGTGTAGACGATCTCCGTCAGCCAGGTGTAGGGCGGGAGCGCGCGGCTCACCTCGTCCATCACGTGCGGCCACATGAAGCGCTTGCCGTCGATGGAGCGGATGAGCGTGAGCTGCATCAGCACGGAATCGCGCTGCGCCTCGGTCTTCCGCTTCTCCCGGATCACCGCGGCGAAGCGAATGGAGTCCTGTTCGGCGGCGCGCACGGCCGAGTCGAGGGCGCGCGCGCGGGTATCCTGGAACCAGTACATGCCGCCGACGGCGGCGACCGCGAGCAGAACGGCGGCCACCGAGCCGAGCAGCATCGGGTCCTTCACCTTTGCGGCGACGCTCGACGCGATCGCGCCGACGTCCATCTTGACCAGCGTAGCGCCGCGGGCCCGGGTCTTTCGTGCGCCCGGCAGCAGGTTGATCTGGATCATGGGGGGGGCGACCTTCTAGGGAGGGTCAGGCGACCTGACGGAGCGCCAGCCCGATCGGAAGCATGAGCAGCGGGGCAACCTCGTCGATGACGAGCGCGTCGAAGGCACCGTCACGGACGCGAAGCCGCTGGAGCGGATTCGCCTGCTCCACGGTCATGCGGAGTCGCGCGGCGAGCGCCTGCGTGAGGCCTGGGACGCGTGCGCCACCACCGCAGGTGTAGACCGTCTGCAGCTGATTGGACGAGCGCGCCGCGGTCGCGAGGAATGCGGAGGCGCGCTCGATGCCGACGGCGATCTCGTCGGCGCGCGCCGGCAGCACGGCTTGCAGGTGCGGCGACTGATCGTAGCCCTGAAGCAGGCCGTCCGCGTCCTCCACCGAGAGCCCACGCTCGCGCTGCAAGTCCTCTCGCAAGCGGCGGGTGCCGACGGCGATGTCGCGCGTGAGGAGCGGCACGCCGTCCTCGAGGATGTTCACGTTCGTCACCTCGTGCCCGACGTTCACGAGGCAGACGAGGCCCGTCATCGCCTGCGGGTAGTTCAGCTCGAACGCGTTGTGGAGCGCGAACGCATCCACGTCCACCACCGCGGGCGCGACGTCGGCGTCGGAGAGAAGACGGGTCTTGTGCTCGATCAGCTCGCGCTTGGCGGCGACCAGGAGCACGCTCATCTCCTGGCCGTCGCCGTCGGGGTCGAGGATCTGGAAGTCGAGCTCCACCGACTCCATGTCGAACGGGACGTGCTGCTCGGCCTCCCAGCGGATCAGGTCGCGCGCGTCCTGCTCCTTCGCACGCGCGATCTGGATCTTCTTGATGATCACGTCGCGCCCGCCCACGGCGGTGACGACGCTCTTGACCTTCACGCCGGCGGCGAGGAGCGCGTCCCTGATCGCGTTGGCGACCATGCCGGGGTCCATGACCTCGCCCTCGACGATCGCGTCGGTGTGGAGCTGGGTGATCGCGACCTTGGCGAGCTCGGGCTCGCCCTTGCCATGGTCGATGACGGCGACCTTGATGAGCCCGGAACCGATGTCCAGGCCGACGGTCGTCCGCTTGCGTCCGAAGAGCGCCATTGGAGAGCGGGGGGGGTTGGGGGGGACAGTGTTGCAACCGGCTCGCGGAGCCGCCCTTCGCGCCGCCCACGTGAGGGGCGGCATCTACCGGGGAACACGACTGTAAGAACGAAACGCAACGCTGCTCGGCGCTCGGCGCACGACACTCGCCAACGCAGACCGGCGCACCCAAAGTTGTCGGGTGCGCCGGTGTCGCTGCATCGAAATGTTCGCGAACGGATCAGAACGTGGCGTCTGCTCGCGAGGCGAGGGGATGCTCTGACGTCGAGCGCGGCGCGCTTAGAACAACTCCGCCCAGGGACGCTGGGCGATCGGGCGCGGCTCGCCGATATTCTTCATGACCTCCGTGAGGACACAGGTGGAATAGGTGATGACCGCGTTACCGAGCACCGAGTTCTGATCGAGATTTACGTTCGCGGCCATCACACCTCCGTTGAAGTGGCCCCCGGTCCCCGACGTATCGAGATCCTTCCGAACGATCACGGGGCCATACCACTTGAAGCCGCCCGTCACCTTGAGGTTGCCGGCGACGAGCAGGATCCCCTGTCCCACCCCGCCCGTGACCTGGAGGTCACCGGGCGCGTAGATGATCGGGAAGTAACTCTCGCAGGCGCCTGCCGGTGAGGCGCGGTTCGGGTCGCCCCAGTTGCCGATGCTGCTGGTGTTGCACACGCCACCGGTCGTCGTGATACCGGTTGGGCCGCCGCTCACCGTCTTGCTCGCCATGCCAACAAGATCCGGCCACTTCAGGCCGTTCCCATAGTCGAAGTACGTGTTGGTGTCGGCGGCTGTCACGTCGATCTTGACCTTGGGGCTACCACTCAAGCAGCTGTAGCTGCCGCACCCGCTGGTCGAGATGTTCGTGGTGTCGTTCAGGGTGAGCGCGGGCATCTTCGGGTAGGTACCCGGCGTTGGGCAGTTCCACCCCGAGTACTGCGTGGTGTCGTTGCCATTGATGAACGAGCTGCCACCGATCTTCGTGCTGCCGCGCGTGGTGAGAGCGCCGAGCATATTCACCTTCGGCGAGAGCATCGAGATCAGCATGCTGGTGCGGCGGCTCGCCTGCGAGTTGACGAGGGTACCCGCGGTTCCTTGGGCGGTCAGCAGGTAGAGGCTATTGCCGAGGCCCGTCACGCGCACTTTGGCCGACGTGTTGTTGGGGAGCGTGTAAGAGATGGACGAGTCCACCGCCCCCTGCGCGAGGCCGGTGATGGCAGTCGTCCACCCCGAGCCCGCGGCCCCCTTGATCATCGCGCGGTTCTGCGCGTACTCGGCCGCCGCCATCGCACGAGTCTGGAGCTGCTGGTTGCGGCCAATGCGGTACTCTTCCGTGCTGGCGAAGAAGGTGCCGGTGACGAGCGCGCCAATGACTACAATCGCGAAGATGGCGACCGGAAGCGCGAACCCCCGCGGCGCCAAAGTGGCCGCGGTGCGACCGCGGCGGCTAACGTGTGAATGTGTCATGATGTCTCCCTAGCAGGACGTCGTGGCGGGGCATGCATTGCGCAACGCCACACCGAAAATCACAGAGTCCTTCTGATAACCCTGAGCGCTGGCCAGGCCCGGCGCGCGGATCGAGATGCTCGTCTGCGTGCGCGCGACGACGGTGATGCGTCGCAGGCGCGCCACGTCGGCGAGCGCGATCGAGTTGCCCACGGAGTCGCGGTAGGTGAAGGCGATCCCCCCCGCACTATTCGCGGCGTGGGCCAGGAACGGTCCGCTCACTGGCTGGATGGTGCTCCACTGCGGAACGCGTACGGCGTTGAAGTCGCGGTAGCCCATGTACCACTTGTTGTCGGTCGCCGACTTGTAGAGGCTGTAGCGCACGCGGTGCCAGAATCGCACGGGCGACCCGACCAGGATCGTCGCGCTGATCGCCGGATTCACGGTGAACTGCACGCCGGTAGCCGCCTCCGCCGCGGTGGCGGTGAATCCGGTCGACGTCGGGCATGACGCGGTCGCCGGCGACGCCGTGATCGCGAATGCGCGGAGCGTGTCCGTCAGCGTCCCGCGCGGATCGAGGATGAACAGGGAGTCGCCGCTGCTCGGCGTCGCCGCCCACGCCGTGAGCCCGGCCGACGAGCCCAAGGTACTCGGCGGCACGACGAACGCGGTGCGCGCGGCGTTGATCGCGCACACCACTCCCGTCCCCGCCGTCCCACGGAACTCGATTGCGCTGTCGAGCATGGCAGTGAGCTCGCCTGCCTCCTTCGGTGCCAGCCCGCGCAGCTCCATGGGAAGGATGTCGGCGGCCTGCCGGAGGTTGTCACGCATCTCCATGACGGCGGAGGCGCCGCTGGCAAAGCGCTGCTGCCCGGTGATGGCGACGAGGATCGCGCCGACCACGAGGCCGAATAGTGTCAGCGCGACCATGACCTCGACCAGCGTGAAGCCGCGCCGGGCGCGGCTCACGGTCGGCCTGGTGCGCCGGAAGATCAGGGAAGGCATTGGATCACACTCCGGAAGGCTTGCTTCTTCGTGACACCATTGATCTTGTAGCTCACCGTGTCGGTGACGTCGTAGAGGCGCATGGTGCTCGAGATCGTCGAATTAAGAATCCACTTCTCGGTCGTCTTGGTGCCCGTCGTCGAGCCCGATGTGACCGGGCAACGGCCGCCGCGCAGCGTCTCGAAGCGTGTCTGGGCGAGCGTCGCGGCCTCTGTCTGCATCCGCGCGCGGCCGAGCATTCGAGAGACGAGCGTGGAGGTGCCGACGAGCGCGAGCACGCCGATGGACAGGATGATCACGGCCGCCATCAGCTCGATGATGCTGAAGCCGCGTCGGTCGCGGGGTGCGCGCGCACGGCAGCGCCGCGCATGCATGGTATCACTCATTGGCAGGTTGCCCGGTCGGAGATCACGCCGAGCCGCGAAACGCATAGCGAATCCTTGAGCGTTCCACGGGACAGCCGGATGATCTGATAGTTGCTGGCGGAGGTGATGCCGGGAGCGAAGCCACGCCGGTCGAATCGAATCGTGTCGGAGCTGGTCGCGACCGTCACCTTCTCGCTCGAATACATGTCGGCCGTGGCGCCGATGGCGGTGAGCGCGGCCCCCTGCTCGAGCAGGATCTTGACGGTGTTGCCGCTACGCACGAAGCGCGTGGCCGAGCCCTGCTGCACCGCGGTCGCACGTGCGCGCACGAGACGCGCGCGCACCTGGAGCTTCGCCGAGCGTAGGGCGTTCGAGGCGATGCCCGTGCTGGCACGCGGCCAGGCGATCGAGGCGACGAGCCCCATAATCGCCATCACGATGAGAAGCTCGATGGTGGTGAAGCCGCGCCGAGCGCGGTTGCAATGTGTCATGGCTGTCTCCGCGAGCCTGTGGCCGGAAATGAGGACAGAAGGAGGCATGGGAGAGCTGGTCAGACGCCGGCGCGCGCGAGCGCGACCGACGCCGGACCGGGCAGGGCGCCCGCGTCCCGTATCGGAAAGAGGACGACGAACGCGGCGCCCCCTTCCCGTGAGCGGCGCACCCAGATCGCGCCGCCCAGGCTCTCGACGAGCCGCGCGACGATGGCGAGGCCAAGCCCCGCTCCCTCGGCTGGCTCGCGAACCTTGGTGGTGTAGAAGGGATCGAAGATCCGCTCGCGATCATCCGCAGGCACGCCGGGCCCAGAGTCGGCAATCACGATCTGGAGCACTTCGGCCGGGTTGCCGGCGGCGCCGAGCCACGTCTGCAGCCGGACGTTCGGCGCGCGCGGCACGACGATGTAGTGCGGATCCGCCGCACGCTGCTTCCGCTCCGTGATCAGGTCCTTGAGCGATGCACAACGTGCCACTACCGCGATCTCGCCGGCTGGCGCTGACTCGGCTGCGTTCAGGAGCAGGTTGGCGAGCGCCTGCTCGAGCTCGCCCTGGTCGCCGGCGAGAAGCGGAAGCCCGGTCGCGAGCGTGAGTGCGACGCGCGCATCGAGCAACGCGCCCTGCGCGCGGAGCTGTTCGACCACGCGACGCACCGATTCACTCACATCGATCGCATGGAGCGCGGGCCGGCGGGGCGTGGCGTAGTCGAGCAGTGCGCGCACGACCCGCGCGATGCGTGCGCCCTCGCGCTCGATCGCGGCGGCCGTCTCGCCGACCTCGCCGTGGCCGGCAGTGTGGGTGCGGAGCGCGTCTGCATGGCGGCTGATCGCGGCGAGCGGCTCGCCAATCTCGCGGGCTACGCCGGACGCGAGCCGGCCCACGCCAGCCATCTTCTCGACACGGACGAGCTGCGTACGCTCCTCGATCAGCCGGTCGGTCATCGCGTTGATCGCTTCGGCGAGGCCCGCCATCTCCGGGCTCTTCCCCACCGGCACGCGGCGGGCGAGGTCACCCGCGGCGATCGCGTCCGCCGCCGCAGCCATCGCGGCGATCGGGCGGAGGACGAGCCGGCGAATCTGGAGGGCGCCGAGGGCGACGAACAGGACCGCGTCGCTCACGAGGATCGCAGTGAGGTAGATGGGTGCCCCGGTGCTCTGCCGCAGCATACCGTAGCCGACGATCGCGAGCACGCTGAGGAGCAGAGCTGCAGCGCCGAACAATGCGAGCGACGCGAGGAGCTCGGCCTGGAGCGACAGGACACGTGCCGCAGGGCGCGCGGACGCGGTGGCGGGCGACTCGGCTCGAGGCATGGGGACTCCCTGGCGCGGTGACGCGACGCCCGGCGAACCGGCGCGCGGTGACGCGATGCTCGGACGGGGCCCGGCGGGAACGCGATGGTGGGTGTGGCAGCGCGCCTGCGCGGGACTGCCGCGCGCGCCATCCGAGGCGCGGGGCCCGGCGGCCAGCGCCACGCTCGACGGCCGGCAGCCCACAGCGCGAAGGCGGTGGTACCACCAGTCAAAGCCGCCGGCGTGACGCCAGACGCTGTACGCGAAAGAGACGATTCGGAGGGAGGCGGGTAACGGCGGGTATCGGGATGCCGACCGGCGTCCTACACCTCCACGCCGTACCGCGACAACTTCCGGTAGAGCGTCGACGGGTCGATACCGAGCGTGTCGGCCGCGCGGCTCTTGTTGCCGCCCTCGTTCTGCAGCACCCACATGATGTAGCTGCGCTCGATTACCTCGAGCGTCGGGTTCGTGGGTGTACGCTCCGAGACCACTGGCTCCGTGCGGCGCTCGGTCACGCGTACCGGGAGGGCGGCGATGTCGATCTCCTGGCCTGGCGTGAGGATCGCGGCGCGCTCGAGCGCGTTCTCCAACTCGCGCACGTTGCCGGGCCACGCGTAGGCCTGCATGGCCTCGAGGGCTGTCTCGCTCAGCCGCTTGGGCTCGGAGGCGCGTACGTCGGCGTCCCGCTGCAGAAACGCATCCACCAACAACGGGATGTCATCGCGCCGCTGCCGGAGCGGCGGCAGGTGCAGCGCGAACACGTTGAGGCGATAGAAGAGGTCGGAGCGGAACGACCCGCGCTTGATCTCCTCCTCCAGGTCACGGTTCGTCGCCGCGAGCACGCGCGTGTCCGTTGCGATGGCCTCCGTCGCGCCGACCGGGATCACCTCGCGATGCTGTAGGACGCGCAGGAGCTTGACCTGCGTCGAAGGCGTGGTCTCCCCGAGCTCGTCGAGAAAGAAGGTGCCCTTCGCCGCCGCCGTGAAGAGGCCGGCCTTGTCCTTGACGGCACCCGTGAACGACCCTTTCACGTGGCCGAACAGTTCGCTCTCGAGCAGACTCTCGGGAAGCGCACCGCAGTTGATCGACAGAAACGGGCCGTCCACCCGCTGCGACAGGTCGTGAATGTAGCGCGCGATCACTTCCTTCCCCGTTCCGGACTCGCCCTGGATCAGCACGGTGGACTCCGTCGGGGCCACCGTCTCGGCGAGTCGCAGCACGTCGAGCCACGGCTTGCTCCGCCCAACCGGCCGGCCACCCACGTGCATCTCGCGCCGGCGAATCTCCTGGCGGAGCGACCTGTTCTCGACGCGCAGCTGGCGGTGCTCGGCGGCACGACGGAGTATCGCGACCATCTCGTCGTTGACGAACGGCTTCTGGATGTAGTAGTACGCTCCCGAGTTCACCGCCTGAATCGCCGAGCGAAGGTCGGCCTGCGCCGTCATGAGGATGACGGGGAGATCCGGGTCCTGCGCGCGCGCGGCGGCGAGCACCTCGAGGCCGCCCACGGCCGGCATGCGCACATCCGTGATCACGATGTCGGGAGTCACGGCCGAGAGCTGCTCGAGCGCCTGCTTCCCGCCGAGCGCCGTGTGCGGGGCGAAGCCGGCGTTCTTGAGCAGGATGCGGAGCGTCTCCAGGATGCCGGTCTCGTCGTCCACGATGAGAACACTCGGCTTGACGGGCGTGGCGGCGGCGGTCACGGGGTATCTCCGGAAGCGGGCAGTGGGTGAGGGAGTAGAATCGTGAAGTGCGTTCCGCGCGCGCTCGAGTCGACCAGAACGATGCCGCGGTGCGCGTCGATGGCGCGGTGGACGATGGGGAGGCCCAACCCCGTTCCCCCCACCTTCGTCGTGAAGAACGGATCGAATACGCGCTCGCGCACGTCGTCGGCGATGCCGGGGCCGGTATCAGTGATGCGGAGCGCGACCGCCGCGTGCTCGAACGGCGTGCCGCGCGGGAGCTGATCGGCCGCGAGGCGTGAGAGTTCGACACGCACCTCGCCGCGCTCGGGTGTGGCCTGCACGGCGTTCAACGCGATGTTGAAGACGGCGCGGTGCAGCAAGTCCTCGTCCCCGTCCACGACCAGCGGGTCGTGCGGCGCGACGCACATGACCTGCACGCCGCGCTTGCAGTCCGGATGCGCCGCCGCGAGCCCGGACGCTGCTCGGGCGATGGCGCCGAGGTCCACGCGCTCCAAGCGCGTGACACGCACGCGCGCGAAGTCGAGGAACTCGGAGAGCAGCCGCGAGAGCCGGTCCGACTCACGCACGATCAATCGGCCGAGCACCTGATCGTCGTCCGTGGCACGCGGTGCATCGGCGAGCTGCTCGACGGCGCTCCGAATCGACGCCAGCGGGTTCTTGATCTCGTGCGCGAGCGATGCGCTCAGCTCCGTCACGGCTTCGAGTCGTTCCGCTCGCATGCGCAACTCCTCGAGCCGCTTGTTGTGCGTGATGTCCTGGAAGATCGCCGTGGCCGAGACGCCCGACGGCTGCCGGCGCGCGTCGATGGTGGTGGTCGTCAGACCGATCGCCATGCGGCGCCCGTCCGAGGTGATCGCGGCTTCGCCGCGCGTGATGCGGACGCGGTCGCGCACCGTGCGCTCGAGCGCGGCGGCCAGCTCCGGGGCGTTCGCCTGGAGCGTCTCCGCCACCGGCTTGCCGATCGCCTGCGCGACATCGACGCCGAGCAGCTTCCCAGCGGATGGGTTCATGTAGATGAGACGGCCGCCGGTGTCCACCGTGATGATCCCGCTCCCGATGTTCCGCAGGATGTCGTCGGCCTCGAGGCGTGCGAGAACGAGCTGCGTTTCCAGCTCCTCCTTCGCGGCGCCGTCCTCGCGCAACCGCGCGCTGAACGCCGCGGAGACGAAGGCCACGGCGACGAACACCGCCACCTGCAGGAGTACGCCCGCGTCGACGGTGCCATCGTGTCCCCAGATGGCGGCCACCGCGTACAGGACATTGCCGAGCGCGGCGACGAGGAGACCGCCGCCGATCGGGAGGAGGAGCGTCGCCGAGGCGATGACCAGGATGTAGAGCGCGGCGAAGTGCGACGCCGCGCCGCCAGTGATGTGGACGACCGCGGTGACGAGCGCGAGATCGCACGCCGACTGTGCGTAGCGGAAGCCATTCGGGAGGTGGCCGCCGCGCGCAGCCGCGTACCATGCCGAGCCCGCGGTGAACGCGATCGCGCCGAAGAGGGCGAGCGCCGCGACGAGCGTGTGCGCCGTATCGGCACTCTGCCACCGCGTGACGGCGGCGAGGAAGATCGCGGTCGCCACGGCCAGGCGGCCGATATAGGTCCAGCGGAGGATGCGACGCGGCGACAGCACCGCGCGGGCGGAGAAGCGGACGGCGTCGTGCACGGAATCGGGGGGGGCGGTCCGGTGAGGGTCTTGCAGTGTGCAAGCGGCGTCGGTTCCGCGGAGTGTGGCGTTTTGCTATATCTTGGACGACCAATCGGGATAGGGGTTACGTGGAGAGCTCGACGGAGCAGTTAACCGGGGGCGCGATCGCGCTGCGACTCGCGGGCGTGCTCCTGCTGGTTCTCGCGAACGCCTTCTTTGTCGCCGCGGAGTTCGCGCTCGTCAGCGTGCGCCGCAGCCGAATCGACAGTCTCGCCGCCCAGGGCAACCGCAGCGCCCGCATCGTCCAGAAGACGGTAGACGACGTCAATTACTTCATCTCCGCCGCCCAGCTCGGCATCACGATGGCCTCCCTCGGCCTCGGCTGGATCGGCGAGGCGACGATGGCGTCGCTCGTGGACCGCGGCCTGTCGGCAGTCGGGATCGAGGCGGCGCCCGGCGTCGCGCATACGCTCGCCGCCGTCATCACGGCGTACTTCGTCATCACGTTTCTCCATGTCGTGCTCGGCGAGCAGGCGCCAAAGACGGTCGCGCTCGTGAGCGCGGAGCGGGTTGCGCTCCTCGTCGTGCGGCCGCTCCGGTTGTTCGCCACCGCGACCAGACCCTTCACCTGGCTGCTGAACGCATCGTCGAACGGGCTGATCCGCATCCTCGGGCTGCAGCCGGTCAACGAGAACGCGCACATCCACTCCCCCGAGGAGCTGCGGATGCTCGTGATGCAGACGCACGCGCACGGACTGCTCGATGCGAGCGACAGCGCGATGCTGGCCGGCGTGTTCGATTTCCACAACAAGCGGGCGCGCGACGTGATGCGGCCTCGCACCGAAGTCGTCGCGCTCGCGAGCGATGCGCCGGAAGAGGAAGTCTGGAAGGTCGTGCGACAGGAGCGATACTCCCGGTACCCGGTGTACGGAGAGGATCTCGACGACCTCGTTGGCGTGTTCCTGGCGAAGGACCTGTGGCTGCACGATGGCACGGCGCCGTTCTCGCTCTCGCAGTTCGTGCGCGAGCCGCTGTACGTCCCCGACACCCGCCCCGCGGAGCGCGTGTTCGACGACCTGCGAAAGACACGGGCGCAGATGGCGATCGTGCTCGACGAGTACGGAGGCACGGCCGGGATCGTCACGATGGAGGATCTCGTCGAGGAGATCGTCGGCGACATCGCCGATGAGTACGATGTCGCCGCACGCGAGGCGATGGAGGTGAACGGTGTCCTGGAGCTCGCGGGCTCGATGTCGCTCGTTGATGTACGGTCAGACCACAGCATCGCCGTCCCGGAAGGAAGCTGGTCCACTCTCGGCGGCTACGTGTTCTCGAAGCTCGGCCGGATCCCGAAAGTCGGCGATCGCGCAACCTTCCCCGGCGGCGAGTTCGAGGTGGTCGCGATGGACAGCCGGCGCGTCGCCGCCGTCCGCGTGCACCGACTGCCTCTCACCGCCGACGCCGACAGGTGAACGATCCCGCTTCGCCGCCCGGCGCGAGTAGCGCAGGCGACGGGATCCGCGTGAACGACCGAGTCACCATACCGCGCGGGGAGCTGTCGTTTCGCGCCACACGATCCGGAGGCGCCGGCGGCCAGCACGTGAACACCTCATCCACCCGCGTGGAACTGCTCTGGAACGTGCGCACCTCGCTCGCCCTGGACGACCTGTCGCGTGAGCGCGCGATCGCGCACCTCGCCGCCCGGCTCGATGGCGAGGGCACGCTCCGCATCGTGGCGAGCGAGAGCCGGAGCCAGCGCCGGAACCGCGACGCCGCCGAAGACCGTCTCGCGGAGCTGGTGCGTGGTGCGCTCACCGTGCGGAAGAAACGTGTGCGTACGAAGCCGTCGCGCGCAGTCAAAGCAGCGCGGCTCGAAGCGAAGCGGCGCCAGGGGGAGACGAAGAGAGGGCGGAAATCCGAGCGGTGGAGGGAGGACAATTGACAAGGGACGATCGAGAAAGG
>JBBJNN010000026.1:39620-40177 GCA_037720885.1 Gemmatimonadaceae bacterium | reverse complement strand
GGCGCTACCAGCCTCCCTGTCCGTTCTCGATCGTCCCTTGTTCCTACCCGAAGATCCCGCTCCAGAAGGAGCGCCGCGCGGAGATCTCCTCGAGCGCATCCTGGAGGTCCTCGTCGTAATCGGCGCGCGTGGCGACATCACCCATCGAGATGATGCCGACCAGACGATCATTCTGATCCACGACCGGCACGCGGCGAATCTGCTTGTTGCCCATGAGGTCCACGACGCCGCGGAGCGACTCCTCGGGCGTGACTGCCTCGACGTCGTCCGTCATCACGTCGCTCGCGGTGAGCTCCAGCGGATTTCGCCCCTCCGCCAGCGCACGCATGACGATGTCGCGATCCGTCACGACGCCGAGTAGCTGACCGCTCTCCTCGACCACCGGGACGATGCCGGTCCCTTCGTCGCGCATGATCTGCGCGATCTCGCGGATGCCGGCCCCACGTCGCACGGCGCGAGGGTTCTTCGTCATGATATCACGTGCGGCGGCAGGCTCGCGCTGCCAACGCGCGCGCCGACCGGCCCGCGTGTCCGGGGCGTCGCCCGCACCCTCGGCT
>JBBJNN010000026.1:0-39610 GCA_037720885.1 Gemmatimonadaceae bacterium | reverse complement strand
GCCCGAGCTCCGCACTCAGGTCGGCGCCGCCCGCGGCCGAGCTGGCGTCGTCGACTTCCGGCGCGTCAGACGTCCCAGCGCTGTCGCGGTCGTCGGGCCCAATCTCCGTCCCGGCATCGCGGTAGCCGGACTCGAAGCCACCGTCCGGTGGGCCCGCCAAACCCATCGCGCCCTGCGCGTCTGCCCCGACCGACCCGCCCGTTTCGCGCGGGAGCGGATCGCTCGGCGCGCGCCCGGACGTGGGCGAGCCCGACTCCTGCCCGGCCCCGCGCCGACTCGCGCGTTCCGCCGCGCGCGCGTAGAAGGACCGCGAGGCGCCCGGAGTCGTCTCGCGACCCGGCCCGGCAGCACCCGGGTCTGAACCCATCTCTTCGCCGAGCCCCGTGCCGGCTTCCGTCCTCATCGACTCGGCGTCTGCCGGCTGCCCGCGCGTCGCCCTCGCGTCCCCCTCCCGGTCTCCCGCCATATTCGTCTCCTCGCGCTGTTGACCAGCTTGACCAGCTTGACCAGCTTGACCAGCTTGACCAGCTCGCCCCTGCCCGATGCCGCCAGCGAATCAGGCGGCCGCGAAAAGCAGGAGCGAGGGGGCAGATCGCGTGCCACGCACAGCTCCCGCGGAGCGGGCATCTGGCGGCGCCACGATCACGATTCGCCGGCGATCTGCTCGCTCGGCTCGAGCAGTGGCACGGGCGAACTGCCACGCGCGCCCGCAGGCTCCGACGCGGCGCGGTACCAGTAGGCCACGGCGAGCAGGAAGCAGCCGACCACGAGGTAGGTACCTACCTTGAGACCGATGAGCGCGATCGTCGAGGCGCGCAGGAACGCCAGGAGCGATGCATAGATCGCGAGCGCGAGGCCCACCCGGCGGGCCTCGGCGAGCGACCGCCACCGCCCGACGAGGATGGTCGTCACCCCCGCGGCCGCGTAGTAGAGGATGAGCGCCACGGTGCGCACCTCCGGCGACCACGCGCGTGCCAGCTCCTCGCGGAGCCAGAGGAACGCAACGACCGCCGCGACGACGGCCACCGTACGCGTCCGCTGCCACGCCTGCCGCGCACCGCGCTCCCATTCCGTGTGCGCGGCAAGCCAGGCGACGGTCGTCCACGCGAGTACGACGATGAGCGCGACGCCCGACGCTGTTCCCACCAGCGGCGTGTACCGGTAGTCCGGCCGGCCGGCCAGGAGCTCGTAGGCCCACCCGGATGCGCCGATCAGGGCGAGCGCGATCGGCGCGAACAGGGAAACGACTCGCTCCCGCCGCATCACGAGCGCCGCGAGCACGCCGTGCGCGGCGAGCGCGGCGGCCCGGACCGCGGGTTGTTCCGACAGCGGGAGTAGCACCGCGACCATCGAGGCGAAGCCGGCCGTCATCCAGTGCCACTCGCGCCGCTCGCCATCCGTGTACGCGGCAAACGCGGCAACGGCCGCCCATGCGCCCGCGAGTGCCGCGCCCTGGCCACTCAGTGGCTCCGCCAGGCCGGCGAGCCCCGCCGCGAGGAAACCCAGCGGCAGGACGACGCCCGCGGTGAAGCCGAGCGAGCGCGCGATGCCACGCAGCGCGATCATCGCATAGACCGAAACGGCGCCGACGACCGCCACGGTCACCACGTCGGGCGCCGCGGCCATGCCGCCCAGGCGAGCCGCGGTGCTGACGAGAAGCGCGACGACCGCGATCCCGATGTATGGCAGGCTCGCTCGGGCGCGCTGCGTCTGCCCCCCCCAGAGGAACGCGCTCCAGCCACAGAGGAGCGCGAACGCCGCTGGCGCATCCGCGCGAAGCCACGGCGTTCGCGGCGACGTCACCATCGGAAGCGCCGCGGCGACGTAGACGGCGCATCCCGCGACGAGCAGCCATGGCGCGATGGCCCAGGCGCGAGCGCGAATGGCGGCCACGCTCGTGCCGATCACCACCCATCCGTACGCCATCAGCGCATGGACGTTGCCGCTGTCGCTCGACGTGACGAACGGCGCGATGAGCGCTCCGCCCACGCCGACGTTGAACAGCGCCTGCTCGTCATCCGTAAAGGCGAGCGCGGCGAGGGCGAGCGAGCACGCGGCGGCCACGAGCAGCGCCGCGGCGGTCGGCACGATGTGCAGGTATTGCGAGGCACCCCACGCGTCCACGTGGATGATGGCCAGCGCGAGGGCGAGGAGCATGTCGCCGAACCGTCGGCTCCGCCGCGCGCGCACCCAGAGCCCCGCCGCCGCCACGACGGCCGCCACCAGCGCGCCGAGCGCGACGCGCATTGTGGGCCCGAAGAGGCCGCGCGCCGCCGCCCAGGTGAGCAGCGCGCCGATCCCGGCCAGGATGAGCAGCGCCGCGATTCCCATCGTGCCGTACCGGCCGACGAGGGCCTCGATGTCACGCCCACGCTCGCCGCCCGACAGACGCGCCAGCACGCTCTCCGCCGCGCTCGATTGATGGCGCATCGCGGAGGGCGGCGACCCACCCTGTTTCATCGGGGGGGGCCCCCCGCGCGGGAGCGGATCGAGCAGCGCAGCCAATCCCCGGCGCGCCGCGGGCGTCGCGACGTCGGGGTGCTCGACCCGCGCGCCCACCGTGTCATTCCCCACCCGCCCGACCGTAGCCGTCTCGCGGGGAGCGGCGCCGCCAAGCCGCGCCACCTCCCCACGAAGCTCGATCACCTCGCGGTGAAGCGCGCGGACGACCGTCTCGAGATTCTGGATCCGTTCCTGCGAATCGGACATGCGGTGTCTCAACCGTTCGTGTGCAGCGCTCTACGCGAAGTTACCGGGCGGGGCCACCTACCCGCCGCCGCCCCTACAGCGTAGCGCCCGCTGGCCGCATTTGTCTACGTCGCCGCGGCGGTGGATATTTCCGCCCCTGCCGCTGCGCGTCCGCCAGCGTGCCCTTTCCCCGGGCCGGAGACACAGCTCGATGACCGAGACAGCGGGGCCGGTGGTTGGCGTGATCATGGGGAGCCGTAGCGACTACGACCATCTCGCGCCGGCGTGCGACCTGCTCGCCGAGCTCGGTGTTCGGTACGAGGCGCGTGTGGTCTCGGCGCATCGCACCCCGGCCTGGATGGCCGAGTACGCGACGACCGCCGAGGGGCGCGGCATCCAGGTGATCATCGCGGGCGCCGGCGGCGCGGCGCACCTGCCTGGCATGGTCGCCGCCCACACCATTCTCCCGGTGCTTGGCGTTCCCGTCCCGGCGACGGCCCTCGCTGGCGTGGACGCACTCCTCTCCATCGTGCAGATGCCGAAGGGCGTACCGGTGGGCACGATGGCGATCGGCAAGCCGGGCGCCGCGAACGCGGCGCTGCTCGCGGCGGCGATCGTCGCGCTCCGGGACGCCGCGCTTCGCGAGCGGCTGCGCGGCTGGCGCGACGCCAGAACGCGCGAAGTACTCGAGCAGGATCTTCCGTGACGACGCCAATCCGGCCTGGCGCGACCGTCGGGATCATCGGCGGCGGGCAGCTCGGTCGCATGATGGCGATGGCTGCGCGCTCTCTGGGCTTCGACGTGCACGTGCTCGACCCCGATGCGTGGTGCGCCGCGTGTCCCGTGGCCGACCGGCACATCACCGCGAGCTTCGATGACGCCGACGCGGCGGCCGACCTGGCACGCGAGTGCGACGTCGTGACCCTCGAGATCGAGAAAGTCTCGCTCGCCAGCCTTCGCGCCGCCGAAGCGCACGCGCCCGTACGGCCCGGCGCGCACGTGCTGGAAGTGGTGCAGGATCGCGCCCGGCAGAAGGGCTGGCTCGCCGAGCGCGGATTTCCGCTCGGGCCGTACCGCGACGCCACAACCGAGTCGGAGCTCGCGGCGGCTGCGGAGGCGATGGGACGCGGGGCGTTCGCCAAGGCCTGCGGCGGGGGCTACGATGGCCGCGGACAGGTCGAGCTCCGGTCGGCAGCCGATGTGCGCGAGGCGTGGGCCGCGCTCGGCGGCGCGCCGTGCGTCGTGGAGCAGGCACTCGACCTGGAAGCCGAGCTCTCCGTACTCGTCGCGCGACGTCCCGGGGGCGATGCGATAGTCTACGCGCCAGCGCTCAACCATCACGAGAGCCGGATCCTCGCGTGGTCTGTGCTACCTGGCCCCCTACCGCCCGACATCGTGCGCGATGCGACACGCATCGGTCGCGCGATCGCGGAGGAGCTGGGTGTGGAGGGGTTGCTGGCCATCGAGCTGTTTCTCCTCCGCGACGGGCGGCTTCTGGTCAACGAGCTCGCGCCACGCCCGCACAACTCGTTTCACGCGACGGAACGTGCCTGCCTCACCAGCCAGTTCGAGCAGGCGGTACGCGCGGCGTGCGACCTCCCGCTTGGCTCGCCGGCGGTGGTGCAGCCGGCGGCGATCATTAACCTGCTCGGCGACCTCTGGCGCGATGGCGCGACACCGGCCTTCGAGGAAGCCCTCCGCCTCCCCGGCGTGCGGCTACACCTCTATGGCAAGCGCGACGCGCGACCCGGCCGGAAAATGGGGCACCTCTCCGCCGTGGGCGACACGCCGGACGAGGCCGTCGCGCTCGTGCGGAAGGCCAGGGCGGCGCTGACCGGCTGACTCCCCGCGACGACACGTCTGGATGCGCGTCGGGCGCCGCGATGCACGAAGGCATCGCGACGCCCGACCTGGGCCCGGCGGGTGACCGCCGAGCCACAACCTGCCGCCCCTTACTTCTTCGGCCCCACCATCTCGACCATCGTCGAGACGGTCTGCGTGATCGGCACGGTCATGCCCATCGCCGGGAGCTGAATGGACATCTCCTGATTCTGCGTCGAGTTGGCGCCGAGGTAGACCCCGTTCGCGCCAACGTAGCTCATGCCGTTGAGCGTGCCCTTCCCCTCGAGCACGAGCGCCTGACCGTTCTGCGTGCCGGCGCCCGACACCGCCGTCGTGCCGGTGCGCTGCACGCGCCACGCTTTCTGCCCGGCGACGGTCGTATCGCCCACGATCTTCGAGGTGATGATGATCGTCGCATGGCCCGTGATACCCTGGTTGTTGATCGGCGTGTTCGTCGTGTCCACCCAGGACGTGCCCACCTTCGGGTTCCGGTCCGGGAAGCGGAGCATGAAGTTGCGGAGCGACTCGAACTCCTGACCCTTCGTCGGGCTCGCGCTGTCCACCGGCGCCACGAAGCTCGCGACCTTCCCGAGCGACGACATCGCGCCTGTCACCTTCTTTCCGTTCAGCTTCGCCAGCTCGGCCTGCGCCGGCGCCATGGAGGTGGTCGTGCTGTCGATCGTCAGCGTGAACGCGAGCGAGTCCTTACCCTTGGCCGCGAGGTCGAGCGACAGGAGCTGCACGGACGACAGGCTGTCTGTCTTCTTCTGGCCCATCATCTCCTGCGTCTGCGACATCTTCTGCGTGATGCGGTACTTCGCCATGCCGGGCGTGTAGGCGAAGGTCTGCGCCCGCACGACCGAGGCGGATGCGGCCAGCAGGGCGACGAGGGCGGCGCTCTTCAAAGTGTGCATGACTCTCCGGGCAAATCGTAGGGGGCGGCGCGAGATGCGGCGCGGTGCCGGCATGATGTGGCCGGCGTCGTACAGCCTGTGAATTTTAACCAGGGTGAACGTGCCTACCTACACTCGGCCGAGAACGCGGTTCCGGTGTGATGGCAGTCACAGTTCTTTCCCCCGGCTCCCCCATTCCCACATACCGAACATCGCGGACTGCGAGATGGGCGATCCCAGCTGACGCGCGAGCATCACGAGTTGCCCGCGGTGATGCGCATCGTGCGCGACGAGGTAGCCGAAGAAGCCTGCGACGTCGGGCTTGAAGCCCTTGACCTGCCCGTCCGCCGCCAGGGCCGCCTCGAGCACCCCTTCCAGCGCGCGGGCGCTCTCCCCGAACGCCGCGACCGCGCCGGCCGGCGTCACCGTGTGACGGTCGAGCTGCTCGGGGATCATGCTACCCTTCGCGGCGGCTTTGAGCCACATCACTCGCACGTTGTGCATGTGGGAGACGATCGCGCCGGCCGTGCGCCCCTTGCCGCCTGGCGGGTCGGCGTTCCACACGACCGGAGCGAGATGCTCGAGCAGGTACTGGTTGACGCGCTCGTTCGTGCGGAAGGCGCGCAGCAGCGCGTCCGCGAGCGCGAAGGGTTCCAGTGGCTGTGCGGCTCGTCGAGGGGGCATGTGGGCGGTCCATGGCGGTGGAAGGCGAAAGGTGCCACCGGCCGTGGCCGGGTGTCCACTCACCCGCCGCCGAGGAGGCGCGCGACGGCGCGCTCCCGGTAATCGAAGATGGTTCGGAGCTGCCGGCGCACGACGATCGCGTGCGCGAGCCGGCCGAGCGCCCCGAGTGGTAGATCGTACGTCACACGATCCCGGATCTCCGTGCCGCCGGGTACGGCGCGGAATTCGTGCAGGTGATGCCAGCTCTGATACGGCCCGCGTATCTGCTCGTCCACGAAGCGCCGCGGCGGATCCCAACGGCTGATGAGCGAGGTCCACCGCTGCGGGACGCCGAGCGGGCGAATGCGGTAGTCCAGCCGGAGCCCCTCGCGCATCTCGACGTCGCCGTCGGCGAGCATTCGGAAGCCGAGCCAGGGCGGCGTGATGCGCGAGAGATTGCGCGGGTCGGCGAAGAAGCCGAAGACCTCGGCGAGTTGGAACGGGACGGTCTGCCGGCGCTCGATCGTGTACGACATGCATGGGGTGGTTGGGGCCGGCGGCTCAACGCGCGAACGGAATGGCGGGTTCGCGGAGGGCGACGGTTCACTTGCGTCCGATGCCCGGTTATCGTCCCGCCATGCCCCGTCCACCCCGCGCGCCACGACCGGATCCGCCACGCGCGCAAACCGTCGCGGATTCGATCACGGCGGAGCGACGGCACGAGTTCGGGCGGCGGCTACGCGCGTGGTATCGCGCGAACGCGCGAGACCTCCCCTGGCGCCACAGTCGCGATCCGTATCACGTGCTCGTGTCGGAGCTCATGCTCCAGCAGACCCAGGTGTCCCGCGTGGTACCCAAGTATCACGAATTTCTCGCGGCGTTTCCGACGCTCGAATCGGTCGCCAGTGCGCGCGTGCGCCGGGTGACCGAGGCGTGGCAGGGACTCGGGTACTATGCGCGGGCGCGCAATCTTCATCGCCTCGCGCGGGATGCGGCGCGGGCCGGCGCGGCGGCTGGCGC
Source organism: Gemmatimonadaceae bacterium (assembly GCA_037720885.1). Classification (GTDB taxonomy): domain Bacteria; phylum Gemmatimonadota; class Gemmatimonadetes; order Gemmatimonadales; family Gemmatimonadaceae; genus JACMME01. The sequence goes on along the minus strand of JBBJNN010000026.1, from coordinate 32,504 downwards.
CCCCGCCACGCTCCCGGCGGATCCGCACGCATTGCGTGCGCTCCCCGGTGTCGGCGACTACACGGCGGGGGCCGTGGCCTCCTTCGCGTACGAGCGGCGCGCCGCGCTGGTGGACACGAACGTGGCGCGCGTTCTCCGCCGCGTGTTCGCGCCCGGCACGGACCCCACGACCGGCGCCGGGAAGCGATCACTCTGGGCCATCGCGCGGACGTTGCTGCCGAGGACCGGACGCGCGACCTACACGCACAACCAGGCCTTGATGGAGCTTGGCGCCCTCATCTGCACCGCGCGCGTAGCCCACTGCGCGCGATGTCCGGTGCGCGGGGTCTGCGACTCCGGACGCGTCGGGGAGGTGCTGCTCACGCGCGCGCGGCGGCGCTCGCCCGGATAGACGCAGGCTCTCGCTGCCGGCCGCTGGCGTGGCCGGCTGCTTCGCGCGATGTTTCGCGGAACGAGCGCCGCCAGCCAGCGCGAGCGCGCGCGTCCTGCCACGCCACGGTCCGTCGAGCCGGGAGCCCAACACGCAACCGAACACGCAACAGCCCGAGCCACCCGCCGCGGAGCCTGCCGCCGCTGCCCCGGCCCTGCGCCCGCGCTCGGGATCGGAGATCGTGGACGCGGCGTTCGCGCTCTACCGACAACACTTCGTGGTGCTCGCGACGGCCTGCGCGGCCGCGTTCTTTCCGTACATCGTGCTCCGCTTCGTGCGGTTCGAGCCGGCGAACACGCTCAAGATCAACGCCGAGATGTTCGCGATGCTCGCGCTCGGGCTCGCCTGTACGGCAGTAGCGAGCGCCGCGATCATCACCGTCGCGTCGCGCGGTGTCCTCGGGGAGCGCCTCGACGCCGGAGAGGCATTGCGCGGGGTAATGGGCAAGCTCCCCGCGATCCTGGCCGCGACCCTCGGCAAGTACGTCCTGATCACGCTCTGGGCGGTCGCGGCGCTCATTCCGGCCGCGCTGCTCGTCACGGTCGTGGTCGCCGTGCTCGTCGGGATGAAGTTGCTCACACTCCAGCCGAACGCCGCGCTGGTCGCGGCCATTTCCATTGCTCTCGGGATCGTCTCGCTGGCGGCCGCGCTCCTCCTGATCACGCGATTCTTCGCCGTCACGCAGGCACTGCTCATCGAGCACACGAGCATCGGCGCCAGCTTCCGCCGCTCGGCACAGCTCGCGAAGGGCGAGCGCAAGCGGATTCTCGGAGTGATCGGGCTCCCGCTGATCGTCTACGTCATCTGCCAGCTCATGCTGACGAAGCTCCTGCAGTACCTCACCGGCAGCTCCATGGTGGCCGAGGCGGTGTCACAGGTCTTCACGATCTGCGCGTACCCGCTCCTCGGGGTGATCGGGACGCTGCTCTACTACGACATTCGCGTACGGAAGGAAGCGTACGACCTCGAGCTCATGGCGCGCGAGCTCGCGGCGGCCCCGCCGCCCGACGCGGCGACATGACGGTGCAGGGAGTGTCGCAGGCAGTGTCGCAGGGAGTGTCCCAGGCGCTGCCGCAGTTCTCCGATTCGGCGATCGCGGACACGATCGCCGCGGTGTTCCGCGCGCGGGCGTACACGGATCGTCAGCAGCCCTGGCTGCTTCAGAAGCTGGAGGACTGGGCGCACGCGCTCTGGAATCTGCTCGTGCGCCTCTTCCATCCGATTGGCGAAGCGGCGCGCGCGTCGACCGTCGTCCGGGTGCTGATGATCGCCGTGCTCACGCTCGCCGTGGGCGCCGTGATCGGGCGACTGCTCTACGGCGCCTATCTGCGGCGCGGGCGCGCGGCCGGTGCCGGCCGATCCCGCGGCGACGCGCGACTCGGTGGCCGCCCCGGCGATGCCTGGGCGGCGGCGCAAGGCCACGCGGCTCGAGGCGAGTTCACGGAGGCGGCGCACGCGCTCTACGCCGCGCTCCTCGACGCCGCGGCCCGCCAGGGGCAGCTCAGTCTCCATCCATCGAAAACCGCCGGCGACTACGTGCGGGAGCTGCGTACGCGGTCATCGGCCCTCTTCGGGCGATTCCGCGATTTCGCGCGGTCGTACGAGGTGGTCATCTACGGAATTGGCTCGTGCGATCGTGAACGGTACGAGCGGCTCCACGCGCTCGCGCTCCCGATCGTTCGGCCAGACGCATGACGTCGCTCGTTCGCCGCGGCACCCGGTGACGGCCGAGCGAGGGAGCGCCCGCGCCGAACGGTGGCTCGCGCCGCGCACCGTGTTCGGCGCGCTGGGGGCGCTCATCCTGCTCATCCTTCTCCTGTCGTCAGAGGAGAACCTCGCAGACGATGCGAGCAGCCTCACGACGTACTCGTACGACGGTGCGGGAGCACATGGTCTGCACGACGCCGCGCGGCGGCTCGGCTGGCGCGTGGAGCGGCGCGAAGTGCCGTTCGCTGGCACGCTCGACAGCACGGCGCTCTACGTGCTCCTCGCCCCACCGATCCAGCCGACAGCCGGTGAAGTGACCGCGCTGCTCGACGCCGTACGCCGCGGTGCCGGCCTCTTCTTCGTGCCCGCGAACGGCTCCCCGCTCTCAGACTCTCTGCGGGTCCGAGTCGCGAACGTCACCCCGCGCGCTGCTGTCGGGCCGGTCGGCCGCGCCACACGCCGCCCGCGAACGGTGGCGAGGGATTCAGCGCGGCGCGACAGCGCTCGCTGGCGCCCCACGATCATCGACGGGATCACGGTTGGTTCCCGCGTCGCGCTCCGGAAGCCTCCGCCGCCCGACACGGTGACCTTTCTCGCGGCGTTTGGCTTCGCCGAGCAGCCGGTGACGCTCGGCTTCACGCTCGGCCGGGGACGTGTCGTCGCGCTCGCTGATCCGATCCTCGTCCGAAACCGCGTGGTACGCACGCGGGGTGCGGGGCCGCACGTGCTGCGCGCGCTCGGTTGGGCGTCGCCGGCGCCCGGCGCACGCATGGTGTTCGCCGAGTATCATCAGGGGTTCGGCGTCCACGCCAACCTCACCCGGGCGGTCTGGACAGCGTTGCGCGACACACCGGCCGGACGCGCCGCTCTACAGGTCGGCATCGCGGCACTCGCACTCCTGCTCGCGCTCGGACCACGCCCCATTCCGCCCGTCTCCCGTACACGTATCGAGCGGCGTTCGCCCCTCGAGCACGTTGGTGCACTCGCGCGCGCGTACGAGCAGATCGGCGCCACCCGCCTCGCCACGCGGCGGCTGATCGCGGGCCTGCGCCGGCGCCATCCACTGGGCGCGGCGCGCGCCGGGGACGACGAGCAGTATCTTGGCGCGCTCAAGTCGCGCTACCGGCAGCTCGCGCCCGATGTGGACCTGCTCGTCGCCGCGTCGGCACGACAGCTCCCGCCCGCGGAGTTCGCGCGCGTGGCTCGCGCTATCGCCAACATCGAGCGGACCATCCAGTCGTGACTACCAGCCAGGAAATCGCCCCCGGCGCCATGCGCGCCGACGATGTCGCGGAGGCCATGCAACGCGTGCACGCCGCGGTCGCGACCCGCGTGGTCGGTCAGGACGCGGCGATCAACGAGGCGCTCGTCTGCTTCCTCGCGCGTGGGCACGCGCTGCTGGAAGGCGTGCCCGGCACCGCGAAGACGCTCCTCGTCCGCGCGCTGGCGGGCGCCCTCAACGCGCGCTTCGGCCGCATCCAGTTCACGCCCGACCTCATGCCGAGCGACATCACCGGCGTGAACATCCTCCGCTCGGACGCGGGGCGGTTCGAGTTCCACGCGGGCCCGATCTTCACCGATCTCCTCCTCGGCGACGAGATCAACCGCGCGCCGGCCAAGACGCAGGCCGCGCTCCTCGAGGCGATGGCCGAGCGTCAGGTGACCGTGGACGGCGTGGCGCGCCCGCTCGGTGAGCTGTTCACCGTGTACGCCACCCAGAACCCCGTGGAGTTCGAGGGCACGTATCCACTCCCCGAGGCCCAGCTCGACCGGTTTCTGCTCAAGATTCGCATTCCGTACCCCGACCAGGCCGCCGAGCTGCGCATGCTCGACCACCATGCCGCCGGCTTCGACGCCGAGCGGCCGGGCGACGCGACGCCGGGCGCGGTGCTGGACGAAGCCAGTTGCCGGGCACTCCGGGCCGCGGCGCACGGGGTGCGCGTAGCACCCGAGGTGCGCGAATATGTCGCGACCGTGGTGCGCGCCACGCGCTCCGATCCGGCCCTCACGCTCGGCGGCTCGCCACGCGCGACCGTCGCGCTATTCCGCGTGGCGCGCGCCGCGGCGCTGCTCGCCGGCCGCGACTTCGTGACGCCGGACGACGTGAAGGACTACGTGCTGCCAACGCTCCGTCATCGAGTGATCCTCGCGCCGGAGCTCGAGGTCGAGGGCCGCTCGACCGATGACGTGCTCGGCGCCCTGCTCGCGCGGGTACCGGCGCCGCAGTGACCGAGGCAGGCGCGCGACGAACGCGGGTGGGAGGGTCGTTCGGTCGCGGACTCCGCGCCGCGCGCGCCGCCACGGCCTTCCTTCCGACGCGCCGGCTCGCCGCGGCGATTGCGCTGCTCGCGCCGCTCTGGCTCCTGGCGTATACGCGCGCCGGCGCGCTGCCGGCCCTCGCGGCGTTCGCCATCGTGGCGCTGGCGGCGCTCCGCGATGCACTCTGGCTCCCCTCGGCTCGCGATATCGAGGTGGAGACGACGCTTCCGGAAACCGTCGGGATTGGAGACCGTGTGGCGAGCGAGTACCGGGTGCGTTCGCGCTGGCCGGCGCGGCTCCGATTCCGTCTGCACGACGCCCTCCCCGACGCTCTGGAGCGCACGCCTGAAGCTGCCGCGGCACCGCTCGTGCCACTCGTCGGCTGGGCCTCGGATGGCCCTGCAATCCCGCTCGCCGCGCACGAGGAGGTGGCGCTTCCGGTGACCGTGGAAGGGCGTCGTCGCGGCACGTACGGGGTGGGGACGGTCGTGCTCCGCGTGATCGGCCCACTCGGCCTCGCCCAGCGTTCGCTCTCGTATACGCTCCGCGCGGACGATGGGAGCGAACGCGCGCGTGAGGTCACTGTCACGCCATCCCTGTCGGGCGTCCGACGCTACCGACTGCTCACGGTGCAGCACCGCCTTCGCGATGCGGGGGTACGCGCGCTGCGGAAGCGCGGCGGCGGAACGAGCTTCGCCAACCTGCGCGAGTACTCCGTGGGCGATGATCCGCGCCGCATCGATTGGAAGGCAAGCGCCCGGCGCCAGAAGTTGGTCACGCGCGAGTACGCGGTCGAACAGGGACAGACCGTGGTGATCGCGGTAGACGCCGGGCGTCTCATGACGCAGCTCGCCGACCCCCTGCCCCGCTTCGAGTATGCGCTCTCCTCGGCACTCGTGCTGGCCGATGTCGCCATCGGTTCGGGAGACCTCGTGGGCCTCCTCGTGTTCGATGACGAGGTACGCGCCTGGGTTCCGCCGGCTCGCGGACTTCCGGCGCTCCAGCGGCTTCGCGACGCACTGATTCCCGCGCAGACGAGAATGGTGGAGCCGGACTACGCGCTGGCATTCCGCACGCTCGCCTCCCGCCACCGGCGGCGGTCGCTCATTGTACTCTACACGGACGTCATCGATGCACGCGCCTCGCAGTCCCTCATCGCGCACACCGCGCGGAGTGCGGCGCGCCACCTGCCGATCGTCGTCGCGCTCCGTAACGATCGCCTCGTCGCCGCGGCCGTTCCCGATCCGTTCAGCGGCACGGCCGCGCTCTATGAGAGCGCGGCCGCCGAAGAGCTTCTCTCTGCGCGTGACGATGCGCTGCTCAGGATGCGGCGCGCCGGCGTGTCCGTGCTCGACGTGTCGCCGCAGCGCCTGAGCGCGGCCGTGATCAACCGCTACCTCGAGGTGAAGGCACGCGCCGCGCTGTGACGTGGCCCTCCCCGTACGCATAACTCTCGTAGCTCTCGGCCATGTCCTCCCCGCCGCCCCTCGCGGACGCGATGTAGAGCGCCATCACCAACGCGGACATCCCGGCCACCGCCCCCTTCCACGCGAGCGGCCAATCATCGCGCGGGGAGATGAGGCCCTCGATCGAGCCGGCCACGACGAGGAAGAGGATCGCCGCGGTGAGGAGACGGATCGCGCGCCGGCCACGCAGCACGAGCGCCTCGCGCCGGGTGTGCGCTCCGGGCAGCACGAAGGCGGAGCCGATGAGCAGGCCGCCCGCGGCCGCGATGCAGATCGCGCTCAACTCGAAGACGCTGTGCGCGACGCCGAAGGTGAGAATCTCGCGCGCGATCCCCTTGCTCGCGTACAGGCCGAGCACCGAGCCGATGGCCACGCCGTTGTAGACGAGCATGAGCAGGGTCAGGACGCCAGCCGTCAGCCCCGCGGCGAATACGCCGAAGGTCACCTGCACGTTGTTCGTCATCACCCGGCTGGCCAGGGCGGGGCGATCCGCGGCCGACACGGGGATGTATCCCTTCCCCTGCCTCGCGCGGACGACACCTTGCTCGGCGCGATCGATCATGCCAGCCGACACCAGCTCGCGCGCACGCTCCGGGTGCCGCGCGACGAACGTGGACGAGATCGCGAGTGGCGCGAACAGGAAGACCACGCAGAGCAGGATCGGCCGCCACGAGCGCCGGATCTCGCGGGGGACGGCGACGAGGAGGTAGCGCTGCGCCACACGCCCCGCGATGCGTCTCCGGCGATAGAGAAGGTTGTGGCCACCTGCCACGAGCCGGCTCAGGAAGTACAGCGATTCAGGCTCCCGGCCGCGCGACGCGGTCCGCAGGCGCGCGAGATCCCCCGACAGCTCGCGATACTGTGCGACGAACGCTCCGACCTCCCCCTCCGAGAGCGCGTGTAGCCCGCGCTTCCGGACGTCGTCGAGCAACTTGGCGAACTCGCTCCACCGTGGCGCACCGCGCGCCACGATGAGGTGCTGCTCGCGCGCCGCGCCGGTATCGCCGCGCGCCGACGCGCCCCTCGCCCGGGCGGCCTGCTCCTCGCCGTGGAGGCGAATGAGGCGGGCGAGTGGCTGCCCCTGCTCGTCGCCGAGCCGGGTGCCGAATCGCACGGCGAGCTGCTCCGTGAGCGCACGTCGCCGGTCGGCGTCGAGCGCCTGGCGCCGCGCGACGAACCGGTCGAGCAGCTCGTATTCGGCGTTGGAGAGTCGAGCGGTCGCGGCGGGCGCCCCGGCGGCGGGAGCCATGCCGAGGGCGGGCGCGACGGCCGTCGAGCGCTCCCGGACGACGACCGTGCCCGCAACGAGGTCGCCCAGCCGTTTCCCCGAGCGCGAGATGCCCGCGGACACGATGCCGACACCGTAGAAGACGGCCGGCTGCATGTCGAGGATGCGGATCAGATTGCGGACAGCCGACGCCGCCAGGCTCACGGAGTAGCCGCCGTCCTGCACGACGCGGAGGCCAAGCTGCCGCTTGCCCGGGGTCTGTCCGTCGGCGAACGCCTCGAAGAAAACGAAGTAGCCCCATTGAATCGCGAACAGGGCGAGGGACAGCACGGCATAGAGCCAGCCGCCCGCTTCCTCGGAGACGAGCCGGCGCGCAACGAGCGCTCCCCCACCAATAGCCAGGAGGAGGTAGAGCGCTGCGAGCACACCCGAGAGAATCAGGTAGTCGAGGGCCGCGGCGGCCGCGCGCGATCCGACACCAGCGAGTGTGTACGAGAAGACGACTTGCTCGGGCGTCTCGACGTCCACCACCTGGAGCAGGGCCGGCGTGAGACGCGCACGGGTCGGATCGGTCATGGGGAGCGAAACACCGGGTCGAAGGGCGAGCGGGGCGTCTCCAAGTTAAGCGGGTCTCGTCCGCGGGCTACGTTCGGTGCGGCCCCGCCGGTAATCGCGCGAGCCGGAACGAGCTTTGCGCTCTCCGGCGGCGACACGACTCGCACCGCGACCCACGCACGGAATACGCACGATGACAGACCCGATGACGACAGACCCGACAACGACAGACCCGACAACGACGGACGCGACGACATCCACCGAGCCGGCCGACGGCTTCCTTTCGCTCGGACTCGACGCACGACTTCTCGCCGTACTCACCGAGCTCGGATACGAAGAGCCGACGCCCATCCAGCGCGAGGCGATCCCCGCGCTCCTCGCCGGCCGCGACCTCCTCGGCCAGGCGGCGACCGGTACGGGGAAGACGGCGGCGTTCGCGCTCCCGCTGCTGCAGCACATTGGCGCGAACCGCGAAGGACCGCCGCGGACGGCCGCGCTCGTGCTCGTGCCCACGCGCGAGCTGGCGATGCAGGTGGCGCAGGCCATTCACCGCTACGGCAAGGGCATGGCGATCACCGTGCTCCCCATCTACGGCGGGCAGTCCATCGACCAGCAGCTCCGCGTGCTCAAGCGCGGTGTGGACGTGGTGGTCGCGACGCCGGGACGTGCGCTCGACCACATCCGCCGCCGGACGCTGCGGCTGGACGCTGTCCGCGTAGTCGTGCTCGACGAGGCCGACGAGATGCTCGACATGGGGTTTGTCGATGACCTCGAGGCGATTCTCGATGCGACGCCCGCCACGCGGCAGACCGCGCTCTTCTCGGCCACCATTCCGGCGCGCATCCGCGCGATCGCGGAGCGCTATCTCACGAATCCACTGCAAGTCGCGATCGCGCGCGAGCAGGTCCAGGCAGGCGATGTGCCTCGCGTCCGACAGACGGCGTACGTCGTTCAGCGCTCATACAAGCTGGCCGCGCTCGGCCGCGTGCTCGACGTCGAGTCGCCCACCGCGACGCTCGTCTTCTGCCGAACGCGCACCGAGGTGGACGAGCTGACGGAGGCGGTAAATGGCCGCGGCTACCGCGCCGAGGCGTTGCACGGCGGCATGTCGCAGGAGCAGCGCGACCGCGTGATGCGGCGCTTCCGCGATGGGACGGTCGAGCTCGTGATCGCGACGGATGTCGCGGCCCGTGGGCTCGACATTGGCCACATCTCGCACGTCATCAACTACGACGTACCCTCGGCTCCCGAGACGTACGTGCATCGCATCGGGCGGACCGGTCGTGCCGGACGGGAGGGCGTCGCGATCACGCTGGCCGAGCCGCGGGAGCACCGGCAGCTCCGGAACATCGAGTATCTCACGAAGCAGAAGATCGAGATGGCGACGGTGCCGACGGTCGCCGATCTGCGCGCGCGGCGCCTCGAGCTGACGCGCGCATCGCTCCGCGAGGCGCTGGTCGAGGGCAACCTCGACCGCTGCCGGATCGTCGTCGAAGCGCTCGCCGAGGAATTCGACATCGTGGACATCGCGGCCGCGGCGGTGAAGTTGGCGCACGCCGCGACAGGCAGCGGCGCGGACGACGAAGAGGACATACCCACGCCGCCGGCGCGCCGCGACCGCCCAGGGAGCGCGGACCGCGGCGATCGCGGCGCGGGCGTGGGAGCGCGGCGACGCATTCGGAGCGACGGCGACACCGAGGGGGAGCGCGCGGCCGGAAGGCGGCCGGACCGGCCGGAGCGCGGACGACGTGTTCCGCGCGCTGGCGGCAAATCGGGGCGTGACCCGGATTGGAACGTGGCGCGGCTGTACGTGGGCGCCGGGAGGAAGGCGGGTGTACGGCCGGGGGACCTCGTGGGCGCGATCACGAACGAAGTCGGGCTCGACTCGTGGGCGATCGGCGCGATCGAGATCGCAGACCGGTTCTCGCTCGTCGAGGTGCCCGAGGAGATGGTGGACGACATCATCGGCGTGCTCCGCGCAACCACGATCAAGGGGAAGAAGGTCGCGATCCGGCGCGACCGCGACGCGGGCTGAGCGCGAGCGTGCGGCGGCACACACCGCCGCGGTGGCCACGCTTGACGCGGGGGCGGCGGCGGGAGAGCCTTCGCCATATGAATGCTTCCGACACGCTGGCAGTGGGCCTCCGCTGTATCCGCTGCGACGCCGATACCCCGTTCGACCCGCGCGCCTATCTCTGCGAGCGATGCGGTGCCGCCGACCGCGCGCCGGGCGCGGTGGTGCCCGAGGATCCAGGGATTCTCGATGTGCGGTACGACTACGTGCGCGCCCGGCGCGACTGGGGCGCCCGGACCGCCGCCGGAGCGCGAGGCGTCTTCCGCTACCGTGCGCTCCTGCCGGTGAGCGAAGGCACCTCCGTGCTCCCGGCGGGCGACACCGCACTCGTTCCCGCACCGCGACTCGCGGCCGCGCTCGGCCTGCGAACACTCTACCTCAAGGACGAGACGCGGAACCCTACCCGCTGCCTCAAGGATCGCGCGACGGCCGTGGCCGTCTCGCTGGCGCAGGCCGTGGGTGCCCGCGCCGTCTACTGCGCTTCCGCCGGCAACGCGGCGATCTCGCTGGCCGGCTTCTCCGCGAATGCGGGACTCGCGTGCCACGTGTTCGTGCCAAGCTACGCATCGCCCGTGCGGCTGGCGTGGCTCCGGCGCTTCGCGGCGGACGTCCGCGTCTCCACAGGCGATTACGACCAGGCCGTCGATGAGTCAGAGCGGGAGGGATCCGCGCACGACTGGTATAGCCGCAACTGCGCGCTCAACCCGTTTCTCGTGGAAGGAAAGAAGACCGTCGCCTTCGAGATCGCCGAGCAGCTCGACGGGCACGCGCCGGACATCGTCGCAGCACCGGTCGGGGACGGCTGTACGCTCGCCGCGATTGGCAAGGGATTTCGCGAGCTGCGCGAGATCGGCGTCACCTCAGCGCTCCCTCGGCTCCTCGGCGCGCAGGCCGCGGCAGTGCAGCCGATCGTCCGGCGGTACGCGGCGGAGCACGGGAGCCGGACCGAGGTCGCCGGGGAACCGGCAACGGCTGCCTCGTCCATTGCCGTCCGCCGGCCGCGGAACGCGCTACGGCTCCTGCGAGAGTTGCGTGAGAGCGATGGCGAGATGCTCGCGGTGACGGATGCGGAAATCGGTCGCGCGCAGCGGCGTCTTGCGGAGGAGGCCGGCGTCGTCGCGGAGTTCACGAGCGCCGCGACCCTCGCCGCGCTCGCGCGCCTGGCCGAGCACGAGGAGCTGGGTGGGAAAACGGCCGTACTCGTGATTACCGGAGGGCGACTCGATGACGCCGCGTGAAAGCGGGAACGGCGCCGATGCCTATGACGAGGACGATGAGGACGCAGAGGAGCTCGACGGGTCTTTTCCGCTGGGCGACGGGACGGCCGACATGGAAGGCGTGCTCTACTGCCCGTATTGCGGCGAGCTGAACGAGGTCGCACTCGATCCCGGCAGCGGCGCGCTGCAGGAGTACGTCGAGGATTGTCAGGTGTGTTGCCGCCCGTGGGTCGTGCATGTGGAGTACCACGCGGACGGTTCGGCGACCGTCCGAGCCGACGCGGCCGACGAGATGTGACGAGATGTAAGGTTCTCGCCAGGCGGCGGCGCCACGATCGGAACGTCTCCGCACCCGGCGGTTATATTCCCGGCCCTACCAATCGCCGCCGACCCGCCAGCCAAGGATGTTATCATGCTTCGCCGCGCGACTTCCGCATCCGCGCTCGCTCTCGTCGCCTCGCTCGCCGCCGCCGCCTGGTCCGGGGCCGGGCTGCCCGCGCAGGGGAGCACCGCCCGGCCAGCCGGCGCGACGCCCCTCTCGGGAACGCTGCCGCTCGACCCACTGGTGACGGTCGGTACGCTCCCGAACGGGCTGCGGTATTACATCCGGGCGAACCCGAAGCCGGAGAAGCGCGCCGAGCTTCGGCTCGTCGTCAAGGCGGGCTCGGTGCTCGAGGACGACGATCAGCGCGGGCTCGCGCACTTTGTCGAGCACATGGCGTTCAACGGGACGAAGAACTTCGCCAAGAACGACCTGGTGAACTATCTGGAATCCATCGGGATGCGGTTCGGCGCGGACCTGAACGCATACACGAGCTTCGACGAGACCGTGTACATGCTCCAGGTGCCGACCGACAGCGCCGACGCGCTCGCCAAGGGATTTCAGATCCTCGAGGATTGGGCGCACGGGCAGACGCTCGATCCCGGGCAGATAGACAGCGAGCGCGGCGTCGTCGTCGAGGAGTGGCGCCTCGGCCAGGGCGCCGACTCGCGGATGCGCGACAAGCAGTTCCCGATTCTCCTCAAGGGCTCGCGCTACGCCGAGCGGCTTCCGATCGGACAGAAGACAACGCTCGAAACGTTCAAGCCGGAAGCGCTGCGCCGCTTCTACACCGACTGGTATCGCCCCGATCTCATGGCGGTCATCGCCGTCGGCGACTTCGACAAAGCGAAGATCCAGGCGCTCGTCACGAAGCACTTCGCGAGCATTCCAGCCGCGCGCACCCCCCGCCCGCGTACCGCCTACACGATCCCGAGCAACGATTCGACACTCTTCGCGATCGCCACCGACAAGGAGGCCGACGGCACGAGCGTATCGGTGATCTACAAGCAGCCGCTCCAACGTGACTCGACGGTCGCCGACTACCGCGAGGAGATCGTCGAGCGGCTCTACAACCAGATGCTGAATCAGCGCCTCTACGAGCTGACGCAGACGGCCGAGGCACCCTACCTCGGCGCCGCCTCGTCCCAGGGCCCGTTCCTCGGCCCGATCGAAGCGTACACGCTCGGCGCCGGCGTGAAGGATGGCGGTGTGACGAAGGGGCTGGAGGCCTTGCTCACCGAGGCGGAGCGCGTGGAGAAGTTCGGGTTCACGCAGACCGAGCTCGATCGCGAGAAGACAGACCTGTTGCGGGGGATGGAGCGCGCGTACGCGGAGCGGGACAAATCACAGTCGGCCGCGTTCGCCGGTGAGTACGTCGCCGCGTTCACGGAGTTCGAGCCGATCCCAGGCATCGCGTACGAGTACGAGCTGTACAAGCAGGTCGTCCCGGGCATTCAGCTCGGCGAGGTGAACCGGCTCGCCCGCGAGTGGATCACCGACAAGAATCGCGTGATCATCGTCAACGCGCCCGATAAGCCCGGGGTGCCCGTTCCGACGAATGCCGAGCTGCTCGCGGTGTTCGACGCCGTGCGCCGCAAGGAGATCGTGGCGTACAAGGACGTCGTGTCGAACGCCGCGCTCCTTGCCGCCACGCCGAAGGCGGGTAGCGTGGTCTCCACGCGCGAGGTCAAGGACCTCGGCGTCACGACGTGGACGCTCTCGAACGGGGTTCGCGTCATCCTCAAGCCGACCGACTTCAAGGCGGATCAGATCCTCTTCCGCGCCTACAGCCCCGGCGGCAGCTCGCTCCTGGCGGACAAGGACGTGCTCACAGTGCAGCCGGTCGTGGCGGTGACCGCGAGCGGGATCGGCCAGCTCAATCAGGTGGACCTCGGCAAGGCGCTCACCGGCAAGGCCGTCAGCGTCTCTCCATCGGTCACCGGATTGGCGGAGGGGTTGAGCGGAAGCGGCTCGCCGAAGGACGTCGAGACCATGTTCCAGCTGATCCACCTCTACATCACGCAGCCCCGGCAGGATACGACCGCCTTCCTCGCGTTCAAGTCGCGCCTTAAGGCGTTGCTCGAGAACCGTGGCGCGCAGCCGGAACAGGTGTTCGGCGACACGCTGAACGCGACGCTCGCGCAATATCACCCGCGCGCGCGGACGCTGACGCCGGCGCGCGTCGACTCCATTGACCTCGCGCGCTCGGTGGCGTTCTACCGCGACCGCTTCGCCGACGCCAGCGATTTCACCTTCGTCTTCGTCGGCAACTTCGCGCTCGACTCGATCCGGCCGCTGATTCAGACCTACCTTGCCAGCCTCCCCTCCTCGGGACGGAAGGAGTCGTGGCGCGATGCCGGGATACGTCCGCCGACGGGCGTGGTCAAACGCGTCGTGCGGAAGGGAACCGAGCCCAAGGCGCAGACGCAGATCGTCTTCACCGGTCCGTTCAAATGGGATCGGGCCGAGCGCTACGCGTTTTCTTCCATGTCGGCCGTGCTCAACATCCGGCTCCGCGACCTGTTGCGCGAGGGACTAGGCGGCGTGTACGGGGTGAACGTGGGCGGATCGCCATCCCGTGAGCCGCGCCAGGAGTACTCGTTCGGCGTGTCGTTCGGCTCGTCACCCGAGCGCATGGACGAGCTGACGAAGGCCGTGTTCGCGGTGATCGACAGCATCAAGACGAACGGCCCGACGCCGCAGGACATCGAGAAGGTGCGTGAGTCGCAGCGCCGCCGGGAGGAGACGGGGCAGAAGGAGAATGGCTTCTGGCTGAGCAACCTCGCCTTCGCTGACCAGTACGGCGATGACGTGCACGTGCTGGTGGACGCCTCGCAGATGCGCTCGACACTGACGGCCGAGTTGGTGAAGCAGGCGGCGCGGAAGTATCTCAACGCGGCGAACTACGTACAGGTGACGCTGCTCCCGGAGAACTATCGGCCGGCGCAGCCGTAACGCGCGCATCAGCGTGAGGCGGACGTCAGCGAGGCGAGCGCCTCCGCCGTAATCCCGTGCCCGCCGTCGAAGGTGACGTAGCGGAACGGAATGTCGTGCGCGCGGAGGAGCGCCTCCTGCTCCTCCACCCCCGCGCGGGACGCCATCTCGTCACGCGTCCCGAGCACCATCGACAGCTGCATGCGCCGGAAGGTGGGCGCATGCGTCGCGAGATCCATCTCGGGCGGGATGGGTCCGGCGTACAGGGTGAGGCGGTCCACGCGCGCCGCGCCGCTCGTCACCCAGCGGCACACCGTCGCCACACCCTGGGAGAAGCCGAGCACGTGTACAGCTACATCGGGCGCGTCAAGCTCGGCCAGCACGTGCGCATGGAGATCATCGAGGTAGCGAACGTAGTCGTCGATCTCGGCCAGCCGGTCCTCGCGCGTCATCCATGTGGCGCCAACCCGCCGACTCGCACTCGAGACCGTGACGGGGTCGAGGTAGTAGCGATTGAGCGCCTCGGGCGCGACGATCAGCCGGCGGCCGTCGTCGAGCGGCGCGAAATGCCGGATGAAGCGGCCGGCGATCTGCCCATACCCGTGGCAAACGAACCACACCTCGGCCACCGAGTCACCCCGCGGGTCGCCGAGCGTGTAGTACCGCGCCGTCTTCCGGACCGAGATGTGGTTCTCGCGCATGACCGTTCTTCACCGGGGAAGGAAGTCTGGACAGCTGGCGAAGAAGTTAGCCGCGGCGGGCGCTCAGCGCCCGCACTCTACGCTGACAGATGCGGCGTCGGCCCCTGAATCTTGAACTCGCCTCGCGACAGGGCGCGCATCTCCGAGAGCACCTCGTCGAGCGTGAACAGCTCGTCGGGGAGGCGGCAGCCGCGCGCCGTCCGGCCGTCGCGGAGCAGGAGCGCCACGCACGCGGCGATCGCGTAGCCGGCCGCGAGCACGCCGTCGCTCACCGACAGCGCGAGCGTGGGTACCGCCGCCGACGAGCCGGTGTCACGATCCAGGAGCGCGACGAGATCCACAGGCGTCGGCCGGTCGCGCAGGAATCGCGCTCGGAGCAGGGTGAGCTGCGCGCGCGCGAGCGACGCGGTTGCTCGGCGTACTGCACCCTTCGGCGCGAGCGCGGCCGATGCGAGCGCGGCGAAGACGCGAGGCAAGGGCGGTATGGTCGCGACGTAGGCGGCAGTGCTCGGCACGCCAGTGCTCCAGTGCAGCATCGTCGCCTCGGGGAGGCTGAGCCGCATCGACCGGCTGCGCTGACCCAGCCCGTCAAAGGGAAGGAGCGGACCGGGCTGCATCGGCGAATCGGCAACCAGGCGACCACCTTCGTACCGCAGCGCGTCCACCGCCAGCATGCGCGCCATCACCGCGCACATGCCTGCGCCCGCGCCAGAGAAAGGCCGGAGCCGGACACCGACCTCGAGGCGGCCGGGCAACCTCTCGACGCTCCGCACCGCCGCCGACGCGAGCAGGTTCGAGAGACCCGGTAGAAGGCCGGTGCCGAGCACCACCGTTCCTGCCGAGGCGGTGCCGCGTGCCGACGGGTGATGGTCCTCGTAGAGTCGCTGGATGACCGCCGCTTCGGTCGTCGTCTCCACAAACGGGACGCCTTCCTCCAGGCAGAAGCTCAGCGCCTGGTCTGGCGCTGCGTCGGGGGAATGCGCGCAATTCACGACGCAATCGAACGCCTTCATCGCGTCGAAGGTGCGGTAGTCGCGCAGGTCGACCCGCACCGCGCCGTCGCTCGCGGCGCTCCTGCCGCCAACCGTGACCGTCGCTCCGGGAACACGCGCGATCGCCTGAGCCGTGCGGCGCCCGAGGTAGCCCCGCCCGCCAATGATCAGTACCCGTGCGCTGCCGGTGGTCATCGTCCGAGGGCCAGTAGCAGGAACACATCGTACAGCGCGTGGGTCCACGCGGTGATCCCGAAGCCGCGCGCGAGGTACAGCGCGCTGAAGGCGAGCCCCGCGATCCATCGGAACATGAAAGACTGGAGCTCCAGACGATCGCCGTACGGGCCGATATAGTGGAATGCGGAGAAGATGAACGCACCCACGATCGCGGCGAACGCTCCCGCGGGGAGTGCGCGCCAGCCGAACAGCTTGCGCGCGCCGTAGGCGAGCGCCGAGACGAGCAGCACGCGGAAAAACAGCTCCTCGTACAGGCCAGCCCCGAGCGGCACCATGAGCCGCGCCCACCAGCCCATCGCGGCGGGGCCGGCGAGAGCAAGCGTCGCGAACCCGCCGAGGAGCTGGGCCGTCACCGTGCCGACCACGATCCCGAAGAGCAGGGCGAGCGCGAGCGATTCGGCCGCCATGCCAGCGAAGACGGACGCGCGGAGATGCCGCCCGTTCGCGCGCATGTCGCGTCCAACGAGCCAGATGCCGGCGCCCGCAAGGCAGGCGGCGAACAGGAGTGGTCCACGCGATCCAGCCACCGCGATGAACGCGTCGCGCAACAGCGCATCGGCGCCGTTTCGCATGCCCCCCGCAGGCCCGGAGAGAAGCGCGGCGAGCGCCTCGTACGCCACGAGCAACGGGAGGGCGAACAGGAGACTGTACCGGTGCGCGCGGCTCGCTCCCCAGTATCGTTGGCGGGCGCGGGGTGCGCGTACCGCGGAGGCGATTGCCTCCCGCGCGGTTCCACGGTCTAGCTGAAGCGGCGGCATGGCGATGGGAACGATGGGCGGCGTGGGTAGCTCATGCCATCCATACGCAGCCGTACCGTCTCCTGCTTCAGCTGCGCTGTCCGTCAGCGCCCCGCCGTCACCCCGCTCGCAGCGCCACCAGCGGGTCCACCCGCGCCGCGCGCCGCGCCGGCACGTAGGACGCCGCCAACGCCACAGAGGTCAGTAGCGCCGACACCGCGAGAAAGGTCGGCGCATCGGTGGCGGGGACGCCGAAGAGGAGGCTTTGCACCACCCGGCTCAAGGCGTACGCTGCCGCGGCACCGAGCGCGACACCGACGAACGTGAGCTGCAGCCCGTGCTTGACTACGAGACGCACGACTTCCCCCTGCCCCGCGCCGAGCGCGACGCGGATCCCGATTTCCTGCGTGCGCTGGCTCACGGCGTACGACATCACGCCGTAAGTCCCGACCGCCGCGAGCACGAGGGCGACGCCCGCGAAGGTTGCGAGCAGCAGCATGTAGAAGCGCGAGTCAGCGACCGAGTCGGCCACCCGCTCCTCCATCGTCCGCATCGAGTACACCGGGAGATCACGGTCGAGTGCACGCACCTCGGCCCGGGCGGACGGGCCGAGCTGTGTGGGATCCGTCGCCGCTCTGAGGACGACGGTGAGATTCTCGGAGGGCTCCTGGGCGAGCGGCATGTAGATCTCAGGCTCGGGCTCCTGCTTGATCTCGAATTGGCGCACGTTACCCACGACCCCCACCACCTCACCGCCAATGAACACCGAGTCCGAGCTGTTGTCGAAGCGAATGCGCTTGCCAAGCGGGGCCCCATCGGGAAAGAACTTGCGCGCGGCCGTCTCGTTGATGACCACGACGTGCGAGCTCCCCTCGCGGTCGGAGCTCCGGAAGGGACGTCCACTCACCAGGGGAATGCCCATCGTCGCGAAGTACTCCGGGCTCGCCATGCGCACCTGGGAGCCGAGGCCCTGACCCGGCTCGGGCGGGGGCTGTCCTTCGATAGTGAACGTGATGCCGTAGCCGATCCCGCCGAGCGGCAGCCCGAATACCAAGGCCGCCGAACGCACCCCGGGGAGCCGGCGCATCCGCTCGAGGACCGCGTCGGCGAATGCGCGCTGCGCCTGTGCGTCGCGGTACTTCCGCTCCGGAAGCGCAATGTTGAACGTGAGCACGTTCGCCGCCCGGAAGCCCGGATCCACGTGCTGCAGCCGGTAGAAGCTCCGCATGAGGAGGCCCGCGCCCACGAGGAGCATGAGAGCCAACGCCAGCTCGGCGACGACGAGTGCACTCCGTATCCGCTGGCTCGCCCCGCGTGCTCCGGCCGTCCGCCCCCCTTCCTTGAGCGTACGATTGAGGTCCGGGCGAGACGCCTGCAGCGCTGGCACCAGGCCGAAGAGGACCCCCGTCATGAGCGCGACGGCGGCGGCGAACCCCATCACCTTCCAGTCGAGCGTCACCTCCGAGAGCCTCGGCACACTCGAGGGCGCGAGTCTCACGAGGAGCCGGCGCGCCACATCTGCGAGCATGAGTCCTGCCGCGCCGCCGAGCGCCGCCAGGAACACGCTCTCGGTCACCAGTTGTCGGATGAGCCGGCCGCGCCCGGCGCCGAGCGCGGTGCGCACCGCAATCTCTGCACTGCGGCCCGCGGCGCGCACGAGCAGGAGATTTGCGACATTCGCGCAGGCAATGAGTAAGACGAGCGCCACGGCGCCGAGCAGCACGAGGAGCGGGGTGCGCACGCCGCCCACGACTTGCTCGTTCAGCCCGACGACGTCGATCGCTGACGCGTCGCCGTTGCTCTGCGGGTACTGCTCCGCGAGACGCTTCGCGACTGCCGAGAGCTCGGCGCCCGCGCCGGCGACCGTCCCGCCTGGCGCCAGTCGTCCAATGGTCATCAGGTAGCGAATGCCGCGTCCAGGAGGCGAGAGCTCGCGCGGCGCGGGGTGGAATGCTCGCCACACCTGTGTCCGGTTCGGGAATCCAACCCCCGGGGCAGCGACCCCGACGACGGTCGTCGCCTCGCCGTCGAGGCGGATCTCGCGCCCGACGATGCCCGGGTCGCTCCCGAAACGGGACTGCCAGAATTCGTGGCTCAAGACCGCGACCGGGGGTGCGCCGGGCCTGTCGTCATCCACCGTGAGCGCACGCCCGCGCTCCACGCGGACGCCGAGCACGGAGAACAGGTTGGATGTCGTGCGGGTACCGTTGAGCCGCGCCGCTTCCCCATCGCCCGTCAGGGTGACCGTCCGGGAGTCGAGCGCGGCGAGATCACTGAACGATCGGGAGTTCGCCCGCCAGTCCACGAAGTCCTGCCACGACGTGGGCGCGCGGTCGCCGCCGGTACCCAGCCAGACCATCGCCAGCCGGTCCGGTTGGCCGAGTGGCAGCGGGCGAAGCAGCACCGCGTTGACGACGGAGAAGATCGCCGCGTTCGCCCCGATCCCTAGCGCTAGAGTGAGTACGGCGACGGCAAAGAAGCCGGGGCTCTTGAGAAACTGCCTGAACGCGTAGCGCGCGTCCTGCCGGAGCTCGCTGAGAAGTTCGGCTCGCTGCATGTCCTGGTCTCTCCGTTTGCCGATTTCGCGGCAGATTCGGTTCACGGCGGCGAGGTCTCCGAAGCGGCCGAGCGCCGCCGCCCTCGCCGCGGCTGGGTCCATCCCCCGCGCGAGGTACTCGCGCACCCGCATCTCGAGGTGGAAGGCGAGCTCGGCGTCCACCTCCTCCGCCACGGGTGTGCGCCAGATGAGGGAGCGGAGCTGCTCCCCGAAGGCGATACGGCGCGGCACGACGGTAGGCTCGGCCGGTTATGCGGGGAGGAGCACTTTGGAGACAGCCGCCGCGAACTGCGACCACTGAGACGTCTCCACCTTGAGCTGCGCCCGCCCCTGTGGGGTGAGGCGATACAGCTTCGCCTTCCGCCCGAGCTCCGACATCCCCCACTCGGCGCTGATCCATCCGCGGCGTTCCATGCGGTAGAGCGCGGGATAGAGCGAGCCTTCCTCGATCCGCAGGTCATCGCCGGTGACGTCCTCGATCCACCGCGCGACGGCGTAGCCGTGCCGTGGACCCCAGGAGAGGGTCTTGAGCACGAGCGCGTCGAGCGTCCCGTGAAGGAGGTCGGCAGTTGGCTTTGGCATGTGATTACCTAGATAATCTTGGTATAGAGTAGGGCGGATTACCTAGCCTGTCAAGGCATCCGCGCCGCGGCCCGCTGGCTCCTGTTGGCGCCGGCACTGCCGCGGCGCGCCGCAAGTCGGCACGTTTCCTTCCTCCACCTTGGCAAGCTCACTCGCCGCTCGATCCGTGCTCCTTTCCCCCGCATCGCCGCCACAGAGCACGCCCCTGCGCGAGATGCTCCGGCTCGCGCTGCCGATCACCCTGGTACAGGTCGGCCTCATGCTCATGGGCGTCACCGACACGGTGATCGTGGGGCGCGTATCGGCCGTGGCGCTCGCATCGGTCGCGCTGGGCAATCTCTACTTCTTCGTCATCTCCGTGTTCGGGATGGGCGTGCTCATGGCCCTCGACCCGATCGTGGCGCAAGCCGTCGGCGCCGGAGACCGGCCGGCGGTCGCGCGAGCGCTGCAGCGGGGATTCCTGCTCGCCGCGGCCATCTCGCTGCTCACGTCGCTCCTGTTCGCGCCAGCCGAGCGCGTGTTCGCGGCACTCGGGCAACCAGCCGAGGTGACACCGATGGCCGCGGCGTTCGTGCGCGCGTCCATTCCCGGTACCCTGCCCTTCTTCGCCTTCATCGTGCTACGGCAGAGCCTACAGGCGCTCGGTCGCACGGGTCCAATCCTGGTCAGCATTCTCATCGCCAACATCGCGAACATCGCGCTCGATCTGATCCTCGTCTTCGGGCGCTTTGGCCTCCCCGCGCTCGGGGGTGTCGGCTCGGCGTGGGCATCGAGCGCGAGCCGCTGGGTGATGCTGGCCGTGCTGCTCGCCGCGGCGTGGCGTCCGATTGCCGGCGCGATGCTCCCGCTCCGCCGCGAGGCGGTGGAGGCGGCCCCGCTCGGGCGGATGATCCGCGTGGGCGTGCCGATCGGCGCGCAGGGGGTGCTGGAGTACGGGGTGTTCGCGCTCGTCGCCATCCTCATGGGCCGGATCGGGGCGGCAGAGGTCGCGGCGCACCAGGTCGCGATCAACATCGCGTCGCTCACCTTCATGGTGCCACTCGGCGTCGGGGCGGCGGCGGCCGTGCTCGTCGGACGCGCCGTCGGCCGTGGCGACGCCGCGGCGGCCCGTAGCTATGCGCGCGCGGCGCTCGCATGCGGGGCGCTCTTCATGTCTTGCACGGGGGCGCTCTTCCTGCTGGCACCGGGCGTGCTGGCGCGTCTCTACACGACCCAGGCGCCAGTCATCGCGCTGGCCTCGCTGCTCATTCCGCTCGCCGGCGTCTTCCAGATCTTCGACGGCGTGCAGGCCGTGGCCGCCGGCGTGCTTCGCGGCCTGGGGGACACGCTGGTGCCGCTCGTCGTCAACATTCTCGGGTTCTGGCTGATCGGGCTACCTGTCAGCCTCTATCTCGGATTCCGCGCGGGTATGGGACCGCTCGGTCTCTGGTGGGGGCTCGTCGTCGGACTCGCGGTGGTGGCCGTAGTCAATGTTCTCCGGGTGCGGGTCCGACTCAAGCGTGATCTCCGCCGGCTGGTGATCAACGAGGAGCCGATCGCGGCGTAGCACGGTGGCACCCTCACGCACTACTCCGCGTCCTCGTCGTCGTCACCCTCGCTCCCATCGTATTCGCTGGAGCCGAGTAGCCAGATGAATGATTGGATGTCGATCATGTCGCGCGGACGCAAGTCGGCGAGGTCGCGCTCGAGGAGCTGGCCGAACTCGAGGAGGCTGGCGTAGGTACCCCAATTCGGTCGCGACTCGTAGCGGAAGTCGAAGCCGTACGCGCGCGCGGCCGCGCGGGTCACCATGGGCTTGAGGAAGATCTCCGTCCGAGGCCGCGCGAGAAATCCGAACACCGTTTGCAGCGGCCAGGTATGGACGCGCGTCTGCTTCCGCGGCAGCGCGGCGAGCGTGTCGGCGAAGCGCTCGAATCGCGCGCGCCCGCCAGCGCTCGCGTCGCCATTCCGGTATGCGAGATCGTGCAGCCCTTCAGCGAAGCAACGCGAGCCGTCTGGCGGCTTCACCGCGTCCCGAAGCGCCATCTTCTCGAAGGAGAAGAGCAGATTCGTGGCTGACTCGAGTCGCACGGCACGGAGCGCGATCTCGGCGTACTCGCCTTCGCCGAGCAGCCGGTCGAACTCCGCGGGGCCGAGCGTCGCCTCCCACCGCTCGTGGGCCTCCCACTTGTAGTCGCGCTCCCAGTCCAGGTACTTCGGATCGTGGAACCCCTGCGGGAAGTAGCGCAGAAACTTCTCGCGGCATCGCCGTTGTCGGGCGTCCATCGAGCATTCTCCGGGGCGCGAGGTGCGGATCGGGCGTGGGCGGCAACGGTGCAACGAGTGTGCGCGGGTGACCAACACCGCGTCAGAACGCGATGCCCACAGACAGGCGAGCCGTGGGATACGCGACGGTGACGTCGTCGAGTTCAGCGCCGAGCACAAAGAGGCGCTTCGCGCCCGCCCCGAGTCCGATCGCCACATTGCGCCGCGCGCCGAGGAGCCAGGAGTACCCCATCTCGAACCCCACGCTCGCGGCGCGCGCGGTCGCGTCGTTCTCCTCGTCGCCGTCCGTCACGGTGCCCGAGAGGCGCGCCGATCCGCCGGTGATTCCGAGCGAGAAGCCGGACAGCGCGCGCGCGGACGGGTAGTAGCGGAGCTTCAGCTCGCCGGAGAGATATGACACGTTCGCGACGTCCACGCCGGTCGTCCAGACGCTCGCGCCGAGTCCGAGCGTGGTGGTTTCGGACAGCGCGCGCTCATACTCGGCGGAGTAGAAGCCGAGGACCGCCATGATCGGGTTGATGGACAGAACCTGCCGATGAGACGCGCGCACGCCTACCTGCGGCGACTCGCCGGATGAGTCGGCCGGGATCTGCGAGAGCGTACGGGTCGCGGGCGCACCGAGGAGTGCGAGGGCGGTGGCGAATGCGAGAACGGACGTGGAGCGCATGCAGATCACTCGTTCGTGGGAAGTGGCGCGAAGCTCGCGCCGGACGGCGCGAGTCTGTGCCTCGGCTATGCAACGTGGACGCCGGCAGCCCACGTAGAGGTAACTCGTTCTCGTCCGCGCCCTTGGGCGTTGCTCCCGATTCCGCGGTGTCCTCGCCGGAGGACTCGCGTGTGTCGCGCGCGCGAGATGGAGCCGTGCACGCAGAAGTGAAACCGTGTGCGCGGGCGGGCCGTACAGGGCTTCGATCGCGCCGGCCGGCCGGCATGACAGGCTGCACCTCACGCGTAGGCCCGCGTCGCGGCGTCAGTCGCGACGCGCCCCGACGCCCCATCCGGCATCCCCATGGCGTCCGTGCTCCGAGACTTCCGCTACAGCGTCCGCGCACTCCGTAAGACTCCGGCGGTCGCCGCGGTCTCGATCCTCGCGCTCACCCTTGGCATTGGCCTCACGACGACGATGTTCAGCATCGTCTACGGGGCGCTGATCCGCGGCCTGCCGTTCGATGAGCCGGCCAGCATCATGTCGCTCGAGCGGAACAACCCATCCCGGAACATCGACGGCATGGGCGTCAGCATCCACGACTTCGCGGACTGGCGGGCCTCTCAGCGGACGTTCGAGGACATCGCAGCATACTACACCGGCACGGTGAACATCAGCGGAACGGAGGGCGCGGAGCGGTTCGACGGCGCCTTTCTCTCCGCCAACGCGTTCCGCCTGTTGCGTGCGCGTCCCCTCATGGGGCGCACCTTCCGCGACGGCGAAGATACGCCGAGTGGAGAGCGCGTGCTACTCATCGGGTACGCGATGTGGAAGAGCCGGTTCGACAGCGACCCTCGTGTTCTCGGGCAAACGGTACGCGCGAATGGCGAGCCATACACGATCGTCGGGGTGATGCCTGAGCGTTTCGCCTTCCCCGAGAATACGGAAGTGTGGCTGCCGCTCCGCATGGACCCGCTGGCGTTGAAGCGGGGCGACGGGCAGGGACTCAACGCGTTCGGGCGGCTGAAGGGCGGCGTGTCGCTCGATCGCGCATCGCTCGAGCTGAGCGGCATCGCCCGGCGGCTCTCGAAGGAGTACTCGAAGACGAACGAGGGGGTGGGCGTCGTGATCCGCCCATTCACCGAAGCGTTCATCGGGCGCGAGCCAACGGCAATGCTCTACACGATGCTGGGCGCGGTCGGCTTCGTGCTGCTCATCGCGTGCACGAACGTCGCCAATCTCCTGCTCGGTCGGGCCGCACATCGGAGCCGCGAGGTGGGGATTCGCACCGCGCTCGGCGCGTCCCGCTTCCAGGTGGTGCGGCAGTTCCTGATGGAGTCGCTCGTCCTCTCGGCCACGGGAGCCCTGCTCGGCCTCGCGGTGGCCGAGGCTGGAGTGCGATTGTTCAACCGGGCAATCGTCTCGACGCAGCCGCCGTTCTGGATCGACATCAAGATCGACCTTCCCGTGCTCGGATTCGTGCTCGCGGTGACGCTCGCGTCGAGCCTCGCGTCGGGGCTGATCCCCGCGATTCAGGCGTCGCGTGCCGACATCAACGCGATCCTCAAGGACGAGTCGCGCGGCGCGTCGAGCTTCCGGATCGGGCGGCTGAGCCGGGGTCTGGTGATGTTCGAGATCGCGCTCTCGTGCGGCCTCCTCGTCGGCGCGGGCCTCATGGTGAAGAGTGTGGCGAAGCTGCGCCTGGTGGACTTCGGCTTCCCCACGACCGACCTCTTCACCGCACGCGTGGGCCTGCCGGAGACGACATACCGTGATGGCGGCAGCCAGACGCGGTTCTTCGAGCAGCTCGAGGCGCGGCTCGCGAGCGTGCCCGGCATCAAGAACGTGGCCCTCACGTCGAACCTGCCTGGCCTCGGCTCCGATCCGTCGGACTTCGCGCGCGAAGGCGTGGCGTACGCCAGCGACCGGGACTATCCGCGCGCGCGTCGGGTGGTCGTGTCGCCAGGCTTTCTCCCGATGATCGGCGCGGTGCACCGCGAGGGGCGTGGGCTTGGCGCACAGGACCGCGCGGGCTCCGTCCCGGTCGCGGTGGTGAACGCGAGCTTCGCTCGCGCATTCTTCAAGGGAGAGAGCGCCGTCGGCCGGCGCATCCGGTTGGGAGGCCGCGAGAGCACGGACCCGTGGCTCACGATCGTGGGAGTGGTGCCCGACCGCTTCGCTGGCGGCCCGGACAACAAGGAGCCGCAGGCGATTTATTTGCCGCTCGCGCAGAACCCCATGCGCTTCGTGAGCATCGCGGCGCAAGCTGCCGGGAACCCAACTGCGCTCACGCCCCTCGTCCGAAGCGCTGTCATATCGCTCGACCCGGACCTCCCCATCTACCGCGCCCGCACGCTGGATGAGGCCGTGGCGCAGGAGACATGGTTCTACCGGGTGTTCGGATCGCTGTTCATCGTGTTCGGCGCCGCCGCGTTCCTGCTGGCCGCCATCGGGCTCTATGCGGTGATGTCATTCTCCGTGGGCCAGCGACTGCGCGAGATGGGCGTGCGCATGGCGCTCGGCGCTCAGTCGAGAGACGTCGTGGCGCTGGTGCTGAGGCAAGGCGCGGTGCAGATCGGCGTGGGCGTCGCGGTCGGCCTCGCGTTCGCGGCGTTCGTATCGAAGTTGCTCGGTATCCTCCTCTTCAACGTGAACCCCCGCGATCCGGCCATCTTCGCGTCGGTCGTGCTGGTGCTCGGGCTGGCTGGAGCGCTTGCGTCCTACGTACCAGCGCGCCGCGCGACGCGGGTAGACCCAATGTTGGCGCTACGCAGCGAATAGACGCGTCCCGCCGCAGTACGCCATCGCCGTCCGCGCCAGGATCTCGGCGAGCGTCGCGACCGAGGCAAGCTCGACCCACTCCTCGGCGGCGTGCGCGCCGGCGCCGGAAGGGCCGATCACTGCCGTGTCGATCCCCGCGGCGGCGAGCAACGCGGCGTCCATCCAGTAGGGCTCGCCAATCGTCTCCACCGGTCGACGGAGCACGGCGGCCGCCGCGTCGCCAATAACGGTCGCGATCACGCCGTCGGGGCGCGCCTCGAACGATTCGCGCGCGAGCAGCGAGCGTGCGGTGGCGCGGAAGGTCGGGTCGGCGGACGCCAGGCGGTCAATGATGGCCTGGATCTCACCCACGACCTGGACGACCGTTTCGCCCGGGATCATCCGGCGCTCGATCTCGAGGCGGCAGCTCGAGGCGTAGGTGCTCGCGCCCGTACCGCCCTGGAGCACCGCCGCGTGCAGCGACGGCGGCCCAACGAGGCGGTGCGCGGTAGAGCCACGCAGCCGCTGCTCGAGCACGTCCAGCTCGGCGAGGACGCGGCCCATCCGTATGTTCGCGTCAATGCCTTCCTCGAACCGGCTCCCGTGCGCGGCGCGTCCTTCCGTCACCACCTCGATCCAGCAGAATCCCTTGTGCGCGAGGCACAGCCTGAGCTCCGTCGCTTCCGTGACGACGGCGGCATCCGTGCGAACGTGATGCAGCACGTCGGCCATCCCGATGCTCGCGACTTCCTCATCCGCGACCGCGGCGATGGACAGGTCGCCTGCCAACTGTCCGCCGGCGGACCGGAGCGCCTCGACCGCCGCGAAGCAGGCGGCGAGCCCACTCTTCATGTCGTACGCACCACGACCGTAGAGCCGGCCGTCGCGCACATCACCCGAGAAGGGATCGGGCATCCCCTCCACGCCGACGGTATCCACGTGCGCGTAGAGGAGCAGTGACCGTCCGCCGCCGCTCCCAGGCAGCGTACCTACGACGCTCGTGCGACCGGGCTCCGGCTCATAGTGCGCGACGCGCATCCCGAGGCGCTCGCATTCGGCCGCGACGACGTCCGCGATCTCGCGCTCGTTCGTGGTGCCGTTACCAAATGCGGGATTGATCGAGCTCGTGCGGACGAGCCGCGCAAGCGTGCGCGTGAGATACTCCGCATCTATCCGCAGCGGCGCCGCCAGTCCACGTTCCGAGCCGTTCGTCATCGTGCTCCTCCGCGCGGGCGCCCTGGCGACAGTGGCGGCGCGGCTGGCGTCGGCGCGGCCGGAGCGAGGCAGGCCCTCCATGGGCCATCCCCGGCGCGCGATGCGTAGTATTCCGCCTCCTGCGTCCGTCCGAGCCCCACCAGTGCGCAGGCGATGTAGCCGCTCGCGCTCGCGTAGGACGGATTGATCCGGAGCGCCGTGCTGAGGTAGCGCCCGGCCTCCTCGTACTCCTGGTCGGCGTACCGCGTCTCGCCACGCGCCTGGTAGCGCCGCGCTCGCTCGATGTGGTAGGTGCCGAGGTCGTGGTGAATCACGCCCGCTTCGGGGTCGCGCGCGAGCGCGGTACGGAGCAGCTCTGCCCCGCCGTCCGCATCACCATCCTGCCGGCGCATCCGCGCGAGGTAGACGAGCGCGACTGCCGAGCGCGGATAGAGCTGCGCCGCTTCGGTGAACTCGCGCTTCGCTCGTTCACGATCGCCGGCGCGATACGCCTCGATGCCGCGCGTCACCTGCGGCGGGAGGCCTACCGGCAGCCCCACGCGGGCGCCAAGATCCACCGCCCACTCGGGTAGTGGAGCCGGGTTCGCGATCGGACCGGCAATGGAGAGCCCGAGGCCGCCGAGTAGCGCGAAGCGCGACAGGGTGCGCCCGCGACCGCCGAGCCAGCGCGCGCGGACGAGGCCGAACAGACCGGTCAC
This sequence comes from Gemmatimonadaceae bacterium, assembly GCA_037720885.1. Classification (GTDB taxonomy): domain Bacteria; phylum Gemmatimonadota; class Gemmatimonadetes; order Gemmatimonadales; family Gemmatimonadaceae; genus JACMME01. The sequence goes on along the minus strand of JBBJNN010000026.1, from coordinate 4,922 downwards.
CACGGCGCCGACAGCGAGCCACCAGTCGGCGGTGAAAAGAGCATCCGGCGGGAGCGCGGCGCCGACGAGTGCGACCGAGAGCAGTGATGCCGTGTTGAACCAGGCGGCCTTCTTCCCTGCCGCCGCCCGCTCCTCCTCCGACCGACCCCCGGCGCCGCGCGGGGGCGCGACCACATCGCCTGGCGGCACGGGTGGAATGGGCGGCGCCGGCGGGCGGGCGCGCCGTGTCGCGATCCTGATCCACGGCGCCGTCGGGACGGGCTCGGGTTCGCGCTCTCGCGGACGCTCCGCGCGCGGCGCGGGGCGCGGTGTCGCCCAGGCCGGCGGCGTCCAGCGCCGAGGGGGCGACGGGGACCAGGGCGTCGCCGGCTCGTCGGTGCGGGGTGGCGTGGGGCGCGGAGGCGGTGTGCGCGGACGTGCCGTGGGGGTCTCACCGCCTGCCGCTCCAGCACTAGGAGCACCAGGCGCGGGCGCGCGCGGCGGGGTGCGGGAGAGGGGCGGTACCGGCGTCCGGCCGGGCGGCGGCGTGCGCGCCGTGTCGCGCGCGATGCGCAGCTCGCACTCCGCGCACACTGGTTCGTTGAGCCAGCGGCCGGGTGTGTGATTGGGGCAGTAGGGGCGGACCTGCTGCTCGAAGCAGGCGTCGCACTCGCCGACGTGACTCTGCGTGCTCCCGCAGTTCGGGCAGCGCAGGACGACGGTACTCACACGGCCTCGCCAACGCTCGCGTCGCATTCGGCTTCGTCGGGCCCGTCCGCCGGCTCGGGATACACGCTTCGGATGAGCTCCTCGGGAATGTGCAGGCGGTGAATCTGCGGGAGCGCGCCCGGCACCCAGCGCGCGATGCACGGGACGCGCGGGTACGGCCCCAGCAGCTCGCGCGGCAACCGGTGCGAGAGCGCCACCATCGTGAGGAGCGGGTTCCGCGCGTAGGCGGGGTAGAAGGCGAAGCGCTCATCGACGTGATCGTGCCCACGGACCATGCGCGCGACGGGCCGCCCGAGCTCGGTGCTCAGGTCGCAGAACGCCTCGAAGTCCTCATGGCCGAACTGTGCGCCTCGCGCGACACGATTCGGCATCTTCCGCCGCGCGCGCGCGTGGGCTCGCAACCACACGAAATCCTGAAGGACGCGCTCGTCGTTCCAGTTCCCGTGCTCGGCCAGCGTGGCGTGCAGGTCGGTGTGCGGAAATCCACCATGCGTCACGAGCAAGCCGTCAGGGAGGAAGACGGCGCGTGGCGCGCGATCGAACAGGCGAATGGCGAGAAGCGCCACACGACCGACCGGCTCGTCGTCGGGGTGCGCGTTCAGGAAGTCGGTGAAATCCGAGGGCGACACGGACGACAGAAACCGCCCGCTCTCGAAGCGGAGCGCTTCGTCGTGATTGCCAGCGATGATGCCAACGCGCGGCGCTTCGTCGGCGAGGAGCTCGAAGACGCGGAGCAGCACTTCGAGCCCGTGTACCCCGTCGTCGAACAGATCGCCAAGAAAGAGGATGCGCGGCGACAGGGCGCCCGATTCGCAGCCGATGTGCGCGAGCGCCGCCTCCAGGGCGAGCAGGTCGCCGTGCAGGTCGCCGACGATCCACAGCGCCGCCGCGGGATCGAGCGCCGTCACGTGTATTGCGCGATCGTCGGCGCTCGCGCGAAAGTCGTCGAAGAGCAGGCCAACGGACGCGTTGCCGCTCAGCGTCCGCTCCAACCGCTCGGTGATCTCATTCGCGCGCGGGGCGATCGCGCGTGGCCCCGTGAGCGCGCTGTCCACCGCGGCGCGGACGGCGTCCCAGTCGAGATCGCGTACGTCCACGACCGGCTCGACCACAGGTGCCGGCGGGGTGACGTGACGTGTCGTGCCGGCCGCGCGATCCGTGGGGGCGGCGGCACCGGCCGCATCGCCGACAATGACCTCGGCCGCCCCCGCGTCCACATCCACGGAGAATCCCGTATCTCCCGGCGGCGCGCCAGGCGCGACCGACGGGCTCGCGGCCCCGGCTACCGCGCCGGGCTCCTCCGGGTCGCGCGCATCGTCTCGCACCGGATCAGAGTGCGCGAACGGTGAGCGGGAGCTTGATGATCCCTTTCGCCTTCCGCCCGACGGCGATCACATCGCCATCGCGAAGCGGCCGCGCCGCTGCCAGCACGTCGCCATTGACCAGGGTCTCGTTCGGCGCGGCGACGTTCGGCGAGATCTGCCAGGCACCACTCGCCAACCGCTCGAGAACACACTGCCGCGCGTCCCAGAACTGGGAGTCGTCACCGAAGACTGCCACCAGGTTCTTCCCGAGCTCCGTTCGGACACCCAGGTCGAGCGTCTTCCCGGCCCCGCCCGCGAGCCGGATCCGCGCGCTCGCGATCCCCGCGGCGCCGCCGGCGGCCGCGGCGCCCGACGCTCCCGTAGCGGCGGGGGTCGCGCCGGCGGCCGCCGCGGGGCGAGCGCCCGGAGTTCGGCCACTCAGCGCGGCCCGGAGCTCGGCGGCCGTCGGGCGCTTCGCCGCATCGGGTGAGAGGCACCGGTGGAGCGCCGCCGAGACAGCGCGGTTGTCGGCCGGCGCCGTCATTGTACCGCCCAGCGTCGGAGGCTTCGCGGCATAGGCGCGGACGCGCTCGGCGTACATCGCCTGATCGTCGCTCCAGTACGGGTGCGTACCGGCAAGCAGCTCGTAGAGGATGAGCCCGCAGGTGAAGATATCGGACGCCAGCGACGGGATCGCGCCGCGCGTGAGATGCTCGGGCGAGCGGTAGTTGTCCGTGCCGACATAGCCCTGATAGCCGTGCCACGGTGCGCGCTTGTCGGCGAGGAGCGAGAAATCCGTGTCGATCAGCTTGAGCTGGTAGCCCGCGCCGATGGATGGGTCGCGAATGAGAAACGCGTTTCCGGGCTTGAGATCGCAGTGCACGATCTTGGCCTCATGGAGCGCCGCGATCCCGGCCATCAGCACCTTCGCCCAAGTCACATGCCGCTCCCAGACGCCTGGCGTGCCGAACGGAGTGGGCGCGTGGGTCCGTGCCTGCGCTTCGCGCTCCTCATCGAGGATCTGCTGCAGCTCGCCGCCGTTCGAGATGAACTCGTAGGCCTGGAAGTAGCACGGCCCGCCCCACCGCTCCTCGAACGCATCCACGAGCCGTACGGCGTAGCCGGCGACCTTCCCATTGCGGATCCGGCTCGCCACTTCCTGCTGGTAGTCCACGTAGGGCCCGTACCAGACCACCGTCGGCGCCGGCGACTTGTACTGCTTGAGGAGGATCTTCTCGCCGCTCGGACCCTGCGCCGCGTACGAGATGGCCATCATCCCCGGTCCGAAGACCTTGGTGACGCGGTAGCCGCGGATGGTGTCGCCTGGTTTGAGCTTCTTGGCCATGTCAGTAAGAGTCGTCGGGACTCGGCGCTAGGGACTCGGCACTCGGCTGTGGATTCTCGCGCCGCGTGACCGAGATAGATTTTCTCTGCAGTGCCGAGCGCCGAGTGCCGAGTGCCGAGTGCCGAATCCTAGAGCGCGACCGTCTCGGCGGACTTCGACACGCTCGCAGCTAGCTGCTTGAGCGTGTTGCGGAAGTTCGCCGGATCGGACGTGTACTTCTGCAGCGCTTCCTGCGGCGAGAGCCCCTCGTACTCGACGACCTCCCACTCCGACTTGTCGATCTGACTGAGGCGATCGTACCCCTCCATGTTCGGCGCGAAGAGACTGAGGATGATCCGGTTCGCCATGATCATGTTCGCGACGTCCTGCAGGCCGCCGCCCTTCGCCTCGGGAATGCTCATCGTCTCCTTGAAGGAGGCGTCGGTGAAGACCACCACCACGCGCGCCGCTTCGCTCCGGTAGCGCCACTTTCCCGCATCCTCTGCCTGCGCGCCCTTCGGGCTCGAGTCCATCGTCGCGACCTTGTACAGCGCGTCGAGCAGCGACTCCGGCTCGTCGCCGCCGCCTTCCGCCCGCAGCGATGACAGCTGCGCCTTGAGCGCGACGGCATCGCGCACGAACGGATGGTCCTCGAACCACTGCGTGTCGGCGTGCTCGATGTCGCGGTAGCCGATGGCCTTGCCGCGCCAGTCCTTGACCGGCGCCGCGTTGTTCGCGTCGCCGCTACTCAGCGAATCGATGAACACCTCGATGTTCTTTCGGAGCGCGTCGATGCAGGTGGACATGCTGCCGCTCACGTCGATGAGGAAGACGAGGTCCACGACGCCACGGGTCTTCGCGCGCGGTGGGGGCGGGGGCGGCAGGGGCGCCCCCGCGGTGTCCGTGCCGGGAGGTGGCGCATTCGCCGCCGCCTCGGGCACCGTGCCGACCCCGCCACCAGCCTCGGCGGCCGGGCTCGAGCCGCTCATTCCGTCGTCAGTGGCCGTAGCGCCCGACGCCGACGCGTCACCGGACGCCGATGCGTCGCCACCGGGCGCGCCACCGGGCGCGCCACCGGGGGCACCGCCGGCGTCCGCGGCGGGAGGCGTACCGGTCGTCTCGAACTCGCGATCGGGGTGCTCCATGTCTCGCTCCCATGTACGGGGTTGGTCGCCGCGGCGTGACGTTCGGTCACGGTCAACACCGCCGCCTGGCGCGCGAAGATTCGGCTACCATGCACTTCTACCGTGCACTTCGCGTGGACTGCCCTGCTGTGCAACTGCCGGACCGGAAGCATGCGCGAGCGCGTCACCAGCGGCGAACCGGCCGGTGGCTGCCTCGCTCGCCGGGCTCGATCCGCCGCCATATCTTTCCCCCACGCAGCCGCCGGGGCCGCGCGACGGAGGGGAGCACAGATGCCATCTGACATGCCGCGATTCGCGACTCGGGGTTTGTTGTCGCTGCCGGTCATCGCGCTGCTCGCGACGGTGATGCACCTCGACTGGCACGCGGCGCGCGGCCACCATCACCGTCTCAGCCTGGCGTGGGAGCAGCACTGGCTCCTCGGCGCCATCGCGTTCGCCCTC
>JBBJNN010000025.1:0-52894 GCA_037720885.1 Gemmatimonadaceae bacterium | reverse complement strand
TGCTCGTCCACTCCCTTGAGCAGCACCATTCGCGCCGACGGCTGTCCATCGGCGGTGGAGGTCGCCAGCGTCATCGCCGTCGGCTCCGGAAGGCGCTCGCGGTCCACCCCCTGCGCCTCCGCAAGTAGGGCGACGAAGCGCTCGATCGGGTTCACGCGGGAATCGCCTCAGCCAGCTCACCGGCGCCACGCAGCGCCCAGGCGCGTAGCGCAGCGCGGCGGGCCGGCGTGCGGCTCGCGTCGCGGCGGACACCCATCGCGCTCAGGATCTCCGATGCCGCGGCCTCGCCCGCCTCGCAACCGCCCTCAATGAAACCCTGCGCGTCGCGCGAGCAGTGCTCGCCCGCGAAGTGCAGGTTGCCAACCGGCTCGCGCTCGGCGCCGGCGAGTCCGGTCCACTGACCCGCGAGGTAACTCGCATAGCTACCGCGCGTCCACGGGAAGCTCGGCCAGTGGAAGCGCGCCTCCTTCATCCCCACCCGCGCCGCGGCTACGCCGGGCAGGATGCGGTCGAGATCGTCGGCGAGCTTCGCTGCCTGCTCCGCGGGCGTGCCCTGGCCCAGCGCGACGCCGTGCGCGCCACCGGTGAAGTTGGTGAGAATGCCGGAGCGCCCGGCCTGCAGGCGGCTCGTCTCCCAGGTGAGCTGAAACGGTAGATCGGTGAGCACGCTGCCGTTCGAGCGGTGCCGCGTACGCCAGACGCGCTCGTTGAAGCCGACCATGAGCTTGGCGTTGGTCCCGTACCCCAACTCCGCGATCGCGCGACGCTTCACCGGGGGAAGATCGACGTTCAGGCGCACGTCGCGCAGCAACGTGAAGGGGATCGCGAGCACTACGTGCGGGGCCTGCATCGCGACGCTGGTCGAGCCGCGGCGGACGGAGAGCTCGAAGGACCCATCCGGCCGCGGGGAGACGGACTCGAGCACCTGGCCCGTCTCGATCGCGTCGCCCAGCCGCTTGGCGAGCGCACTGGTGATCAGGTCGTTCCCACCCCGCACGTGATAGCGCTCGTCGCTCTCGCCGAAAATCCGGAATTCGTTGCCGGCCAGCTCGATCATGAGGAGGAGGTTGAGCGTCGATTGCGCCTGCGGCTCGAGCCCGTATTCGGTGGTGTAGGCGACGTCGAGCAATGAACGCACCCAGCCACTCACGCCAGCACGGTCGAGCCACGCGGCAAGAGACATCCGGTCGAGCGATTCCGCGTTGTTCGGCGAACGGTACGAGATCGTGTCCGGATCGCTGACCGTCGCGAGGTCGCTCCGTATGCGCTCGGCGATCGGCCGGAACGCCTCGACGACCTCAGCATCGGTGCGCCGAGCACCTCCGAAATACCAAACGTCGTGCGCGAGAGATGGGTCGTCGGTCGAGAGATCGTCGAGCTGAATGCCCAGCTCGCCGGCGAGCGCCTGGATATGGGTGTGCGGCGTGTCGATCAGCTCGCCCCCCAGCTCGCAGACCTGCCCGTCAGCGAAGAAGTTTCGCAGGGAGAACATCCGCCCGCCGATCCGGCCCTGCGCCTCGATCACGCGCACCGGTACGCCAGCCTGACGAAGCCGGTATGCCGTCGTGAGTCCGGCGATCCCCGCACCGACGACGATGACGGGCTGACCGCCGGCGGTCACCCCGCCCGTGCGGCGTGGCCGCACGCAGGCGTCGAGCGCCGCGACCGTGCTCACGGCCGCCGTGGAGCGCAGAAAGTCGCGCCGGGAGACGACCGCGCGCTCGCGGCGCTCCTCGACGAGCGCGGCGGCATCCTGGGGCACATCGAGCGAAGCGTTGGCGAGCCGGAGGGAGCGGCGTACCAGGGAGAAGAGCGGCGTGCGCGCCACGAGACCCTTGGGGGAGCGATGCGGGAAGCGGACCGGCGGGCGGTGTAGGGCAGCGACGCACAAGGTACGAGTCCACGCTCGCGCCGAGCAACCCCGCCCCGCACCTTTCCGCGATGGATACACCTTCGCGCCGCAGACGCTGGCGGCGGTCGCCCGACCTGACGCTGCTCGTGCTCGCCACGGCGGTGGCGGGCGCCTGCGTGCAGGTGCGCCGGCCGGCCGCCGCGCCGCCGCCACTCCCCGCGATGCCGCTCGCGGCCGACTCCGTCCGGGTCGACACGGTCGCGGCCGGCGTACTGCACCGGTTCTACTACCGGCGCGAAGGGCCGTGGGCCGTGCACGTGCTCGACGTGGACCGCGCCGCTTGTTGGGCTGGAGTCGCGCTCAAGGCGGGCGGTGGCGCAGTCGGCCGCGAGCGCACTTCCACACTACTCGATCGCTACTCCGACACCGCACGATTCCGCAGCGAGCGCGTGCTCGTGGTCGGGGGAGTGAACGCCGACTTTTTCCTCTTCACCCCGCCGGGTGTGCCAGCCGGCGCGCACATCACGGGCGGGCGCGTGATCGCCGGCCCGAGCGACCGTCCGGTGCTCGCCTTCGATTCCGCTGGCGCCCCGTGGATCGGCCTCTTGCGCGCCCGGGGGACAATTTCCTGGGGCACCGACTCGCTTCCTATCTCCCGCTGGAATCGCGCGCCCGCTGGCGGAGTCGCGGTCTTCGATCGCTCGTGGGGGCCCCGTCTCGACACGACGACGCTGGGAGGTCCGGCCCTTGTAATCAGCGACACGGTACGCGGCCGACTGACGGCAGCATTCGCGAATGGTCGCTTCCTCCTTGCCCCCGACAGTTCGGCCACAAGGTCCTCCTCGGCCGTCGCTGGCTCGAGCAGCATACCCACACCGCCAGGAGGGTTCGTCGTCGCGCTGGGCGCGGACACTGTGCAGCGCGAACACTGGCTCAACCTGCTAGCGGACAGCAGCGTACACGATGTGCGGCTGCATCTCGAGCCCTTCCACCCGCAGGAGGCGGTTGGCGGGCGCCCCGTCATCTTGCGCGACGGGCAGGTGCCGGCCGACATGTTCAGGCCTGCCGATACGACCTTCGGACCGGTCCGTCATCCGCGTACGGCCGCGGGGATCGCGGCGGGTGGGCGCCGGCTTCTTCTCGTCGTCGTGGACGGACGCCAGCCGGGCTACAGTGCCGGCATGACGCTCCCGGAGCTTGCCTCCCTCATGCGCGAGCTCGGCGCGAGCGACGCCGTCAACCTCGACGGCGGCGGATCGAGTTCGCTCGCCCTCCGCGCGGTGCCCGGCGGCCTGTTTCGTCCGGCCAACCGTCCTTCCGATGCCGCGGGGGAACGACCGGTCGCCAATGCGCTGGCGATCGTTCGGGACTGCCGCCGTGCCTGGCGGCCACCGCCGCGCTGACGCCGAGCGCCGCGCTGACGCCGACCCGGCACTCCTAGCGGTCGCCATCCAGGATGCCGCCGAGTGCGCCGAGGACGCCTCCTTCCTCGCGCCGGCCACCGCCTGCGCGGGGCGAGGCAGCGATGATCCGATCGGCGAGGCGCGAGAACGGCAGCGTCTGCAGGATCACGCGTCCCGGGCCGGTCAGTGCGACGAAGAAGAGCCCTTCCCCCCCGAACAGTGCCGTCTTGATTCCCGGTACCATCTGGATGTCGTAGGTCACCGACGGCTGGAACGCGACGAGGCAGCCCGTGTCCACCCGAAGTTTTTCCCCGGCCGCGAGGTCCATGGGGACTAGCGTACCCGAGGCGTGCAGGAACGCGAGGCCATCGCCGGAGAGGCGCTGGAGGATGAAGCCCTCGCCGCCGAAGAACCCGGACCCGAAGCGCCGGTTGAGCGCGATCGTGACGTCGATACCGCGCGCGCCGCAGAGAAACGCATCCTTCTGCGCGATGATGGTGCCCCCCCACTCGCGCAGATCCACAGGTTGGATCTTGCCCGGGTACGGTGATGCGAAGGCGACATCGCGGCGCCGGTTCGACTCGTTCGCGAACATGGTGATGAAAAACGACTCGCCCGTGAGCATGCGCTTCCCAGCGCCGAGCAGTTTCCCCATGACGCTCGACAGCTTCCCGGTTGGATCGAGCGACGTGGCCATCGTGATACCCTCCTGCATGTACATCATCGCGCCGGCCTCGGCGACCACTCCTTCGCCCGGGTCGAGGGTCACGATGACCGCCTGCAGGTCGTCGCCGATGAGCTGGTAGTCAATCACGTCGGATGGCATGCTCTCTCCTTCCCGGAGTGTACGGTCGTCTGCCGGCGGGAAGTATCGAGCGTCCCGCGCCCCCCGCGCCAGGGTCCCCTCGACGCGACGGCGCCCCCGCGAACGTTCGCGGGGGCGCCGTGGAAACGGAGGACGTGACGTTTGCGTGTGCCGCGCTCAGCGCTCGCGGCGGATCTTCGTCGGCCTCACCCAGGTTGGTGCCTTGACGCTAGCCAGCGCGTTCGAGTTCGCCGAATCCAGCCGCGCGCGTGTGCCGGTCTCGATCGCCTGGGTTGCTGCCTCGAGACCACTGAGCTGGACGGTGGGCAGCTTCGAAGCCGACGCCTGCGCCTCCGATCGCTCCGCTGACGGCTCGGCGCTAGGAACTCGCACGCGACCCGACGACTCCTCGCGCGTCGCGCGGTCGACCTGCGCATCGGCGGCCTTCACGGCTCTTCCGCCATCCTGCTGCGTGTACAGGTAGGCCTGCTGGATCTGCGCGGCCTCCTCGGCGCTCACAGTCGGCGCTCGGGGCACGGAGTCCGCCGTCGCGATCGTCGTGGCGGCGGCCGACGCCGCTTGCGCCTCTCTGTCGCCACGGCCGGCGACAAGCCAACCGATCAGGACGAGTGCGGCGAGCGCCGCGCCTCCGAACGTTGCCAGTCGCGGAACGGCGCCGAGACGCGGCATGGACGAGAACTCGAATGACGCAGGTTCAGCGCCCGTCGCCCCGTGATCGGCAAGCCTCGGCGCCAGTGGCGTGGGGGCTAGCCTGTCATCCTCGGTGGGTGACGGCACGGCGGCGGCACCGGCCCAGGGCGCGGCTCCGGCGGCGGAACCCGCGGGGGCGGACGCGTGCGATGTCGCCGTCCACGCGGGCTCGCCGTGCGAACGGTCGGGTTTGGGCGGCGCGGAACGCGGCGTATCGCCCCATGCGTGCTCGCTGCGGACGGGTTCCGGAAACGACGGCGACGGGCGGAATGGCTCCGGGCGTCGGCCCGGTGGCTCGGCGCGCACGGAGCTCGCCGACTCCGGCGTCCCGAGTCCGTCGAGCCGGCGGCGCAGCTGCGCGATGCGCTCATGTCCCTTCGCGAGCGCGGTGTTGTCGGTCTCGCCGTTGTGGACGCGGATCTCCAGTGCGCGCTCTCGCAGGGTCAGCTCCTGCCGGGTGTCGCCGAGTCGCGCGTACATTTCCGCGAGATTGGTGATCACGCCCGCGACCTGGGCATGCTTCTCCCCCATCGCGCGCTCCTTGATCGCGACCAGGCGATGCAGCAGTGCCGCGGCGGGGAAGAAGTTGTCGCGCGCGCAGTACACGCGTGCCAGCCCGTTCAGGGTGCCCGCGAGTCGGTGATCGTCGTCGCCAAAGTGCTCGGCCGCCCGGAGCGCGGCCAGATACGCTTCTTCCGCCCGGTCATACTGCTTCACAGCAAGGGCCTGACGGCCCGTCTCGGTGTGCGCTTGCCAGCGTTTCTCGATGGATTCCGTCATCGTCGGCTCCTCCTCGTTGCCTCCATGACGATCGGTCCTCGAGGGTGTAACAAATTGATCCGCGCGCCCTTCCCCGCTCACGTTGAGAAAACGAAATCGCCGCCCCGCGTACGGCCGGGACGGCGATCGATGCGCTGTCGTCACGCGGTCAGGGTCGCGGTACGCCACCCTGGTTCGGGACCGCGCCGGCAGTCACTGGTTGCGGCGTCGCGACCTGCGTCGCGATCTGGTCGCGCCCCTTCTGCAGGAACGGGATACCGCGAATCATCCAGTCCGGCGCCGGCATGCCACGCAGGTGGTGATCGAAGAACTGCATCTGCCGCATCGCGACGTCCTGCTGGTTCGCGCGCTTGGTCGGGTTGTGCGCGTCGCCGTTGTAGTTGACGAGGTAGACCTCCTTCCCCAGCCGTCGAAGTGCCACGAACATCTCGATCCCCTGGTACCAGGGTACGGCGCCGTCCGCGTCGTTCGACATGATGAAGAGCGGTGTCTTCACGCGGTCCGCCGCAAAGAGCGGCGAGTTCTCGATGTAGCGGAGCGGCGTTGCCCAGAGCGAGCCACCGATGCGGCTTTGCGTCTTCTCGTACTGGAACGCACGCGCGATACCGGATTCCCAGCGGATGCCCCCATAGGCGCTCGTCATGTTGGCGACCGGTGCGCCGGCAAACGCGGCCTTGAACAGATTCGTCTGCGTCACGATGTACGCCACCTGATAGCCGCCCCACGACTGACCGGAGATGCCGACGCCGTCGCGCTTGACGAAGCCGGAATCCATGAGCATCTGAACGCCGGGCACGATCGATTTGACCGCGCTGGGCCCCGGATAGCCGTCCGTGTACGCGATATCGGGAAAGAACGCGAGGTACCCGTTCGACACGTAGTGCGTCGGCTGGATCGTGTTCCGGGGGTACGACATGTTGTAGGCGTACAGCCCGTCGGACAGCTGCTCGTAGAAGTAGACGACCATCGGGTATTGCTTCTTCGGGTCGAAGCCGTCGGGCTTGTAGAGAATCCCCTTGAGCGGCAGCCCGTCGTCGTTGCGCCACTGCACGAGCTGCGCTGTGCCCCAGCGATACTCCTTCTGCTGCGGGTTGGCGTCCGTCAGGCGGGTGGCACCCCGGAAGTCCGCGCCGCTCGCCCAGAGGTCCGGCGCATCCCGGAAGGTGCTCTGCGTGAAGAGATAGACGTCCGCGTTCTGCGCTTTCGCCGGCTGCCCGAACTGACGCTTCGCCATGATCAGGCTGTCGGGCAGCGCCACCGCGCCGAGCCGGTCGCGCCAGAAGCCGCTCGCCTTCGTCTCCTCGTTCATCGCGCGCAGCAAGATCGGGCGCGCGGGATCGATCCCGCGCTCCGTCGTGTCGAGCTGCACGTACCGGAATACGATGCTTCGCTTACGTCCGATCGAGTCCGTCACATTGCGCGCCGGCCGGGTGCCGAGCGGGTCGAGCTCCCACACGTCGAACCGGTCGTAGATGAGAACCGACCGATCGCCCTTCGTCCACCCGGCAACGCCCCACGCGGCCGGATCGCTCGGCGTGTCCCAGGTCTCCTGCTCGAAGCGCACGCCGGTGAGCTTCCCCGTCAGGTCCGTCGTGCGGCCCGAGGCGATGGCGTAGGCGTTCCACTTCTTGTCGGCGTCGAAGTACAGCACGTACTGCCCGTCGGTCGAGAGCGATGCGCCGAAGGGCACCTTGCTCTTCACGAGCTTCCGCTTACCCGTCGTGGCGTCAACGACGTAGATGTCGTTACCGCCCTCGCCCCACATCTGCTCGATCGAGTAGGGAACGCTCGTCGTGGCGATTGCTTTCCTGAGGTCGCGTGTGAAACGGAGCTGCGGAATCGTGTCGTCGCCCAGGATGAACGCGCGACGGAGTGCAAACTGGTAGACCGCCGGGAACGAGCGGCCGCGATCACGCTCGGCCTCCACGCGCTGTTGCGGCTGCAGGCGCGGATCCTTGAAGCTCCACAGGTCGAACACCGCCTTGTCGGCCAACGAGTCGGCCGGAATCGAATCCAGCGCTGCGGGCGCGACACCGAACTGGAGTGCTCGCCCGTCCACCGAGAAGTCGAGGCGTGCTCGATCGGAGACGAGAAGGCTGTCGGCGAGGCCGGCCGGGCCCACGAGCTCCGTCGCCGTCGGCGAGCGCAGCGCAGCGTGGTAGAGACGGTACCGTGGGCGCTCCTTCGCGTACTCGTCACGATCGGACACGAAGGCCACCTGGGAGCCGGCATCGTCGAAAGCGAGGCTCTTGTAGTTCCCGAACCCGCTCAGGAGCGTGGACGTATTCCCGTTCGCAATGGCGCGCACGTACGCGCCATCTTTCGCCCGGTCGCGCGACGACACCGTGTAGCCGAGCCACGCTCCGCGATTGTCGAACGCGTAGGCGATCACGTCGTCGATGCGCACTTCGCTCCCCGACGCGAGGTCGCGGACGACGAGCGTCGAGCCCGTATCCTTCCGCCGCGGGCGCCGGCCGCCGGCCGAATCCGTCGAGACGGGGCGCGCCGCGCGTCCGGGAGTCGCAGCCGCCGCGGGCGCGCCAGGCGCGCCGGCTGGCGCGCCGGCACTGTCGCCGGGCTCACGCCGCGCGGCCGAGGTGTCCTTCGGTTCGAGCAGGTACGCGACGTACCGGCTCGCGTGCTTCGCCAGGCGGAATGATCGGACGCCCGGCACGACCGTCACCTTGCCATCGGCGAGGCTCATGATTCCGAGACTCGGCTTGGGCTGGTCGGCCGGGCGACGACGGTCGCGGCGGGCCTTGTCCACCTCGGCCCTGGCGGGCTCGATGGTGAACACCGCGAACCGCGCATCCGGCGTGAGCTCGGCGTTCGGGTAGACCGTCCCCGGTCCCGAGGCGCCGGCCCGATTCTGCGGTCGGGCGATGTATCCGCGCGTGTGGCGGTACTCGGTGCTCCCGCCAACCGACCGCACCACCATCTCGCCGTCGCCGACCTGCGGCACGAGGGAGTACACCACCCATTTGCCGTCGTCGGAGAGACGTTCGCCGCGAATCGACTTCCAACGGTCGAACGCTTCCGCGGTGAGGGGCTTGAGACCGCCCTGCGGCAAGGTCGTCGCGGGGGCCGCATTCTGCGCGGCGGCGGCGCTCGCGCCAAAGGCGGCGGCGAGCAATACGAAAGACGTTCTCATAAGACCTGCGGAGAGGTGAAAGCGCGCGGGGCACACCGGACGCCGGGCGGGCGCCAGCGGATCGTCGCATTGAGTACGCGCATGGAGTACGCCCGCGCGCCGCCGTACGTTGCCGACGGAGGCGCCTCGGGGCCAGGGGAGGCGCAGCGCCGTGCGCTCCGCGCCGCCGCGGGTTAGCTTGCGCGCTGCCGCCCGCCGTATCGCCCGCGCGAGGGGTCGGTTCCGCTCCGCGCTCCCCAGCCCGCCTCCATGAACGCGCTCGCCCTCGTCCTCGCGGTGGTCATCGGCCTCACGCTCGGGCTCCTCGGCGGCGGCGGGTCGATTCTCACCGTTCCCACCTTCGTTTACGTGCTGGGCTTCGCGCCGAAGCAGGCGATTGCGCTCAGCTTGCCGGTCGTCGGCGCCACGAGCCTGTTCGGCGCGATTGGACACGGCCGCGCGGGCAACGTCAACACGCGCATAGCGCTCATCTTCGGCGGCGTCTCGTTCGTCGGCTCCTTCATCTCGGCGCGCCTCTCGCGCTTCATCAGCGGCGAGGTGCAGCTGGCACTCCTCGGCGCGATCATGCTCGCCGCGGCGGCGTTGATGTACCGCGGCGCCTCGCGCGCGATGCCGGCGACCGGCAGCACCGCAAGCGGCGGCGCCGAGGCGGGTGACCCGGCCCATGTGCCCGGGCATCCGATGTGGAAGATCGGACTAGTCGCGCTCGGCGTGGGTCTGCTCACGGGGCTCGTGGGCATTGGCGGCGGATTCGTGTTCGTGCCGGCACTCGTCCTCTTCGCCCGGCTGCCGATGAAGGTCGCCGTTGGAACCTCCACGCTCGTCATCGCCATCAACACCGTTGGTGCCTTCCTCGGCTACCACGCGACGACGGAGGTTCCGTGGCGGTTCCTCGGCCTGTTCACGCTCATCGCGGTTGGCGGTATCCTCAGCGGCGCGTACCTCGTACGCTTCATCGCGCCAGCCATGTTGCGGCGCGCGTTCGCGATCTTCCTACTCGTGGTGGGCTCGTTCATGCTCGTGGAGCGCGGCTGGAAGCTCGCGCGCGCGCGCCAGGCCGACACCGCCGGGCTGTCACACACGGCGCCCGGCTGATCGCGAGTGATCGCCGCCGCGGACATCGCAGGGACGTCACCGGAACATTCGCGGAGGAGTCGTGCTCTTCAAACGGATCTACGACGACGCGCTCGCACAGGCGAGCTACCTCATAGCCTGCACGCGTACTGGGGAGGCGCTGGTCGTGGACCCGAACCGCGACAGCGCGAGCTACCTCGACGCGGCGGAGGCCGCGGGGGTGCGCATCACGCACGTGACGGAGACGCACATTCACGCCGACTTTCTCTCGGGAAGCCGGGACCTCGCGCGGAAGGCGGGCGCACGCGTGCTCCTCTCCGCGGAAGGCGGCCAGGATTGGCAATACGCGTACGCCGCAGGAGCTGGCGCGACGCTATTGACAGATGGTGACCACTTCGACGTCGGATGCGTACGGGTCGATGTGCTCCATACGCCAGGTCATACACCGGAGCACCTCACCTTTCTGGTGACCGACACCGACTCCGGCGACCGGGCAATGGGCGCGCTCACTGGGGACTTCATCTTCGTCGGCGACGTAGGGCGCCCCGATCTCCTCGAGCGCGCGGCCAACGTGCACGGCGCGATGCAGGAGGGCGCGCGATCGCTGTTCGCATCGCTCGCGCGCTTCAAGGAGCGGCCCGATTACCTCCAGATCTGGCCCGGCCACGGACCTGGCTCCGCCTGCGGCAAATCGCTCGGCGCCATGCCGCAATCCACGCTGGGCTACGAGCGCCTGTTCAATTGGGCGCTCGCCAGCACGAACGAGCGGGAGTTCACGCGCACGGTGCTCGACGGGCAGCCGGAGCCTCCCCGTTACTTCGCGCAGATGAAGCGGCTCAACAAGGCAGGCCCGCGGCCCCTGGACGGATTCCCGCGCCCCGAGCGGCTCCCGGCAGCGCGCCTGCGCGTGGCGTTGGAGGGAGGCGCGCTGGTGGTGGATACGCGCCGCGCGGCGGACTTCGCCGAGCGGCATGCGGCCGGCACGCTGAACATTCCGCTCAACCGCTCGTTCGCGAACTGGGCTGGCTGGTTCGTTCCCTACGACCGGCCGTTCTACCTGGTCGTGGACGAGTCGCAGCCGCGCTGCATTGACGAAGCGGTCCGCAACCTCGCGCTCATCGGGCTGGACGACGTGGCTGGATACTTCGGCGAGGACGCCATCGTTGCCAGTTCCGCGGCCGGCGCGTCGGGGTCGATTCCGCAGATCGGCGCGAAAGAACTTGCGGCCAAGCTTGAGCGAGGCGAGGCGAGAGTGCTCGATGTTCGAGGGCATCACGAGTGGGAGGAAGGTCACCTGCCAGGCGTCGAGAACATCCCGCTCGGCCTGCTCCCGGATCATCTCGCCGAGCTGCAGCACGACGTCCCGCTCGTTCTCCAGTGCCAGGGGGGATCCCGTTCCGCGATCGCGGCGAGCCTCCTCGCCGCGATCGGCTTCCGGAACGTGGCGAATTTTGCCGGCGGCTTCGGTGCATGGGAGGCGGCGGGGCACGCGGTCGAGCGCGGGGAGGCGGGCGCCCCCGCCTAGCGCCGCCCATGCGCGCCGCGCCCAGCGAGCGCGGAGAGCAGATACGCGAGGTTCGCCGTGCCGTCGGTGATCGGCTCGTTCGTCGAGTAATCGCCCAGATCATCGTGGTAGACGATGTGCCCGGTGTTGAAGGGCGCGTATTCGTCCGCGTCGAAGAGACGAATGCCCTTCAGACTCCCGTAGATCGAGCGGTAGACAGGCCCGTCGAGCAGTCCACCGGTCAGCTCGACCTTCAGCTCCTTCGCGACGATCGAATGCGGGTCGCGCGCGAACACACCAGAGTGCGGTAGCCCGATCACCATCGAGACGCCCCACGGATTCGCGCCGAACAGCCAGTCGAGCGCTGCATTCTCGTACTCCGCGTAGCGCGTGTCGCCGGTCATCTGCCGGTAGAGATAGGCCTGCGTCGCGAACGAGGCCATCAGGTTGTTCGAGCACCAGATGAACGGGATGCCTACGCGAAACCCATTCTGCGCGCGGCTCGCGACGGCCTCGAGCCCCCGCTTGTAGTACCCGGCGAGGACGCGGCGCTCGGCGGCCGTGCCGCCACGCCACGCCTCGTAGTGGCCGTTGTTGTGCCACGGATACCACTGGTAGTGACGGGCGGTATCGACACCCATCCACGGCGTCACGGGCTCGCGGGCGGCGTACTCCATCGCCTCGCGCACGTAGCGCCGATTTCCGGTGAGCGCATGCAGCTCGGCCGCGGCGAGCTCCATGTCGTCCGTCCAGTTGTCTTCCTCGTAGAAGTAGGGAGACACCGCCGGCGCCGTCTGGCAGACACCTGGTCTCGCACGCCCGAGCGCGTATGCGGCGAGCGCTTTGCGGCGTAGCGTGCGCGCGAAGGCGGAATCGGCGCGCGGCAGCGTGCGGGCGCCCAGCGCGAACGCGGCGGCGAACTTCCCCGCAGTCGAGGCAACGCCGTCCGATCGGTTCCGGTTGGCGAAGAGCCCCTGCGGCTTGCCCGTGCAGGGGTACACGGGGCGCGGGCCCCCCTTCCCCCAGCCGTAATCCGACGTGTCGGTTGGCGGGAGATCCCAGTAGCGGTGATCTCGATCGTCAGCGATCTGGTTGAACAGATCGCTGTCGTTCGGGAACATCGCCGAGAGCCATTCGAGCCCGTGCCGCGCCTCGTCGAGCACGTCGGCCACCCCATTCCGCCCGGGCAGTCCATTCGCCGCGAACGCATCAGCGAACGCTCGGCGGTGATCGCGGTAGGCCATGAGGAGCACGAAGGTCGCGTTCGCCGACGTCGTCACGTATTGCAGGTAGTCCGAGGCGTCGGCCCATCCGCCGCTCACGGGGACGTGCTCTCCCGTGCGTGTCGGGTGATCCACAATGATGCCGTCCTTCGTGTGGACCGAATCGCCGAACAACGGATTCCACCCCGAGCGCTGCTGCCTCATGCAGTACAGGAGCGTATCGGCCGCGCCAACGTACGCGTTCGCGCGAACGCGTACTGGGGGTGAGGCGACGCCGCCAGCCACGAGCGTGTACGCCCCCTCGGCGCGCACCACCGAGAAGTCGAGGCGGTGGGTGGACGCGCACGGTCCAAACGCGCCCGCCGCCACTGCTCGGCGCGGGCCGAGTACAACGCGCCCGCTGGAGTCCCGGAGCGAGAAGCTAGGGATGGTACGCTCGGCGAGCGAACAAACCACGGCGACCTTGCGGCCGGCGGGCAGATAGCCGAGTTGGTTGACGCGGATGAAGCTGGTCGCGGTGTCAGCAGTCGCGATCGATGCCGCCGGCTCCGCCCCTCGCGGTCCCGCGCGCAGGGCTGGCCCGGTCGGCGCGACGACCGCGACCGCGATGGCTGCAAGCACCAGCGGACGACGCGACGCGGTAGGCATCGTGCGTTCGGGGCGAACTGAAGGAAGCCTCATCAGCCGGTAGCATACGCGCCGGAGCCCGCTCCCGAAATCCCGGCGATTGTGCGCCGAGCGCGCGATTCGGTGGCTCCATTCCGCGACGAGGGATCGCGCGGTACGTTCACGACTCCGCGTGCCGAACCGGCGCCACGCGGCGGAATTGAGCGCTACCGGCGAGGAGTCGTCAAGCACAATGAACGGCTACAACTTCACGGAACGAGTACGAAGGGTGCTCGCGATGGCGCGCGAGGAGGCGGCACACCTCAAGCACGAGTACGTGGGAACGGAGCACATCCTTCTCGGACTGATTCGCGCGGGCGAAGGCGTGGCCGTCGCCGTGCTACAGAACCTCGGGGTTGACCTCGATCAGGTCCGTCAGAACGTCGAGGCGCAGGTCAAGCGCGACAAACCAAACCGCCCGGTAGGCCCCGACTTGCCGTACACCTCGCGCGCCAAGAAAGTCTTGGAGTTCGCCATGACCGAGGCACGCGAGCTCAACCACTCCTACGTCGGCACCGAGCATCTCCTCCTCGGCCTCATCCGAGAGGACAAGGGGATCGCTGCCGAGGTTCTCGCGGACATGGGCGTCACGGCCGAGGGTGCACGCGATGAGATCCTCAGCCTGCTCGGAGCCGATCAGCCCGCACGGGCACCGTCAGAGCGAAGCGACCCCGCGCGGCGCCCGTCGGAACAGCGCACCGAGCCGACGCTCGGCGCCCGGATCTCCGATCGGTTGCGCGGAGCGACACGGGGACCGGCCACCCCGACGCCGCCCAGCGCCGCGTCGGACGCCTGGCTCGCGCTGACGAAGGCGGAGGCGCGGCAGGCGGAGAGCGAGGCCGCCCGGACCGAGCTGGACGCCGAATGGAGCCACGTGCGCGGCCTCCTGGACCTCGCCCTGAGGACGGCAGCGCCGGTGCGCATCGAACGGCTTCCCGATGGGAACGTGTGGCTGAACGTGAACGACGGGATGATCCTCGCGCGCATCCCCCGCCGCGAGTAGTGCTCCCACATCGTGCGAGGTATCAGGCAATGACCGGTCGTCCCCTTGCCGTCTGTCGCGCACGCGTGCGCCGCGCGGTGCTCGTCGTCGCGTCTGCATTCGCCAGCGCGCTGCCCGGCATTCCATGGCGCGCGGCCGCGCAAACGGGTCGAGCCGCCGCGCCGCCGCGCGTCTACCTGCTCCGCCCGGCGCGCGTCTTCGACGGTGTGACGGCGCAGCCGCACGAGGCGTGGGCGGTGCTCGTGCGGGGCGACCGGATCGAGGCCGCGGGGCCAGCCGCGCAGATCGCCGCGCCGGCTGGCGCGACCACCGTCGAGCTGCCCGGAACCACACTCCTGCCGGGCCTCATGGACCTGCACTCGCACGTGCTGCTCCATCCGTACAACGAGGCGCCCTGGGACGACCAGGTGCTGCACGAGCCGTTGGCGCTACGCGTCGCCCGCGCGACCGTCCATGTGCGAAACACCCTGATGGCGGGCTTCACCACGCTGCGCGACCTCGGGACCGAAGGCGCTGGCTATGCCGACGTCGGCATCAAGCAGGCGATCGAGCAGGGCATCATCCCCGGCCCCCGCATGTTCGTCACGACACGCGCGATCGTCGCCACCGGGAGCTACGGGCCCAAAGGCTTCGACCCGGCCTATGAGGTGCCGCAGGGCGCGCAGGAAGCCGATGGTGTCGAAGGCATCACGCGCGTGACGCGCGAGCAGATCGGTAAGGGCGCGGACTGGATCAAGGTCTACGCCGACTACCGTTGGGGCGCGAACGGAGAGACGCGCCCGACCTTCTCCGTGGCCGAGCTGACGGCAATGGTCGAGACGGCGAAGAGCAGTGGCCGGCCGTCGGTGGCGCACGCGAGCACCGCGGAGGGGATGAGGCGGGCGATTCTCGCCGGCGTCGAGACGATCGACCATGGCGACGGTGGTACGCCCGAGATCTGGCGCCTCATGGTGCAGCGCGGGGTCGCTCTCTGCCCCACGTTGGCCGCGGGCGACGCAGTGCTCCAGTACCGTGGCTGGAAACGCGGCACTGATGCCGAGCCGCCGCGTATTCGCGAGAAGCGCGCGACCTTCAAGGCCGCGCTCGACGCGGGCGTCACGATCTGCAGCGGAAGCGACGTCGGCGTCTTCGCGCACGGCGACAACGCGCGCGAGCTCGAGATGCTCGTGGACTATGGGATGACGCCCGCCGCCGCACTCCGCGCCGCCACCTCCACCGATGCCCGCATCCTGCACATGGAAGACCGGCTCGGCCAGGTCAAAGCCGGCCTCCTCGCCGACCTCGTCGCGGTCGAGGGCGACCCCACGCGCGACATCTCCGCCGTTCGTCGCGTGCGCTTCGTGATGAAGGGGGGCACGGTTTTCCGCGCGCCGGACGCGACGCCGTAAACTCCCTGTGCGATCGTGGGACGCCCGGTCCCGCAAGCGGCCACGACACCCATCGCGGCGCTGGTCGGCGCGCTTTGCAACTCGTTGCCGCGGGCGTAGTTGATCGCGCCGCGCATCCGGCACGCTCCTTCCCTTGGTGCTACCGCGTCACTGGCGCTGCCGGGCCGCATCCGCTCCCGCATCGCCGTCCGCTTCTCGCGCCGAGGCAACACGATGCAGGTGATCCTTCAGGACCTCCGCTACGGACTTCGCGCGCTCGCGCGGAGCCGCGGCTTCACGGCCGTCGCGGTTCTCACGCTCGCGCTCGGGATCGGCGGCAATACGGCCGTTTTCAGCCTCGTTAACGCGGCGCTCCTCCGTCCAGCCCCGGTCGTTCGGGATGCCGGGTCGCTCGTCTGGATCTCGAACGTGTGGCGCGACGTCGGACGCCTCACCGAAGTCTCGTACCCGACGTACCAGGACCTGCGGGCGGGCACGAGGTCGTTCTCCAGCATGGCTGCGTACGCGACGACGTCGTTCAGCATCCGCGCGGGCGACGAGCCGTACCGTGCCGATGGCCAGCTCGTGTCGGCCAACTACTTTACCGTCCTCGGCGTGACACCAGCGCTCGGACGATCTTTCCTCGCCGAGGAGGACAGCGCGCCCGGCACGCATCCCGTCGCCGTGATCTCGCACCGCCTCTGGCAGGACCGCTTCGCCGGCGACGCCGGCATCGTCGGCCGAGCAGTGACGATCAACGGACAGCCATTCACGATCGTCGGAGTCGCGCCGGCGCGATTCTTCGGCATGGAGCTCCCCAAGCCGGCCGACCTGTGGCTCCCCGCGATGATGCAGGCGCAGGCGATGCCGAGTTCCGACAATCTGCTCACGGAACGCCGCGCCCTCCGCTTCTACGTCATCGGCCGCCTCGGCGCGAACGCGACGGTGGACGGCGCTCGCGCGGATGTACAGACCGTCGCGCGACGGATGGCCGCCGATCATCCCGACGAGCGGAAGGAGCTCGGCATGACGCTCTCTCCCGTCCAGGGCGCCGTGCACCCCGGTGACCGCCGCGACGTCGGGCCGCTCACCGTGCTCCCGACCGCGGTCACGGCGATCGTGCTGCTCATCGCGTGCGCGAACGTGGCGAACCTCCTCCTCGGCCGCGCCGCGAGCCGCCGCCGGGAAGTGGGCATCCGGCTCGCACTCGGCGCCAGCCGCGGGCGTCTCGTCCGGCAGCTCCTGACCGAGAGCCTGATCCTCGCGCTCCTCGGAGCCGGCGCTGGAATCCTGCTGTCGTTCTGGGGAACGGACCTGCTCCTGTCAGCCGTCGAGGCACCGATCGCCTTCGACCTCACTCCCGACGCGCGCGTGCTGGGCGTGACACTCGCGCTGGCGGTGTTCACGGGCGTGCTCTTCGGCCTCGTGCCGGCGCTCGCCGCCTCACGCCCCGACGTGGTGCCCGCGCTGAAGGACGACGCCACGCGCGGCGGAGCCCGTCGCACGCGGCTCCAGGGCGCATTCGTGGTCGCGCAGGTCGCGCTGTCGCTCGTACTGCTCGTGAGCGCGGGTCTCCTCGTTCGAAGCCTCCGCAAGGCCAATGACGTGGACATCGGATTCGCCGCGCGCCGGCACGTCGTGACGCTCTCGTTCGACCTCGCGCTCCAGGGGTATACACCCGAGCGTGCGCGAGACTTCTACACGCGGCTCCTCGAGCGCGCCGACGGCATGCCCGGCGTGCGCTCCGCGTCCTACGCGACCGTCATTCCGTTGAGCGGGCGGGTGATGGGCGACGGCTTCGTGCCGCTCGACGGCGCCGGCGCGAACGACGAGCCGCGCGAGACGACGAACTACTCGGAGGTAGGTCCCGGCTTCCACACCACGCTCGGCATTCCGCTCCGGGCGGGACGAGAGTTCACTACCGGCGACCGCCTCGGCGCCCCCGGCGTCGCCATCGTGAGCGAAGAATTCGCGCGGCGGCACTGGCCCGGCGGGAGCGCGCTCGGAAAGCGCATCCGCGCCACGGCGCGTGACGCAGTGCCACTCGAGGTGGTGGGGATCGCGAAGGATATCAAGATCGACGAGCTGAACGAGTCGCCGCGATCATTCGTCTACCTGCCGCAGCTTCAGAGCACAGCGGCGGCTGGTGGCGTTTCCCTCGTCGTGCGGGCGGCGGCAGACGGCGCCGCCCTGCTCGCGCCACTCCGCGCGGAAGCGAAGGCCATGGACCCGGACATGCCGGTGTACGGGGTCATGACGTACGACGACGTGATCCGCCAACGGCTCGACTCGAAGCGCGCGGGCTCGACGCTCCTCAGTGTGTTCGGGTCGCTTGCGCTGCTGCTCGCGGCCATCGGCATGTACGGAGTCATGGCGTACGGCGTCGCGCAGCGCACGCGCGAGATCGGCCTGCGCATGGCACTCGGCGCCCGCGAGCGCGATGTGCTCTCCCTGGTCGTTGGCGACGGGCTTCGGCTTGCGGGGATCGGCATCGCGCTGGGCCTGGTGCTCTCCTTCGGCGCGACGCGCGCACTGTCGAGCGTGCTCCTGGGCATCTCGGCGACCGATGGCGTCACCTTCGCGGCCGGAGCGGCTCTTCTCGCGACGGTCGCCGCAGTTGCAAGCTACCTGCCCGCGCGGCGCGCCGCCGGCGTGGACCCGATCGTCGCGCTTCGCAGCGAGTAGCGCACCGAGCTCGCATGAACGGTACACGCGCTCGTCGGACCTTGCGACCGGGTCTCGCCGTCTGGCCGGCGGTACTGATCCTGCTCGTCCTATTTATCCTCGGCTGGCTGCTCTTCCGCTACCTGAGACGCGAACGGGGCGGCACGGTGGGCGGGCCATCACCGCCCGGCGAGACCACCACGGCGCGGCGCCGAGGGCTATTCGACATGCCCGTCAAGCCCACGCCGGTGCAGATGACGTTCGAGGGCTGCCCGCCGGAGGGCGACAACGTCCGCATGGGGGAGCTAAACCGCCTCAAGAATCGCGTGGACGATGCGGCGTCACCTCGCCTCGTGCCGTTCGATTCGGTCTTCGCGTTACCGTGGCCACCGGCCGCGACGCGCGGCACGTCGGCCGGCTGGCCGGCTGGCGTGCGCGCAGCAATCGAGCGGTATCAGGGCATCCCGGTCGCCATTGAGGGCTATCTCGCGAACGCGCGCGAGTCCGGTCCGGAGTCGCCCAATTGCCATGGCGCCGACAATCCGTACCAGGATTGGCATGTCTGGCTCTCGGCGACGCCCGGGACGAACCGCACGCGTTCGATCGTGGTCGAAGCGACGCCGAGGGTGCGCGCGCGACACCCTGGGTGGACGCTCGCGAAGCTCCGCCGCACCGCGCGCGACAGCACGCGCGTCCGAGTCACTGGCTGGCTAATGTTCGACCCGGAGCACCCGGAACAGCTTGGCCGCACGCGCGGAACAATCTGGGAGATCCATCCGATCACGCGGATCGAGGTCAGTCGTGCCGGACGCTGGGCACTGCTCGACAGCGTCTCGGCATCAACGCGTTCCTCACGGAGGTAGCGCGAATGAAGAAGGCCATCGAGCTCAAGGTGTCGCTTCGCGTCGAGGGCGAGGGCGAGCCCGCGCACGACTTCGCTCGTGCCGCGATGGCCGCGGTGCGCGCGGTCTTCAAGGCAGGGTCCGACGCCCGTCCCGAGGTGCGCATACGCATCTCGCGTATCGTGGAGCACCGCGATGACGGCGACGACGAGTCTGACGCGGACGAGGGCGACGAGTCTGGCGGAGCGGACGAGGACGCGCGCGCGGAAACCGGCGAGCCCCGGGACGACGCGCGCGCCGGCCCGGGCGCCGCGCCGCGGCAGCAGGAGGCTTAGGAGAGAACCGCCCCGCCGTGCCGCGCCTCGCGATACTCCACGGCCGCGTCGAGAAACGAGGTGAACAGGCGCTTGTTGGCCGGGTGGTTGTCGATGAGCACTTCCGGATGCCACTGCACGCCGACGAGAAAGTGATCGCCAGTCCCCTCGGCCGCCTCGACCAACCCGTCCGGCGCGTACGCGGTCGCGACGAGCCCGTCAGCCAGGTCTCGAATACCCTGGTGGTGCATCGAGTTCACCGGCATGGCGGCGGCGCCCACGATGTCGCCGAGTCGTGTCTCGCTCGTCACGTCGACGTGGTGCGCGAGATAGTCGCGCTGGTACTGCCCATCGAACGGGAAGTAGTCGTGCTTGATGCAGCCGACGAACTGCTCGCCGATGTCCTGGTAGAGGGAACCGCCGGCCGCGAGGTTGAGGAGTTGGACGCCTCGACAGACGCCGAACACCGGCTTCTTCTCCTCGAGCGCCAGCCGTAGCAAGCTGAGCTCCACGCGGTCGCGCGGCGGATCTCCGTCCTCGCAACGCGGATGCCGCTCGGCTCCGTAACTGGCCGGGTCGATGTCGGCGCCGCCCGGAATGAACAGCCCGTCCAGCGTATCGTAGATCCCGCGCAACACCTCCGCGTCGTCGTCGAGCAGCGGGATCATGATCGGTACGGCGCCGAGTGATGCGAGCACACGAATGTAGCGGTGACTCATCACCCACGATGCGGGCATCGTCCCCGGAATGCCGGGGAGCGTATGCAGCGTCTGGGTCGGAACACCAATGACAGGACGAGTGTGCATTGCGAGGCGGCCTTGGGTCGTTGCGGCGGCGCGATGGGGTTCGCGCGCCAGCGGCGGGAAGCTACCCGCCTGGCGCAATATTGACGCCTACGCGGGCTGCGAGGTTTCCTCGGGGCTTAATACCCCTTCCGCGGTCTCCCGGATCAACTGATCCACCACCGCCTTTAGATCGCCCGTGCGTTGGTAGGTGGCGAGCTGCCGATCCGCGCTCGTTCCCTCCTCCAGAATCCGGAACGCGTACTCCACCTCCCTTCGGCTCCCAAGGTCGTCCACGACGTCGTCGATGAACCACTCGATGAGCTCGCGGATGAGCGTCGGAGCGGGAAGCTCCTGCTCCTTCCCAAGATCCACGAGCTTCCCACCGATGCCGAAGCGGACAGCGCGCCACTTGTTGTCCTGAATGAGCTCGCCAGGATAGATCCGGAAGGTGAGGTTGTCCCGCCGCAGCTTCCATAGCTTGGCAATGATCGCCTGGAGGATCGCGGCAATGCAGACCGCTTCCTCGATCCGCGTGCACACGTCACAGACGCGAAACTCGAGCGTCGGGAAGGCGTGATGCGGGCGGACGTCCCACCAGATCTTGGAGCCGTCGGGAATGGAGCGGGTCTTGACGAGCGACTCGAGCAGCGACTCGTAATCGGCGTACGAGCGGAGAACCGGCGGCACTCCAGTCCTCGGAAAGTTGCTGAAGACGATACTCCGGTACGACTTGAGCCCGGTGTTTCGCCCAAGCCAAAAGGGCGAGCTCGTCGAGAGGCAGAGCACGTGCGGCAGGAAGTAGCGCGAGACGTTCAGCGCATCCACGAGGAAGTCGCGGTCCTCGATCCCGATGTGCACGTGCGTGCCGAAGATGAGGAGCCGTTGCGCGAGGTCCTGCAGGTCCGCCTTCACGCCGATGTATCGCTCGAGCGGTGTGATCTCCTGCGTCATCCACGACGAGAAGGGGTGCGTGCCCGCGGCGACGATCTTGAGTCCATTGCGCGCCGCCAGCTCCATCACGAGCCCGCGCAGGCGCGCAAGCTCGGCGCGAAGCTCGGAGGGCGTCGTGCAGACCTTGCTGCCCACTTCCACCATGGACTGGTGCAGCTCTGGCTTCACCTCGCCGAGGAGCAGACTGTCCGCCTGGAGGATCTCGGTGATGTAGGAGCGAAGCTCCCGGCTCTCCGGATCCACGATCTGATACTCTTCCTCGATCCCGAGGGTGAGCGATGGGGCCTTCATGGCGCTCCGTGATCGGTCGGTGTATGGAACGGGGGCCCGGGTATCATCGTGGCCGCACGAGCAGCGTCGGAATGTTCGAGCCGCCGCCGGCGGTCACGTTGAGCAGCGAAGTTGTCCCGATGCGCGAGAGACAGCCGTCCATGTACGCACCATAGAACGCGTAGGGCGCCGTGTCCAGCATCCGGTCCGCGACGACGACGCGTCCGTCCACGACGCTCGGGTACGGCTCGGTCGGCAGGACGATGCGGTCCTGCACGATGTAGAGCTCGGCCAGTGCGGTTGCGATCGCTGCCTCCCACTCGCCCTGGCTCACCTCCCAGCCCAGCACGATCCCCTTCCCGCCGTACTCGTCGTTCGGCTTGAGCACGAGGTGCTCGCGGTGCTCGGCGATGAACGGAAGGAGATCCACGTCGCGCCCGGCGAAGCGCGTCCGCCGCTCCTCCACCCGCCGGGTCCACGGAATGTGCTGCGCGATCGCTGCGAGCTCGGCGGCGTCGAACAGCGCCTCGTTGCGCTCGTCGGTGAGTACGGCGAGGCTCGTCTTCTTGTGGAGGATCTTGCAGGCGAACGGATTCACCATACACACCGCGCGGTCGCGAACGGCCCGGATCACCGGATGGTCCAGCCCGCCACGCTCCACCAGCTCGCTGATCAGCACGCGCTTGTAGATGAGCGTGATATGGCGATCGCCGGCCATCAGCCGCCCGTTCGTGTACTCGACCTCGCGCGGGTCCGCGATCACGCACTCGAGCCCTTGCGATCGGAAGTACTCGTCGAAGATCACGAACTCGCTATATGTGGGCACCTCGCGCCAGTCGAGGATCGCGACCCGCGGGATCTCGCGCCGGCCAGCCCACTGCGCGTACGCGTCGAGGAGGCAGTGCATCACCGAATGTCGCACCGGTAACGAACGGACGTCGTGCGTGCGCAGGAACTCGCGCATCACGGGCAGACCGAAGAAGGTCTCGGTTAGCGCGTCGTTGTACCCGGCCCCGGCGGGCGTCTCCGCGTTGTATTCCGTGAAGCGCAGCCCGCGACCACCGTCCACGAAGAAGGCATCGAGACGCGACGTCGGGCTCGCCGCGGTGAATCCTGGGTCATCCAACACCAACTCCTCTTCCCAGTCGAGCAGCCCGAATTGCGCGCGCACCCCCGGTTCGGCGAGCGCGGCGCGATGCGCGCGCCCGAACGCGCGGAGGATGAGCGCGGCACGCTCCTGCAGCCAGCGATACTGCTCGTCGAGCAGGAAGCGCGGGCGCACGACAGTGCAGAGCGCGCGATCGCCGAAGAACAGATTGCGGCGCCGAAGCTGATCGTCGAGCTGCGCCTGAGACTCGGCGGCCAGCTCATCGGTGAGCAGGTCGTGGTACCGCTGGATTGCATCGAGAAGCACGCTGAACTCCTCGTTTCGAGTCAGCCCCGGCTCGCCGTGAACATCATATCCCACCGCAAGTCGGCCACCTGCTTCCGGGGTCGGTGCGCGAACCGGATCGCCATGTCGGCCAGATGCTCCACGGCCCACTCGAAGTAGGTCGGCGTGAGCGAGTAGATGTCCATGTCGGGCGCTGGATTCATGAAATCGATCGCGTACGGAACGCCGTCGCGCACGGCAAACTCCACCGAGTTCATGTCGTAGCCGAGTGCGCGCACGAGCTTGAGGGCGTCCTCCACCACACGCCGCCCCAGCTCGGGGCTCAGGTGCGCGTGCTCGACGACGTAGCGCCGCTCCTTCGGATCGTACTTCATGGGCAGCACGTCCTCCTGCCCCAGGCACAGGCACCGGATGTAGTGCTCCCAGTGGATGAACTCCTGCACCACCATCGTCAGCATCCCCGACGAGTTGTAGTGATGGATCAGCTCGTCCATGGAACGACAGATATATACATCGCGCCAGCCGCCCCCGTGCGCATCCTTGAGCACGCACGGCATGCCGGTATACGCGACGATGTTCTGCCAGTCGAGCGGGTAGCGCAGATTCCGGAGGCTCTTCTCGTGGTTGATCCCGGGTATGTAGTCCTTGTTGGGGAGTACCACGGTCCTCGGGTGCGCGACACCGAGCTTCGTCGCAAGCGTGCTATCGAGGAACTTGTCGTCGGCCGTCCACATGAACGGGTTGTTGACGACGGTCGTCCCCTGCATCACCGCGTTCTTGAGGTAGGTCCGGTAGTACGGCACCTCGTGGGAGATGCGGTCAATGATCACCGCGTACGGACAGGGCTCGTCCATCGCGGTCGCGCCGATCTGGACGTATTCGGCATGTACGCCAGCATTCCGGCGATTGACCGTCTCGATGAACGCCGGCGGCATCGACCATTCCATGCCGACCATGAGACCAACTCTGAGTGTCATACGGAGAGCGTGTGAGAGAGAGTGAAGGCGCCGGCGGTAAACCGCGGCGCGTCCCTGCGGCGCGTCAGTCGTGCCCGCCGATGTAATGCCGGACCATGTCCACCCAGAACGGCCAATCGTGCGCCCAGCCGTCCCAGATGCGGAGCGCATTCCCGATTCCCCGGTCCCACAGCCGGCGCGACGTCTCGATGTTGTTCGCGCAGGCCGAGTCGTCGCGCCCGATGGCGAGGATGATGTCCATTCGCTGGAGCGCGCGTAGCCGCTCGCCATCCTGTTCGTGAACTACCGCGTCGTACGGATTGCCGTAATGCACGCCTTCGTCCGAATAGCCGTCGGTGAACCGCTTGACGTCGTACAGCCCGCTCATGCCGAGCACGCGGTTCACCGACCAGGGGTGCCGAAAGCCGAACGCGAACGCGTGGTACGCGCCGAAGCTCGCGCCGGTCGCGATGACGAACGGCGTGCCATTGCGGCCGACGCTGAAGGGCAACAGCTCCTCGTAGAGGTAGCGATCGTAGGCCGTGTGACGGCGAGCGCGATCCGCGGGGTGAATGTGCTTGTTGTACCAGCTCTCGGAGTCCACGCTGTCCACGCAGTACATCTGGAGCCAGCCCCGATGCAGATGCTCGCCGAGCGCGTCCACCATGCCGCGATCTTCCCAGTCCCAATAGCGGCCCATCGAGGTGGGAAAGACGATGACGCGCGCGCCCGAGTGTCCGTACACCTTGAGCTCCATGTCGCGGCCGAGCGACGGGCTCCACCACCGGACGTGTTCGCCAGCCATGCGATGAGTGACCTCGTGCGAGCGTGACGATGCCTCCGCGCGCGGCCGGTGAGCCCGCCTGCGCGGCGGGCGACAATGTGCGGAGACAGGGGCGGCGCGGGAAGGGGTCGCGCGACGGACGATAGCCGTCTGCCGCGCGGCGATCGCCCCGCCAAGCTTCGCGTCTTGCGGTGACGAGGCCGCTCGCCCAAGGTGTAGCCGACCATGTCGGACACCGCACCGGGCGGCGGGTCGCCGCGCGGCCGTCGAACCAGTCCCCAGCGCATGCATCGCCATGTCCCTTCGTCCGCGTACCAGATTGCGACTCGTCAGCGCGTTCGTCGCCGCGGTCGTGGCGTTCACCACACGATCGAGTGCGCAGGCCGCGGCGCGAGAGGCGACGGTCTCCCTGCCCTCGTTCGCCGAGCCATCCATCTCGCCCGACCGCTCCGAGATCGCCTTCGTCTCCGGGGGCGACGTGTGGACGGTACCCGCCAGCGGCGGTGAGGCGCGGCTGCTGATCTCGCACGCGGCGAACGAGTCGCGCCCTCTCTACTCGCCCGACGGCCGCCGCGTCGCCTTCGTGTCGCAGCGCTCGGGGAATGGCGACATCTACGTCCTCACGCTCGCATCCGGGGAGCTCGCGCGCATCACGTTCGACGACGGCGCCGACCGTCTCGACGCGTGGTCGCGCGACGGGAAGTGGATCTACTTCTCGTCGTCGGCGCAGGACATATCCTCGATGAGCGACGTCTTCCGCGTTGCCGCCGAGGGCGGCACGCCGATGGCCGTGAGCGGCGACCGGTACGCAAGTGAATACTTCGCCACGCCCGGTCCCGATTCGTCGGTCACGATCACCGCGCGCGGCGTGAGCGCGACGCAGTGGTGGCGGAAGGGATGCAGCCATCTCGACGAGGCGGAGATCTGGTCGGTGCGCGGAACGGCGACGCCGCGCTTCGAGCGCCTCACGGAAGGCGGCGCGAAGGAGATGTGGCCGATGTGGTCTGCCGACGGCCGTTCACTTTACTACGTCTCGGATCGCGGCGGCGCGCAGAATGTCTGGGTGCGGCCCGTGTCCGGCGCGCCGCGCCAGGTGACGCAGTTTCGCGCGGGCCGCGTCCTCTGGCCTTCCATCTCAGCCGACGGACGCGCCATCGTCTTCGAGCGCGACTTCGGGATCTGGACGCTCGACGTCGCCAGCGGCAAGGCCGAGCCGGTCGCGATCACCCGGCGCGGCACGCCCGCCGGGCCCGGCGTGGAGCATCTCACGCTGACGAGCGGCCTCCAGGAGCTCGCCCTCTCGCCAGATGGCAGGAAGGTCGCGTTCGTCGCCCGCGGCGAACTGTTCGCCGCCTCGGCGAAGGACGGTGGCGACGCCCAACGCATCACGACGTCCGCCGCCGGGGAGAGCCAGCCAGCCTGGTCGCCCGACAGCCGCCGCCTCGTCTACGTGTCCACGCGTGGCGGCGCGCGCAACCTCTACCTCCATGACTTCACCGCTGGCAGCGAGACACAGCTCACGAGCGGCTCGGCGACTGACATCTCGCCTCGCTTCTCTCCCGACGGCCGCTGGATCGCCTTCGAGCGCGATGCTCGCGAGATCCGCCTCATCGATACGCGTACGCGAGCGGAACGGGCGCTCGCGACCGGTACGCTCGACATTCCGCCCTTCGTATCCAGCCGCTCGTTCGCCTGGTCCCCCGACAGCCGGTGGATCGCGTTCCTTTCGGGAGGCGACCGACAATTCACGACTGTGAGCGTCGTGCCGGTGGCCGGCGGCACGAGCCGGCCCGTGAGCTGGCTGGCGAACGTCTTTTCGGGCACCCTGTCGTGGAGCCCCGACGGTACATACCTGCTCTACGACTCGGGCCAGCGGACGGAGGGCGGGCAGGTCGCACGCGTGGATCTCATCCCACGCACGCCGCGCTTTCGCGAGGATCAGTTCCGCGACCTGTTCCGCGAGGAAACACCGCGACCGGTTCCGGACCCCATTCGTCAGCCGGACGAGCGCACGCCGGTGGCGCCGCCCCCGCCCGTGCGCGACAGCACGCCGCGCCCCGCGTCCCCGGTGTCGGCGGTCTCGCCCGACGCGCCTCGGGCGGCCGGCCGGAACGTGGAAGTGATCTTCGATGGTATTCGCCGGCGGCTCTCCCTGCTGCCCGTCGGCGTGGACGTCAACTACCAGGCGATCAGCCCCGATGGCAAGTCGCTGCTCATGATCGCCAGTGTGGCCGGCCAACAGAACCTCTATACCTACACGCTCGACGACCTCGCGCGGGGCGAGCAGGTCGCGCGTCAGCTCACGTCGACATCCGGCGGCAAGAGTGCCGCGCAATGGTCGCCGGACGGGAAGGACGTGTACTACCTCGAGCAGGGGCGCATCGGTGTCGTCACGGTCGAGAGCCGACAGACGCGCTCGCTCGCCGTCTCGGCCGAAATGGATGTCGATTTCGAGCGCGAGAAGCTGGAAGTGTTCGGTGATGGGTGGCGCGCGCTCCGCGACAACTTCTTCGACGCGAAGTTCAACGGCGTGGACTGGGATGCCGTGCGCGCCGAGTATGCGCCGCGCATTGCGGGCGCCCGCTCGGCCGACGAAATGCGGCGGCTCATGCAGCTCATGGTGGGCGAGCTGAATGCGTCGCACCTCGGCGTCAGTGCGCCGGGCGGCGCGCCATCGAGCACCGGACGGCTCGGTCTGCGCTTCGATCGCGCGGAGTACGAAGCGAATGGCCGGCTACGGATCACCGAGATCGTTCCTCTCGGGCCGGCGGCGCTGGCCCGGAGCATTGGCGTGGGCGACGTCCTGCTCGCTGTGGACGGTCGGCGGATCGGTGCCCGCACCAGCCTCGACGAGCTCCTCGCGTACAAGATCGACCGTCGAGTGGTGCTCACCGTGAGTGGTGGGCGTGGCGGCGCCGGCGAGCGTGAGGTCGTGGTGCGGCCGACGAATGCGGCCACGGAGAAGGGGCTACTCTACCGCGCCTGGGTAGATGAACGGCGCGCGTATGTGGCCCGCGCCAGCGGCGGCCGGCTGGGCTACGTGCACATGTTCGACATGTCGGCGGGATCACTCTCGCAGCTCTTCGTGGATCTCGACGCCGAGAACCAGGCACGCGACGGCGTGGTGATCGACGTGCGCAACAACAACGGCGGCTTCGTCAACCCGTACGCGATTGATGTCTTCGCCCGCCGCGGCTACATGACCATGACGTCCCGCGGATTTTCCGCCGCGCCGGCCAGGACGGTGCTCGGGCAGCGCTCGCTCGAGGTTCCAACGGTCCTCGTCACCAATCAGCATTCGCTCTCCGACGCCGAGGACTTCACCGAGGGGTACCGGCGCCTCGCGCTCGGGAAGGTGGTCGGCGAGCCGACGGCGGGCTGGATCATCTTCACGTCGAACGTCACCCTGCTCGACGGAACGTCGGTGCGCCTTCCGTTCAGCCGCATCCGGACCGCGGACGGAGAGGACATGGAGATGCACCCGCGCCCGGTGGACGTGGCCGTCGAGCGGCCCATCGGCGAGAGCTACACCGGCCGCGATTCGCAGCTCGACGCGGCGGTGCGCCAACTGCTCTCTGAATTGGACAGGCGGAAAGCGACGGGAAGTAAGTAGGCACTCGGCACTCGGCTGTAGGTTTACGCTCCGCGTGTCCGAGACGGACCTCGCTGCCGAGTGCCGAAAAGGGATGGGGCCGCTTCGGTTTCCCGAAGCGGCCCCATCGACAGCCAGCGCGAGCCGGCCGCCTGCTCAGCCGCAATGCGGCTTAGCGAACCTTCGTGACGTTCTCCGCAGCCGGGCCCTTCTGACCCTGCACCATGTCGAACTCGACGCGCTCACCTTCGGCGAGGGTCTTGAAGCCCTGACCCTGAATCGCCGAGTGGTGGACGAAGCAGTCCTTCTGTCCGTTCTCCGGGGTGATGAATCCGAAACCCTTCGCGTCGTTGAACCACTTCACGGTGCCGGTGGTGCGCATACTCTAACTCCCTCGTGTATTTGTCGTCGGGGTCCGGCGAGCGGTACCTACCGACTTTGGTCGCGGGCGTTTAGCCCCCCGCAGCGGGCCTTCGTCCCCCAGGACGGGAACGCCATTGCTGACGCCACCGCGTGGACGAACCATACAAAATAGGGACCTGGAGCCAGTCCAGGTCCCTATCGCTGTTCACTGGTCTTCGCGGGTCGCCCCGAAGGGTGGCCACTTAACTGGCGTGAAACATACGCCATTTGGTGTGTTTGTCAACACCATGCTTCTAATTCTCTTCGCGCGCGACTACCGACTGCAAAACCAGGCGGGCGCGAACGAGCGCGCGCCGGAGTGAATGGTCGAGTTCCATCCGCTCCAGCTCGGGCGCCGTGAACCACGCGGCATCGCTCACCTCATCCACGGCGTGCCGCGGGCGCATTCGCGAGGCAGTGAGGAGGAACCGAACATCGAAGTGGCGATGCACCGGTTCTCCGTTCCGCGCGGGAATCTCGTGTACATCGAGGTGAAGCGCTCCCTCGCCGTACGGAGTTTCCAACACTGTCAGACCCGTCTCCTCGCGCGCCTCGCGAGTGGCCGTCGCGAAGATCGAGCTGTCGTCGGCCTGTGCGTGCCCCCCCGGTTGCAGCCACCGGCCGAGCTTCCGGTGCCGCACCAGGAGAAATGCCGTGCCGGCCCCGTCCGCGATGATCGCGCTCCCGGTCACGTGCCCAGGCAACGCGCGGCGATCGAACGGATCGCTCGCGCTCCGGACGAACGCCAGCATCTCCGTCCGGGCGGCCGCCTCCGCAGCATCAGCCGGGTCGTGGGCGATGAGCAGCGCGAGCAGGTCAGCCGTCGGCGCTCGACGCACGGGGGTGTCAGGCATGCCCCTCGCCGCGGTGCTGCTCGGACGACCGGACGCGCGGGACAACCGCGGTCGCTTCGATCTCGACCTTCGCTCCGGGCTCGAGCAGCGCGGACACGAAGATGACCGACATGGCCGGGTAGTGCGCGCCGAATCGCGCGCGATACGCGGCGCCGAGTGCGCGGCGCGCCGCGATATATTCGGCGCGATCCGTCACGAACCACGTCAGGCGCACGACGTCTCGCGGCGCCGCGCCGCCGGCGCCGAGGACGGCGATGACGTTGGCGAGCGCGGCATCCGCCTGCGCGGCGAAGTCGGCGCCGACCATCGTCTGCGTGGTCGGGTCCCAACCGATCTGACCGGCAACGTAAATCGCACGTCCCTGGGCCGCGATCCCATTCGCGTATCCCGCGGGCCGTGGCCAGCCGGCCGGATGCAGGCTCTCCTGACCTGAGGCGTCAGCGCCCATCGTGCTCCGAGCGCAGCCGGAACCGCTGAAGCTTGCCTGTCTCCGTGCGCGGAAGGGTCGAGACGAACTCGATGCTCCGGGGATACTTGTACGGCGCAATTTCGGCCTTCACGAAATCTTGCAGCTCCTTGGCCAGGCGCTCGCCCCCCTCGGCACCCGAACGCAGCACGACGAATGCCTTGACGATGTAACCACGCTCGGCGTCCGGCACGCCCACGACCCCACATTCGAGCACGCACGGGTGATCGAGGAGTGCATTCTCCACCTCGGGTCCGGAAATCTTGTAGCCGGACGAGACGATCAGGTCATCCGTTCGCGCCTGATACCAGAAGTACCCGTCCTCATCCATCCGATACGAGTCGCCCGGCAAGTTCCACCCATCTCGGACGTACACGCGCTGGCGCTCGGGGTCGTCCAGATACCGACACCCGGTGGGGCCCTGGATCGCCAGACTTCCGACCGTGCCAGGCGGCACCGGGTTGCCGCTTTCGTCTACGATGCGCGCGGTGTATCCCGGCACCGGCAGGCCCGTCGAGCCGGGCCGGATCGCGCTCCCCGAGGCGCTGACGAAGATGTGCAGAATCTCTGTCGAGCCGATGCCGTCGATGATCTCGAGCCCCGTCGCGTCACGCCAGAGCTCAAAGGTCGCGAGCGGGAGATGCTCACCCGCGGAGACGCACTTCCGAAGTGAGCCGACGTCGAAATCCTTCACGAGCGTCGCCATGGCGCGATACGCGGTTGGAGCGGTGAAGCAGATGGTCGCGTGATGGTCCTGAATGCCCTGGAGCAGGTTCGCTGGCGCGGCCTGCTCGAGCAACAGGCTTGAAGCGCGCGCGCGAAGCGGGAACAGGAGGAGGCCGCCCAGGCCGAACGTGAAGGCGAGCGGCGGCGACCCGCAGAAGATGTCGCTGCGCTCCGGCCGCAACACATGCGGCGGGAAGCAATCGCAGATGGCGAGGAGGTCACGATGAAAGTGTACTGTCCCCTTCGCTTGCCCTGTGGTACCACTCGTAAACGCGATGATCGCGACATCGTCCGCCGCGGTATCCACGTTCGGGAAGGTCGGCGGCTTGGCCGCCATCATCCGCTCGAGCGTCCCCTCCCCCTGCACGTTGAACTGCACGATCCGCTCGAACGCACCCGTCGCCCGCATTGCCTGCTCACATTCGGCGGCGACCCGTCCGTCGCAGAGCGCGAGTGAGACGCGCGCCTTCGCCGAGACGTAACTCAGCTCGCGCGCCCGGAGGAGCGGCATGGTGCAGACACATACGCCGCCGGCCTTGAGCACCGCGAGCCACGCGGCGGCCATCATCGGATGGTTCGGTCCGCGCAGGAGCACGCGCCCTCCAGGCACGAGCCCCAGGTCATCGACGAGCACGTGCGCGATCTGATTGGCGCGCTCGAGCAGCTCGCGATACGTCCAGCGCCCACTCGCATGATGAATCGCGACGCGGTCGGCGTCCCCCTCCGCCACGGCGCGATCGAGCAGTTCCACGGCGCAATTCAGCCGCTCTCGGTCCCGCAGCTCCGGCAGCGCGTCGAGGTCGAGTACCGGCCACTCGTCGCGTGGCGGCAGGTTGTCGCGCGCGAAGGTGTCCACGTGAGCGCTCGCCGCGCCGCTCTCTCGCACTCAGCTGCCCTCGCCGAGGAGCTGACCGGCGATCACGAGCTTCTGGATCTCCGACGTTCCCTCGTAGATACGCAGCGCCCGAATTTCGCGATACAATCGCTCGACCGGCGCGCCAGCGACGATGCCGCGACCACCAAGCAGTTGCACAGCGTCATCGATCACCCGCTGCGCGGCCTCCGTCGCGTAGAGCTTCGCCATTGCCGCCTCGCGCGTGATCCGGTCGGCGCCCGCGTCCCTGGCCCACGCGGCTCGATAGACGAGGAGCGCACTGGCATCCACGGCGAGCGCCATCTCGGCGAGCTTCGCCTGCGTCAACTGAAACTCGGCCAGCGGTTTCCCAAACGCGAAGCGAGCGCTGCTCCACGCTATCGCGTCGTCGAGCGCGCGCCGCGCCATGCCCAGCGCGGCCGCGCCGACGCTCGGGCGGAAGACATCGAGGGTGGCGAGAGCCACGCGCATGCCGCGCCCCGCATCGCCGATCATCGAGCGGTCTGGCACGCGGCACTCGTCGAACACGAGGGTGCCAAGCGGGTGCGGCGCGATCACCTCGATGCGCTCGGACACCCGTAGGCCAGCCACATCAGCATCCACGACGAACGCCCCGTATCCACGATCCCCCAGCTCCGGCAGCTTGCAAACCACCACGTAATGATCCGCGATGCCGGCGTTCGAGATCCACGTCTTTTCGCCTGAGATCACGTACGCAGTGCCATCGCGACGGGCCGTCGTGCGCATCGCGCCGAGATCCGAGCCCGCGTGGCGCTCGGAGAGCGCCAGCGCGGCGATCGCCTCGCCGCGAACAACGGGCGGCAGGTAACGGCGCTTGAGCACGTCCGAGCCGAACAGGGAGATGGGCCCGGTGCCGAGGCCCTGCATCGCGAACGCGAAGTCGGCCAGGGGCTCGTGGCGGGCCAGGGTTTCTCGCGCAAGGCAGATCGAGCGCACATCCAGCCGCTCGGTGGCACCGCCAGACTCGGCTGGCGCAACGTAGCGGAGCCACCCTCCGTCGCCGAGCGCTCGGACCAGGCGGCGGCACTCGGCATCGATGTCGGTCGCGCCATGCGGACCAGAGGCCAGCTCGCGACCGGCCCACACGTCCAACTCGCTCGCGAAGCGGCGGTGCGCGTCGTCGAAGAATGGCCAGCCCAGGAAGCTCCGGTCCGCCACGCCAGGCTCAGCTCCCCTCGAAAGCCGGCTTCACTTTCCCCACGAAGGCGCGATACGCGCGGGCGAAATCCTCCGTCTGCATGCAGATCGCCTGTGCCTGCGCCTCGGCCTCGATTGCCTCGTCCACACCCATCGCCCACTCCTGATGCAGACTCTTCTTCGTCATGGCATGCGCGAAGGTCGGACCGTCGGCGAGGGCGTGCGCCAGCGTCGCCGCCTGCGCGTGCAGGTCACCGGGTTCGGCCAGCCGATTGTAGAAGCCCCAGCGTTCCGCCTCATCGCCCGCCATCGAGCGACCGGTGTAAAGCAGCTCGCTCGCGCGTCCCTGCCCGACGATCCTGGGCAGGAGCGCGCACGCGCCCATGTCCGCGCCGCTCAGCCCCACACGGGTGAACAGGAAGGCGACCTTGCTGCGCGCCGTGCCAATACGGATGTCGCTCGCCATGGCGAGGATGGCGCCAGCACCCACGCAGACGCCGTCCACGGCAGCGATCACCGGCTGCGGACACGCGCGCATCGCCTTCACCAGGTCGCCCGTCATCCGCGTGAAGTCCAGCAGCCCATGCATCTGGCCGCCTTCCTTCATCCGGACGAGCGGCCCGATGATGTCATGGACGTCGCCACCGGAGCAGAAGTTGTCGCCGGATCCCGTGATCACCACGACCTTGATGTCATCCGCGTAGACGAGCCGTCGGAACGTGTCGCGCAACTCGGCATACGACTCGAACGTCAGCGGATTCTTGCGCTCGGGCCGGCTCAAGGTGATTGTCGCGACCGTGCCCTTCACGGCCCACGCAAAGTGCGAGGGCTGAAAGTCTGCGCCGCGCACCGGCGTCGCCGTCACTGCACCTCTCCTCCGGCAACGGCGAGCGCCTGCCCGGTGACACCCGATGCCTCCGGCGCACACAGCCATGCGACCGCGCTCGCGACCTCGCCCGGCTGGATCAGGGAGCCGCGCGGAATCACGCGGACGAGCATCTGCATGGCCTCCTCACGCGTCTTCCCGAGTGCCTCTACGAGCGTGTCCACCGCGGATCGCGCCATGCCGGTATCGGTATAACCCGGACAGACGGCATTCACCGTTACGCCGAGCTTCGCCGTTTCCATCGCCAGCG
Organism: Gemmatimonadaceae bacterium; assembly: GCA_037720885.1. GTDB lineage: Bacteria > Gemmatimonadota > Gemmatimonadetes > Gemmatimonadales > Gemmatimonadaceae > JACMME01. Next base: position 19,188 of record JBBJNN010000025.1, on the reverse strand, counting down.
CACGCGTCAGCCCCACGACGCCGTGCTTCGACGCGCAATACGCCGCCATCTTGTTATAACCCTTGAGCCCCGCAGTCGAGGCGACGTTGATGATCCGGCCGGCCCGCGCCGCGGTCATCGCCGGCACGACCTCGCGCGCGCACAGGTACGTCCCGGTAAGATTGACCGCGAGCATCGTGTCCCACACCGCGCGGTCCATCTCCGCGAACGCTCCGCCCGCCGCCTGCCCGGCATTGTTCACCAGCACGAACGGGTCGCCGTGGCGCTCGCGCGCCTGCGAGAAAGCGGCAGCTACTGATACGCCGTCGGCGACATCGCAGCGAATCGCGGCGACGGCCCCACCGAACTCCGCACGCAGTCGCTCGGCCTGATGGGCGAGCGCGTGTTCATCACGCCCCATGACCGTCACCGCCGCGCCGAGTGCGGCAAGCGCGGAGGAGACCGCCGCGCCGATCCCGCGACCGCCCCCGGTCACTACCGCGTGCCGGCCTCGCAGGTAGTCGGGTCCGTCGGAGTTGGCCTTCACTCCCGCGCCCCGCCGCGCGGGCCGGCCCCGTCGGGCGCCGCCGCCCCTCCTGCTTCCCGCGCGCGCTTCACGGTGCGCTCGAGCTGCGCTTTTCCCGTATGATACTGCGCTGGCCAGAACTGCTCGTCATATCCCTGCTCGGCCGCGGCGTGCAACGTCCAGTGCGGATCGCTCAGATGCGGGCGCGCCAGGGCGCAGAGATCCGCGCGCCCCGCTGCGATGATGCCATTCACCTGATCCGCGTCCACAATGTTGCCGACGGCGATAGTCGGGATGCCAGCCTCATTGCGGATGCGATCACTATACGGCGTCTGGAACATGCGTCCGTAGACGGGCTTCGAGTCGGCTGACGTCTGCCCGGTAGAGACGTGGATGATGTCAGCGCCGGCGGTCGCGAAGGCGCGCGCGATCTGGACGGCGTCGCCGCCGCCGATCCCCCCCTCTGTCCAGTCGGTCGCCGAGATGCGGACCGACATCGGACGCTCGGGCGGCCACACCGCGCGCATCGCCGCGAACACCTCGACCGGGTAGCGGAGCCGGTTCGCGAGCGTGCCCCCGTACTCGTCCTCCCGACGGTTGCTGAGCGGCGTGATGAAGCTCGAGAGTAGGTAGCCGTGCGCGGCGTGGAGCTCGAGCATGTCGAAGCCCGCGCGCATCGCCATCTCCGTCGCGCGCACGAACTCGTCTCGCACGCGCACCATGTCGCCGCGTGTCATCTCGCGTGGCAGGTGCGAGCCCGGCCCGTACGCAAGCGCCGACGGCGCGACGACCTCCCAGTTGCGATCGGGGAGGGGCTCGTCCATGCCCTCCCACATCAGCCGCGTGGAGCCCTTCCGGCCCGAGTGCCCGAGCTGAAGGCAGAGCTTGGCGCGGCTCCACCTGTGCACGAACTCCGCGATCCGGCGCCACGCATGCACGTGCTCCTCGTCGTACATACCCGTGCAGCCGAGCGTGATCCGCGCCTCCGGCGACACACAGGTCATCTCGGTGACGACGAGGCCGGCGCCGCCCATGGCCCGGCTGCCGAGGTGCACGAGATGGAAGTCGTTCGGCAGGCCATCCACCGCGCTGTACATGTCCATGGGCGAGACGACCACGCGATTCTCAACCGTCAGGCCGCGCAGCGTGAAGGGCGTGAACATGGGCGGCGCCACCGGCGCAGGCACCGCGCCGTCCACCCGGCTCGCGAACCAGCGCTCGACCCCATCGAGATAGCGCGCGTCACGCAGGCGGAGATTCTCGTGGCTCACGCGCTGGCTGCGTGTGAGCAAGCTGTACGCGAACTGCGGCGGGTCCAGGCGCACGTAGCGCTTCACGTTCTCGAACCATTCCATGGAGTTGCGCGCGGCGTTCTGCAGGCGGAGCGCTTCAGTCCTCCGCTCGTCCTCGTACGCTTGCAGTGCCTGACCCAAATTGCCGTCGCCAGACTCGCCGTCGGCGCTCGCCTCACCACTTCCATCGCCCCGGTCGTTCAGGATCCGGGCCAGCACGATCGCGTCCTCCATCGCGAGCTTGGTCCCCGATCCGATCGAGAAGTGCGCCGTGTGCGCCGCATCGCCCAGCAGCACCAGATTGCGATAGTGCCAGCGCGCGTTCGCGACGCGTACGAAGCTCACCCAGGGATGCAGCTCCTGCGCGGGTGCGAAGTTGGCGAGCAGCCGGTGCTCGCCGAGCCAGGGCGCGAAGAGTGCCTCGCAGGCCGCGACCGTCGCGGCGGAGTCGAGGCGATCGAAACCCGCACGCTCCCATGACGCCTCATCGCACTCCACGATGAACGTCGAGAGGCCCGCATCGAACCGGTAGCAGTGGGCCTGGAAGACGCCCCACGCGTTCTCGACGAAGTAGAAGGTGAAGGCATCGAACGGCAGCGTCGTCCCGAGCCAGACGTACCTCGCCGTCCGCACGTCGAGGTCCGGCTCGAATCGCTCGGCGAAGATCGAGCGCACGAGGCTGTTGATCCCGTCAGCCGCGACCACGAGGTCCGCGCTGCCCGCGATCTCCCGGATGTCGGCCTCGCTCACCGCTCGCCCGAAGCGCAGGTCGGCGCCGAGCGCGTCGGCTCGGCATTGGAGGATCCGGAGCAGCGTCTTGCGCGCGATGCCACTGAAGCCGTGCCCCCCCGACGTGATTCGCGTGCCCTTCACGTAAACGTCGATGTCGTCCCAGTGGGCGAAGTTGTCGGTGATCTCCCCGTACGTGACCGGATCGGCCTCACGGAAGTTGGCGAGCGTCTGGTCGGAGAATACGACGCCCCAGCCAAATGTGTCGTCGGCGCCGTTGCGCTCGAGGACGCTCACCTCGTGCGCCGGGTCGGCGAGCTTCATCAGGAGGGCGAAGTACAGGCCCGCCGGTCCGCCTCCGACGATGACGACCTTCACGCGCCCCGCGTGCTCCATTCCGCGGTGTGGAACTGCTCGGAGCGCGGCGCGAGCGTGCCACGGCCGGCCGAATATTCCTTCCACGTGACGGGCGGGTGATCGTTCGGGATCTCGCGCATCGTGATGCAGTCCTGCACCGGACACACCTCGGCGCACAGGTTGCACCCAACGCACGCCTCGTCGATGATCTCCACGACCGGTCCCCCCGCTACCCGTGGAAAGCGCCGGATCGCCTGGTGCGCGCCGTCTTCACAGGCCGTCCAGCACAGCTCGCACTTGATGCACTTGTCCTGATCGATGTGGGCAACGAGCTGATAGTTGAGATCCAAGTCCTCCCACTTCGCGACGTGCGGCAGCGCGCGACCGCGAAGCTCCGCGACGGTCGCGATGCCGCGCTCGTCCATCCAGCCTGAGAGCCCGTCGGCCATGTCCTCGACCACGCGGAAGCCGTAGTGCATCACGGCGGTGCATACCTGCAGGTTGGAGGCGCCGAGCGCGATGAACTCGGCCGCGTCGCGCCAGGTAGAGATGCCGCCGATTCCCGAGACAGGAATCGTGACTCTGGGATCGCCGGCGACGGCGGACAGGAGGTGGAGTGCGATCGGCTTCACGGCCGGCCCACAGTAGCCGCCGTGGCTTCCTTTTCCGGCGACCGACGGGAGCGGCGAGAAGCTGTCGAGATCGACACCGACGATCGAGTTGATCGTGTTGATGAGTGACAGCGCGTCGGCGCCGCCATCCACGGCGGCGCGCGCGATGTAGGCGATGTCCGTGACGTTGGGCGTCAGCTTGACGATGACCGGGATCGTGGACACTTCCTTCACCCATCCCACGATCTGACAGGTGTAGTCTGGCACCTGCCCGACCGCGCTCCCCATCCCGCGCTCGCTCATCCCGTGCGGGCACCCGAAGTTGAGCTCGATCCCGTCAGCGCCGGTGTCGATCGTCCGCTTCACCATCTCGTGCCAACTCTCGCGGTGGCTCTCCACCATGAGCGACGCGATCACGGCGTGCTTCGGGTAGTTGCGCTTGACCTCGGCAATCTCCGCGAGATTGTCGGCGACCGGTCGGTCGGAGATCAGCTCGATGTTGTTGAAGCCGACCATCCGCGTCTTGCCCAGGTCCACCGACCCGTAGCGCGAGTAGACATTGATGATCGGCTCGCCCACCGTCTTCCAGACAGCGCCACCCCAGCCCGCGTCGAACGCCCGCGCCACCTGGCCATAGGTATTCGTGGGCGGGCCCGACGCGAGCCAGAACGGATTCGGAGATTCGATCCCCGCGAAGTTGACGCGTAGGTCAGCCATCGGTGCCTCTCTCCCCCGGTCGCGCTACTCGAGCACCGCGTGCGCCGCCATGCCCGGTGGCACCGGCACGCTCGCTCTGCTCAGCATCTCGTGAATCCGAACCGCGGCCCACTTCCCCTCCGCGGCCGCGTTCACGATCTCTGCACCTCCGTTCGCGCAGTCACCGCCCATGAACACGCGCGACGATCCGGTTTGCATTCGCGAGCCCTCGAGCCGTGCGCCGGCCACGGTGGCGACGTCGGCGCGCGGGAGTTGGCCGAGCGCTTCGAGCACCATGTCGCACTCGATCACGTGCTCGCTCGCTGGCACCTCGGCCGGCGCGCGCCGGCCGGCGCTGTCTGGCTGTCCGAGCGCCACGTGCACACACTCGACCCCCGTCACGCGGTCACTCCCAAGGAATCTGCGCGGCGCCGTCTGGAAGCGGAACTCGCACCCGTCCTTCTTGGCCAACTCGTATTCGTATCGGTAGGCCGGCATCTCGGCCTCGCCGCGGCGGTAGACGATCGTCACGCGCTCGGCGCCCAGCCGTTTCGCCTGGGTCGCCGCATCGATTGCCGTATTGCCGGCACCCAGCACCACGACGTGCCGCCCAACGCGCGTCTCGGCGTAGGGGTGCGTCTTGAGCTGCTCGATGAAGGAGAGCGCGTCCTGGATGCCCGGCAATTCCTCTCCCGGTACGCCGAGCCGGCGCGCAGCGCCGAGCCCGACCGCGACGAACACGGCGTCGTGATCGCGCTCGAGCTCATCGAAACCGATGTCGCGACCGACGCGGACGCCGCTTCGTAGCTCGATCCCCATGTCGAGCACCATGCGCGCCTCGGCCAGGGCGAGGGGTACGCGCATCTTGTATTCGGCGATCGCATATGTGTTGAGCCCACCGGGCAGCGGCCGGTCGTCGAACATGGTCACAGCATAGCCCCAGCGGCAGAGATCGCGCGCGCAGGAGAGCCCGGCCGGGCCCGCTCCGACGATCGCCACCCGCATGCCGTTTGACGCACCGGGCGCGAACAGCTTGAGATCGTGCTCCAGTGCGTAGTCCGTCGCGTGGCGCTGGAGGAGCGCAATCTTGATTGGCTCCTCATCGCGATCATTGAGCACGCAGGCGCCCTCACACAACACCTCTACCGGACACGCTCGCGCGCACGAGTGGCCCATGGGGTTGGCGTCGAGAATGACCCGCGCCGAGCCCCGCATGTTGCCGCTCGCGATCTTCTTGATGAATGACGGGACGTCGATGTGCGTGGGACACGCGCGCGTGCACGGCGCATCGTAGCAGTAGAGGCACTGGTGTGCCTCCAGTAGCGCGGCATCGGGAGTGAGCGGCGGCGCGATGTCCGCGAAATTCATGTCGAGCTGCGCCGCCGAGAGCGAAGTGCCGTGCGCCGGCGCGTGCCCGGTCACGCCCACTGGCGCGTTACTCGGCTGCATACGCCGCCTGCCCTCCGCGCCGCGCACCCGGCGCGAACGCCTTCATTCCGCCAATGTACGCCGCCCCCGCGACGAACAAGCCGACGAACCAGGCCCAATCGTAGATCGTGCTCCAGGGCGCTGCCGCGCGCCCGCCGCCGACGGCCGCGATGAAGCCCGGAACGTTCGGCAGAATGCCGAGCGCGAGTGCAATCATGGCCACCCGATTGACACCGCCGCGGTACTCGTACGGACCGCCACGGCGGTAGAGCGCGCCGGCGTCGAGCATCCCGCGTCGAAGCACGAAGTAGTCCGCGATCATGATCCCGGCGATCGGACCGAGCAGCGTGCTGTAGCCGATCAGCCAGGCGAAGATGTACGCGGCGGCATCGTTGTAGAGCCGCCAGGGCATCATCAGGATTCCGACGGCCGCCGTGATGAGTGCCCCGCGCCGGAACGAGATCCGTTGCGGCGACAGGTTCGAAAAATCGTTCGCCGGCGCGACGACATTCGCCGCGATGTTCGTCGTCAGCGTCGCGACCGCGAGGCCGAGCATCGAGATCACGACGATCGCGGGCCCCCCGATGCGCGCGAGCAGCGCGACCGGATCGGAGATCCGCGCGCCGAAGATGACGACCGTCGCGTTCGTCACCGCCGCGCCGACGAACGCGAACAGCGCCATCGTCGCCGGCAGTCCTACCGCCTGTCCGACGGCCTGGTCGCGCTGGCTGCGCGCGAAGCGCGAGAAGTCGGGGATGGAGAGCGCCATGGTGCCCCAGAACGCGACCGCCGAGGTCAGCCCCGCCCCGAACACGGACCCGAGCCCGGATTGCGCCGCGGACTGCGACGGCGGATTCCGAAGCATCGGTCCCCAGCCGCCCGCGCGAGCATAGGCCCAGGCCAGGAGCGCCACGCCGACCGCGAGCAGGAAGGGCGACCCCCACGTCTCAAGGAACTTGATCGAATCCATTCCTCTGAGCACGATGGCGACGTTGACCGCCCAGAACAGGAGGAAGCAGAGCAGCTCTCCCGTTCCGAGGCCCACCCAGGCCGGTAGGACGGCCGGCAGCGTGGCGATTCCCGGCCAGAGCACCTCGAGCAGCTTGTAGATCGCGAATCCGCCGATCCACGTCTGGATGCCGAACCACCCGCACGCGACGATCGCGCGCAGGAGCGCCGGCACGTTCGCGCCGAGAACGCCGAACGCCGCGCGCGCGAGAACGGGAAATGGGATGCCGTAGCGCGTCCCCGCGTGCGAGTTGAGCAGGATCGGCACGAGCACGATCAGGTTGCCGAGGACGACCGACCCCACCGCCGTCTGCCACGACCACCCGCGGTCCACGAGGCTCGACGCGAGCGTGTAGGTGGGGATGCAGATCGCCATGCCGATCCAGAGCGACGCGATGTGCCACCAGCCCCACGTGCGCCGCTCGGCGGTCGTCGGCGCCAGGTCGGCGTTGTAGAGCGCCGGATCGTAGCCCGCGTCCGACGCGCTCGCGGCGCGTGCAGCGCTAGCCATGCGTCGGCTCGCGGCGGAGGAACTGGCCGCGACCGAGGGTGCCGACGAACTCGCCGTCGCGCGACTGGACCTCGCCGCGCACCGTTACCACGCGCGCTCGGCCGGCACGCGGCCAGCCCTCGTACGCGCTGTAATTCGCGCGGGAATGGCCGCTCGCCCGCGAGAACGTGCCACGAAACGCCGGATCGTAGACCACGAGGTCGGCATCGCTCCCGACCCGGATCGTCCCCTTCCGCGGATACAGACCGAACAGGCGAGCCGCCTGCGTACTGCACGCGTCCACCATCGTCTGCAGGTCGAGGCGGCCGGCGCACACGCCGTACGTGTGGACGAGATCCACGCGCTCCTGGATCGTCGGGATTCCGTTCGGGATGCGCGTGAACGCGTCGCGCCCCATCTCTTTCTGCTCGGGCGTGAACGGCGCGTGGTCCGTACCGACCGTACTGATCGCGCGGGAGCGCAACGACTGCCAGAGCACGTCCTGATCGGCGCGCGACCGTAACGGCGGGGACATCACGTACTTCGCGCCCTCGAAGTCTGGTCGCGCCGCGAAGCTCTCGTCGAGCACGAGATGCGGCGCGACCGCTTCGATCCATAGTTGAACGCCGCGGTAGCGCGCGGCGAGCGCCTCGCGCACGGCTGCGTCGCACGAGGTATGCACTGTATAGATGTGCGCCCCAGTGAGCTCGGCGAACATGCAGAGGTGGTGTACGCCGGCCGCCTCCACCACCGGCGGCCGGGACGCGCCGTGCCACTCGGGGCCCGTTCGCCCCTCGCCCAACAACCGCCGCTGCATCGCGTCCACAGCCTCGGCGTTCTCGCAGTGCGCCGTGACGATCACGCCCATCTCGCGCGCCATCGTCATCATCGCGAAGAGGTGCTCGTCGGAAAGGTCGAGCGCGCCCTTGTACGCGAGAAACACCTTGAACGACGGGACACCCGCTTCCACGATGCGCCGGAACTGCTCGCGTACGCCTTCGTCGAAGCGCACGACAGACATGTGAAAGGTGTAGTCCACCGCCGCCAACCCCTCGGCCTTCGATCGCCACGTCTCGAACGCATCATAGGGCTCGTCCGAGGGGCCCGGGCAGATCATCTCGATCAGCGTCGTCGTACCGCCCGCCAACGCCGCCTTACTGGCCGATCCATAGTCGTCCGCCGCGTACGTCCCCATAAAGGGAAGGTAGATGTGGACGTGCGGGTCGATGAAGCCGGGCATCACGTACTGTCCGCTGGCGTCGATGATCTCGAGCTCGCCCGGCGCGTGCCGCAGCGAGGCTGGCTCGATGCCCGGCTCGATCCGCGTGACCGTCTCGCCGGCGCAATACACGTCCGCGACGTAATCCTCGGTAGCCGTGACGACGCGGCCACCGCGGATCAGTAACGGCACGTCGGTCGCCGAGTGCAACCGTCGGCTTGCGGCGTTCCTACGGCCCGCCAGCGGGCACCCACCGAGCGCCGAGTCCCGAGTCTGGTCACGGCAGCTGCGCCACCATCGCGTCGTACGTCTCGGGGCGCCGGTCGCGGAAGAACTGCCAGGTACGACGCACTTCCTCGATCATGTCGAGGTTCATCTCGCCCACCACCAGCTCATCCCGATCGGCGCTCCCCTCTGCGATGATGGCGCCGCGCGGATCCACGAAGTAGCTCGTCCCGTAGAATTCCCCGATGTTCCACGGCGCCTCCGTCCCCACGCGATTGATGCAGCCCATGAAGTAGCCATTGGCGACCGCGTGCGCCGGCTGCTCGAGCTTCCATAGGTACTGCGACAGCCCCTTCACCGTCGCCGACGGATTGAACACGATCTCGGCGCCGTTGAGGCCGAGCAGACGGGCGCCCTCGGGGAAGTGACGGTCGTAGCAGATGTAGACGCCAATGCGAGCGTAGCGCGTGTCGAACGTCGGGTAGCCGAGGTTGCCAGGCTTGAAGAAATACTTCTCCCAGAAACCGGACGTGTGCGGGATGTGATTCTTCCGATACTTGCCGAGATACGAGCCGTCCGCGTCGATCACTGCCGCCGTGTTGTAGTAGACCCCGGCCATCTCGCGCTCGTAGATTGGCACGACCATCGCCATCTCGTACTTCTTGGCGTAGGTCTGCATGAGCTTCACCGTGGGCCCCGGAATCGCCTCGGCGATGTCGCACCAGCGCGCATCCTGGCTGGGGCAGAAGTACGGACCGTTGAAGACTTCCTGCAGACAGAGAATCTGAACGCCGCGCTTCCCTGCCTCATCGATCAGCGGCAGGTGCTTGTCGAGCATGGCGTCGCGCACTGACTCGACCGATGCATCCGGATCGTTGATCGGGTTGCTCATCTGAATGAGCCCGCCCGTCACGACCCGCGCGGCCGGACGCCGCGCCCGCGCACGCGTCGCGACAGTGCCAGGCGTGGCATCTGGTCCCACGCTCCCCGCGCGCGAAGCTGAGCGCCGCGCGCCTGCCGGGCGTCTCCCCTTCCCCTTGCCGTTCGTCGCCATGGAGCGCCTCCCGTCGTCGTCGCGTGGCCGCCTGCCGGCATGGTCCCGGAGCCGCGCTCGGCACCGCCGTGGTCCAGCGCACCGTCCGAGCAAACTGAGGCGCGCGCGAGGCGAGCACAAGTGTCGCCCGGCATCCTCGGCGACACGAGCCCGCGGCTAGATGCCGATGTCCTCGTTCCAGAGCTCCGGGCGCGCGCGGATGAAATCGTCCATCAGCGCAACGCATTCCGCATCATCAACGATCTCGAGCGCGACCCCACGCGAGCGCAGGTAGTCTTCAGGCCCGCGGAAGGTGCGGTTCTCACCGATCACGATGTGCGGAATGCGATACAGCAGCGACGCGCCGCTGCACATGTCGCACGGCGAGAGCGTGGAGTAGAGCACTGCGCGACGGTAGTCTCGCGCTGTGAGCCGACCAGCACGCTCGAGGCAGTCCATCTCCGCGTGTAGCACGGCACTCCCTTGTTGCACGCGACGGTTGTGGCCGCGCCCCACGATCTCGCCGCCGATCACGAGCACCGATCCGATCGGGATACCGCCCTCGGAGAGTCCGACGCGCGCCTCGTCGATCGCCGCGCGTAGATACGTGTCCATGAGTCGCCCCCGGATGTGAAGTGGCCTCGGGACGTGTGCGCCGAGCACGGAAGGTGCGTGGGCACCGGTTCCATGACGAGAGACTCGCGCCGGCCGGCCGACGCGCCGGCGGACGCACTCACCGGCCTCCAGGTCGAGTCGTGGCGTCTCCTCTGGCAGCAGCTACTCGGCGATCCCGATGCCCTCGCGGAGTGTCGCGAGTGGGAAGCGCGTCGCCGCCGTATCCGGCCGCAGGTTCTCGAGCTGCTCGACAGCTTTCTCGCCGGCACTGTCGAGCTGGAAGCGTTTCGCGCAACCCTCGATCACCGGACCAAGCTCGACTGGGACGCGTTCGCGCTCAAGGGGATGTCGGGTGCGATGTTCGTGAACCGGCTCGTCAAGCATGTCCCGGACGTCGCTTCCCTCTCGGCCCACCTGCGCACGGCACTCGCCGCGCCGGGCGACGCCGATACCGCGCGTGAGCGTCTCACGGAGCTCTTCGCCTACCTCCACGACGTCGCCGCGGCGCAGCCCGGTGGCGTCGCGCGACTACAACCCGCGCGCGCGATCTTCTTCGCCTCGATCTGCTGGCACCTGTACGATACCGAAACCTGGCCAGGCTATCACCTGTCGGCTCGCCGAGCGCTACAGCGCGAGCACGACCTCTACGTGCCGCGCGGAGACCCGGTCGCCGATTACTTCGCGTTCCGAGCCGCGCACCTCGCGCTAGCGTCGGCGCTCAGGATCACCTCCTGGGAACTCGAGTATCTCGCGTGGTGGCGCGAGCGTGGCTCGATCGACGACGAGGACGAGAGCTACTACGAGCCCGGCGCGTTCCGCACCCCGAGGGCGCCGAGCACCGCGCGACCGCGTCGCGCGGCGGTGCGCGAGCGCGCGCCAACTGTGCGGGCGCCGCGAGCGGCCCCGTCGTCGCTCGCGCACACGCACATCCAATGGCTCCTCGCGCGAGTTGGCCGCAAGCTCGGCTGCCGCGTCTGGATCGCGGCGAACGACCATTCGCGCGCGTGGCAGGGCGAGCGCCTGGCGACGCTCAGCGTGCGCCGTCTGCCGCCGCTCGGCCTCGACGCGGACGCGCAACGGATCGTGAGTCTGATCGACGTCGTATGGCTGCGCGGCGCGAACGAGGTCGCGGCCGCCTTCGAAGTCGAGCACACCACCTCCGTCTATTCGGGGTTGCTGCGCATGGCCGATCTCGCGGCGCTCTCACCCAATCTGAGCTTCCCACTGTACATCGTGGCGCCAAGGGAGCGCCTGGAGAAAGTACGGCGCGAGCTGGCGAGGCCGACGTTCCGGATGCTCAAGCTCCACCGTCGCTGCGCGTTCTTTTCGGGCGAGGCGCTGCTCGACGCCTCCGACAGCATCATGCGTTGGGCGACGGACCCGTCGGCGATCGAGAAGCTCGCTTCGCGCGCGGACGAATCACCGAATTTTGGTGACGCGTGATACGTATCGGCGAGCGACTCGCCTCCGTGAGCGAAGCAGCGCTGCCGAGCCCGCTATTTGCGCCTGTGTCCGGACACGGAATACTGTGCTGTGACGACGAGTGGTGATCAGCCCGCCGCCGCTGAGAACATTCTGCCGAGGCGGGCGCGATTGTCGGGAACGGGAAGTTGACGCACCTGGAGATTCATGATCGAGACTGTCGAGGGGAGCGTGGATGCCGGCCGCGGCGTTCGCGTGGATGATGTCGGTGCTGGCCGCGCGCTCGATGTGCTCGTCGCCGAGCGGGTGATGGAATGGGTCGTCGGCATTCCGGAGGTGGGATCGGGAACGGCCGGGCCGATGTACTTCAGTGAGAGCGCCGGCGGCTACCGGCGCTGGTTCGAGGTGCCGCCTTTCTCGACCAACCTGGTCGAGGCGTGGGGAATCATCGAGCAGATGAAGCGCGACTACGGGGCGAACGAGCTCGTGTGGTCGCGCTGGACTCGCGAGTTCGACGCGCTCGACCTCCCGTCGCTCTCGGGTGCCGAGGCCGCGGCTGCGATCTGCCGGGCGGCGGTGCGCGCGATGGACGAATCGGCATTCACGCACACGGCGTCCGACCGGCCGGTTCGGCGAAGCGAAGCTGAGCGCGACGACGGAAGATTGGTCTGACTCGGCTCTGGGGCAGAGGTGCGTTGTGTCGCAACCGCTCGTTTGCGTAGCAAGAGATGCGAAAACGCCCGGCGAAATTCTCGCCGGGCGTTCGGGTAAGTCTGAAAATTCTCTCGGTCAGCCTATCGGGACGGCGGGATTTGAACTCGCGACCCCCTGAACCCCATGCACCATAAGGGGAGGCCCTTTTACGGCACGCTGGCGGTTCTACGAGGGAGATTGGGCATCGGCGCCGGATTCTCCTCCTGCCAATGTCGGACGTTGCCGGGCGAAACGGGTAACGGCGGCGAGCCCGCGGCCTACTGTAGCAGGTCGGGAGTCGCGCGGACTCCCAGCTCAAGCGGTCGCAGGTTGCGACGGTAGATCCAGCCCGTGATAGGGACGGCCTGCGAAACGCCTTGTTCTGGCAGGACATCCACGAAGATCCAACGCCCCCAATCCCCACGCTGTACCACTTCCGAGCCCGCTGGCAGCTTGCCAATCGGGCGCGACGCCGCATCGGGCTCCTCACGCAGTAGCGCGGCTTTGGTCAACCGGTACCGGGCCGGCGCCGTGTTGCGCGCGATCTCGGCCACCGGCCCGCCTAACAATTCTACCCCACGCGCCATCCGCGTACTGACAGCCATGAACTCCTGCTGGTCGCTCACCCTGGCGGTCTCCCGCCATTGATCGAAAATCTGCGTGACGGTTAGGGCGATCAGGGCGAGCAGTATGTTGAACTGCCGCTCGGTGAGCCGCGGGAACCTCGTTCGGATTTCTACCCAAGCGCGGACGATGACAGCAAAGGCAGAGTCTTCGTGCGTCACGGCGCTTCCGTATGCGTGCGCAGTGACAACGCCGAACGAAGCGGCGACCTCCGTAGAGATTGCCGCGCCCATTGCGTCCGCGACCGACTCGTCCAGCCCGAGGATACCCGTTGCTCGGTCCGCGGCGAAGCGAGCAATGCCGTCGGTGAGGGCCGTTGGCAGCTTGGCCGCGCTCCTGACCGAACTCGGTACGGACATCCAAAGCCGCACGGCATCCAGTTGACGCAGCGCAGCCGGCAACTCCGTCGTTGCGCGCATCCGGTCGAGCGCTGAGCGCCAATCCTCGTCAACCGCAAGCCATCGCGGCGCCGAGACTTGGAGCGCGGAGCCGAGCGCATTAACCGACGCTTGCGGTATCGCGGCTACCGCCATCGCCCGCTCGATCTCCCTCCGCGGTCCCATCAACGCCTCGCGTTGTTCATTCACCGAGCGCTCTACCGGCTCGACGAACTTTCGGTGTTCGTCCGCGAGCCGTCGGAGCGATTGATGCAGCTCGGTGACGACGGCGGATTGCGCCAGCTCCGCGGCGAGGCGCAACGGCCGATTAAGATGCTCGAGGATGCGTAGCTGGTCCTCGATTATGCGCGGCACTTCCAGCGTGGTAGCCATGATTGCGGTTAACTCGCTGCTTCTCATGATTGGCCTCCTCGCACGCCGATCTTTCGGCGTAATGCCCTGAAATATAGGTTACAGTTGCTTGCTTTCACAATCACACAGTACAGCGAGTCTGTTCGTCGAGTCATGGCGTTCGCAGACCAGCCGCAGTGCCACCGCCGAGCCACTGATCGGAGCCATTAGGGGGCGCAAGAGCCGTCGCGGTAGAAGGCCGGCGCTCAGCGGCGCCGATCGGCTGACGGGACACGTTGCAGACCGGGAGTCTGGAGGCGGACACACTCGCGTTCCTGAGATGAGAGATACCGCGAGGCGTACAGCGGAACGTGAGCCGCCCGGCGCGGTTACTACTGGACCGCTCCGACCTCTGGGTAATATCCAAGATGAATCAGCCGCACGCCTCACTCGCTCGCGCACCGCTCACCGACGCCGTAATCGTCGCGGTCGCGCAACTCGTAGACGACGCGCAGACTGACACGCGTGAACCGAGCCATTCGGCGATCGGGTTCCAGATCGAGCGGACGTCGGTTCAAGAGGGCGACCCGAACGCGTCAGGCAAGCCGGTCGGGAAGGCGAAGCGGGTACGCGGAACGCTGAGTTGGGCGCTCGAGCACCAGCGCGAGGCGGGCGAGGAGCTCGTTTACCAGCTCGTCACGCTCGTTCGCGGTCACGGCGGCTTCCGCGAGGACTTACCTAACTTCGTGGGCTCCGAGGCTATCGCGAACGCGGCCGCGGTCTTCCGAACGGAGGGCTACGAGCTGGCAGGCAACGGGGAGCTCCGGCCCCTTCTGCTCGACCGACTCTCCGGCAAAGAGCTCACGCAGGCGCTCCGCGCGTACGTCCGGCGTGCCCGCCAGGGCGCGGAGGATGCGGCGCTGTTGGCGGGGACCGCGAAGGATCTGCTTGAGGCGACGGCGGCACACGTCCTCGTCGAGCGCTTCGGCACCTCCCCGACGACTGTGAATTTCCCGACGCTGCTCGGGCAAGCGTTCGTCGCGCTTGGCCTCGCTACGACCGCGCAGCCGGTGGACCCGCCGCAACAGCGGGTCGATGCCGCGCTCTACGCCTTGGGCTGTAGCGTCAACGCCCTTCGGAACAAGCAGGGCACGGGCCACGGACGGCCATTCGCACCGAGCGTGACTGCTACGGAGGCAAGGCTAGCGGTCGAGAGCATGGGTGTGATTGCGGACCGGCTGCTGTCGGAGCTCTAGCCACGTCCCAATCGGCGCGGCGCAGGCCGCCCTCGTGTCCTCACGTGCGCTGACGTGCCGGCGCGGCGCCGGGCCGTGCACCGAATGATCATTCCGGACTTCCTACATGCCCAAGCGCCCGAAGCCGACGCGCACCCTCAACCCGCTGCACTTCGAGGATCTCGAGCCGCACCGCTTCGAGGACATGGTGCGCCAGCTCGCCTACGACTTCCGCGAGTGGAAATCCATTGAGGCGACCGGGCGCCTCGGCGCCGACAAGGGCATGGACAGCCGCGCCACGGAAGCGGTGCCGGGCACCGTCGAGCCGGCGGCCGACGGGGCGCAGGAGGAGGATGACGCGCTCGAGGCGTCGGAGGCCGCAGGACGCGTCTGGGTGATTCAGTGTAGGCGCCAACGGTCCATTGGTCCTACCGCGGCCCGGAAGATCGTACGCGAGAGCATTCCGGACGGGGGCGAGCCACCGTACGGGTTCATCTTGGCGGCCGCCTGCGACTTCTCGGTCAAAACGCGGGAGGCGCTCCGTTCCGCGATCCGCGATCCGCGAGGCGGGCGTGCAGGAATTCGAGGTGTGGGGGAAGGCCGAGCTCGAGGACAAGCTCATTCAACCGAAGAACGATCACTTGCTCTTCGAGTATTTCAACATCTCGCTTCAGATCCGCCGCCGATCCTTGAAGACTGAACTGCGCTCGCGTATGGCCACGAAACGTGCGCTCGTGCGGGTGCTTGACGGGGGCACCTTCAATCAGGGTTACGGCGACATGGTGCTACTGCGTGTCCCCGGCGAGGAACAGGCTCAGCGTGATCCAGAGCGCATGGAGGAGGCACGGCGCCCGGGGCGCTACTACGCTTACTTCGGGCACGCGCGACCTGACCACGTCGGATTCGTCATTCGTCGCCACCTCGCGTACGTGGACCGCGAGACAGAGGAGTGGGACGCGATCGAGGAGCTAGCCCTAGTGGGGGGCCACGGTGATCAGGATGGTAATGCGGGGTAGAGCCGGGCAAGCTTGGTGCGGGCGGCGTCGGTGGTGAAACGCCACGTCACCTTCACCCGCGCCGCGTTGCGCGCGACTTCCCAGGGCGCGAGGGCTGCGGCGACGGCCTCGCGGCTCGGGAGCCGTTGGGCGAGGCACTGCCGGGTCAGGACGCTCAGCTCCAACTCGTCCATGTTCAGCCAGCTCGCGTGCTTCGGCGTGTGATGCAGCTCGAGCTTCTTCGCGATCCGCCGCGCCTCAGCTGGTCTTCTCCCCGTGAGCGGAGTCGGGCGGTAGGTTGGGAGTCCTGAGCCGCCGCGAGGCGGGGAGGGCTCATGAAGCAGTCACGCTTTACAGCCGAGCAGATCGTCGCGATCCTCGACGAGAATGACCGGGGGGCCGAGGCCCGCGAGCTGTGCCGGCGGCATGGGATCACGGAGACGACGTTCGAGCCGGTCGCCCTGCGATGCAGGGCAGCCGGCGACCGCTGGCGGAAGCAGTACGGCGGGGTGCAGGTCAGCGAGGCCAAGCGGCTGAAGGCGCTCGCAGAGGAGAACCGCCGGCTGACGCAGCTGGTCGCGGAACTCTCGCTCGACAATGCGATGCTCAAAGACGTGGCGGGGCGAACGTGGTGACGGCCGATCAACGGCGGCGGGCCGTCACCCATCTGTCACCCATCTGCGTGCCGCCTACCAGGTAAGCGCCCGGCGCGCGTGCCGGCTCCTTGGGCTGTCGCGCTCGCGGCTGTCGCGCTCGCGCTGGCACTACCGGCCCACACGGTCTGGGCGTGACGCGCCGGTGCGCGCGCGGCTGCGGGAGCTCGCCGCCGAGCGGCCGCGCTTCGGCTACAAGCGCCTCCACGTCCTCCTGCGCCGCCTGCGCCGCCTGCGCCGCGAGGGACTCCTGGTGAACGCGAAGCGCGTGTACCGCCTCTACCGCGAAGAGCAGCTCGCGGTGCGCCCACGGCGGAGCCGGAAGCGCGTGGCCGTGCCGCGCACGCCACTGGCCGCGCCGACCCGGGCGCACGAGCGCTGGGGCATGGACTTCATCCACGACGCGTGCAGCGACGGCCGGCGCTTCCGGTGCCTAACGATGGTCGACGAGTTCACGCGGGAATGCCCGCACATCGAGGCGGACACCTCGCTGCCCGCGGCGCTGCCCGCGGCGCGCGTGATCGCGGTCCTGGAGTGGCTGGCGCGCGAGCGCGGCCTGCCCCGCAGCCTCGTCGTCGACCACGGCCCCGAGTTCATCTCTCGAGTGCTCGACGTGTGGGCCTACCGGCGCGGCGTGGAGCTGGTCTTCATCCGGCCCGGCAAGCCCATGGAGAACGCGTACGTCGAGAGCTTCCACAGCCGCTTCCGGGACGAGTGCCTCGCGGCGCACTGGTTCCTCGACCTGGCCGATGCGCGCTTCCGCATCGAGCAGTGGCGGCGCGACTACAACGAGGTGCGGCCCCACTCGAGCTTGGGCGGGCGTCCCCCACGCGAGTTCGCAAGAGCAATGCAGGCCCACACCACTACGAACCGGCTCTCAGCCTAACCGCTCAGCTGACTCCGCAAAAGGGAGAAGACCAAATCGGGGTACACAGCACGGATCAGAGGCCCGTCGTGTTGAGCCGCTCGGCCACCTGCCTGACCACTCGAACTCCTCAACGGCATGCGCTTCCCCTCATCACGCTGGTCACGGTGATGGCCATGGCCACGACCACGCCACCACGACCCCGCCGTCGGCGCCCGGTGCGAGCGTCCCCGAGAGGAGCCACTGGTCGATCCGGTTCCCCGGGTGCGCGTGGTGGTAGCGCACCACCTTGAGTCCCGCGAAGGTTCCGATTCCGGCGCCCATCACGACGTCGCTCGCCCAGTGGCGGTTGTGGTACATGCGCGAGAGGCCGACGAGCGTCGCGCCGCCGTACATGACCGGCGCGACCACCCACCGCGAGCGCGGCCACCACCGCGAGGTCTCGGACGTCACCACCGCCGCGGCGGCAAACGCGGCCGTCGCGTGTCCGGACGGGAAGGAGGAGTACGTATTGTCTTCGCGAAAGCCGCGCCCGAACTCGAAGTACTCCGGGTCCGGACTCGCTGTAGCATCGGGCCGGGGGCGGCCGGCGACGCCCTTGATGAGCCCCGTGACGGCGCCGCTCACGATGATGGCCTCGGTCCCGTGCAGGCCGAGGTCGGCCAGGCGCTCGAAGCCCGCCAGGCGCCCGACGCCGTACATCGAGACGCCAACCAGGAGCGCGCCCGGGCCCCCCATGACGCGAAAGCCTGAGGCGGCGTCCCTGAAGAAGCGGTTCTCCTGCGTGTTCGGCCGCTGCAGCCGCTTCGCGTACTCCCGGTCGAGTGGCGCGAGGGCGACCGTCCCGAGCACGAATCCCGCGGCGATGTAGGCGTCGCGTGGCACGAAGAGCGGCCCGTGTGACACGCGCGTCGTGTCGCTCGGCTGCGCGACGAGCGGCGGCGCGAGCGACAGGAGTGACAGGAGCGACGCGGCACAGAGCACCGCGGCACAGAGCACCGCGGTGGCGCGCGTCCGCGCGCTCATGCTCCGCGTGTTCGCGTTGCGCGTATTCATGCGGCGCGCTCCTCGCCGAAGCGCCCGAACGCCAGCGCCAGCGTCGGTAGCACGAAGAGGCTGAGCGCGGTCGAGGTCACGAGGCCGCCCAGGATCACGATGGCGAGGGGCCCCTCGATCTCCCGGCCCGGCGCGCCGCTCCCGAGAGCGAGCGGCAGGAGCCCGAGGCCGGTGACGAGCGCCGTCATGAGGATGGGCCCCAGGCGCTCGGCCGCGCCGCGGATCGCAGTCTCCGGGCCCCACGTGGCGCCCTCGTACCGCACGAGGTGGTCGTAGTGTGCGATGAGCATGATCGCGTTGCGTGTGGTGATGCCGAAAAGGGTGACGAAGCCGACCAGGGAGCCGAGCGAGAGGAGCCCGCCCGTCGCGAAGACGGCGAGCACGCCACCGACGAGCGCGAAGGGCAGGTTCGCGAGCACGAGGAGCAGCCGGCGCGCGTCGCCGAAGGCGAGCCAGAGGAGCATCACGATACCCGCGGCGGCGAAGAGACTGCGCACGAGGAGCTCGCGCTGGGCAGTCTTCTGCGCGGTGGCGGTCCCACCGGTCTCGACGTAGATGCCGCGCGGGAGGCGCACCGCACTGGGCCCGCCCAAGCGGAGCTGCGCCCCGACCTCGTCAGTGAACGATGCGACATCGCGCCCCGAGACGTTCGCCGTCACCGTCTGGAGCCGGCGCGCGCCCTCGTGCGCGACCGAGTACCGCCCGGACG
>JBBJNN010000024.1:48773-54044 GCA_037720885.1 Gemmatimonadaceae bacterium | reverse complement strand
GAGGTGCCACCCCGAGCCTGCGCCCTCGCGATTGCCGAGCGCTTCTCCGTACGCGCGAAGCCGCGCGTTCAGTTGCCGTTCGGCGACGCGCAGCTTCCCCGCGGCCACATGCGGATCGCGGGCCAGCGCCGAGGCCAGCGCTCGCGCAACCACCGATGCGGTACGATCGTCGAGCGCATCGCGCTCCGCCGAGAGCAAGCCGAGCGCGCGGCGGGCGTAGCGAAGCTCCCACCGAGCATGGTCCGCGTCGCCGCCGGCACCATGGGACGCGAGCCAGGTAACGTCCTCGTCGCGCGGCTCCTCGAACAGAATGCCGACGTAGGCTGCGGCGCGGCCCCGGAGCGCGCGATCGGCCCGCCAGTCTACCCAGGCGGAAGCGAAACTCCAGAGCGGGCGCGCGGACACGGGCCCGGTGTCTAGCCGTGGAGGACGGGGAGCCCTACCCGCCCGCGAACCGTCACTTCGTCGTAGAGGAGGTCTGAGAGACGGACGCTGTCCAGCACATCGTCGATCTTCTGTTGTAACATCACCCACACCGGGCGTATGCTGCACTCCCCGGCCGCGGCGCACCGCTCACCGTCCACTGGGTGTGAGACGCAATGAAGGTCGAAGGTCGCGAGCTCCGACGCGCCGATCACGTCGCGGACGGTGATCTCTTCCGGCGAGCGGGCCAGCGCGTAGCCGCCACGCGCTCCGCGCGTGCTGCGAACGATCTCCGCCCGCCGCAGGCGAAGGAGAATCTGCTCGACGTAATCCGCCGGGAGCCGCTCGCGCGCGGCGATCTCGCGGCCGGTGATCGGGCCGGCGGCGGCGCGGCGAGCCAGGTGCAGGGCGCAGATCAGGCCGTACTCGGCCCAGGTCGTGATTCGCACGCTTTGAGGATATGCCGCGCTGCCGGTTCGGACAAGGCGACCGCGTAGGTCGGGTCAGCCTCCCGCGACGGCACCAAACTGTCCGCCGGGCACGCCGATCTCCGTCATGCGCCGGAGATCGAGCACCTTGTCCACCTGGTCCGGTGGCAGAATGCCTTCCTGCCTGACGAGATCGCGAATGAGCATGTTCTGCGCGACCGATTTCTTCGAGATCTCGGCGGCCCGGGCGTAGCCGATCTGCGGCGCCAGCGCGGTCGCCAGCGCGGCCGACCGCTCGACCCAGTACGCGCATTGCTCGCGATTGGCGGTGGTGCCGCGAATGGTCCGCTCGGCGAGCGAGGCCGCCGCATTCTTCAGGATCTGCATGGACAGGAGCACGTTGTACGCGATGACGGGCATCATCACGTTCAGCTCGAGCTGTCCGTGCTCGGCGGCTGCGCTCACGCAGGCATCGTTCCCGATGACCTGGAAACACACCTGATTGACCATCTCCGGAATGGATGGATTCACCTTGCCCGGCATGATCGAAGAGCCCGGCTGCACGGCGGGCAGCCGGATCTCGTCGAGTCCCGTCCGTGGCCCGCTCGCGAGCAATCGGAGGTCGCTCGCGATCTTGCTCAGGTCGAGCGCAAGGACGCGGAGGCTCGCGCTGAATGCCGCGGCGTCGCCCATACTCTGCATGAGCTGGATCCGATCCTCGCCCTCCCGAAGCTCGAGCGTCGTCATCGCCGCCAGATGCTTACGCATCAGGGCCGGATACTCCCGCTCCACCGTCACGCCGGTACCGACCGCGCTCCCGCCGATCCCGAGGTCGCGCAGGTAGTCCGCGGCTTGCTCCACGCGCTTGAGGCAGCGGTCCAGGGTACGGCCGTACGCCCGAAATTCCTGACCGAGCCGGATCGGCATCGCATCCTGCAGGTGCGTCCGGCCCGCCTTGAGAACGTCGTCGAACTCATCGCCCTTCGCGAGAAGGGCGTCACGCAGATCGCCGAACGTACCGAGTAACCCCGGCAGCTCGGCGAGACACGAGAGGCGAATCGCGGTCGGGATCACGTCATTCGTAGATTGCGCCATGTTGACGTGATCATTCGGATGCACCGGGGAATATTCACCACGGCGTCCGCCGAGCAGCTCGTTCGCGCGATTCGCGAGCACCTCGTTCGCATTCATGTTGTGCGACGTGCCCGCACCGGCCTGGTAGACATCCACGACGAAGTGCTCGCGATGCTGTCCTGCGAGCACTTCGTCGGCGGCACGAACGATGGCATCGGCGAGCTTCGCGTCGAGCCGGCCAGTCTCGCGGTGTGTGAGTGCGGCAGCCTTCTTGATCCAGACGGTCGCGGTCACGAAGGGGGGAAGCGGGCGCAGTCCGCTGATCGGGAAATTTCGCGCGGCACGCAGGGTCTGCACCCCGTAGAGCGCGTCTGCCGGCACCTCCAAGGTGCCAAGCGGATCTTTCTCGGTGCGATACTGGTCGGCCATCGGTCGTCCTTGATTGAATGCGGCGAAGATCGGGAGCGCTCGTTCAGCGAACGATCCGGAGCGCACCGTTGACGAACGGGTTCGTCGCACGCTCGTCCGCGATCGTCGTCGCCGGTCCGTGACCGGGAAAGACGATCGTTTCGCCAGGGAGCGCGCAGATCCGCTCCAGCGACCGCGCGAGCTGCCGGCCGTCCGATAGCGGCAGATCGGTCCGGCCAACGGAACCCGCGAAGAGGCAATCACCCACGAACGCCACACCTTCCCCGTGGATGACGACGTGACCGGGCGCGTGACCGGGCGCGTGCATCACCTCGAAGGTGAGCGATCCGAGCGAGAGCTTGTCTCCGTCCGAAAGCGTGGCGTCGGGCGGCGGAGGTGCTTCAATCGAGACGCCGAACACCTGTCCGTGTCGAACCGCCGCGTCGTAGAGCGGCCGGTCGAGCGGATGCAGGAGAATTGGCACGCCGGTCGCGCGTTTCACGGCGGCCACGCCGCCCACGTGATCCACGTGTGCGTGCGTCAGCCAGATCGCCTGGAGCTCGGCGCCCTCGCGCACAACGGCATCGAGCAGCAGGGCGGCTTCGTCGCCCGGATCGATCAGCACGGCCTGCGTCGTCCCCTCGTCCACGACAAGGTAGGCGTTTTCCTGAAAGGGACCGACCGCGAACGCGCGGACGATCATACCGCGTAGCCGCCGCTCGCCAGGATCGGGTCGCTGCCGCGGCCGTCGCGGAGCGCCTTCAGATATTTCTCCGCCGCGATGGTCGCCGTCGTCGCGTCGCCAACGGCGGTCGTGACCTGGCGAGTGAGCTGCGAGCGAAGGTCGCCGGCCGCGAAGAGACCGCGGACGGACGTCTCCATGTTCTGGTCCGTGACCAGGTAGCCGCTCGCGTCATGCTCGACGTGCGTCTCGAGCATCCCGGTATTCGGCCGGAAGCCGATGAAGACGAAGATGCCAGAGGCGGCGAGATCTCGCGTTTCCGACGTCACGACGTTGCGCAACTTGAGGTTGTTGACCAGGCCCTGCGCATCGGCGTCGATTCGCTCGACAACGGTGTCCCAGACGGGTACGATCTTCGGATTCTCGAGGACTCGCTTCTGAAGAATCTTCGACGCGCGGAGCTCGCCACGGCGGTGGATCAGGTAAACCTTCTCCGCGTAGCGCGTGAGGAAATCGCTCTCCTCGGCCGCCGCGTCCCCGCCTCCGACGACGGCGATCGTGTGGCCTCGGAAGAACGCCCCGTCGCAGATAGCGCAGTACGATACGCCCTTTCCGGCGTACTCGATCTCGCCGGGGACGCCGAGCTTCACCGGTGTGCCGCCCGCGGTGATGATGATGGTGGGCGACCGGTAGATATCACCCGCATCCGTGATCGATTCAAAGCCCCCGTCGGGATGCTGCCGGACGGTCTCGACCGTCTTGCGGTGGATCTCGACCCCGAACTTCAGGGCATGGCTCTCGAACTTCTGCGCGAGATCCCACCCTTCAATGTGCTCGAAGCCCGGGTAGTCCTCGATGATCTCCGTATTCAACAGCTCGCCGCCGGAGGGACCGCGCTCGACCACCACAGCGCGGAGCATTGCCCGGCCCGCGTACATTCCGGCGCAGAGGCCTGCGGGCCCCGCGCCGACAATCACGACCTCGTACTCGAAAGTTTCCGCCACGTTCGGTTCCAGTTGTATGCGTTCATGCCCGCTGCCCCAGCGTGGCTCCCGGTCAGTCCAACGTCGGCGCGCCGACGCCGAGCACGCTCATCGCGCCATGACAGTGCGATACGGTCGCGATCAGAATGTCAGCCGCCTCGAGCGCCGCGGCGCGCACGACGGCGCGATCCGCTTCCAGCACGCTCTGCGTATCGAACATGCCGACGCCGAACGCGCGGTGCGTGCAGTGAAAGATGACAGGGCCCGCAAGTGCACGTCCATGGCCGCGCTCCGCCTGTGCATACGCGCGGACGGCCTGCGGCATGCTCCAGGTGCGCGGACCGCGAATTTCCGGGCAGAGCGGTGGCTCCACGCAATTTACGGGACACATCCACTCGGCGAAGCTCACGTAGTGCGTGGCATCGGCGCCGGCACGTTGCCAGGGCGTGGCCGGCTCGCGGCCGATCGGCGTGGTCCGCACGGTGCGCTGCGGCCAGCGCTCCCGCGCCCTCCGAACGAGCCACTCGAACATGAGATGCGGCATGAGGGGCGACGGCACGATCGCATCCTGGGTCGCCGCGCCGCTCGCCGCACTCCCCAGATATTCGTCGAAGAACGGCGTCCAATCGGCCACCTGGAGCTCGACACGCGAAGCTGCCGACCCAGAGCTGAGCGTTCTCGCGACCTCGCACCCCGCGTCGCGATCCACGACAAGCACGCGATCGAAGGTGAGGCGACCGGCCGCCAGGGCGCGCGCGAGCTGCCGCACGTAGTACGATCCATAGCAGCCGCCACCGACGACCACGATCGTTCCATACCGTTGAGGAAGCCCGGAGGCGTCCACCGCCGCCTCGGCCGGCGCGAGTATCTCAACGGACATGCCGGCCTCCATCGACGACGATGGTTTCTCCAGTGACGTAGTCCGCTCCCAGCAGATAGAGCACGGCCCCGGCAACATCGTCCGGGTTGCCGAGCCGTCTCAGGGGAGTCGTGGAAGCGAGGCGTTCGCCGTCGGCGTCGCTCCAGCTCTCCGGCAGGAGCACGGCGCCAGGCGCGACGGCATTCACGCGAATGGCTGGCGCCAGCGCGACGGCAAGCGACCGCGTCATGTGGATGACGCCGGCCTTGCTCACGCCATGCGGAACGTACCCGGGCCAGCTCTCCAGGCCGGCGAGGTCCGCGATATTCACGATCGCCCCGCCTCGCTCCCGCATCGCGCAGGCCGCCGCCTGCGCACAGAAAAAGGGCGCGCGCAGGTTGATCGCGAACATGT
>JBBJNN010000024.1:26034-48763 GCA_037720885.1 Gemmatimonadaceae bacterium | reverse complement strand
ACTGCTTCGCGGTCACCTCGCCGACAGGGGTGCGCACCATTACCGCCGCCGAGTTGACGAGCACATCGAGCGCGCCAAATCGGCCGGTCACAGCGGCGATCAGCTCGTCGGCCGCGTCCGCACGCGCGAGGTCCGCGCTGAACGTCTCGGCCTGCGCACCGGTGCCGCGGATCAGCCGCGCTGTCTCCTCGGCGCCGTCCGCCGAAGCGTTGTAGTGCACGCCGACGCGCGCGCCGGCGGCGCCCAGCGCGACGGCGATCGCGCGCCCAACACGGCGGCCGGCGCCTGTGACGAGCGCGACGCGGCCGCGGACGTCCATGCTAGGCTCCGAACGCGGCGAGAATATCCGAGGGCGCGGGCGCGCCACGGGCCGCGAACGCGACGGTGCCATTGGCGCGTATCCCGTAGACAGTCCGTTGGATACCGTGCCCGTCATCCTTCAGGGCACCGTACGCGCGCGCCATGGCGCGATCGGCATCGCTGAGCAGGAGGAACGGAAATTTCATCTTCGCGACGTAGCGGGCATGGCTCTCGATACTCGCCGGATTTACGCCGAAGGGCTGCACGACCGCGTCCTCGAACTTCATGATCTCGTCGCGCACGGCGGAGAGTTGGCGGTTTCAGCCAGGGGTGTCGTTGCCCGGGTAAAAGAAGAGCGCGAGCCCGCCGCGCGCACAGAGCTCGGCGAGCGAGTACGTGGCCCCGTCGCTCGCGCGCGCGCTGAACGCGGGCGCGACGTCGCCGACCTGGAGAAGGCCGGCGCTACTCACGTCGGCGCTCCGGCGACCGTACGTTCGCGGAGACGCGACTCCTGCCGCTCGAGCCAGGAGTACGGCACGCGCATCACACCGATCATGCGCGGGCCCTCGCCCGCCCCGTGCCAGTCGGACCCGCCAGTCGGAACCATCCCGAAATGTTCGACGAGGGTACCGAGCCGGGCCGTGTCTTCGGCCGTGTGGCCCGGGTGCCGCACCTCGACGCCGTCCATGCCGACGGCCGCGAGCGCCTCCACGCGCGCCCGTGTGCCATCGGCGCCGGGGTGCGCCATGAACGCCAGGCCGCCCGTGTCGTGAATCATCTGGACGGCGTCGGCTACGCTGAGCTTCTGCTTCGGCACGTAGGCCGGCCGACCGGCGCCGAGGTATCGGTCGAACGCATCGCGAAAGTCGCGGACCCAGCCCTCGGCGATCAGCGCCTTCGCAACGTGCGGCCGCCCGACCGCACCAGATCCGGCGATCGAGAGCACGCGATCGAGCGTCACCATAACGCCAAGTCCATGCAGCACCTCGACGATGCGTTCAGCGCGCGCACGGCGCGCGTCCTGGAAGGTCAGCAGGCGGCGCTCCATGTCGTCGCACGCTCCAATGTGCAACCCGAGCACGTGCACCTCTGCCTCGCCCTCCACGGCGCTGAGCTCGACCCCCGCGATGACCCGAACGCCGTCAGCCTCGCCGGCGACGCGTGCCTCGGCGACTCCGGCGAGTGTATCGTGATCCGTGAGCGCTAGCGCGATGACGCCCGCCTTCCGCGCCGCGCGCACCACATCAGCGGGCGAAGCCGTGCCATCAGATGCCGTCGAGTGCGCGTGGAGATCCACGAAGCCAGTTGCCGGAGGGGGACCGGTCACGCGCGTGGTCTCACCAGGCAGCCCGTCACGACCGTCTCACGACCGATAGTCCGCTTCGGGCGACGTGAAGCTCGGCTGCGAATAGTCGAAGAGTCGGCGGAGATCGTCCTCGGAAAGCTCGGCCAGCGACTGCTCGCGCCAGCGCGCCCCCTGCGGCGAGTATCGCGTCACACGGACCTCTCGCTCGTTGCCCTCGCCGGCAACGAACAGCAAGCTGAACTCATCTCGGTCGTACTGCGTCACGCGACCGGAATGAGAGACATCCCAGCGGCGGCCGTCAACGGTGATGGAGCGTATCGGCATGCGAAAAAATCCTTACTCCAGCTCGGTTTCGAGGAAGATCGGGCCACCATCTCCGCCGCCGTCGGGCGCCGAGGCGAGGGCCGTACGCAGCACCTCCGCGCTCGGCGCTTCGACAAACTCGAGAAACGCGCCGGGCGAGCCTGCCTCCTCAAACACCCAGTAGTTGCACTGCGCGCTCCGGTAATACGCTCGGCGGCGGCGAAGCTGTTCCATGCGCGCCGGCCGCGGAGCGGCCGGCGCGACCGACCGCCGCGTCGAGAGTGCACGCGCCACGTCAGGCTGCCGAATCAGGGAACGTCTCGATTGTCCGCTTGACGAACGCGAGAAACTGATCGGCGACAGCCCCATCGATGATACGATGGTCGAACGAGATCGAGAAGTACGCGCAGGTTCGGATGGCGATCGTATCCTCGCCATCTGCGCCGGCTACGACCTTCGGGCGCTTCTCGATCGTGCCGACTCCCAGAATCGCCACCTGCGGCTGGCTGATGATCGGCGTCCCCATGAGTGAGCCGAACACGCCAGGATTCGTGATGGTGAAGGTACCGTCCTGCACCTCGCGCGGATCGAGCTTTTTCGCTCGGGCGCGGCTAGCGAGATCGTTGAGGGCGCGGGTGATCCCGGTCACGGACAGATCATCAGCACGCTTGATCACGGGAACGATGAGACCCCAATCGAGCGCGACCGCGACTCCGATGTTGTACTGCTTCCGGTAGATGACGTCCGTGCCGGCGACAGATGCGTTCATTACCGGGTACTGCTTGAGGCCATCGATCACCGATTTGATGATGAACGGCATGTAGGTCAGCTTCTGCCCGGTCGCCGCCTCGAAAGCCGCTCGCTGCGTTGCGCGAATTCGCGCGATGCGCGTGAAATCCACCTCCATGAACGAGGTCACGTGCGCGGAGGTGCGGCGCGAGGCAACCATGTGGTCGCTGATGAGCGCGCGCATCTTCGACATGCGCTCGACCACATCGCCGGGCCACGGCTCAGGCAGGTGCGCCCCGGCCGGCGCCTCGACGCCGGTGGGCGCGTGCATGGAGCGCGGAGCGTTCGCGCGCATCCCGGCGTCGCCCAGCGGCGCCGCGGGTGCAGCGCCCGCGTCGATGAATTCGAGAATGTCTTTCTTCGTCACCCGGCCAGCCACGCCGGAACCGCGCATCGCGGCGATCTCGATGCCGTGCTCGGCGGCGATCTTCCGAACGAGCGGCGAGGAACGAGTGCGAAGACGGGCTTCCAGGCTGTTCCCATCGCCGGACGGCGCCGCCGCTCCGGCGGTACCGGTCGCGCCAGAAGGATGCTGGGCGCCTCGGGACGGCGCGCTACCCTGATTCATCGGGGGGGGGGGCCCAGCCGCTGAGCCGACGTTCGATGACATCGCGCCGCCACTGGCCACCGCACCGGCACTGGCTGCCGCGCCTGCGCCGCTCGCCGCCATCGCTGCCGTTCCCACTCCCGCTCCAGCCGCGGGGGCCGCCGTCGCGGGGGCCGGTACCGGCGCGGCGGCCCCCTTCTCCGTCTCGAGGCGCGCCACGACCGTCTGCACGGGCACGGTCTGCCCCTCGGTGACGATCACCTCGACGAGCACACCAGCCGATGGTGCCGGGATCTCGGCGTCCACCTTGTCGGTGGAGATCTCGAAGATCGGCTCGTCGCGCTTCACCTCGTCGCCGACCTTCTTCAACCACTTGGACAGCGTACCCTCCGCGATGGACTCTCCCATCTGCGGCATGATCACGTCTACTCGTGCCACATCAACCTCGCTCTGAGAGGCGCCGGTCGGCGTCGCTCCGCCACAGGCGCCAGATGATGAACGCCGGTAGCGAGATCGCTCCGACCGCCGCTCCCACGCGCAAGAAGGCCTCGAAATCGCACGCCGGGAAATCCTTCGGCGGCGTGCACCTCCGCAGCTGCCCCACCACCTTCGCGAGCGCCACCGCGATCATGCCTCCCGCGAAGTAGCCGACGACCGCGAACCAGCACCCGACCAGATATCGCGCGCGGCTCGGCGGACGCTCCCGCGTTCCCTCCACCGCGTCAATACGCCGCCAGGACGCGCACCGCCTTCACGATGTCGGCCGTCTGCGGCAGCACATAGTCCTCGAGCGGCGGCGAGTACGGCAGCGGCACGTCGGCCGCGGTGACCCGCAACACGGGGGCATCGAGCCACTCGAACGCGTGCTCGTTGATACGGGAGGTGATCTCGCCCGCGACGCCCCCGGTGCGTGTGTCCTCATGTACGATCAGCACGCGATTGGTCTTCTTCACCGTCGCGATGATCGCCTCATCGTCCATCGGCAGGAGCGACCGCAGGTCGAGCACTTCGACCGACACGCCATCGTCCTTCTCCAGTTGCTCGGCCGCCTCGAGCGCCTTCCATACCGTGGCGGCGTAGGTCACGATCGACACGTCCTTCCCTTCCCGCGCCACGCGCGCTTTACCGATGGGCACGACGTGATCGCCAGCCGGCATCTCTTCCTTGATGCGCCGATACAGATACTTGTGCTCGAAGAAGAGCACGGGATCGTCGTCCCGGATCGCCGCCTTCAGCAACCCCTTCGCGTCGCTGGCGGTGGCCGGATAGACGATCTTGAGTCCGGGCGTGTGCAGG
The DNA here is from genome assembly GCA_037720885.1 of Gemmatimonadaceae bacterium. Lineage (GTDB taxonomy): Bacteria > Gemmatimonadota > Gemmatimonadetes > Gemmatimonadales > Gemmatimonadaceae > JACMME01. The sequence continues at coordinate 44,222 of JBBJNN010000024.1, read as the reverse complement.
AACGCCGCCTCCGGGTTCTGCGAGTGAAACGGCCCGCCGCGCACGTATCCCCCGCTCGGACCACGTACGACAATCGGACAGGGCAGGAACGCGCGGTAGCGCGACGTCGCGACATAGTTCGTGAGCATGTCATAGGCGCACGAGATGAAGTCGATGAACTGCATCTCGCACACCGGACGCATGCCCATGTGCGCCGCGCCGGCGGCCGCGCCGACGATGGCCGCCTCCGAGATGGGCGTATCGATCACCCGCCCCTCACCGAAGCGGTCGAGCAGCCCCTCGGTCACCTTGAAGGCGCCGCCGTACGCACCTATGTCCTCTCCGAGGCAGAAGACGTTCTCGTCGCGGTCCATCTCCTCGAAGAGCGCCTGCCTGATCGCCTCGAGGTAGGTCGTCTCAGCCACGCGCGTTACCCATTGAACGTTCCCCAGCCGGCCGCACGCTCGTGGCGCTCAACCGCCGAGCGGACGCCGGTGCGGAACCAGAGCGGCTCCACGGCTGGCGGCTCGGCGCAGATCCCCGTCAGCGCATCCGCCGGTTCCGGCATCGGCGACCGCTCGGCCTCATCGGTCGCTGCATCGATCTCCGCGACGATCCGTCGCTCGACGTCCGCAAAGGCATCCGCAGGGACGCCGAAGTCCTCGCGGAGCACGCGTATGTATCGGTCGAGCGGATCGTTCTCCGCCGCCCACCGGTCGATCTCGCCACCTGGCACATACGACTGATTGTCGTGCTCGGCGTGGCCCTTCCGTCGGTATGTCATGAGCTCGATCAGCGTGACGCCTTCCCCGCGCCTTGCCCGGTCCACTGCGCGCTTCGTGACATCGTAGACGGCGAGCACGTCATTGCCGTCGGCGCGCTCGCCGGGAATCCCGTAGGCGAGCGCCTTGTCCTTCAACTCGGTCACCGCGGTCTGCTTGGCGAGCGGCGTGGAGTAGGCATAGCCGTTGTTTTCCACGATGACGACGAGCGGACAGCGCTGGACGGCCGCGAAATTGATCCCCTCGTGAAACGCCCCAGTGGACGTTGCGCCGTCGCCGATGTACACGAGGCCGACGCGCGCCTGTCGCCGCATCTTGAAGGACAGCGTGACACCCGCCATCACGGGGACCATGTCGCCGAGGTGGGAGATCTGTCCGACGAAGCCGCGCTCCAGGTCGCCGAAGTGGATGTTGAGCTCGCGGCCGCGCGTGGGCGAGTCGCCCTTCGCCATGTATTGCCGGATGATCTCGAGCGGCGTAGCGCCTTGCACCAACATCGAGCCGAGATTCCGGATGAGCGGCGAGAGAAAATCGCCGCGGCCGCGATCGAGTGCATACGCGCTGCCCACGGCGTCGGCCTCCTGACCGAGCGAACGGAACAGGCCCCCCACCACCTTGGTCTGGCGATAGAGGTTCACCAGCCGCTCCTCGAGCGAGCGGGTGAGCCGCATGTAGTAGTAGAGCTCGAGCCGTTGCTGCGCCGAGAGCGATGCGGATGCGCGCTCGGGCGTGGCCGCGCCGGAATCAGCCGTCCGCACGGAGCGAGACGAGACGCGCGAGGCCATCAGTACGCGGCCTGAAGCGTGTACGTGGAGTCGGCGGCCCTGTGGACCTGGACGAAGAAGCGCTTCACGTTCCGATCGAGGCGGCTCTCCCCCATCTGATCCGTATCTACATCGATCCGCGTGTAGTGCCCTCCCTCGGACCCCACCCGGAGCGTGAGTGCGCCAAGCGGGCCGGCGAAGGTGCGGCTCCGATCGGCCGTCCCCGACAGAGCGAGGCCGAGCTTGGCGAAGTACGTATCCGCCAGCGAGAGGACGCTGTCGGCTGTTACGTGCGTACGGTGGTAGTGTCGCATGCGCTCGTCAGGGGGTGCCCGGGCGCTCGCCGCCCACTTCCTGAATCCACTCGATCTTCTGCATCGGCTTAGTCGAATCGCGGCGAAACTGGATGGCGACGGCCCACGTGCCGGCGGTGAGGTAGCTCAGCCGGCCATAGTAGCTGCCCACTTCGGCGCCCGGGAGCAGCGCGTCGCCGATGTTCGCCTGGTCGCGGTTCGAGGCATAGATCATTCCTTCCCCGCGCTCGATCGGTTGGCCGCTGTCCTTGTCGCGCACCACGACGCGGTAGCTCGTGCGCTCGCGCGCGTGCGGCGGGCTGGGCTCAGCGATGATGCGGAGCGAGAGATCGTCCGTCATCGCCCGATATCCCGGCTCGGGCTCCCCACCGCGACAGGCGAGCGCCGCGGGCATGGCGAGCGCTGCAACCCACACGCGAGCGCGATGCCGCATCAGGCGTAGTACTCGAGGCCGAGGTGCGTGATCTGCTCCTCGCCCATGAGGTGGCGCAGCGTGTTCTTGAGCTTGGTCTGCTGAATGAACAGATCGTGCTCCGGCTGGAGGCCCGGCGCGGCCATCGGGCTCTTGAAGTAGAAGGAGAGCCATTCCTGTATCCCCTTCATCCCGGTGCGCTGCGCGAAGTCCATGAACAGCGCGAGATCCAGGACGATCGGCGCGGCGAGGATGGAATCCCGGCAGAGGAAGTTCACCTTGATCTGCATCGGGTAGCCCATCCACCCCACGATGTCGATGTTGTCCCACCCCTCCTTGTTGTCGCCCCGGGGTGGGTAGTAGTTGATGCGGACGACGTGCGCGAAGTTCTCGTAGAGCTGCGGATACTTATCCGGCTGCAAGATGGTGTGGAGCACACTCAGCTTCGACTCTTCCTTCGTCTTGAACGACGCGGGATCGTCGAGCACCTCACCATCACGATTTCCGAGGATGTTCGTCGAGTACCAACCGGCGAGACCAAGCATGCGCGCCTTGAGCCCCGGCGCGATGACGGTCTTCATCCACGTCTGGCCAGTCTTGAAGTCCTTGCCCGAGATCGGCACGCCGCGGTCGTGCGCGAGCTGTTGGAGCGCGGGCGTGTCCACGGCCAGATTGGGCGCGCCGTTTGCGTACGGTACCCCCTCCATGATCGCGGCGTAGGCGTAGAGCATGGAGGGCGCGATGGCGTCATCGTTCCGGTCCATTGCCTTCTCGAACTGCTCGAGCGTGGCGTGCTGCGGTCCCGGCTTGATGAAGATCTCCGTCGAACCGCACCAGACGATGGACACGCGGTCGAGACCATTCCGCTCGCGAAAGTCGCGAATGTCCTGCCGCAACTGCTCGGCGAGGTCGCGCTTCGTCTTTCCCTTCTTGACGTTCGTGCCGGTCAGCCGCGTCACGTACTTCTGATCAAAGACCGCCGGCATCGGCTTGATACCAGACAGAAAATCAGCGACCGGATCGAGATGGCGGCTCTCGAGCACGCCGGCCTTCCGGGCCGCGACAAGCGCATCATCGGGGATCGGATCCCATGCGCCAAACACGAGATCGTTGAGCGATGCGAGCGGGACGAAGTCGCGGATCAGCGGCGACCGCTCCTCCGTCCGCTTGCCGAGGCGCACCCTCGCCATCTGCGTGAGCGAGCCAATGGGCTGTGTGAGGCCGCGGCGGATACTCTCGACGCCCGCCATGAACGTGGTGGCCACCGCACCGAGCCCGGGCGTGAGCACACCGAGGCGCCCGGCAGCCGGCCGGGGAGCGTCGGATCGCTGCGCGCCGCGATCGGCGGGCGTGGACGAACCCTGCACGAAGGGGATCTCCTGATTTCCTGGTGTCGAATTACGCTCGGCGATGACCGGGCCGGCGGCCGCTCCGACACGTGCGCATGGCGGCGCACCGGAGGCGAGGCGGGGGCGTCCGAGCCACGGAAGCCGAGCGTGCAAAAGATCGAAGCAGCACGCACATACGACACGGGCCGGAGCAGCGCTCCGGCCCGGTAAGCTACGCCAGCGGCACCCGCGCGGCAACCGCGCTCAGGGCACCTGCCACGTGTAGGCGCCGTTCAACGCGACATTGTCTTTCGAGTACGTCTTGGTGCCGTCCGTGGTCGTCGCGCGCAGCGTCACGACAGACCCGGCAGCGACGCCAGACACCGACAGCGACTGGGTGCTGTTTCCGCTCACTTGGCCGACGAAGATGGGGTTCCCGCCACTGACGACGTACACGTTCACCGCCTGCGCGGCCGAATTCGTCACGCTCAACGACATTCCGCTCGCCTGCTGCGGTCCGGTCTCGACCTCCACGCGCCGCGGGCCACACGCGGTCACGAAGGCCAACATCAGGATGGCGACAAACGCCTTCATAGATCCTCCCCAGGTAGCACGTGAGTACAGGCTCGCGCCGCACAGCGTGTGCAAGAGATGTGCGAGGGACGAGCTATCGGTAGAGCCGATACCGTCGCACCCGTTGCTCGAACTCCACCGTCGCGGGCAGCTCGCGATCCATGACGGTATCCGGATCGTCGCCGCGGAGCAACGCCTCGCGCACACGCGACGGTCCCATGCGCTCGTCGTATACGCGGTCGCGCACCTTGAGCGAATCGCCGTTCGTCTTCGCGATCGCCCAGAGGACAGCCGCGCCGACCCGGCTCGGCTGCATGTGATCGCGGTCCGTGACCACCATACGGATCCACGGGATCTCGACCCCGGGATATTTCCCGTCGGTCGGATTCCGAGGCGCGAGGCGATCCACCTCGAAACGCACTCCCGTGAGACCCCGATCGTTCAGCATCCGCACGGCGCGCCGAGCGTCGAGCCACGGCGCTCCGACGCGTTGGAACGCGTCGGGCGTCCCACGGCCGACGGACAGGTTCGTCCCCTCGAATGCGACGATGCCGGGGTACAGCGTCGCGCTGGCCAGATTCGGCATGTTCGGCGACGGGCGCACCCACGGCAGCTTCGTCTCGTCGAACCACATGTCGCGACGCCACCCCGCGACGGGCATCACGTGGAGGTCCGCGCCCAGGCCCAGCTCCTCGTTGTAGAAGCGCGCGAGCTCGCCCATTGTCATTCCGTGGCGCGCGGGGATGGGGTATAATGACACCGGCTGCGCGCGGCGCGCCGCGCTGTGCGAGCCGGCATACGTATGTGCGGAATCCGACACCACACCTTCGACCCGGCTCGCGGTGATGGGGTTCGGCCGGTCGAGGACGATCACACGAATCCGGTTGCGCGCCGCAGCGCGCATCGCGTACACCATCGAGCTCGGGTACGTCCACCCCCGCGCCCCCAGATCCTGGAGGTCGATGACGAGTACATCGAGGTCGCGGAGCGTACTGTCGGGCGGCTCGATCGTCGTCGGATTGTAGAGCGAATGGATCGGAAGCCCCGTCCGCTCGTCCCGACCGCTCGCGACGCCGCCACGGTCTTCCTCACCCCGGATCCCGTGCTCCGGCGAGAACAGCGCAACGAGCCTGGGGCCGGTGGCGCCGCCGCCAGCGACTGGACGGAAGAGCAGATCGATGTCGCTCCGCCCTTCCTCGTCCACCCCGGTCTGGTTCGTCAACAAGCCAATTCGCTTGCCGGCAATGAGCTGCGCGCTGTCCTGAATCAGCACCGTGATGCCGGGCCGAACGCGCTCCGAGCGGCCGAACGCGCCGCCGCTCCCCTGCCCCGCGCACGCCGTGCCCGTCGCGAGCGCGAGCGCGGTCAGCGATGCGACCACGCTGCGTCCCGCCCGCCGGTGGCGTCGTTTCCGTCGTTGCATGCTTCCTCACTCCGTTCCCTGGGTCTCATCGTTCTGTGCGCGCTGACACCCGTGGTGCTCGCGTGCACCACGGCGAGCCGCGTGCGGCCGGTCGCCGCCGTGGGCGCGCCAGTTCCGTTGCTCGGCGCGCCGCTCACTCGAGCGCAGCGCGCCTGGGTGGATCGCACGCTCGGCCGCCTCACGCTGCGAGAGCGCGTAGGCCAGATGGTACACGTCTGGGTGCTCGGCGACTACTCCAATACCGACGATTCCAGCTTCGCCGAGGTGCGGCGCTGGGTCACGCGCGACAAGGTCGGCGGCGTCACGATGTCGCTCGGCTCCCCGATCGAGGTAGCCGAGAAGATCAACGCGCTGCAGCGGATGGCTGCCGTGCCGCTCCTCGTCGCATCGGATCTCGAGCCGGGGCTCGGGCGGCTTGTTGGCGGCGTACACCTGCCATCTCTGCTCCCTGGCGGCGGCGCTACGCTCCTCACCACGAACATGGCGATTGGCGCCGCCGGCCGGGAGAGCGACGCGTACGCCGCGGGCCGGATCGTCGGTCGCGAGGCGCGGGCGATCGGCATCCTCGTCGCCTTCTCGCCCACCGTTGACGTCAACAACAATCCGGCCAACCCGGTCATCAATACGCGCTCGTTCGGCGAGGATCCGCGTGCTGTTGCACGCCTCGCGGCAGCGTTCGTGCGCGGCGTGCAGGAACAGGGAGTGCTCGCGACGGCCAAGCACTTTCCCGGGCATGGCGACACGGATACCGACTCGCACCTCGCGCTGCCCGTCGTCCGCTCCGATCGCGCACGGCTGGACTCCGTGGAGCTCGTTCCCTTCCGCGCCGCGATCGAGGCCGGAGTCGGTGGGGTCATGACGGCCCACATCGCGCTCCCAGCGCTCGGCGAGCCCGCCACGCCCGCCACCCTCGTACCGCGAGTGGTCTCCGGCCTCCTCCAGGATACACTCGGCTTCCGCGGTCTCGTATTCACGGATGCGCTGACGATGGAAGGCGTCGGCCAGGGCTACCCGGTCGAGAAGAGCACCGTGCTCGCCGTGCAAGCCGGCGCCGACATCCTACTCAAGCCGACCGACATTCCCCGGGCGATCGACGCCGTCGTCGCCGCGGTCGAGCGCGGCGAGATCTCCCCCGAGCGTATCGAGCGCTCCGTACGCAAGACACTGGAGACGAAAGCGCGGCTGGGCCTGGCCGAGCGTCGCCCTGTGGATCTGGCACGGCTGCGCGAGGTCGTGGGGGCGCCCGAGCATTGGGCCGTGGCGCGCGAGATCGCCGCACGCGCGGTCACGCTGCTTCGCGATTCGGCCTCCCTCGTGCCGGTCGCGCGGTCGGCGCCGATGGCCGTCATCACCTATGCGCCCGAAGCCGAGCTCACCGCCGGGCGCGCCTTCGCCAGCGAGATTCGCGCGCTCGCGCCGGGGACGCGGGTCTGGAGAATTGCACCGCATACGGGCACCGCGGAGCTTGACTCCCTCGCCGACGCCGTCGCGACGATGGCGCGCGTCGTCGTGACGACGCACGTGCGTACGATCGAAGGAGAAGGCCGATCCGCGATCCCCGCACACATTGCGGCGTGGGTGGAGCGGCTGGCGCGGCGGGCGAACGTCGTCGTCGTCGCGAACGGCAATCCGTACGTCATCCGCCAATTCCCGGCGGTCGGGAGCTACATGGTCACTTATGGCATCGATCCCTCGCTGGAGCGAGCGGCCGCACGAGCGCTCCTCGGCGCCGCGCCGATCTCGGGACATGCGCCCATCTCGCTCCCCGGCTTCTTCGCACGAGGCGACGGACTTCTGCGCGGGACGGCGCCGTGACCGCCGCCGCTCCGACGTCGCCTCGGCGCCGTGCCAGGCCAGCCATGGCCGGCGTGGCGACCGTGATGGTTGCGCTGACGATCGCGTGCGCGAGCACGAGGCAGGCGGCGGCCGACCGCGCGCGCGATGACGTCGGCGCCGTGAACGCCGTGCGCGATTCGGCCATGCGCGTCCTCGCCGCGGCCGTTGCCGATAGCGCCTTCCCTGGTGGATACGCTGTCATCGGGAGCCACGACCGGGTGTACGCGAGCGTCGGTGTCGGCCATCTCGACTGGGCTCGCTCGCCGGTCCCGGACGAGAACACGATCTGGGACATGGCGTCGCTCACGAAAGTGATCGGGATGACGACGGCCATGATGCAGCTTACGGCCCGGGGTGCGGTGAATCTCGATACGCCGGTCGTGTTCTACCTTCCCCAATTCGTCGGGCCCGGCAAGGAACGGATCACCGTCCGCCACCTGCTCACGCACGCCTCGGGCCTGCCTGCCTGGCGGCCGCTCTACAAGGAAGCGACGAGCGCCGCCGAGGCGCTCGCGCTCGTGTACGCGACGCCGCTCGACACGGTTCCGGGCGCCCGGATGGCCTACTCCGACCTGGGCGCCATCCTGCTCGGGCGCATCGTCGAAACGGTGAGCGGACAGCCGCTCGACCAGTATCTCGCGGCAAACGTATTCAAGCCACTCGGGATGTCGTCCACCGGCTACCGGCCGGCGCCATCGCTCCGGGCGCGTATCGCGCCGACGGAGGTGGACCCGTGGCGACGGCGTCACCTGCGGGGCGAGGTGCACGATGAGAACGCGTTCGCGCTGGGTGGCGTGTCAGGCCACGCCGGGCTCTTCTCGACGGCCCGCGACCTCACCCGGTTCGCGCAGATGCTCCTCGGCGGCGGGAGCTACGCGGGAGCGCGCATCGTGGATTCCGCGACGCTGAGGGCGTTTGCAACCGTGCAGGATTCCGGGCTTTCGGCACGGGCACTCGGATGGGAGACGCCGAACGGGCAGAACTCCGCCGGCCACCTAATGTCGCGCCGTGCGTTCGGGCACACCGGCTTCACCGGAACCTCACTGTGGATGGATCCGGAGCGCGACCTGTTCGTCATCCTCCTCACGAATCGGGTGAACCCCACGCGCGAGAACCGGCGGATCAGCGCGGTGCGGTCGGCCCTCGCGGATGCCGTCGTGGCGGCCGCCGACGCCGCCCGCGCAGGGAGCCCGTCGACGCCCGGGAGTCGCCCATGAACCTGACCGCCATCGATTGGGCGATCGTCATTGCGTACTTCGTGCTCTCGGCCGGCATCGGCTTCGTCTTCACGAAGAAAGGTGGCGAGAGCCTGAGCGAGTACTTTCTCTCCGGTCGCAACGTCCCATGGTGGCTGGCCGGCATCTCGATGGTCGCGACCACCTTCGCTGCCGACACCCCACTCGTGGTAACGGGCATCGTCGCGACGAAGGGCGTGGCCGGCAACTGGCTCTGGTGGTGCCTGGCCATGAGCGGGATGCTCACGGTCTTCTTTTTCGCACGCCTGTGGCGGCGGGCGCACGTGATGACGGACATCGAGTTCGCCGAGATCCGCTACAGCGGGCGGCCGGCGTCCTTCCTGCGCGGCTTTCGCGCAATCTATCTCGGAGTCGGCGTCAACTTGATCATCCTTGGCTGGGTCACCCGGGCGATGATCAAGATCCTCACGATCTCGCTCGGCGTGAACCCGTACGTGGCGGTTGGGATCTGCTTCATCATCACCGTCGCGTATTCGGTCGCGGCTGGCATGTGGGCCGTGCTCTGGACCGACCTCGTGCAGTTCGTCGTCAAGATGGCGGCGGTGATCGTGCTCGCCGTATTCTCCGTGCGGGCCGTCGGTGGCATCGACGTGCTCAAGACGAAGGTGGCCGCGCACTTCGGCAGCGAGGCCGGGGCGCTGTCCGTCCTGCCGGTGCAGACGTCCGGCGGCGGACTCGCGGCGTACGCGTGGCTCCCGCTCTTCACGCTCGGCGTCTTCCTCTTCGCGCAGTGGTGGGCCGCCTGGTACCCGGGCGCCGAGCCTGGCGGCGGCGGCTACGTCGCACAACGCATCTTCTCGGCGCGCACCGAGCGGGATGGCGTCCTCGCCACGCTCTTCTTCCAGGTGGCGCACTACGCGCTCCGGCCGTGGCCGTGGATCATCACGGGTCTCTGTACCGTGGTGCTCTACCCGAACGGGGTAGGCCCCACGAACGACAAGGAGGCGGCGTACGTGCAGGCGTACGTGGACCTGCTGCCGACGCCATGGCGGGGATTCATGATGGCGGGCTTTGCCGCCGCGTACATGTCCACCGTGGCGACGCAGCTCAACTGGGGCGCGTCGTATCTGGTGAACGACTTCTATCGCCGCTTCCTCCGCCGGGAGGCGAGCGAGGCGCACTACGTCGGCGTCTCGCGCGCGGCGACGGTTGTCCTCTTCCTGCTCTCCATCCTCGTGACGTCGCAGCTCAACTCGGTAGAGAAGGCGTGGCGTGTGTTGATCGGACTTGGCGCGGGCACGGGCCTCGTCTACATGCTGCGCTGGTACTGGTGGCGGATCAACGCGTGGAGCGAGATCGGCGCGATGATCGCCTCGGGTGTCACCTACTCGTGGCTGAGCGGCGCGCTCGGGCAGTTTCTGCACTGGATCGGCGTCCTCGCGTCGGGCGACGCGCTCACCCCCGGGTTCGTCCGGAACGCCGGTGCCAACACGGACGCCGTCGTGCTGCTCGGCACCGTTCTCGTGACGACGGTCGCGTGGGTCGCGTCTACATTCGCCACCTCGCCCGAGCCGGCGAACGTCCTGGAGTCGTTCTACAAGCGGGTGCGGCCGGGAGGACCCGGGTGGGCACGAATCTCCGAACGGCTGGGTTATGGCCGAGAGCCGATACCGGGCGGAGCGTATGCGTGGGCCAACTGGCTCGCGGGCGTGGTCGCCGTCTATGCCACGCTGTTCGGAATCGGGAAGATCGTGTTCGGCGAGATCGTGGCGGGTCTCTTGCTCCTGACGACGGCGGTCGTGGCATTCGCGTGGATCGCGCGGTCGTTCCGTGCCGATCGCATGACGCCGGCACCCTCCGGCACCGGAGTCGTGCCCGTGGCGGCAGATTAGTGGCACGCCGCGCGGCCGGGGCGGGGACCGCGCTTGTTGGGCAGGTGTAGCACAGTCATATTTCGGGGGTCTGCGGGACTCCATTCCTGCATCAATCGGAGAGGTATTCCATGGCATCCACTCAGCAACCCACGCTAGCCGTTACCGTGACATCGGGCGCCGCGACCGAGGTCAAGAAGTTCATGCAGCAGGAAAATGTGTCCGAAGAGCTCGGCGGGCTGCGCGTGAGCGTCCAGCCCGGCGGGTGCAGCGGCTTCAAGTACGGCCTTCTCATCGAGGAGCAGGCGGCAGAGGACGACCTCGTCTTCGAGGCTCAAGGCGTCCGCGTGTTCGTGGACCCGTTCTCGGGTCAGTACCTGAACGGCGTGACGATCGATTATGTCTCCTCGATGCAGGGCTCGGGTTTCACCTTCAAGAACCCGAATGCGACGGGTGGCTGCGGCTGCGGTAGCTCGTTCAACGCCTAGCGTGACGTGAGGACGGTGACCGGTGTCCGCGCGGACGCTGGGACCCCGCAGGAGGCCCGCGACCATCGGATGGCTCGCGGGCCTTCTCGCATCCCACACGTCGATTCCTCTAGTGAGCACATCCGGACGATCGTCGTGGACGAGCACGACGACATTGCCAGGCTCGTCGCGACACGGATCGCGGCGCTGATCCGCGAGAAGCAGGCGGCCGGCGACCGCGCCGTCTTGGGCCTCGCCACGGGCTCGACGCCGGTCGGCGTCTACCGTGAGCTGATCCGGATGCACCAGACCGACGGTCTCTCGTTCCACGACGTCGTCACGTTCAATCTGGACGAGTACTACCCGATGGCGCCGGACAGCATCCACTCGTACCACCGGTTCATGTGGGAGAATATGTTCCGCCACGTGAACATCGATCCGGCGAACGTCCACATCCCGCGCGGCGATACCCCCCGCGACGCGCTGGATCTCGAGCACCTGCGCTACGAGGACGCCATCCGCCACGCGGGCGGCATCGATCTGCAACTGCTCGGCATCGGGAAGACCGGTCACATCGGATTCAATGAGCCCGGCTCCGGCGCCGGCAGCCGAACCCGGCTCGTGCACCTCGACATGGTCACACGACGCGATGCGGCCGCCGACTTCTTCGGCGAGGAGAGTGTGCCGCGCGAAGCGATCACGATGGGCGTCGCCACGATCCTCGACGCGCGGGAGATCTCCATCCTCGCGACGGGCGAGCACAAAGCCGCGATCGTGCGGCGATCGGTAGAGGGCGACGTGGATCATCAGGTGGCGGCCACGTTTCTCCAGCGACACCCGAATACCACGTTCTACGTGGATCGTTCGGCCGCGGCCGATCTCACCCGAATCGCGACGCCGTGGTTGCTCGACGAGGTGGAGTGGACAAGCGAGCAGGTGATGCGCGCGGTCGTCTGGCTCTCGGGTAAGGCGGGCAAGGCGATCCTCAAGCTCACGCCGCGCGACTACTCGGAGAATCACCTGTCGGCGCTGCTTGCTCGCTTCGGCGCTGCCGGTGCGGTGAACGGTGAGGTCTTCAACGTCCTCGGCGCGAAGATTCGCGGGAAGTCCAAGCTGCCGCGCGGGAAGAAGGTGATCTGCTTCTCGCCGCACCCCGACGATGACGTGATCTCCATGGGCGGTACGCTCCGTAAGCTCGTCGAGAACGAGAACGAGATCACGGTCGCCTACATGACGAGCGGCAACATCGCAGTCTTCGACCACGAGGTGCGCCGATACGTGGACTTCATGCGACGGCTGGCCACCGACCAGGGTGTCGGCGCCGCCGAGGCGCCGGCGCTGGCCAAGACCGTAGGCGATTTTCTCGCGCGCAAGGTGCCGGGCGAGGTGGACATTCCGGCGGTCCAAGACATCAAGCGGCTCATCCGCGAGTCCGAAGCGGTGAGCGGAATCGAGACGGTCGGTCTCACCGGACGCTCGGCCCGATTCCTCGACCTACCTTTCTACCAGACGGGCAAGGTCCGGAAAGAGCCGATCGGACCGGCCGACGTCGCGATCGTGCGCGCGCTGCTCGAGGAGATCGCGCCCGATCTCCTCTTCGTCGCCGGTGACCTCTCCGACCCACACGGCACGCACCGGATGTGCAAGCAGGCGATCGACCTCGCGCTCGCCGAGATCCGGAGCGCGGCGCCTGGCTCGGAGCCCGAGGTCTGGCTCTATCGTGGAGCGTGGCAGGAGTGGCCGGTGACCGAGGCGACGTATCTCGTGCCGCTCTCGCAGGAGGAGTTTCACCTCAAGACACAGGCGATCTTCAAGCACCAGTCGCAGAAGGATTCCGCGCCGTTCCCGGGCCAGGATGACCGTGAGTTCTGGCAGCGTGTCGAGGAGCGCAACAAGGGCACCGCGTCACAGCTCGACCGTCTCGGGCTGGCTGAGTATTTCGCGATGGAAGCATTCGTGGTGGAATAGCGGAGTCACATGCGAACGACCCTCACCGCCCTCGACATCGTCGTCCTGCTCGTGTACCTGGGTGGCACCACCGCGCTCGGCATGTACATCGGCCGGCGGCAGCGCGACGCCAGGGATTATTTCGTTGCCGACCGCGCGATCCCCTGGTGGGCCGTGCTCTTCTCTGTCGTAGCGAGCGAGACGAGCGCACTCACTTTCATCAGCATTCCCGGGCTCGCCTACGGCGGCAACCTCGGCTTCCTCCAGGTCGTAGCCGGCTACCTGATCGGCCGGATTGTCGTGGCGTACACCCTGCTCCCCCGCTACTACCAGGGTGAGCTGGTGACGGCGTACGCGCTACTCGAGCGCCGCTTCGGCCTCGGCGCGCGCCGGTTCACCTCGATCGTATTCATGGTCACGCGCGCGCTCGCCGACTCGGTGCGCGTCTTCGCGACTGCGATTCCGGTGGCCCTGATCATCAGTCCATCGGTCGAGGACAAGCGGCTCGTGATGCCGTCAGCCATCCTCATCCTCGGCGCGCTGACGGTGATCTACACCTATCGCGGCGGCATGAAGGCAGTCGTCTGGACGGAGCTGGTGCAGGCGGGCGTCTACATCCTCGGTGGCATTTCGGCCATCGTGCTGCTCGGGCACTCCGTTCCCGGAGGATGGGGTGGGATCCTCGATTCGGCCGGCGCGGCGGGCAAGCTCCAGGTGCTCGACTTCTATACCGGATTCGACCGCCCGCACACCGTGTTCGCGGGCCTCATTGGCGGTGCGTTCCTCTCGATGGCGTCACACGGGGCCGACCAGCTGATCGTGCAGCGGCTGCTGTCGTCGCGGAGCCTGCGCGACGCGCAACGGGCGATCATCGGGAGCGGCATCGCCGTGCTCGCCCAGTTTACCCTGTTCCTCATGATCGGCATCGGGCTCCACGCGTTCTACCAGGGGCGTGCCTTCGCGGCTCCCGATACGATCTTCCCCACCTTCATCATCGAGCGGATGCCGCCCGGGCTGGTCGGCCTCATTGTCGCGGCGATCGTAGCCGCAACGATGAGCACGCACTCCGGCGCCATCAACTCGCTCGCCGCCGCGACGACGCACGACATCTACCTCCCGCTCACACGCCGCAAACCGGACGACGCCAACACGCTCCGCGTTGGCAAGCTGTTCGCGCTCGCCTGGGGCGTGGTGCTCACCGCCGGCGCGCTCCTCTTCAAGGAGCAGGGGACGCCGGTCGTCGTCGTCGCGCTCGGCATCGCGTCGTTCACCTACGGCGGGCTGCTTGGTGGCTTCTTCCTCGGGCTCTTCTGGGATCGCGCGAACCAACGGGACGCGATCACGGGCATGTCGCTCGGAATCTTCGCAATGGCATTCGTCGTCTTTGCGAGACAGTTCAGCGTGGCCTTCCCGGCGCTCGCGGATACGCTGGGCCCCCTCTCGCGCATCGCCTGGCCATGGTACGTGCTCATTGGCACGACGATCACCGTCGCCACAGGGATTCTCTCCTCGCTGACGCACCCGGCACCGACGGCCGCGGCGGTCCGCGCCCGGCAGGAGCCAGCGTGAGCGCGATCGTGGCCGGTGTGGATGGCGGGGGAACGAAGACGAAGGTCTGGATTGCGGACGAGCGCGGCACTCATCTGGGGAGCGCCGACGGCCCCGGCTCGGCGGTGAAGCCCGGCGAAGCGGACCGCTCGGCCGACGTGATCGCGGCCGCGGTGCGCGATGCGCTGGCGAGCAGCGCGATGACGCACGTGATCCCGAAAGTCGTCTGCGTTGGCGTCGCCGGAGCGGGCCGCGACGAAGGGAAGCGTGCACTCTGGCAGGCGCTCTCGGCCCGCGAGATCGCAGACGACATCGTGGTCTATGCCGACGCCGCCATTGCGCTCGACGATGCGTTCGGCGACGGACCGGGCATTCTGCTCATCGGCGGCACCGGCTCCGTCGCCTTCGGCCGAGGGCCGACCGGTACGCCGGCACGCTGCGGGGGCTGGGGCCCCATGTGTGGCGACGAGGGGGGCGGCGCGTGGATCGGGCGGCGCGCGCTTTCCGTCGTCACCGCGGCGGCGGACGGGCGGGAGCCGGAGACCGCCCTCACCGGCGCGGTGTTGACCGCTGCAGAAGCGAACGAGCCCGAGCAATTGATCGCCTGGGCCGCGAACGCCACGCCGGGAATGCTCGCGTCGCTCGTACCAGCTGTGATCACGGTAGCCGAGTCGGGCGATCTCCGCGCCAATGCCGTGCTGAGCATGGCGGCGGAGGAGCTGGTTCTGCACCTCCGCACGCTCGCGCGCGAGCTCTTTGGCGACGAGCGCGCGTCGTGCCCGGTGGCGCTCGCCGGCGGCCTGCTCTCACCCGGCGCGGCGCTCCGGAAGCGGGTGGAGCAGCGCCTGCGCTCCGCGGTGCCGGGCGCCCAGCTTCGGGCGGAGGAAGTCGTACCCGTACGGGGCGCCGTTCGCGGCGCGCTCCGTTACCTCGGCGTGGACGAGCTCGCGGAGTAGGACGCGTCGCCGGCGGGGGCCACGGGCGGCACGGAGAGTGGATCGCCCGCTAGCGCGTCCAACACGGGTGTCTCGCGGTCGGGCCGGTCGAATTCGCCCTCCCAACGCGCCATCACCACAGTCGCGAGGCAGTTGCCGACGACGTTCGTGGACGTGCGCGCCATGTCCATCACCGCGTCCACGCCAAGAATGACGGCGACCGCCTGCAGCGGGAGGCCGAAGCTGGCCAGCGCGCCCGACAGGATGACGAGCGACGCGCGCGGCACGGCGGCGACGCCCTTACTCGTCAACATGAGCGTCAGCATCATGACGAGCTGTTGGCTGAGCGGCATGTCTATGCCGGCCGCCTGCGCGGCGAAGACGGATGCGAGCGCGAGGTACAGGGTGCTGCCGTCGAGGTTGAACGAGTACCCGGTGGGCAGCACGAAGGCGACGATCCGGCGCGGAACGCCGAGCTGCTCCATCCGCTCCATGGCGAGCGGGAGCGCGGCCTCCGACGACGCCGTGGAAAAGGCGATGAGCCAGGGCTCCTTCACCGCGCGGATGAAGCGCGCGATTGGCACGCGGAAGATGAGGGCGACGGGGAGCAGCACCAGCAGCACGAACACGATCAGTGCGCCATACAGCGTTCCGACGAGGAGACCGAGGTTCCTGAGAATGCCCAACCCGCTGCGCGACACCGTGACGGCGATGGCGGCACCGATGCCGATCGGTGCGTACTTCATCACGACCTCGACGAACTTGAACATCACCTCCGACGTGCTCTCGAGGAGGGTCAGCATGAACTTCTTTGCCGGCCCCTGCACGCGCGCGAGCGCGACGGCGAAGATGATCGCGAAGAAGACAATTTGCAGCACCTCGTTCTTCGCGGCGGCGTCGAAGAAGCTCTGCGGCACCATATGCTCGAGCACCCCGCTCAGGGTCGTCTTCGTCGCCGCGAACTC
The DNA here is from genome assembly GCA_037720885.1 of Gemmatimonadaceae bacterium. Lineage (GTDB taxonomy): Bacteria > Gemmatimonadota > Gemmatimonadetes > Gemmatimonadales > Gemmatimonadaceae > JACMME01. The sequence goes on along the minus strand of JBBJNN010000024.1, from coordinate 27,882 downwards.
CGATCCCTGCGCCGCCGAGGCGGCGCCAAGGTCCACGCCGCGCCCGGGCTTCACGAGATTGACGGCGATCAGCCCCACCGCCAGCGCGAGCGTCGTGACCACCTCGAAGTAGATGATGGAGCGCAGCGCCAGCCGTCCCACGCGCTTCATGTCGTCCCCGTGGCCCGCGATACCGACGACGAGCGTGCTGAAGAGGAGCGGCACGATGAGCGACTTGATCATCCGGAGGAAGATCGTAGACAGGACGTTCAGGTCCGTCGCCGCCCAGCCGCGGTGCGCCGCGCGCTGGCTCTCCGGGAAGAGATAGCCAACGATGATCCCGATGACCATCGCGATCACGATCCACTGGGCAAGCGAGATGCGCCGGAGGCCGGAGCGCGGGCGTTCGGCGCGCGGCGGGCTGGACACGGTCGCGGAATGCGCGGTCATCGGCGAGGCTGTGAAGGGTGGGCGCCGCGCCGCCTAACGGCGCACGGGCGGTGGGGGCTCGAGCGGGACCGGCGCCGCGTGCCGACGCAGCGTCGAATGCCGATACCCGTACGCAAAGTAGACTACCAGCCCGATCACCATCCAGACCGCGAAGCGGATCCACGACTCGCGCGGCAGATAATAGATCGTCCCCAGGCAGGCGAGCGCGCCGGCTGGCGCGACCACCCACACGAGTGGCACGCGGAATGGACGCGGCCGGTCGGGATCGGTCCGGCGCAGTACGAGGACGCCGATGCACACCAGCATGAACGCGAACAACGTCCCGATGTTCGTGAGGTCGTAGGTGGCGTCGTCGTCCGCGATGAGGGAGCCGAGGGCGACCGCGAGGCCGGTGATGATGGTTGTGACGTAGGGCGTCTTGTACTTCGGGTGGACCTTGGCCGCGAACTTCGGCAGCAGGCCGTCGCGGGCCATGGCGAAGAAGATGCGCGGCTGGCCGTACTGGAATACAAGCAACACGGCAGTGGCTGAGACCACGGCGCCCAACGCGACAAACCAGCTCGCCACCGGAAGACCGGCGTTCTGCAGCGCGAACGCCAGCGGGTCCGAGACGCGGAGCTGGTCCCACTTCGCCAATCCGGTAATCACGACGCCGACGATCACGTAGATGACCGTACAGATCGCCAGACCGCCAAGGATGCCGATCGGCATGTTCCGTTGCGGATTCTTCGTCTCCTCGGCCGCGGTCGAGATCGCGTCGAAGCCGATGTAAGCGAAAAAGACGATCGCCGCACCCTGGCCGATGCCGCGAAATCCATTCGGCGCGAAGGGCACGTAGTTATCGGGATTGATGTGGAACGCGCCGACCCCGATGAAGAGCGCAAGCACCAGCAGCTTGATGATCACCATCACGTTGTTCGCGCGAACGCTCTCGCGGACGCCGATCGCGAGCAGCCACGTCACCGCCATCACGATCAGGAAGGCCGGCACGTTGAGCAGAATCGGTATCCCCGCGAGCCTGGGCGCCGTTGCCAGAAGACCGTGAATGGCGGGATCGGAGCTGCGGGCCACATCGTAGTAGCCGTGAATGAGAAACCCGGGCAGCTCGATGCCGAAGCCGCTGAGCAACGAATTGAAGTAGCCGGCCCACACGATGGCGACCGCGACGTTGCCGACCGCGTACTCGAGGATCAGGTCCCACCCGATCAGCCACGCGACCAGCTCGCCCAGCGTCGCGTACGAGTAGGCGTACGCGCTCCCCGCCTGCGGGATCATCGCCGCCAGCTCCGCGTAGCAGAGGGCCGCGAGCCCGCAAACCACGCCGAGCAGGATGAAGGAGATGATGAGTGCGGGACCCGCACCGTAGCGGACCGTCTCGCCCGAGGGTAACACCTCGCCCGCGGCCGCGGTGCCGATGGC
>JBBJNN010000024.1:0-26024 GCA_037720885.1 Gemmatimonadaceae bacterium | reverse complement strand
CGCCAAAGATCCCGGCGCCGATGACCGCGCCAATCGCCAGGAAGATGAGGTCCTTGGCGCCGAGCGAGCGTTTGAGCCCGTCGGGATTCTCGCCCTCGGCGAGTAGCTCCGCGATTGGCTTGCGGGCGAAAAGAGAGGACATTCGGGAGGGGTTTCGCGGTGCGGCGCGCCGCGCGTGGGAGCGTTGCGATCGAGCGTCGGGCGGCGCGCCCGATCTGAATGCGCGCCGCGGGTAGGGACGGACGTGCTAACGTGCGGCCATGACCGGGTCTGCCGGCCGCGTAGGTGCCGGTGCCTGGATCCGCATCGCGTAGAACGACCGCCAGACGAAGACCACGGATATTGCGACGAACACCGCAGCGAGCACGTGGCCGAGCCCCTCGCCGCGCTGCTCGCGCAGTGACACCGCGAGCTCCACGGCGAGCAGCCCGAAGAGCGTGGTGAACTTGATGATCGGGTTGAGCGCGACGGACGACGTGTCCTTGAACGGGTCGCCGACCGTGTCCCCGACGACCGTCGCGGCATGCAGCGGCGTTCCTTTTTGCTTCAGCTCCACCTCGACGATCTTCTTCGCATTGTCCCAGGCGCCGCCGGCGTTCGCCATGAAGATCGCCTGGTACAATCCGAATAGCGCGATCGACACGAGGTAGCCGATGAAGAAGTAGGGCTCCACGAAGGCGAAGCCGAGCGTCGCGAAGAAGACGGTCAGGAAGATGTTGAACATTCCCTTCTGCGCGTACTGCGTGCAGATCTCGACGACGCGCTTGCTGTCGGCGACCGACGCCCTGGTGGACCCCTCCAGCCGGATGTTCGCCTTGATGAACTCCACTGCGCGGTACGCCCCGGTCGTCACAGCCTGCGTCGACGCGCCGGTGAACCAGTAGATCACGGCGCCGCCAGTGATCAGGCCGAGCAGGAACGGCGGGTGGAGGATCGAGAGGTACTGGAGGAATTGTGGCTGCAACCCCTGCGTCAGCCCGACGATGATCGAGAAGATCATGGTCGTCGCACCTACGACCGCGGTGCCGATCAGCACCGGTTTGGCCGTGGCCTTGAAGGTGTTCCCCGCCCCGTCGTTCTCCTCCAGCAAGTGCTTCGCGGTCTCGAAGTTCGGGTCGAAGCCGTGCTCCTGGCGCAGCTGCTGTCGAATGTTCGGTACATCCTCGATCAGCGAGAGCTCGTAGACTGACTGCGCGTTGTCCGTCACCGGACCGTACGAGTCTACCGCGATCGTGACCGGTCCCATCCCCAGGAAGCCGAAGGCCACCAGCCCGAACGCGAACACGGCGGGCGCGATCATCAGCTCGCCCATCCCGAGGGTGCTGACCTGGTAACCGATCGCCATGAGCCCCATGATCGCGAGGCCGATCCAGTACGCGCTGAAGTTTCCGGCCACGAATCCCGAGAGGATGTTGAGCGACGCGCCCCCCTCTCGCGACGAGCTCACGACTTCCCGAACGTGTCCGGACTCGGTCGACGTGAACACCTTGACCAGCTCAGGGATGATGGCGCCCGCGAGTGTGCCGCAGGTGATGACCGTCGACAGCTTCCACCAGAGCGACCCGTCGCCGATTTCCGGGATCAACAGGTAGGACACCACATACGTGAGCGAGACCGAGACCAGCGACGTCAGCCAGACCAGCGAGGTCAGTGGCGCCTCGAAGTTCATGCGATCGGCGTTCGCATAGCGCGCCTTCGCCACGGCCTCGTTCACCAGGTACGAGAACCCGCTGGCGATCACCATCATGATGCGCATCACGAAGATCCAGACCAAAAGCTGGACCTGGACGACCTCGGTCGGAACTGCGAGGATGATGAAGGAGATGAGCGCGACTCCGGTGACGCCGTACGTCTCGAAGCCGTCCGCGCTGGGCCCCACAGAATCGCCCGCGTTGTCGCCCGTGCAGTCCGCGATCACGCCGGGGTTCCGGGCGTCGTCCTCCTTGATGTTGAAGACGATTTTCATCAGGTCAGCCCCGATGTCCGCGATCTTCGTGAAGATACCGCCAGCGATGCGGAGCGCTGCGGCGCCGAGGGACTCGCCGATCGCGAACCCGATGAAGCAGGACCCGGCGTAGTCGCGCGGGACGAAGAGCAGGATGAAGAGCATGATCAGCAACTCGACGCTGATCAGCAGCATGCCGATGCTCATGCCCGCCCGAAGCGGGATGGCGTAGCAGGGGTACGGCTTCCCGCGCAGGCTGGCGAACGCCGTACGGGAGTTGGCGAACGTGTTGACCCGGATGCCGAACCAGGCGACCCCGTAGCTGCCCGCGATTCCGACAAGGCTGAAGAGCAGGATGACCGTCACCTTCACCGGCTCGAAATCGAGGAGCACCCCGAAGTAGAGTAAAATCACGAGACCGATGAAGATCTCGAGGATCAGGATGAACTTCCCCTGGGTGATCAGGTACGTCTTGCACGTCTCGTAGATGAGCTCGGAGATCTCGCGCATCGACGAATGCACCGGCATGCGTTTGAGCTGGCCGTAGATCACAAGGCCGAAGAGCAATCCCAGCGCGCACACCACGAGGCCGGTCATGAGCAGCGTGCGCCCCGACATCCCCAGGAACTCGACCTGGCCGAGATCGGGGATGACGAGGTTTGCTTCGCCGCCAGGGCGACGCGCTTCCTGCGTGGCGGCGGGCTGTTGAGCCCCGAGTGGGAGCGCGCCAAGCGCGAGTGCCGCCAGCGGCCCCCCAAGGGCCCATAAGCACGCGGCCGTGCAGAGGGGGAGCGCACGGCGGAGCACGAATTCCTTCCAAGTCATCGTCACCTTTGTTTCTTGTGAGTGCTGTGCTGAGCGGCACCGCTGTGCGTCGGTGCCGTGGGACTGCCCACCGCGCGTCAGGCGCGGCGCCAGACGAAATAGACCGGGATGCCGAGCAGGACCACGACGAGCCCTGACAGCGCCTGAGCCTGCGTCGTCTTTGAGAGGAGCAGGATGACGGCGACGGCCGCGGCGAGCAGAATGTACAGCCCCGGAAGTACGGGGTAGCCGATCGCGCGGTACGGACGCTCGGCGCCCGGGCGTTTCGCCCGGAGAATGAAGAGCCCGATCGTCGTCAGCACGTAGAATATGAGTGCCGCGAAGATCACGTAGTCGAGCAGCTGATTGTACGTCCCGGTCAGGCAGAGGAGCGACGCCCAGACGGATTGTACGATGAGGCCGGCAGCCGGCACGCGTCGGGCGTTCAGCTCGCCGACCTTCCGGAAGAAGAGTCCGTCGCGCGCCATGGCGTAATAGACGCGGGCTCCGGCGAGGATCAGGCCGTTGTTGCAGCCGAAGGTCGAGATCAGGATGGCGATCGCCATGAGCGTCCGGCCCAGCGGACCAAAGATCACCTCGGCCGCCGCCGTCCCGACGCGGTCCTGCGTGGCGTGCTGGATGCCGCGCTCGAACAGGGTCGCCCCGTTCTCCACGCCCGCCAGCGGCAGCGTGTTGAGGTAGGCGAAGTTGGCGCTGATGTAGAGCAGCGTGACGAGGCCAGTTCCGAGCGCGAGCGCGAGCGGCAGGTTGCGCTTCGCGTTCTTCACTTCGGCCGCCGCGAAGGTCACGTTGTTCCACGAATCGCTCGAGAACAGGGATCCGACGAGCGCGGCACCGAACGCGATCACGAATGTGCCGGTGACGTCGACGTTCCCCATGAACCGGCCCGGACCGAAGTTGGCGGCGAGCGCCTCCGAATTCCGGCCGATCGTGAGGCCCAACAGGATGAGCAGTGCGAGCGCGCCGGTCTTGGCGAGCGTCAGCGTCGTCTGCACGGCCTTCCCTTCCTTCACGCCGCGCAGATTGATCCACGTGAGCACCCAGATCGATATCAGCGCGACGAGTCGCTGCGGGGAAAGTCCGAGCTCCACGACCCCACCGCCCGTCGTCAGGTTCGCTTGCGGAAACCACGCGAAGCGGTCGGGCGCGACCGAGGGAAAGAACACGCCGAGGAATCGGCCGAACGCCACCGCGACGGCGGCGATCGTCCCCGTCTGGATCACGACGAAGAGCGTCCAGCCATAGAGGAACCCCATGAGCGGCCCCATGGATTCCCGCAGAAATACGTACTGCCCACCGGCCCGTGGATACATCGCCGCGAGCTCACCGTACGCGAGAGCGCCGAGCAACGTGATCACGCCCGTGAGAATCCAGGCCGCGATCAGCCAGAACGGCGATCCCACACTGCGCGAGATCCCGGCGGACACGATGAAGATGCCGGAGCCGATCATCGAGCCGGCGACGAGCATCGTGGCGTCCGTCAGGGACATCGCCCGCACGAACTCGGTCGGTGCCTGCTCGTCGCTTTCCCGCTCTGCGGCTGCTGTGGCCATCACGTTCCTCGTCTGGTCATGAGCACGCACGATCGGCTCGGACCCGGCGACGGAGCGACCACCGGGTGCAAAAAAAGCCGCGTCAAGGTAACGGGCGGCTCCGGTGTTTGGCTAGGGAGGAACGATTCCTTCCAGCGCGCGGTGGCGGGCTGCGGCTGCGCAGATCGCGGTCGCGACGCGGCTCAGTAGAGATGCAGTTGCATCGGGTAGATGGCGGCCACGGGTGTACCATCCCACTTGGTCGCGGGACGAAAGCGCGCCTCAGTGAACGTCTCCCGAAGCCGCTTGTTGAAGCCGCCGTCCTTCGTCGGCGAGAACTCGAGCTTCAATGTTTCGCCGCGCTCGCTCACGGTGAAGAGGAGCGTGATCGTCTGTCCCTTGATCCGCTCGGGGATGGGGATGGGGGGGATCGGCGTGAAGTCCGGAGTCGGCGGATAGATCGTCCCCTCGCCACCACCGGTTCCAGGACCATTGCCCGACCCGCGACCGGTCCCGACGCCCGATCCGACGCCGCCGCCGCTCCCGGGTCCGGTTCCGTTCGACCCGTCTCGGCCCGTGCCTCCGCCTACCCCCGCGGAGAGCGCCATGTCAACCGACTGCTTGGGGACGTCGATCTTGATGTCGATCTTCGCCGTCTCGAGAGGTTTCTGCTCCGGCGGTTTGATCGCCGGGATCACGGGCGGCGTGACCGGAGGGACGACGGTCGGCGCCGGGGTCGGAGGGGGCGGAACGGGCTGAATGTATTGCAGTCGCTCGACGACCTTCTCACCGCCTCCGCTGCCCCGGCGGCCGCCCCCCCCGCCGCCGGCCGGACCCGCTCCCCCGGCACCCTTCGACAGGATCGGGATGACCTCCGGCGCCAGGATGGGCGTGAGGATCGCGAGAATGAGCAGCGCGTGCAGGGCGAACGAAATGGCGGCCGCCCACCTCCCTTCGTCCGCCAACGGAAGGCCGACGGGCGGACGATACGGCGGACCGACGGCGGCCGGCCGAGGCGATGACGCCTCGTCCGCGCCGCCGGCCGGTGGCTCGGGCGGGTAGTTGTAACTCTTCATGCTCATGCGTGGCGCGGTCATTGTACGAAAGTAATACGGCGGACGAACCCAAAGGGTTCGTCCGCCGTATACGATCGAAGCGTGAATCCGTTACGGCCCTTTCGGCGGAACTCCGATCACTTTCACCCCGGCTCCGCGCGCCATGTCCATGGCGTGGATGACCTCCTGATACTTCACCGTCGGCTCGCCCTTGATGAAGATGATCTTCTCCGGGCGGGGATCGTAGATCTCCTTGAGCCTGGCGGGGAGGTTCGCCTTCGTGACCTCTTCCTTGTTGATCGTATACTTGTCGCCCTTGAGGACCTCGAGCACGATCTGATTCGACGATTGGTTCGCCGCCACCAGTTGCGGCGTCGGGTCCGGGAGCTGGAGATCGATCGCCTTGCGCAGCATCGGCACCAGCATCATGAAGATGATGAGGAGTACGAGCAGCACGTCGATCATCGGCGTGACGTTGATCTCATTCGTGAGGCCCCCGCTGCCCCCGCTAGTAAATGCCATCGCCTGCTCCCGTTCGGTTAGGGTGCCTTGCCCTTGGCCGGCATCGCGGCCGCGGGGATGTCACCCGGCACCGTGGACTGCGTGCCGGGAAGCTGGTCCGAGATCGCGCCGACGACACGCACACCGTTCTTCGACGCGATATCCATCGCGTCGATGACCTTGGAGTACTCGATCTCCTTGTGCGCCTTGACGTAGAGAATCTTGTCCGTCGTGCGCGCCTCGTAGATGGACTTGAGGTGCGCCGCGAGATCCTCGTTCCGGATCGGCTTCTTGTTCAGGTAGTACTTCCCATCGGCGTCGATACCGAGCACCTGATCCTCATCTTCCTCTGGGTGCGATTTCAGGTTGATCCCCATGGGAGGGGTAGCCGTAAAGCCCGCCTGAATCGCCGGCACCACGAGCATGAAGATGATCAGGAGCACGAGCATGACGTCGATCATCGGCGTGACATTCGGCTCCGCTCTGACGCCGCCGCCACCGCTTCCGCTACCCGCTGACATTGACATGGTACGCTACCTCCTCGGCCGGGGCCGCGTTTACTGCGCGATCGGACCGGGGCCCCCGGCGGTGGCGTTGAACTCGCGCGTGAAGCGGGAGCGACCGAACTCGCCGGCAACACCCTTGATGAGATAGTCGATCATCTCCTTCGAGGTGTACGTCATCTCCACCGCGAGGTTGTCGATCTTCGTCTGGAAGTAGTTGTACGCCCATACCGCCGGAATCGCGACCAGGAGACCGAACGCCGTCGTGATCAGCGCCTCGGCCACGCCGGCCGAGATCGCGGAGAGACCGCCCGTTCCGGACGTCGCCATACCGGTGAACGCGTTCACGATGCCCATCGTCGTGCCGAGCAGGCCGACGAACGGCGCCGTTGCGCCGACCGTCGCGAGCACCGCGAGCCCGCGCTTCAGCTCCGACATGATGATCAGCATGTTGCGCTCGACCGCACGCTCGGCCGAGTTGATGTCCGACACGGTGACCGAGCCGTCCTGAATCAGCGGCTTCACCTCACCGAGCGCGCCGCCGAGCACGCGCGCCACGTGCGACTTCTTGTAGGTCTCCGCGAGCTTGATCGCCTCGGTGAGGTTGTCCTCCTCGAGGAAGCGCGAGAATTCCGGAGCGAAGCGTCGGGTCTCCGCCTGGGCCTTCCGCAAATTCCACCAGTTCCGAATCATGATCGTGAGCGACCACATCGACATGATGGCCAGCGTGAAGACGATGCCCTTGGCGAAGCTGCCCATCTGGGACCAGAGATCAGCGAGCGACAAACCCATGGTAATTCTCCGAGTGGGGGTGCGTGGTGGGTGGGGTGCTTACTGGACGCTGAACTTGAAGGTCTGCTGCACGAGCTGCTTTACCTTGCGGCCGCCCGTCTCGGCCGGATAGAACCGCATCTGCGGGAGCGCCGCCTTCACCGCCGAGGTGAACAGTTCATGGCTGGAGGAGAGCGCCTTGAACGTGTTCATCTGCGCGCGGCCCGTCGTGTCTACCACGAACTGGGCCTGGACGTCACCGGCGACGTTCGCCGAGCGCAGAATCTCGGGGTAGCGCGGCGCCGAGTTGCCCTCGCGCGGGAGGACCGGCTTCTCCACCTGGAACTCGAAGTAGGGTTGGTCGTTGTTGTTGACCGGGCCCGTGCCTCCCACGACGCCCTTCGCCAGGCCGCCGGCGACGCCCTTGCCGGAGAAGTCGGCTTCATCCGTCACGGCCTTCGAGAGATCGACTTCCGGAATCTTGTCCGGAATGTCGATCGGCGCGGTGAGCACCTGGAAGCCCTTCGGTGGCGGCGGCGCGGCGACGATATCGGGAGGCGGCGGCGCCTTCTCCGGCTCCGGCGGCGGCGGCTCGTTCTTCGGCGCCTCCACGAACTTCACGTCTTCCTGGATCTTCTCTTCCTTCGCCCGGTTGCCTGCGTCGGCTGTCGCCTTGACGACGAGCACGATGAGCACGGCATGCAGGACGGCGCTGGTAATCGAGCCGCCGATGCTCCGCTGCTTCTTCGGCGCGGATTCGAGAAGGTTGTTGAACATTCGCGCGTCGCTCGGGCTAGAGTATGGACTCCCAACGCTAATCGGGTGCTGCCGAGAAGCTAGGCGGCCAAGTTCACGGCGGAATGGCGCGAAGATTAAGAAACGGTGAATGCCCCATTACAAAACGCGGATCGGACGTCATGTAGCGGAGCGAGCTTCCTGTCGAACCGCGGTCTGTGCGGACTGCAGCGCCGACGGTGTGCCAGCTTCGCTTTCGTCGGGGAACGGTAGCGTGACCGTGAAGATGCTTCCCCGCCCGTAGCGAGAGCGCACGGTGAGGCCGCCGCCGTGCGCCTCGGCGATCCACTGAGAGATCGCCAGCCCGAGCCCGAAGCCACCACGCTCGATGCCCTGCCCATCCGCGCTGACCACGCGGCGCGTGCGCGCCCGGTCGGCGCGGTAGAAGCGCTCGAAGATGTGCTCGATGTCCGACGCCGAGATGCCGATGCCGGTATCGCGAACGGCGAAGGCGATCGTCCGACCACTGCGCGTCAGCGTGAGCTCCACCGTGCCTCCGCGCGGCGTGTACTTGATGGCGTTCGTGACGAGGTTGAGGAAGAGCTGCCGGAGCCGCGTCGGATCGCCGAGCACCATCACCGGCTCGAGCGCGGGCATGGAGACGGCGAGCCCCGCATCCTCGCCGAGGATGACGGCCGTCTCGAACACCTCGCGCACGAGCGGCTCGAGGGCGACCGGCTCGCGATGGAGGTCGAATCGACCCTCGTCCGCGCGCGCGAGCGTGAGCAGCGAGTCCACGAGGTCGGACATGCGCCGCGTCTCGGCGAGGGCTTCCTCCAGCGCGACCAACCGGTCGCCGCGCGCCGTCGTCGGACTCATCGCCCGCTCCACATCCGCGCGGAGCACCGTGAGCGGCGTCTTGAGCTCGTGGCTCGCGTCTGCCGTGAAGCGGCGGAGCGCGGCGAACGACTTCTCGAGGCGCTCCATCATCTCGTTCAACGTCACGGCCAGGCGGCCCAGCTCGTCGCCCGCGCCCTCGACAGCGAGCCGGCGGTGCAGGCTCCGACCGTCCGTGATGGCCTCGACCTCGTTGATCATGCGGTCAACGGCCTGCAGCGCCCGTCCGGCGATCGCGTACGCCACGCCGATCGCGACGACGAGGAGGAGGGGTGCGATGACGAGCATGGTGCCCAGCACTTCGCTCAGCGCGAGGTCGCCCGATCGCGTCGAGAGCGCGACCGTCACACTCGACAGCGCCGGGACGTCGCCCGGCGGCGCCCGGGTGACGAGCAGCCAGCGCCGGTTCCCCATGGTGATCACCGTGCCGGCGCTCCCCGCGCGCGCGAGGGCCGCTTCCTGGAAGCGGGTGAGCGTATCAAGACTGAAGCGGCGCACCGATGGGGAGAAGTAGAGAAAGCGGCCGTCCTTCCCGAGGACGAGGGAGTATCCCGGGACGTCGTCGAGCATGCTCTGCAGCGCCGCCGGGAATACCGCGCCAACGGCCGAATCACCGACGACCGTGAGGCCCTGTCCGTTGCGTTGCGCCTGCCGGATGACGCCGATGAGCAGATCGGCCTGGATGAGCGCCGCGCGCTGCAGCTCGGCGTAGGAGCTGGCGCGCCGGGCGCCCCAGAGCGCCGCGGCGAAGACGACCATCATGCCGACAAGCGCAGTGGCGAATGACGTCGTCAGTCGGGCGCGGATCGAGCTCATGGTGTCGGGATGCCTGTTACTCGCGCACCACGTAGCCCACGCCGCGCACGGTATGGATCAACTTTCGCTCCCGGCCGGCGTCGATCTTCTTCCGGAGGTGGTTGATGACGACATCGACGATGTTCGTGCCGGGATCGAAGTGGTAGTCCCAGGCGTACTCGGTGATGAGCGTGCGACTCATGACGCGGCCCGCGTGCCGCATCAGGTACTCGAGAACGGCGTATTCCTTGGGTGTCAGCTCGATGGCCTCGCCGCCGCGCGATGTCACACGGGTGGCCTTGTCGAGCACCAGATCGGCGACCGCGAGCGTCTGGGCGGCGATCGCGCGCGGCCGCCGGCTGAGCGCCTCCACTCGGGCGAGCAGCTCCTCCATGGCAAAGGGCTTGGTGACGTAGTCGTCGGCACCGGCACGGAGCGTCTGTACCTTCGCGTCCACGGCGTCCTGCGCCGTCAGGACGAGCACCGGTCGCTCGAACCCACGACCGCGCAGATTCTGCAACACCTGCATCCCGGAGCGTCCGGGAAGGCGCATGTCGAGCACGATGAGGTCGTACGCCTCGGACCCGGCCCGGCGCTCACCCTCCTCGCCGTCGGCGACGAGGTCCACGCCCCAGCGCTGCTCCTCGAGCCCGCGCTTCACGTACTGCCCCACCGTGGGGTCGTCTTCGATGACAAGGATCTTCATCCGCTGAGCCGGTGACGGGGCGGCGACGAGACTGCGTTGCGCACTGGGAGAGCGACGCGAGACGTGCACTGCGGATCGTCGCACACACGGACATCGCACCGGGCAGCATCACTCGCCGTTGCGGCTTCCGCAAGCCCCGGCGGATCGCCGCGAGCCAGGTGCGTAGATGCCCCAGAGGGCGGGCGCAACACAGCGCCCGCCCTCCAACTCGTGCGTGACCTTCCTCAGGTGTGCGCGGCGATCTGCTCGAAGACTTCCTTGTTATCGCGCTTGAGACCAGGGTGCTCCTCGACCTGCGCCCAAACGACCGCGCCGGCCCGGTCCACGAGGAAGTAGGCGCGGTTGCTGTAGAATCGCTCCTCCATCAGGACCCCGTACGCGCGCGATGCGTCGCGCTTGAAGTCGCTGAGGAACTCGAACGGCAGTGCGTGCTTCGACTTGAACTCGCGCAGCGTGTAGACCGAATCCACGCTGATCGGGAGCACCCGGACACCGGCGCCCACGAACTCGTCAAACTCCCGGCCAATGTCGCACATCTGCACCGTACACACGCCGCTGAATGCGAGTGGGAAGAAGGCGAGTAGCACGCTCTCCTTCCCCCGGAAGGAGGCGAGCGTGACGTGCTCGCCTCCCTCCGTTGACTGCAACGAGAAGTCAGGCGCGATGTCACCCTTACGTGGAGCTTCCTGCAGGACCGGAGTCGATGTCATGGCGCGGAATCGGTTGCGGGCTGGTCGAGACGTACGGACGGATGATCCTCCGCTGGGGCGCGGCGCGGCGTGCGCACCAGATCCTGTGTGTCGAGCACGCTGCGGGAGAGTTCTGCCATCGAGATGTTCCTATTCTGGCTGGTGCGCTGCAGCATGCGATAGGCCGCGCTCTCGGCGATCCCCTCGCGCTCCATGAGAATCCCCTTCGCGCGCTCGATCACCTTCCGCTCCTCGAGTTTTCGCCGAAGATCGGCATTGGCCTGTGCCTGCTCCAGCCATTCACGGTGGCGCGCCTGTGCCACGGCAATCGCGCCGCTCAGTTGGCCCGCGCTCACGGGCTTCACGAGATAGTGAAAGACCGGGAGGGTCGCTGCCCGGGCGATCGTATCGCGGTCGCTGAATGCCGTCGCGATGATGATGGGTACCGGCCGGTCGGCGTGTATCCGTTCCGCCGCGTCCAACCCCGTCATATGCGGCATCCTGACGTCGAGGACGATCAGATCCGGACCCAGCGCGCGCGCCATCAGCAACGCGGTGGCACCGTCTGGCGCGATACCGACCACGGTGTGCCCGAGCGACCGGAGCTCCTGCTCCAGGCCGAGCGCGGTCACGCTGTCATCCTCCCCGATGAGAATTCGTAGCGAGTCTGCGGGCATAGGCAACTCCGCGGAAAGACGCCGAGCCCGTGACCATGTGCAAGAGGCACGCCCTGGGCCGCACGGAACACTTCCTGCCAATTGTCCTTTCAATGGACCCCACACAGACGGAGCTTTCTCAGGCCGGCGTCCTCCTTGCGGGCAGCGCGACTCGCGGCCCGCTGCAGCGTGCCTTTGCGCGACGCGGACAGCACGTATATACCGCGACCCCGGATCACGCGATCGCCGCGATGCGCGAGGGCGTGGAGGCCGTGGTGATCGAGGCGCCGGGCAGCGAGGCTCTCGCGCTCTGTCAGCGCCTCAAGACTCGCTTCCAGGTACCGTTCCTGCCGGTGATCGTGTTGCAGCGGCGGCCGGCGCGGCTGGCGCAGGAGCAGGCGGCGCCCGATGCATGGCTCGACGCAGGGACCCCGCTGCGCGACGTCGTGATGCGCGTCGAGGAGCTCGTGCGCATCAGGCGGACGGAGTGTGAGCTCGTGCGGCTCAACTCGGCGCTCGCCGAGCTGGCCGCCGAGAACGGACGGCTCTACGACCGCGCGCGGCGCGATGCGGAAGCGACGACGCTCCTGCTGCGAGAGCTACAGCATCGCGTCCGCAACAACCTCGCCTCGATTCAGGCGCTCCTCATCCTCGAGCGTCACCGGGCCCCGGCCCGTTCGCTCGGCGAGGCGCTGGACGTCGCCATCGGGCGGTTGCGCTCGATGGCGGCGTTGCAGGATTCGCTCACCCCGACCTCGCGCGAGATAGACCTGGGGGCACTCGCGCGATCGGTGGCTCGGAGCGCGATCGACGTGTTCGGCGCCACGGATGGCGTGCAGTTCGACGTCCACGGCGATGCGCGGCTCCCTGCGCGGGTGGGAGGACCGCTCGCGATCGCCCTCAACGAGCTCGTGACCAACTCGCTCAAGCACGCGCATGCGAGCCACTTGACCGTCCATGTCATCGAAGGCGAGGCTGGACTCCAGCTCGTGGTCGCGGACGACGGATGCGGGATGCCAGCCGAGCCGTCCGGCGGCAGCGGGCTGATGATCGTCCGGGCGGTCGTTCGTAACGAGCTCGGTGGCTCCCTCTCCTTCGCCACGGAGCAGCCCGGCACGCGCGTCTCGATCCTCGTGCCGCGCGAACGTACGCAGCTCGTGTCGTAGCGCCTGCCCGCGACTCGGGCCTCCGCTCGTTCCGGCGCCGATGCCGCTATACCATCGGAGGCCGCCGCGAGCGTGTCCACGAAACGACGGCCCCGCCATGGACCGTGCGTCCAGGCGGGGCAACATACGTCCGAAATGGAGCGTGCGAGGATCGAACTCGCGACCCCTAGCTTGCAAAGCTAGTGCTCTCCCAGCTGAGCTAACGCCCCGTCCCGAGGGAAGCTAATTGGGCGGTTCCATCGGGTCTACCGTTCCGGGAAGAGCGCTCACCAGCGGGATCACCGAAGGAGACCACGCCGTGACGAATGCCGCCAACGTTCCCGTGCGCCACCTCACCGTACGCTGCCAGTTTTGCGAGCGATGGAATCGGATCGATGCGGCCCGGATCGCCGATCGGCCGAAGTGCGGCGAGTGCTCGCGCCCGATGCTCCTCGACCGGCCGCTCCGGCTGGGCGACGAGGACTTCGATCGCACCGTCCGCGAGAGCGAGATCCCGGTGCTCGTGGACTTCTACGCCGACTGGTGTGGGCCCTGTAAGATGATGGCGCCCGCCGTGGACGAGCTTGCGGCGCGATACCAGGGGCGTGCCCTCGTTGCGAAGCTCGACACCGACCGGGCGCAGCGCACGGCCAAGTCGTTCGACATCCGAGGCGTCCCGACCATCATCGTCTTCGCGGGCGGCAAGGAGGCCGCGCGGCAGAGCGGCGCCGTCCCCCGCCCCGTACTCGAGTCGCTCCTGGACGGCGCCGGCGCCTGAACCCAACGGCGGGGCGCCGACGTACCGGGCCCGTTCCCTACTCGCCGGCCCGTTGCCTACGCGCCGGCCCGTTGCCTACGCGCCGGCCCGTTGCCTACTCGTGCGCCGGGAGTGGTTCCATCGTCTCGGCGTTCACCGGCACCTGGACCTCGTCCCGGTAGGGCGATGTCATCAACGTCGCGCGCATGCGGGGGAACGCGTTCATGAACGCGATGTAGCAGAGCGCCCACAGTCCGAGGAAGCCGAGCGCGACGCCGATCTCCCAGAGGCCTAGAGGGACGGACTGGGCTTCGGGCAGGAGCGACGGCACGACCTCCGTGAACCGGAGGAGCCAGAGGCCCGCGAGGCTGGCGAGCGCGAAGAGTATGAATGTCGGCAGGAACAGCTTCGCCGCGCGCGACATGAGCCCGAAGAATGGGAGCACGAATACGAGCGCTACCGTTACGAGCGTCACCGGGAGCCATGGGGAGATGAGGCGAAGGCGCGCCCAGTGCGTCTCCTCGCCCATGTTGCCGTACCAGATGACCAGGTACTGGCCGAAGGTCAGGTAGCCCCAGAAGGCGGTGAACGCGAAGCAGAGCTTGCCCAGGTCGTGGAAGTGATTCTCGGCGATGAGGTCGTACACGTTCAGGTATCGCCGCCACGCCATGGTCAGGAGACTCCAACTCATCAGCGCAGCAAGCCAACCGCCCATGAAGAACCACCAGGAGTAGAGCGCGCTCTGGAAATGGATGTCGAGTGACATCGATAGATCCCAGGCGAATACCGAGTAGAAGAAGCCGAAGGCGAGGCAGAGCCAGACCGCGAGCTTTCCCTGAAGCGAGTGGGTAGAGTGAATTTCCCGTCGCTCGTCGCGGTAGCCGCGGCGCATCCGCTCGCGCAGCCCGCGCGCCCACGATGCACCGCCTTCCGGCACATTCCCCACGTCGAGGCGCACGCACGTATAGATGTACCACACGCTGAGCGCCGTCAGGGTGGCGAACAGCACGAGATCGCGGGTGATCAGAAACGCCGGCTGGAGATAGACGGCCTTCTCGTGAACCGGAATCGCCTCGTGCGCCCACGGGAAGATGTGAGCGCGCCCCAGGAAGATGACCCCGAGGAGCACGAGAGCCACCGGCAGGAAGGCGACGTAGCCTTCCAGGAACCGGATGATGGGTCGCGACCAACGCGCAGTGGTGATCCGCTGGACAGCCACGAACACGACGCCTGCCTGGGATAAGGTCGCGAAGAACAGCCAATTGAACAGGAGCGCGTGCCAGACGCGCGGGCTGCCAGCTTCGCTGAATAGTCCCAGGATGAACACCAACGATCCGATCGCGGCGAGAATCGCGGCGATCGTGGTGAGCGCTCGCGGAATCGGGCGGTCCGTCGCGGCGATGATCTCCGCCCGGCTCGGAAGCTGGGCCGCGTCGTGCGCGCTCATGGGCGCCTCGCCGCACCGGCGCCCGCCGCACGCGTCGTGTCGGTTGCACCACCCGGCCGGTACGGTGCGGCGCCAGTGGGCCGCGACCGGCGCCCCTCGTCCGATTCGGGCGTCATGGCCGCGCGTCCACTGGATGCGGGACTGAAGTAGGGCGATGGGCGCGTCGGCGCCGAAGTGGTGAAACTCGGGACCGTGCGGCCATTCTCGCCCGGCTGGCCAGCGGGCTCAGTGGACACGGCGGCCCCGAGCCGGCCCTGCAGGCCGCGCACGTAGTTCACGACATCCCAGCGGTCCGCCTCCTCGATACGATCGTAGGTCGGCATCAGGCCACGGCCGTTGCGAATGATCCCGAAGATGTACCCGTCCGGGTACCCCTTCGCGTTGTCTGTCAGCAGGCTCGGAGCGGGAATGCCGTAACGGAGGACCGGGCCCTGACCGTCACCCTTCACGCCGTGGCAGACGGCGCAGTTGATCTGGTAATACTTCCGACCGTTCTCGACGGAGCGCTCGTCCGCCGCTAGGGGATTCACGAGTCCGCGCATCGAGTCGAGGGTTGCCGGCGCCGGCGTATACGACACGACGAGCCCGGGCGCGGCGCTCCCGTGGATCGGTACCGACAGCTGCGGGTTGCCACGAAACGGGACCGTGTCGCTGCCCGCGTACTCGGCCTCCCATGGCTCGATGCGCGGCTGATCCTTGAAGTCCGTGAACCACGGGCACCCGGCGAGCAGCAAGCAGCAGAGGGCCGGGAGTGCCGAGCGCCCGTTGTTAGCGCTCACCGCGCACCTCCACCGCCCCATTGGCGCGGAGCGCCGACTCGACTTCGCGCTGTCGTTCCGGAGGGCATGCGACCCAGATGCCGAAGTCGCCGTCGCTGAACCGGCGGTCATAGCCGACCGTCATGGTGAGCCTCGGAATGCGCGCGTTGATGAAGAGCCCGATGACCGTCGAGAGCGAGCCGACGAGCACCATCATCTCGAACCCGAAAATGGTGTACGGCACCCACGACGCGATCGGCTTGCCACCAACCACGAGCGGCCAGTACTCCGAGCACCAGATCGCGATCCAGTAGCCGAACGTCGCGCCCGTCAGGCCCCCGAGCAGCGTGAAGCGGCGCACCATACTCGGACCGTGATGGAGCGCATGATCCAGCTCGTGCCTCGGCGTCGCAGAGTAGACGGTCATCTCGCCCGCCCGCTGCTTCCGCAACGCGCCGATCGCGTCCACCACGGCGTCGAGCTCCCGGAATACGCCGATGACCCCGCGCATCAGTCGCGCTCCCCCGGATTTTCCGGCGCGAAAGCCGGGTGGCGGCCCGACTGGTCCACATGATTCGCGTCGGTGTGCACGAGCCGCAGGGGCGGCCGCACGATCTCCTTCACCTCGGCGATGGCGATGACGGGGAACTGCTTGATGAAGAGCAGGAACCACATCGAGAACCAGCCAAAGCTGCCGGTCAGGATCGCCCAGTCCACCCAGGATGGCGCGTACGCCGTCCACTGCCATGGCTCGAACTCGTGGGACAGCGACGGGATCACGATCACGAACCGCTCGAACCACATGCCGAGATTGATGAACAACGAGAGGATGAACAGCCAGGTCGTGTTCCGGCGGAGCTTCTGCGAGAAGAGCGACATGGGGAGGACCATGTTGCAGATCAGCATGATCCACGCGGCCCACCACCACTGCCCCAGCACGCGGTTGATGAAGTACTCCTGCTCCACGTCGTTTCCGCTGTACCACGCCACCCAGAACTCGGTGAGGTACGCCAGACCGACGACGAGCGACGTGAACAGGCAGAGCTTCGCCGCGGCGTCGAGGTGGTTGATCGTGACGTAGTGCTTGAGCCCGAACCAGCGGCGCAGCGGGATTATGATCGTGAACACCATCCCGATCCCGGAGAAAATCGCGCCGGCAACGAAGTACGGCGGGAAGATCGTCGCGTGCCAACCGGGCGTGAGCGCCATCGCGAAGTCGAACGACACCACCGAGTGCACGGAGAGCACCAGCGGGGTCGAGAATGCTGCCAGGAACAGGTAGGCACGGGCGAAGTGGCGCCACTCGCGGTCCGAGTTCCGCCAGCCCAGCGAGAGCACCGAGAAGATCTGCTTGCGTACCGGATGCGTCTCACGATCGCGAAGCGCCGCGATGTCGGGGATGAGCCCGATGTAGAGGAACGTCGAGGAGACGGTGAGGTAGGTGAGGATCGCGAAGACGTCCCACACGAGCGGGCTCTTGAACTGCGGCCAGATGAGGCGCCAGTTCGGATACGGGATCAGCCAGAAGAACTTCCAGGGCCGTCCGAGGTGGAGGATCGGGAAGAGTCCCGCCGTCATGACCGCGAAGACGGTCATCGCCTCTGCGCACCGGTAGATCGTGGTTCGAAAGCCGGCGCGGAAGAGATACAGGATCGCGGAGATGAGGGTGCCCGCGTGGCCGATGCCGACCCAGAAGACGAACGTGATGATGTAGACGCCCCACATCACCGGCGGGCTGTAACCGGCGACGCCGAGCCCCATGTAGATCTGGTAGGTCCACGTGGCGATGCCGATCAGGAGGCACGTGATGGCGAAGCCCAGCCCGATGAACCAGGCCTTCGTGGCGCGCAACGTTCCGATGATCTCGTCGTTGACCTGCGTGTAGCTCTCGACGCCCGGGAGCTGCACGTTGGCCGACGCGATGTTCGAGAACCGGCGGCGCGGCTCCGATTCCGTCGGCGGGCGAATCACCTCAGTCGCCATTGCGACCCTCCGCCGCGGCCGGCGTCGTCGCGGCCGGCTGAGCCGGACCCGGATGGTTGACCTTCTTCAGATAGACCACCGCCGTGAAGGTGTTGAGCTCCTCGAACACATGGTACGCGCGCCGGTCCGTCACCAACCGGTTCACGGACCAATTCGCATCGGCCGCGTCGCCGAACGTGATCGCTCGCGACGGGCACGCCTGCGCGCACGCGACCGTGAACTCGTCGGGCACGAGAGGCCGCGCCTCGATCTTGGCCCGATGCTCGGCCTCGCGAATGCGCTGCACACAGAAGGTGCACTTCTCCATCACGCCCTTGCCGCGCACGTTGACGTCGGGGTTGAGCTGCCAGTTGAGCGGCTCGGGCCAAGCGTACTGCGGACGGTTCGGCTCACCGTAGCCGAACCAGTTGAAGTAGCGAACCTTGTACGGGCAGTTGTTCGAGCAGTACCGCGTGCCGACGCACCGGTTATAGACCTGCACGTTCAGCCCGTCCGGCGAGTGGTAGGTCGCGTACACCGGGCAGACCGGCTCGCAGGGCGCGTTGCCACAGTGCTGGCAGAGCATCGGCACGAACCGCGTGTCGAACGCCGGGTCGAATTCTGCACCCTCCTCGTCGCCGCCCTCGAAGTAGCGCTCGAGCCGGATCCAGTTCATCTCGCGCCCGCGGAGAATGTTGCCGCCTGGCGTGGCGGGCACCGCCGCGCGCTTCGTCTGGTACGGTGCTCCCACGGTCGCGATGTTGTTCTCCGCGTAGCACGCGGTGACGCACGCCGAACAGCCGGTGCACCGGGCAAGATCGATGGTCATCGCCCACCGGCGGTTCGCCATCCCGCTCCAGTGCTTGGGGCTGTACATCCCCTTGGCGTTGTCGTCGCTCGGGAGCGAGCCCTGCGCGTCCTGCGCGACAGGCGCGCGGAGTCCGGGGAGGAAATCGTGCGACGCATCGCCAGGGAACTCATGCTCGCCCCCCGCCGCGGCACCCTCCCCTTGCCCACCTTGCCCACCTTGCCCTCGCTCCCCGGCCGCCTCGCGACCGCTCGCGCCCGCGGTCCCCGGCCTGGAATGCTCGGTACCGGGACTGCCCGTCGGCGCGATCTCGTCCGCGTGCGCCGTACCGCTCGCCTCGCGCAACCCCGCCGGCGTCATGACGAGCGCTCGGCCGATTCCGCGATCGTGCTGGCGCGCGGACCCTTCGGTCGTGACCAGCGCCTGGTGGCCCGCCGCCTTGGTCACGCGAACCTTGACCGACGTCCAGGCGAACGCGCCGGAGCGGGGATCGAACGTCGCGGGCATCACGTCGAGTGGATTCACACCGACGTTCCGCGCGAAGCGGCCGTAGCCCTCGAGCACGGTGCCTTCCGGATAGCCACGTATCGCGACCGGGTCGGCGTCGCCACGAGCGGAGCGCTGCCCACGGCCGAACATCACGGCGACGGTATCAGGGCGGATACCCATGTACGGGTAGACCGGCGCCGTGATCCTCCGGCCGCCAGGGCCTTCGATCGTCACGAGGTCGCCCGCCTCCACCCGCAGGCGTTCGCGCGCGGTGGATGGATGCACCTCGACCCACGTTTGCCAGGCAATCTTGCTGACGGGGTCGGGCAGCTCCTGGAGCCAGGGCTTGTTCGCCCCGCTCCCGTCGCCCAGGACCGCGGAGGGATAGACGACGAGAAAGAAGTCGCCCTGCTGCGTTTCGATCGGGGCCGGCGCCGCCGTTGCGGCGGCAGCGCGCGCGGGGACCGCACGGCGAGCCACGCTCCCCGTCGCGACGCCCTTCTGCAATGCGGTCGCCAGCGCGCTCGCGCCGCCGGGGAAGCGGCTGACGAGCCAGCTCCGGTAGTCGCCCGCCGGGTAGCGCGATGCGGAGCTCGGATTTCCCCGTGCGACGGCGATGAGCACATCGGCCGTTGCGCGGGTCGCGAACACCGGATCCATCGCGGGCTGTTGAAGGCCGATCACCGCGGCCGTCGCCTGAGAGTCGCCCCACGATTCGAGCGGGTGATGA
Source organism: Gemmatimonadaceae bacterium (assembly GCA_037720885.1). Classification (GTDB taxonomy): domain Bacteria; phylum Gemmatimonadota; class Gemmatimonadetes; order Gemmatimonadales; family Gemmatimonadaceae; genus JACMME01. The sequence continues at coordinate 6,318 of JBBJNN010000024.1, read as the reverse complement.
TCCGGGAGCACGAGATCGCAGAGCTCCGTCGTCGCGTCCGGATACGAGGAGAAGCTCACCTTGAACGGCACCTTCGCCAGTGCTTCCGTGAACCCCGCACTGCGTGGCAGCGTGAACGCGGGATTCGCGTTCCGCACCATCAGGACCGGCACCTGGCCCGCGTTCATCCGCCCGATTGCGGCCGCCACGTCAGCGGCAGGTGACAACCCGTCGTATGCGACGAGCGCCTCGTCGGGCCGGATCGTCACGCCCACGTTGCCGGCCGCGCGATTGATCGCCGCGACCGCCAGCGCCACCTCGGTCGCATTCGCCGTCGTCACGCCCGAGAGCACGAGACTTGGCCGCGTGGCCGCCAACTCCGCCGCGAGCCGGCCGAGCGTTTCCGCCGGCACGCCGCTCGCCTGCGCGGCCTGCTCGAGGGACGTGCCCGCCGTCGCGGCGAGGGCGTTGGCGATCGCCAGCTCACTCCCGGGCCTGCACGCAATCCACTCGTCGGCGTTCAGGCCGGTGAGCGAGCGGCGCGGGCCGATGTAGATGACGCGCGGAGCCCCCTCGACTTTCGCCCTCGCATCGGCGAAATCGAGCTGCTGCGGAACCGCTGCGCCCCAACCGTCGAGGAAGTCGGCGCCGAACGAGACAATGAGCCGCGCGTCGGAGAAGCGCAGACCGGGCCACGCGACGCCGTACGCCTGCCGATTGGCCTCGAGCACCGAGCTGTCCGCGAGGGCGTCGTAGCTGAGGTGCGGTGGCATTCCATAGCCGGCCAGCCATTCGTCCAGGAACAGGCCGAAGCTCCCCGCGTCCGGGCCATTGATGAAAACCGCCTGCCCCGCGCGACCGGCGCTTCCCGCCTCGCCGAGCCGACGCACGAGCGTCGCGACCGCCTGATCCCAGGTGATCGGTTGCAGCCCGCCGCTGCCGCGCATCATGGGGCCCCGGTAGCGGTCAGGGTTGTAGAGGCCCTGAAGCGCTGATTGTCCCCGCGCGCAGAGCGCGCCGCGGTTGATCGGGTGTTCCGGATTTCCCTCGAGCTTGATCGCCCGGCCATCGCGCGTCTCGGCGATCACGCCGCACCCGGTGGCACACTCTCGGCACACCGTCGCGTAGTAATCCGAGACGCCGGGGACCGTCTGGTCAGGGTGATTCAGGTACGGGATCAACCGCTCGACGCGATCTGATCCGCACCCGATGGCGGCGGTGGCTGCCCCCGTGGCGCCGAGAATCTTGAGGAACTCCCGGCGCGTGGCCCCCGCGGCGGCGGCGCCGGTTCCCTCCGTGCGTTGCGTCATCGGTGGCGTCCTAGTAGTGGCAGGTGCTGCAGTCGTATCGCGCCTTGAGCCCCGGGTTGGACTCGCCGATGTGGCATCGGATGCACCAGCCCATGTTGAGTGACGCCGCCTGCCGGACCTGCGGCATGTCCTGCACCTGCCCATGGCATGTCTGGCAGGTGACGCCGGCGTTCACGTGACGCATGTGGGGGAACTGCACGTAGTCCGGCACCTTGTGGATACGCACCCAGGGGATGGGCTGCTTCTTGTTCCAGTAGGCTTGCAACGTCGCGATGCCCTCGCTCGTGCGCGCCGGCCGGCCGTTCATCGCGGGGCGCTGCGGGCCGACGACGAGGTGACAGCCCATGCACGTGCCCACGGCCGGAAGACCCGGATCTGGCGACTTGTTCGCCGAAAAGTGGCAGTACAGGCAATTCATGCCGAGCGTCTTGACGTGCGCCGGGTGGGGAAACGCGATCGGCTGCTTCGGGCTGCGTCCCTCGGGGCTGGAGGCGCCGCTATAGGCCGAGAGCACGACCGCCGCGGCGGCGAGGGCGAAGAGCCCCGGGATCACCGCCCACTTCCTCCGCATCGTCATCGGCACCTTCGTATTGAGGCCGGCCCGCGCCGCACTTTGTGAATTACTTCACAAGGTGCGCGACGGGCGGAAATGTGTCGCGCGCTAGAAGTGTTCGCAAGAGGCACGCAGCGCATCCGGAACGCGGCGCGCACGTGGCACGCGCCGCGCGTTCGCCACATCAGCGCGCGACTCGCGCGATCTGCCCGACGCTGCCGAGCGCGGCGCCGGCAAGCTCATCGGGCAAGAGATCGAGATTTGCGCGCGGCGTCTGCGTCAGCCGCAACGGCCACCCGCTCCCGTAGACGAAGCGCCCGGCGCCCACGGTGCGGAAGAGGTGCGCGAGGTCATCGTCCGGCGGGCCCCAGATCCACGAGATGTCCCACCAGACGCGCGACCTCTCCTCCGGCGTCAGACCCCAGTGCACCTCCTCGACCGTCGCACGACCCGCGGCCGTGATCACGAGGTGCGTCGCCTCGCTCACGCGCGCCAGCGCACGAATCGTCGCCGGCGGCAAGTCGCCGACGCCGTCCATCGAATGACGCTGGCGCAGATCCTCGAAGCGCACCGTGAGGAGGAGCGCTACGCCGGCTTCCCCGCATGCTGCAGCGAGTGCGCGCATGCTCGCGTCGCTCGAGCCCAGACCCCACTGCGGCGGATATGCGCGCACGGCGGGCGCGCCGGCGTCGTGCGCGGCGGCGAGCTCGCGCTCCCACTTCGGCCAGTCGGGCCGTACGGTCGGGACCGCACTCAACGCGCCACGGTACGGCGCGACCTGCTCGAGGAGCGCCTCATTTCCGGGCGAGGGATCGCGATAGAAGGCGGACGGCAGGTGCCCGACCCACGCGCCCTTCACTCCCTCCCGCTCGAGGACGCGGACGAGCACCGCGGCGTCCGGGTGCGGCAGGTGACGAAACGGATAGCCGCCGACAAAGGTGTTGACGTCTACCGTCATACGAGCGCGTTCCCCACATCGCGATTGGCCAGGCGCGTCGGACCCAGTCGCGCCTCGAGCTCGCGGAACGCGCCAGCTGGGAAGATTCGCGCCGAATTACGCCAGCGCACGGCAGACATTTCGGCCGCCGAGAGGCCGACCACGCTCAGCGCCCGAAGCTTCGCGAGGCCGGTTTCCATCGTGATGTCGCATCCCCAGATGAGCCGCTCGGCGCCGACAGCGCGGTATGCGGCGTCGAGCATTCCGCGATCCACTCCGCTGCCAGACAGGTCGAGGACGACGTTCGGGAGATCCTCGACGGCCGGCAGCGTGTGAGCCCAGTCGCCGCCACCGCCGATGTGCGCGAGGATGAATGCGACGGTCGGATGCCGCTTCGCCAACCTCCCGTACTCGACACCGTCGGAGGCTTCCTGGCCCGGCCACTCGCGGCGACGATGCTGCCAGATGTGATGCAAGATGGGAAATCCGCGGCGGGCGGCATCCTCCGCGATGGGATCGAGTAGCGGGTCATCGGCGCGACGGCTCGCGGCGAGCTTGATCCCGATCGCGCCCCGCGCGGCGCAACGCGCGATCTCGTCGAGCGCGTGCGACGTGTCGTTCGGGTTGACGGCGACGTACGCGCGAATGCGCCGGTCCGCGCGCGCGAGGGCGAGCATTGCATCATTGCCGAGCGTCACATCGCGCGGTGAGGGAAAGTAGGTCGGCGACGTGAAGCCGAAGGTGCCGAGCACGGAACCGATGTGAACGTCGATTCCGATCCGCTCGCCCGCGCGCAGGCGTGCGTCGTTGCGCTCGACCCAGTCGTCGCGGCCACAGTCGGGGTGGAAGAAGTGCGCGTGCATGTCCACGAGCGGCTCCTCGCCCGCAAGTCGCCGGTGCGCGCTGGCCGTCCCCGACGCGTCAGCCGACGTCCGCGCCGCCATGCGACTCCTCCTCCTCATCGCGAAGGCGCACCAGCGCCGCACTCGCCGCGCTCTCGATCGCGCTCACGGCCTCGTCGTCGTGGGCGAGCGACGCGAAGTTGTACGCGCCGCGCTTGAACAGCACACCCTCCTCGAGCGCGAGCGCGAGGAAGCGGGCCTCGCGTGCCGGCGCATCGAATCGGAGGAACCACATCGGCGCGATCCCGGCAATTGCGATGCCGCCCGCGCGACTGGCCTCGACGGCGCGTGCGACCGCGCTCCGGATCTCCTCGCCGGTGGACCAGAGCCCCTCGCACACGTCGGCGCGCTCATGCCAGTCGAGCACTGCGCCCGCGGCGGCGAGGCTCGTGCCCTCGCTCGCCAGGGTGGACGAGATCCACGTTGTCTGAGCCGCATCCATCACGGTGGCGCGGCCGAGGACGGCCGAGAGTGGATACCCGTTGGCGAGCGCCTTGCCGAACACTCCGATGTCGGGGACGACGCCCGCGTGCCCACCATAGCCGGCGGGGTGGAGACGGAAGCCCGTCTTCACCTCGTCGAAGATCAGCACCGCGCCGCGCTCCTCACTCAATCGCCGGGCCGCGGCGATCCACGCGTCGGACGGCAGACGCTCGACGACTGGTTCCAAAACGATTGCGGCGAGAGTATCGCCGGCCCGCGTGGCGGCCTGCTCGAGCCGCGCGACGTCGTCGAACGGTACTGTTTCGCAGTCACGGCGCGCTCCAGCGGGAACGCCGGCCACATCGTTCGACCAATCGAGCCAGCCGAAGTAGCCGGAGCCGATGACGCGGCTGCGGCCAGTGTGAGCGCGAGCGATCCGCACCGCGGCCGCCGTGGCTTCCGCGCCCGTCTTGAGGAATCGCACGCGCTCGGCGTAGGGGATCAGGCCGCAGAGCCGTTCGGCGATCTCGACCTCGAGGGCGTGTGAGAGGCCGGACACATGCCCCTCCATCGCCGCGCGCACAACGGCGTCCGTCACCGCCTCGTCCGCATACCCCAGCGCGACGGCGCCGAGCGCCATGGTGCAGTCAATGAGCTCCGCGCCGCCCGCGGTGACCAGGCGACACCCTCTCGCGCTCACGAAGTGCGTTGGCCCGGGCGCCGAATCCGCTCCGTACAGCGCCGCAGCGCGCTTGCTGCCGGTGGATGCCCCGCCCGGAATTACTTGCGCGGCGCGCTCCCGCCATTCGCGCTCGGTATCCTCGTCTTCCTCCCCTAGTTCAGCCTCATCGAAGCGCGTCATGCTCATAAGCAGCGTCCGGACGAGCGGAGCGTCAAGGGCGCCGCGAGACGCGCTCGATCGTCCGCATGACCTCGATCGCCACCGCGCGCACGAGACCGATCTCCCGGCCATCGGGCGCGGCACGGTACGCCAGCGAGCGCACGGTGCGCATCACGTGCTCCGGGTGCCGCGTCTTGAAGAAGTCCAGCGCCTCGAGCGCGCTCTCGGCATCGCCGAAGAACGTCTCGAGCTGCTCGGTCGTCGCGGGCGGCGCGTCCTTTCGCGGCGGCGCAAGCATACGCGTGAGGGCCGGTCGCGCGAGATGCAGCTCATAGAGCGCGATGAGCACTGCCTGTGCGAGGTTGAGCGAGGCGTGCTCGGTGGTCGGGATCGTCACGACCAGGTGTGCGCGGTCCAGCGCGTCATTCGGCAGTCCGTAGTCCTCGCGGCCGAAGAGGAGCGCGACCGGTCCGTCGTGTGCGAAGCGGACGAGCTCCCCGGCCGCCGCGCGTGGCTCCGTCACCGCGCGCTTGGCTGCACGCCGCCGTGCCGTGAAGCCCGCGACCCGCACGCAGTCGGCGAGCGCGCTGTCGAGCGCTTCATGATGCCGGATTCGGTCGACGACGTCGGCGGTGCCATGCGCGATGCCCTCGATGCGCGCTCGCTCGTAGGGCACCGGATTCACGAGGTGCAGATCCGACACTCCCATGTTCTTCATGGCCCGCACGACGGCGGCGATGTTGACGGGATCCTGCGGCTCGACGAGCACGACGCGGATCGCCGCCGCGTCATCCACGCGTGGCGGGGACGTGAAAGTGCAGGAAGCGCGCAGGCGACTGCCGGTCGCCCTGCAAGTAGACGAAGTCGCCGGCGCCGCCGCTCAGTACGAGCTGCCCACGCCGGCGCTCGCGATCCGGCGACATGTCGTTGATGAGCACATCGGCCGAAAAGTGATGGTCCGGGCCGGGACCGAGCGCCGAGAGTGGTACGGAGAAGCGCACGGCGAACCCGCCTGTCACGAGCGTCCACGAGGCGCTCACCGGGACATCGCGCCGCGATCCTTCCACGCTACGCAGTCGTACGGCGGGCGATGGCGCCGCCGGGACCGCGAGCCACGCCGCGGGCGAATCCCACCCGGGCGTCGCGAGGTGGAGCTGCACACCGTCGCTATGAATGTCCGGGTGCTCGTTGTCGAACGCCGGATCTGGCGCGTCCGCGGCTCGAAAGACCAGCGGTGACTTGAGCACGCGAACGTCAATCTCGACATGGTCGCCCCGGGCGGTGAAGGAGACCTCGGCGTGCGGCCTGCCGGCATCATCCCAGGAAACTTCCGAGCACCGGTACGCCCGCTCGCCGAGCGCGAATCGCAGGCC
>JBBJNN010000023.1:7441-54311 GCA_037720885.1 Gemmatimonadaceae bacterium | reverse complement strand
ATCTCCGCGACCTCGACCGGGCGCGCGCTGCCGTCGCTGGCAATCAGGTTGCGCGAGACATCCCGGTATGCTCCGAGATCGGTCACCGACCGCAGCGCCTCACGCCAGACCGCGAAGTCGTGGAGCGCCCGCGGCTCCACCTCGCTCGCCGCCACGTCCCAGTTGCGGATCTGGACGACGCGGTCCCCGCCGGGCAGCGGCAGCGTGGGGTGGACGAACATGGTCGCCATCTCGAACGTGACGGTGCCCACCCAGATAGCGAACGCCATCGCCAGCCCGCCGACGATCGTCAGCCCCGGGTACTTCACCAGCATCCGGGCGCCGAGCTTCAGGTCGAGCGACAGCCCGCTCAGCCAGGCGAGGCCGCGGCCGTCGCGGAGCGCTTCCTTGTGCCGCTCGACGCCGCCGAAGGCGACCGCCGCACGCCGCCGCGCCTCCTCGGGACTCATCCCCGCCCGGATGTTCCGCTCCGTCTCCATCTCGAGGTGGAAGCGGAACTCGTCGTCCATTCGCGACTCGGCGGCCCGGCGGGCGATGAGGCGCGTGCGCGCGCGTATCGCGTGAAGCCAGCTCATGGGGTACGTCTCCTCAGGTGGTGCGCAGGACGGCCTCGAGGCCGGCGGCGAAGCGGCGCCAGCTCGCGAGCTCGGTGCCGAGCGCGCGGCGGCCGGCGGCGGTAAGGCGGTAGTAGCGCGCGCGGCGGTTGTTGTCCGTCATCCCCCAGTCGCTCGTGATTAGCCCCTCCTTCTCCAGCCGCTGCAGCGCCGGGTACAGCGAGCCCTGGTTCACTTCGAGCACCCCCTCCGAGATCTGCTGGACGCGCTGGCTGATCCCCCACCCGTGCATCGGCGCGAGCGAGAGCGTCTTGAAGATGAGGAGGTCGAGTGAGCCACGGAGGGCGTCCGTCTGCGGGCGTGGGACCATGGTGGCTCCGGAGGGAAGTGTTCTGTAGCTGTCGAGTGGAAGTTGCAGTGCGCTCCTATAGCTGTCAAGAGAAGAGCGCAAAGCGTTGCGACGGTCGCCGCGTCGCTCAGCTGCCGGACATCCAACGCGACCCCGAAACGAGACGAGCCCCGGCGCGATCGCGCCGGGGCTTCTTACATTGCTCTCAAAGCACTTCCTTTAGAGCGGGCGACCGGACTCGAACCGGCGACGTCCAGCTTGGGAAGCTGGCATTCTACCAACTGAATTACGCCCGCGAAACTGATCGAACCTAGCTTCACGGCGCGCGCAAATCAACGGTCTCTCCCGCGATGTCTCCGTCAGCTCAGGCAGCCGCACCAGGGGCGGCAGTTGGGTCGGACCCGCCGGAGCGACGCCGAACCAGGTATGCGACGCGCGGTTCACTGATCTGCCCCTCCCGCGCGCGCCGAGCCCGGAAGGACCCGCGTGCTTCCGTCTCGCGAATGCGGTGGCAGTTGGCGCACAGCACTACGCAGCGCGCTATCTCCTTCTCGGCTCGCACCCAATTGTATCCTCGAGTGACCAACGCCGAGATGCTATTGGTCTTATCAGACAGGTGATGAAACCCGAGCACACGGACGTCGGAGACGCCGCAATCTGCACAGGCATGCTCGGCGAGGTATGCGAGCAGCCGAGCGCGGTTGCGCGCCCGTGCCGACGCAGAGATCCGTCTGACCGCCTCGCGCCGGCGGTCGCCGTTGCGCCGATGGTACATTCGCTGCGCCGCACGATAGCATTCGCGGCAGTATGACTGCAGGCCGTCGTGGCGCGACCGGCACGGCGGGAATGCGCTGATGGGCAGCTCGGCGCCCGGCGGGCAGCAGCGGGGGCACCGTTTCGTCGTCGGCTTCTCCATCCTGATCGATTGCTGGGCAGCGGACGGCAGTGTGCGAAATGACGAGCCCCGCCGGCGAGAAGGGGGTGTTCGTCCTCATCCGACCGAATTCGTCGCGAACCGAATTCGTTACGATTGGTAAAGCAAGCCACAGGGGAGGGTCGAACTCCCGACCGCTCGATTACGAATCGAGTGCTCTACCACTGAGCTACTGTGGCGACACTACCGCCCGCCGTCAGCGGGTCGTCACATGCCCTGGCGCGGACTCGAACCGCGACGCCTTTCGGCACCACCCCCTCAAGATGGCGTGTCTACCAATTTCACCACCAGGGCAACAGTTGCTGTAACGCACGAACGGGGCTGACGGGGCTCGAACCCGCGACCTCCGGTGTGACAGACCGGCACTCTAACCAGCTGAGCTACAGCCCCAACACGTCTACTTGCGAACGCCCTTTCCTCTACCCTCGCGCGACGAATGCGCGCATAGCCCCAACGGGAGTCGAACCCGTCTCTGCACCTTGAAAGAGTGCCGTCCTAACCGATAGACGATGGGGCTGACGTCCCCGGTCCTGAGCCAGCGACGGCCTCGCCACCTGCTCAGCGCGGCCGTCCACATCTCTCGATCCTGACAGTAGCGGTAACGGGATTCGAACCCGTGTTCCAGCCTTGAGAGGGCTGTGTCCTAGTCCCCTAGACGATACCGCCGAATGATCCTGCCACCGCGACGACACGAGACCGCCACGCCCGCGCCGCCCCGGGGGCTCGCAATCGCTCCGCTATCAATCAACCCCTCACGCACATCCGCATCGCCGCGAAGCAGGCCCGGAGGGAATCGAACCCCCAACCGCTGGTTTTGGAGACCAGTGCTCTACCAATTGAGCTACGGACCTTCGTCCGGTTGCGCTGCGACGCAACGCGGGCCCCGGCGCCGTCGTTCCGCCCGCGGGCTTGAGGGTGACTGACGGGACTTGAACCCGCAACCCCCGGAGCCACAGTCCGGTGCTCTAACCGGTTGAGCTACAGTCACCATGAGACAGAGACGCCGACGCGAGCTTCGGGACGGCCACGTACCCCGACCACCCACTCGCCGCGACCTGCCACTCCGCCGAAAAGTGCCTCGGCGAAGACTCGTACTTTAACGGAACCCCGATTCTTTATCAACTACGCCGACCGGGCCGGCTCGGTCGCTTGCACGCTTCCTCGCCCGCGCCTACTTCGCCCGGTCGAGATACTCGCCCGTGTTCGGATTCACCCGGATCCGCTCGCCCGTCGAGATGAACTCGGGGATGTTCACCGTCACCCCGTTCTCCAGCTTCGCCGGCTTCGTCGAAGCCGTCTTCGTCGCGGTCTTCATCACCGGCGACGTCTCGACGATCTCCAACTCCATCGAATTCGGGAGCTGGATGCCCATCGGCCTACCGTTGTAATACTCCGCCTGGATCCTCATGCCGGGCTGCATCCACTGCGCGGAGTCGCCGAGCATCTCCTCATCCATCTCGAGCTGGTCGTAGTTTTCCGTGTTCATGAAATGGTACGTGTCGCCGCCCTGATACATGAACTCGAGATCGTGCGTCTCGAGCGACGCCTTCTCGATGGAATCGGCGGCCCGGAACCGATGCTCGAAGTTCGAGCCACTGCGGAGGTTCTTGAGCTTGGCCTGCACCATCGCGCGGAGATTGCCCGGCGTGTGATGACGGAACTCGACGATCCGACACGGATCGCCCTCGAACACGATCACCATACCACGGCGAATCTGCGTAGCCGGAATTGCCATGACGTTGAGCCTGCGCGGTGAAAAGTCCCGAGGGCACACGATCCGACACGATCAGCGGCGGCCCGCTCACCTGCACGGAACCGCCGCACCCCCACCCAAACGTAAGTCGCTCAAGAAGTTAGTCGTGCTTCACAGGTCAGTCAAGGCGACGCGCCTCGAGCGTGGGCCGCAGCGCCCGCCAGACGGTCTCCGCCACGATCCGCTCCCCCTCGATGTTCGGATGCATCCCGTCATCCTGGTTGAGCTCCGCTCGGCCCGCCACCCCATCGAGCAGGAACGGGACGAGCGTCGCGCCGTTCCGGGCCGCGAGCTCGGGATACACTCCCCGGAAGCTCGACGTGTAGGCTTCGCCGAGGTTCGGCGGCGCCTCCATCGCCACCACGAACAACTTGGCCGACGGGTGCGCGCGCTTCGCCCGGTCCAGGATCGCCTGGATGTTCGCGCGCATGGAATCCACGCCCAATCCACGCAGACCGTCGTTCGCGCCGGTCTCCAACACGAAGACGTCGAGCGGCTGTCGCAGCAGCCAGTCGAGTCGGCGGAGCGCTCCGGCCGATGTCTCCCCGCTCTCACCGGCGTTGACCACACGATAGCTTAACCCGGCGGAATCGAGCCGGCGCTGGATCAGCGCGGGGAACGCTCGCTCGCGCCCGATGCCGAGTCCGGCGGTGAGGCTCGTGCCCACGAACAGGATGGTCCGGCGGCCGTCACCGGCCACCGGCGGAGGCGCTGCCGTGTCGGCGCGCGGCCGATCGCCGCGCGCCGATCGCGCAACGGAGACGCCCGACTCGCCGTTCCCCGCCTCGGCGGCGGGCGCGGGGTCCCGGTCGCTCCGCTCGCACCCGAGCGCGCCCGCCCCGCCGAGCGCGGTCACTAGCCCGATCATTGCCCAACGGAATGTCATGCTCGTTGCCCAGAGGTTGACGAAAAGTTACCAGACCGGCACCCACCTGCTCACGGTGCTGCGCGACGTCTCCTTCACGGTCGATGCCGGCGATTGGGTGGCAATCGTGGGGCCGTCAGGTAGTGGGAAGACCACGCTGCTCGGCCTCCTCGCCGGATTGGATACACCGAGCGCCGGAGCTGTGCTCCTCGACGGCACCGATCTCGGCCCTCTCGGCGAGGACGCCCGTGCCCGGGTCCGCGGCGAAAAGGTGGGGTTCATCTTCCAGAGCTTCCAGCTCATCCCGACGCTCACCGCCGCGGAGAATGTGCAGGTGCCGCTCGAGCTGCGTGGCGACCGCGGCGCGACGGATCGTGCGCGCGAGTGGCTGGAGCGCGTCGGGCTCGGTAGCCGGCTCGATCATTATCCGGCACAGCTCTCCGGCGGCGAACAACAGCGTGTCGCCATCGCCCGCGCGTTCGCCAATGCGCCACGCGTCCTCTTCGCGGACGAGCCGACCGGCAACCTCGATTCCGCAACAGGCGCCCGCATCGTCGAGCTCCTCGAGACCCTGAACCGCGAGAGCCGGACCACTGTCGTGCTTGTAACGCACGACGCCGAGCTTGCCGCACGCGCGGGCCGCACGATCCGGCTCGCCGATGGCGCGGTCGTCAGCGACACACGGAATGGCGAGGCCAGTCCGACGCTGGCGCGCGATGTGGTCGCGGCGAGCGAGGCGGCACCGTGACGCGTTCGTGGCGCGGCGTGGCCACCATGGCGTGGCGCGAGAGCCGGAATTCGCGCCGGCGACTCCTCCTCTTCATGTCCGCGATCTCCACGGGCGTCGCGGCGCTCGTCGCCATCGACTCCTTCTCGGCGAATGTCACGCGTTCCGTCCGGAACCAGTCGCGCTCCCTCCTCGGCGGCGACCTGTCCCTTTCCTCACGGCGGGAATTTCCAGCCCCGGTAGGCGCACTCCTCGACTCGCTTCCCCGCTCCGGCATCGCGGTCGCGCGCGTCACGAACTTCAGCTCGATGGCGACGGTCGCACGTTCGACCGGCGCCCGGCTCGTGCAGGTACGAGCGCCGAGCGAGGGATTCCCGTTCTACGGCACGATCGAAACGCAGCCGGCGGATCTCTGGCGGAACTTCCACACGGGCCCGCACGCCCTGGTGGACGCCTCGCTCCTGGTAGCCCTCGACGCCCACGTCGGCGATACCCTCACGCTGGGTTTCGCCCGCTTCGCCATCATCGGCACGATCGTCAGCGTCCCCGGCGACGCGGGCATCACGGCGGCATTCGGTCCGCGTGTCTACATCCCCGCCCGCTACCTCGGCGCCACCCGATTGCTCGGCTTCGGCAGCAGAGCGGAGTTCGAGGCGCTCCTGCGGACGCCGAGCGCAGGCGAGCAGAGCGCTTTCCTGAAGCGCGAGCGTGGCGGCTTGGAGAAGGCCGGCGTTCGCATCCGAACGGTGCAACAGACAGAGCGCAATCTGACCGAGGCCGTGGCCGACCTCGGTCGCTTTCTCGGCCTCGTCGGGCTCGTCGCGCTGTTGCTCGGCGGCGTGGGCGTGGCGAGCGCCGTTCACGCGTACGTCACGGAGAAGCGCGAGACCGCCGCGATTCTTCGTTGCCTCGGCGCCAGCGGCGGCCAGGTGCTCGCGATCTACGTGATCGAGGCCGCCGTCATGGGGCTCGCCGGCGCGGCCGTGGGCGCGCTCGCGGGCATCGCGGTGCAATTCGCCGTGCCGAGCCTGATCGCCGATTTCCTGCCGATCGATGTCGACGTGAGGCTCGAGCCGACGGCGATCCTCTCCGGTCTTGCGGTCGGCGTCGTGGTCGCGACGCTCTTCGCGCTGCGACCGCTCCTCGCGCTGCGGCACGTTTCGCCCCTCCAGACGCTCCGGCAGACTGCCGATCCGGGCACCACGACGCGTCGCTGGCGCGACCTGCCGGCGGCCGGCGCGTCACTCCTTCTGGTTGCCAGCGTGATCGCGGTCGCCATCCTCCGCACCGGCGCGGTAAAGGACGGCATCGCGATGAGCGCGGGGCTGGGAGGCGCGCTTCTGGTACTGACGGGAAGTGCCTGGCTGCTCGCCGTTCTCGCGCGACGTACGATGCGAAAGGGGTGGCCGTTCGTCGTGCGCCAGGGGATCGCGAACCTCTATCGGCCAGCGAATCAGACGCGGCCAGTGATGCTCTCGCTCGGCTTCGGCGCGTTCCTTCTCAGCACGCTCTACCTGGTGCAGACGAATCTACTCGGCCGACTTCGGGTCAGTAGCGAGTCGGCACAGGCGAACCTCTTGATGTTCGACATCCAGGAGGACCAGCTACCCGGCGTGGATTCGATCGTGCGCGCGGCGGCGCTCCGCGTCGTGCAGCGCGTACCGGTGATCCAGATGCGCATCGCGGCGGTCAATGGCCGAGTGGTGGCGGACTCCGCGCGGCGGCGCGGGTCGTGGGCGCTGCGGCGCGAGTACCGCTCCACGTACCGCGACACGCTCGTCCCCTCTGAGAAGGTGCTGAACGGCAGGTGGTTCGGGGCTCGCGCACCCGCAAGCGGCGACAGCACCTATCAGATCTCGGTAGACCAGGGTGTCGCCGAGGACATCGGGCTCTCGCTCGGCGACGTGATCCGCTGGGACGTGCAGGGGAGCGCGATCACCACGCGAGTGACGAGCTTTCGCGAGGTCAACTTCGCTCGGTTCGAGCCCAACTTCTTCGTCGTGTTCGAGCCCGCCGCGCTTCGTACCGCACCCAAGTCGTTCGTCCTACTCGCCAACGCTCCCGACCCCGCGGCACGCGCGCGCGCGCAGCGCGCCGCCGTGGACCGGTACCCCAACGTCTCGAGCGTGGACCTGTCGGTCGTGCAGGAAACGCTCGGCGCGATCCTTCGACGGGTCGCGGTCGCGGTGCGCTTCATGGCGCTCTTCAGCCTCGTGACCGGCGTGCTCGTCCTGCTGGGCGCCGTCGCCGCGTCGCGGCGGCAACGCATTCGCGAGGGCGTACTCCTCAAGACGCTCGGCGCGACACGCGCGCAGATCGGCCGGATCATGTTCGCCGAGTACGCGGCATTGGGCGCGCTGGGCGGGGCGACGGGAATGCTCCTCTCGATCGCCGGCGGCTGGGCGGTGATGCGCTTCGCGTTCAAGGCACCGTTCGCGCTGAGCGTGGGGCCGCTGCTGGCGATCGCGGCCGGCATGGTGCTCCTGACGGTCGCCGTGGGCGTCCTGAGCGGACGCCACGTCTTCCGCGAGACGCCGATGCAGGCGCTGCGGGAGGTCTGATCAAAAACGGTGGGGCGGCCACAGGCCGTCCCCACCGTTCGCACTCCCCGCGGAGGGTTCCTCCGCGCGGTCGCTATTGTATGCGGACGACCGCGACGCGGAGGGAAGACGGCGGGTCGCCGCCGCCGGCCGTACGGACCTCGATCAACTGCTTGCCAGCCTGGGACCCCGCGACGTCGAAGTAGGCGGCCGAGCCGGCACGGAGGGTGGCTACATCGCTGGCGAAGCCTCCGAAGGCCAGCGCACGTGCCTGGAGCGGCGGGCTGCGGACGAAGATGCTCTGCGATGCGAAGTCGGCGGTCAGGCCAGCGAAGATCTCGCGCATGTTCCAGCTCGGGATCGCGAGCTGTGGACGCGAGGGTGTGAAGCCAGGGAGATCGTCCAGCGCGAGCGCCAGCGAGAAGTCGCCAAGGAGCTCGCCATACGTACGCCCGGTGCGCGCCGCGATGTTCGACACGCCGGTGAGGTGCGGCTCGGCGATCAGCGACTTGAGAAAGACCGCGTCGCTCGAATACTGGTCGATGATCCACCGCACGAACGCCCACGAGGTGCCGTAGAAGCTACCATCGCTCGAGCCGACGCCGCCGAGCATGGACAGCGTTTCGTTGCTCGACAGGTAGTCGTACAACCAGGCGAAGTGGTCGAACATGACCTTGGGGCGGTCGGCCGGGCACGACGCGGAGCCGGGCCGGATCTCACAATAGATTCCCGTTGCCGCGGCGGCACCGTATCCCGTGTTCCCTTTGAAGGTCGCGCCCGTGATCGTCCGAGAATACAGCTCCTCGGCGTGCATCGCGGTCCCTTCCTCGAGCCATGACTCCTCGAGCACGTCCGCCGTGGGACTCTGGAAGCGCTCGGCGAAGGTGGTGAGGTGCTTCACCTCGTGAATCACGGTGCCCCGGACCAGGCGGCGCCAGCCATCGCGGGTCATGTTCTGGAGCGAGCTGGTGTAGCCGGTCGCCGTGCTCGTCGGCGCGACGGCATAGAAGATCTCGGCGAGATTGCTCGACGTGTAGCTGGCGGGGTTCGAGGTGAGCGCTGGATCGATCAGGTCGCAGGCGGTGACGAAACCGACGACGCGACCGATGTCGTTCACTTGCTTGGAGAACAGCATGAGGATCTTGCCGTTCCGGTCGGTCTGGGCGTCGTACGCGAGCGGGTTGCCGAAGTTCGCGGTGATGATCGGGAACATCACGTTGTCGAACTCCTGCCCGATCTGCTGAAAGTACGAATCCATCGTGCCGGCGAGTGGCGCGGCGACGTCCTCGAGGATGATCGCCCTCGCCCCCGAGTACACGGTACGGGCACGGATCTGCGTGAAGTTCGAGCAGTGGTTGCTCGCGTTGATGTTCGGGATCTTGATGCTCGTCGTGTCGCCGACCGTACCAACGTTGAGGCTCGCGCGCGCGCCAACCCGCTGAAGGGAGACCGAGGAGCTTGCTGCACGACGTGCACGGAGCGACGGCGCGGCGGCCCGGAAGAGTGCGCGCTCGCGCTCGAGGCGATCGCGGTGGGCAAGCGCTTCCTGGCGCGAGGCCTGAAGCTCGGCGCCCATGAACAGCGCCGCGACGCTCGACGAGGACTGCGGCGCCGTCATCTGCGCGGAGACCGTGCTCGTGACGTTCGGCGCGACCGCCGCGTTGAGCACCGTCGCGCCCGCACCGCGGAGCTGGAAGGTCGCCGACGAGCTGACCGACGTATTCGTGTTGAACACGCTCACGAGATAACGCCCGCCGGTCTGCGACAGCTCGTTGCAGCGGACTTCTGTTGGGTCGAGCAACATGAGCGACTGGCCAGCGACCAGCGCACGCTGCGTCGCGACCTGTAGTGGCTGCTGCCGCGTACCGGCCGCACCGTTCACGGTCACGCTGACCGTCGCGTTGTGCGTTGGCTCGCATGCGAACGAGCCAGCGGGCGGCAGCGTCACCAAGAGCTGCGTCGGGGTCGCCGAGTTGACCGCGGCACTGACGCCGTCGATCGTGACGAGGTTAGCGGCGGCGCTCGCGTCGAAGTTCGATCCGGTGATGGTGACCGAGGAGCCCGGCCTGAGGAGCGCCGCGGACAACGACGCGATCACCGGGCCGTTCACCGCACCGACCGTCACCTGCGTCTGCGCCGAGCGTGACTCGCTCGTGGCCGTGACGGTAGCCGAACCGGCGGAGACGCCCGTGACGAGTCCGTTCCCATTCACGCGCACCTTGCTCTCGTCGGACGTGGCCCACGTGATCTCGCGCGCGAGTGCGTTGCCGCGCGCATCCTTCGGGGTGGCGGTGAGCTGCGCCGATCCGGCGACGGTGAGCGAGAGGGTCGCGGTCGAGAGCTCGACGGCAGCCACAGGTACCGGCGAGATGGCAACCTGAATCTCGGCGGACTTACCCTCGGACGCGGCCGTGATCGCAGCCGCCCCTGACGCGATGCCGCGAACCCAGCCGGTCGTCGCGTTGACCGACGCGATGCCGGCGTTGCTCGACGTCCACGCGATGGAACGGCCGCTCAGCGACGCCCCGCTTCCATCCTTCGCCGTCGCGGCGAGCTGGACGGAGTCGCCCACGAGCAGGCTCGCGCTCCCCTGCGAGATAGCGACCGTCGCCACGCGAGTCGGTCCGTTGCCATCGTCACCGCCGCCCGAGCACGCGGCGAGCATCGCGAAGGAGAGCACGAGCGACTTTCGCATGGCGAACGTATCTCCCGGTGCCGTGCAGCGGCACGCAGCAGCAATGTGGACGGATGCGACTTGGCGGAGGAGCGCGAGACGGAGGCAGGCAGGGGCAGTGCCGCGCTTAGCACGAAATGTAAACAGACATTTGTGTCTTTCCAGGCTCCCCGACCCTATTTGACTCGAGCGGAGCCAAACGAGCAACCCGAGTGCGGCACGTGGCACAGACCGTACGTGAGGCAGGTCGCAATTACACGGTTTTGGCGAGCTTGGCAGCATCCGGTACGACACTTCGCGGAGCGCCAACGACCCCTTCGGCCACCGATTACTTCGGCGGCTCTGCCTTCCAGAAGTCGATGCCGCCCGCTTGCTGGCCGACGTCAACGGTCGCGACGACCCGGAGCGCGCGGAGGTCGACAATCTCGACGGTGCCGGGCTCCGAGCCGATCCCCTCGACCGAGATGAAGACGTACCGATCGTCAGCCGAGACGGCGGCGCCGTGCACGACCTTCCGCTTCGTCGCGAGGCGGGCGACCTCCTTTCCGGACGACAGGTCGAAGACAGATACAGACTGACCGCGCTTGTTCGTGGCGATGAGGCGCCGTCCATCGTGCGTGACGGCGAGGTTGTAGACGCCGTCGCCGGCGGGCAAGCGCCGGCCGACTGCCCACGTGGTCGCGTCCACCTCGACGATCTCGTTGCTCTTGTTGCACGCCACGTAGACCTTGGAGCCATCCGCTGAAGGTTGTGCCCACGTGGGCGAGCAGCTCACGGCGCCCGGGGTCGAGGCGCCGCCGGCGCCCGCCGCTCCGTCGTGCCCGCCCGCAGTATGACCGGCCGAGCCGTGCATGGCGGCGTCCCGGTGCCTCGGCGCGCCGGCCATGCCATGCTCCCCACCCTTGGCAAGCATGAAGTGGCGAGACACGCCGAAGGTGCGCGTATCCACCTCGACGAGCATGTCGTCCATCATGCACGCCGAGTACTGCTTGGTGCCCTGTGGATTCATCCGCGAGCCGTGCGGCATGGTGCAGGTGGTGATCCGCGCGACCTCGACGAGCCCGTCCGTCATGACGACCGATACGGACGATGGCACCATGTCGCCGTGGAGATTGAAGTTCACCGCGTAGACGTAGTCGCCGTCTGGCGACACCTGCATCGAGGCGGGAAAATTTCCGAGCTCCACCCGGCCGATGAGCGAGTCGTTCCGAGTCGCGTACTTCCAGAGCGAGCCGAAGGGTGTGCCATGAGCGGTCGTCACATAGTAGTAGCGACCGTCCGGCGACACGGCGACGCCATGCGGGCCATCCAGATCGGTGGGCATCACCCCGACCGACGTCTCGCGATCGATCCGGGCTCCCTTTGGGCCGAACCGGATGAGCGCCACGCGATCGGCCGACTCGGACACGACGTAGGCGAGGTAGTCCTGCGCGGGCGGCGTCACCGCGGGAGCGGTCACGGAACCGCCGGCTCGGCCGACCTGCGTGCGCTGGGCGCGGGCCGGCGTCGCGAGATCGGTCACCGAGCCCGCGAGCAACGCGGCGAGCACGGTCGCAACATGGAGCGCGAAAGTTCGGCGGGGCGCGGGCATGAGCTCGGTGGGGCTGGAGGTGTGGCGACCGGCGTCAGACGATCTTCGCGTCGAGCATCGCGAGGTCCTTTCGCAGCCGCAGCAGCGCGAGGTCCTTCGCTTTCGCCTCGAGCATGACGTCCACGGGCCGACGAAGTGTGCGGGCGAACGCGTCGAACGTCCACGGGTCAATGTAATCGGCGTGTTGGGAGAGGAGCGGCGCCCCCGGCTTCGCCTTCCCGCCACGCGTGACCTCGCGCGCGTCCAGCCGCGGCGAGGAATAATGGAGCTTCGGGGTTACCCCGTCGGGCCAGGTCGCGAGCGAGGCGTTCGCGGCGTCGGCCTCGCGCCCGCTCCAGGTGCCCGGATTCAGCCGGTGGTGTTGATGATCGAAGATGGTCTTCGCACCCGTCCGACGGTGAATGCCGAGCGTGTCCTCCACCGAGAAGATGTCCTCGTCGTTCTCGACCGCGATGCGCGAGCGCGCGCGCTCCGACAGACCCTCCCACGCGCGGCAGAAGCGGTCGAGTGCCGCCACCTTGTCGCCGTAGCCACCCCCGCCGTGGACGATGACGGTCGCCTCGGGCCCCTGCTCCATGGCATCCAGAATCTCCGTCTGCACCTCCAGATCGCGGGCCGAGCCGCGGGCGACGGCCGGATTCGGGCTGTTCAACACGATGTATTGCGATGGGTGGAGCGAGAGTCGAAGTCCGAGCTCACGCGCCCGCGCGCCGAGCGCGGCGAGATCGTCCGCGCACTCGCGTACCTGATCGTGAAACTGCGGCATCGTCGGGTGCGTCGCGTACGGCGCGATGTCGGACGACATGCGGTACATCCGGACGTCGATGCCATCGCAGTACTCGAAGATGCGGGCCAGGTACTCGATGGACACGCGCAGGTGCGGCCCGGATTGCCAGCGGCGCGCATCGTTGCTCTTGAGGCCAGGCGTGCCGAGCACCTTGACGGCGAAGCCCAGGTGGCGGATGGGGCGCGGAGTGGGGCGGTCGGTCAGGGGCATGGGAAGGAGCAGGCCGGTTCAGGCGCGACGCGGCGCCCTCTCGCGAACGAACGCCGCTCCGCCGCAGCCGGTTCTCACGACGATCTGAGCGGGCCGCTGGGCGGCGCCGGAACCGGGCGCCGGGGTCGCGCGCTACGCTACCGGTCGAGCTCGAGCGTCTGCTCGGACCCCACGCGCACGAAGAGGCCGCCACGCGCCGGAGTGCCGCTCTCCGTGCATGCCTGTGCGATCCGGACGTCCACCATGCCAACGGGACTTCGCAGTACGACGCGGCCCGCGGCGTCCGTGAGGCCCGTGGTCAGCTGCGTGGTCGTTCCCGTGCGGCAGACAGTCACTGCAACCCCGCTCGCGCCCGTTCCGCCGCGGACGAGCACGTTGAGCACGCCGCGGCGCGCCCGGAGCGTGAGCGGCGAGATGTTGCCCTGGAGCACCGCCATTCCGCTCGGGAAGGACAGGTCGGCGCGCTTGGGCTCGAGCGAGAGCTGGATAGTGTTGTAATCGGAGAAGGTGAATGTTTGCCCCAGCGAGTCTTCCCGCACGCCGAAGAGTGCGTTGGGGAGCTGCGCGACGAACCCGGTCACGCGCGTGGTGTCTGCGTCGAAGAGCGAGCGGCCCGTCGCTGCATCCACGAGGCTGCCGAACGCGATCCCCTTCCCTGTCGAGTCGCGCACGTAGGGCTGGTAATAGTAGCCCGGCGGCGGCAACGTGATCGCCTCCGCGAGCGCGGAGTAGACGAGCCGGCCGTCGCCGGTCCGATCCCAGAAGGCGCCGCGCCCCCGCCCCTGCGCGGAGTACACGCGCGAGCGGCCCGGCGCGTCGAAGAAACCGAACGAGGCCGCGGGGAACGGCGTGACCACGTCGTCAGTCAGGGTCGGGGTGCCACTCTGGTTGCGGAATTGGAACCAGAGTGGCTTGGGCGTGAGGCTATCGTACTTCGCCGCCGCGGAATCCGCCTGAATGGTGACGACGAAGAACGCGCCGTTCTGGATCGCGGTGTCGGCGACTCCGCCCGAGCCGATCCGGAATGAGGTGACGGTATTGAAGGGCGCGCCCTTGTAGAAGCTCGACCGCCCGGGCAGGGTGGTTCGCGTCGTGGTCACGGCACCGGTCGCGCGGTTCGTGTCGACGCGCGACTCGATGACCGTCGCCAACGCGGGGCGGGCACTCCCGTCGAGCGCGCTCACCAGATAGAGCTGGTAGCGTGCGTTGCCCGAGAGCGGCTTGAGGAAGCGCGCCGTCGCGAGAATGCTGTCCACGATGCGTGGCGCGGTGCCCGTGCCACTCGACCGGATCGTGTCCGCGAGTGAGGGGAGTCGCAACGGCGCGATCACGCTGAGTGGCATGTTGTACTGCGTCCCACCGACGCGCTCGGTCGGCGAGTCGTAGCTCAGACAACCGGCGATCAGCGCGAGGAAGCACAGTACAAGTGTTCGGGTCACTGCTCGCTGGCCCCCGGCACGAACGAATACCAGAGCGCGATCCGGATGTTGTGGACCGATCGCTGCTTCGCGGGCGGCGCTGGATCGGGATTGCGGAACAGGTCCTCGGAGAAGAGCGGATCCGAGAGCGAGAGCCTATCGCGGTCGTAGTGCGTGAACAGCACGTCATCCACGCGGAGCCGGATCGCGCTCCCGCGGCTGGCCGGGATACTCACGCCGCCGCCGAACTGGTATGCGAGTCCGCCGAATCGGCGCTGTCCCCTGCTCTGCTGCGGGTCGAGCCAGAAGTTGTAGAATCCGACACCCACGCCGCCCTCGAGCGCGACGCCGGCGAACGCCGATCTCGGATTGAGCGCGTACACCGGAAGGCGCAGGTTGACGTCGATGCCGCCGGTCATGAGGGTGGTACGTTGGCTCACGGAATAGATGAGCGTTGTGTCGTTCTGCCGCGTGTTCTCGAAGTACGGCTGCCGATTCCAGGGAAAGTACTCGCCACGACTCATCGGTCGGGCAAATGCGAAGCCAGCGCCGGCGGAGATGCGCGGGACGATGGTTCGCGCGATGCGGGCACCGAGGATCGGCGAGCCGTCGAGCGCCGCGCTGGTCGCGAACTGCTGGTAGCCGCTGATGACCGAGACCTCGTACCGGCGCGATACTCCGCCCACGGAGTACACACTGTCGGGGATCTGCGCGGCGAGGCGGCGGGGGATGCTCAGTGCGGTGCCCGCGAGCAGCGCCGCTACCGTGGCCAGCACGAGCGATCCCGCCCCGTCACTCGGACGTGAGAACGACCGCATGAGATCAGAACTCGAACTGGAAGGAGAAGGCCTGATTGTTCGACAGGTCGCCATAGTCGCGGTACGCGTAGTCCACGAGCACGCGTCGCCCGAAGAGCGGAATGGCGAGTCCGATTCCGCCACCCAGCCCGTCGGTGCCGCCGGCTTCGGTGCGCCCGTCGTGTAGGAAGCGCTTCCCTACCCGGAGGGAGAGTCGGTTGCTCAACACGTACTCCGCAGCGACCGCGGGCATCACGTTCGAGTCGATGCCGTCGTTGATGTCGGCCATCAACGCCAGCCGGTGTGGTCCTCGCTGCCCCATCAGCGACTCGGCGCCGCCGACAATGTCCGTCTGGATGCCGAAGCGGAGCATCGTGGGAAGTTGGTTCTGCCCGGTCGGCAGCGAGCAGTCGAGCGTTCGCTGCGTCGGGAACAGGGGCTGGTCCCGGCGCGGGCACTTGCGGTCCACGGCCGGCC
This sequence comes from Gemmatimonadaceae bacterium, assembly GCA_037720885.1. Taxonomy (GTDB): domain Bacteria; phylum Gemmatimonadota; class Gemmatimonadetes; order Gemmatimonadales; family Gemmatimonadaceae; genus JACMME01. The sequence continues at coordinate 38,635 of JBBJNN010000023.1, read as the reverse complement.
CGCGCACGCGGGACGCCGAGCCCAGGTTCGAGACGGAGGCGCCGAGCGTCGTGCCGAAGAGTCCGGAACGAAAGCGCGTACCCGCGTCGAAGCCGTAGTACTTCGCGGTGGCGAAGGTGATGCCTTCCGTGGCGTACTTGCCCGTGAGGCCGAACGCGAGCCGATCGGTGAATTGCCTGGCGTAGTGCACGCCGACGGCGTTCGCGCTCCACGACACGAAGGAGCCGGCTACGGGATCATTCCCCTCCGGATACGCTTCCGTAGTGCGCGTGATGTCGCCCGAGGTGAAGCTCGTGAAGCTGACGCCGAGCGTACCGCTGAGGACCGGGAGCGAGGCGGCGGCGAACGTGTTCGTGAGCCCGGAACTGCCGTACAGCGTCTCGCGCGAGAGGAAGACCGCCGGGCGCTGCACCTCGGCTAATCCAGCGACGTTCCAGTACACCGAGGAAAGATCGCTCGCCGACGCGGCGTAGACGCCGGCCAGCGCGAGGGGTCTCGCGCCGACGCCGAGCTGGAGGAAGTTCGCGCCGCGCGTGCCGACGCGGCTGACGTTCTCGCCGCGCGTCGGCGTGATCTGGATGGCGCCGATCTGTGCCGGGAGCGCAGCAGGCGCGAGCGCGAGGCACCCCATGAGGCACCCCATGATGGTGGCGAGCCGGCGGTAGGTCATTGCAGCGGTCCTCACCGAATGATGATGAAGCGGCCGACCTTCCGGCGTTTCGTGCTACCGGATTCGTCGGCGGCGGTGACGGTGAACAGGTACAGTCCGCTCGCCAGCTCCGTCCCCTCGCGAGAGATCAGATTGAAGTACAGGTCGCCCGACCCGTTGAGTTGCGCGGGCGTCCACCTGAGCTCCTGGACGAACTGCCCGGCCGCCGTATAGATGCGGATCGTTCCCTGGGGAGGCAGGTGCGTGAACGCGACGCGCTGCTCGTTCGTCGCCGTCTGCTCATAGTTCGAGTAGATGACGTACGGGTTCGGCACGACCTTCACGGAATCGAGCTGCGACTGCGACGGCCTGCTCGTGAGCCGGGCGCCGGTCATCAAGGGCGACACCGTGAAGGCGAACTCGCGCTCGGAGGTGAATGGCACCGCGTAGCGGATGTGCAGCTCGACGAGCGAATCCGCCGTGATGTAGCCCGCCGTTCCGCCGCGGCCCACGAGCGGGTTGCAGGTGAACGGAAACGCCGCGGCGCAGCCGATGACCGCAGGGTAGGCGACGACCGTCAGCACATCGCGCGTCAGCACGTTGCCGCTCGCGTCACGGCGGACCGCGCCGCCCGCCGTGTCCGCGACCGCGACGTTCTGCAGGAAGATGAGGCGCTCACCCGGCACCCACACATCGGCGGGAATCACGACGCGGCCCGAATCCGGCGCCGCGCCGAGGAGATAGGTGGCGTACTTGTCGCTGCGAAGTTGGGCGACGATGATCGGCCGGTCGGCAGAAGCGTTCCGAATCGTGAACGGCAGCTTCACGGCGAGGAGGCTGTCCGACGTGATCCGCGCGGCGGGGGCAGCCGTCGGTTTGAGCGCGGCGTTGACCGCGTCGATCACCGCCTGCGACGTGTCGGTCGTCTGACCGGTCGGACGGCGCGCCAGGGAGCTATCTACCTGCGCCTGCAACGGACCCAACCCGCGCGAGAAGTTGAACGGCGCCAGGGGGCCCCACTCCGAGCCCAGAAAGGTGGCGACAATCTCCCCGACGCTCGTACCGAGGAGCCGGCTCGGCGTTCCCTGCCAGTCCACGGTCGGCCGGTCGGCGATTCCGCCGAGGCCGAGGAGCCGGCCGAACTTCGGGTCGGCGTAGAACTGGTCGACGCGTTGCGCACCGCCGCCAGCCGCCGCGGTGAGCACCGGCCGGTTCTGGATGTCTACATTGACGCCCCCGAATCCCGGGCTGCTCAGCACGCGCGAGTTGACCACGAAGGATGCGGCGGGCGCCAGATTGCGGAGGTCGTTCCCGACCGCGATCGGGACCGCCGCGCCGCCCTGCTCCTCGATGAGGACGGCCTGGCCGAGCAGCCCCGTGAAAGGCGCCGTGCCGGTGCCAGTGAAGATCGCCGCGGTCCCGGTGTTCACGAAGCCCCCGACGGTACCGAAGAGGAGCGTCGTGCGGATGCGGCGCGTGCCGACGACGGTGTCCGCTGGCTGCCCGGCGGCACCAGCCGCTCCGATCGTGCCCGTCGCCGCGACGATCGGGAGCGGGGTCCGTTCACGTCTGACGAACACGAGCGAGTCGGTTCGCACTCGCCGCGGCGTCGCGGTGGACGACGCGGTCGTCGCCGCGGTGAAAGTGAAGCCGACGGGGGCGCTCCGCCGGACGATGACCACCGTCGAGTCGATCAGCGCATTCGTCGAGTACTCCTTGACCACCACCGTATCGCCGAAGACGAGCCGATACGCCACGGGTGCCTGCAGCGTGTCGAGCGCGGTGACGGTGAGGCCGGTGAACGTCGTGTCGCTCGTCGGGTTGAGCGTCCGCGGGCCGCTCTCACGCGTGAAGCGGACCGCCGAGCGGGCGGTCCCCGCCTGCAGGCTCGCCGGCACATAGACCACCGCGACGTTCGGTGCGCTCGCCGTCGCCGGAAGCGCGGATGTTGCGGCGACGAGCGTCGTATCGATGACCCGGCGACCGGTGGTGGCGGTGGAGTCGAGGAGCTGGAGCCGTACGCCGCGGGTTACCGGCACGAACGCGTAGTAGTAGCTCTGCCCACCGAGCACGTTGCCATCGGTGAACCGCACCTCACCTGCCGGAATCGTCCGGTACGCCGCGGGCCCGCGCTCGACGCCGAGCGAGTCCTTGATGACGTCGCGGGTGCAGAGGTTGGGCGACGAGCCACTCGTGAAGTTGCGGCCGTTATCGCATGACTTGAAGACGAGGATCTGCCCGATGTTCGCGGCGGCGAGCGTGAGCACGGAGTCTGCGAGCGTCCGTCGGGCGGCGGGAGCGCCGAGCCCGGGATTGAAGCAGTTGAGGCGCTGCTCCACGGAGGTGGCCAGCGCACAATTGGGCGGGCCGCCGGGCGTGGAGGAGCGAGGCAGACCGGCGGCACGGAACCGCTCGCTGACCGATTGGACGAACGGATCCACGTAGCCGACGGTGCGGTTATCCAGGTAGATCTCGACCAACGTCTGTCGGGTGCTCCCCGGCGTGACCCGGACCGCGGTGACGCGCGGCGCGGGGGGCTGAGCCGGCGCGACGAAGAAGGTCTGGTAGAGCGCGATCGTCTGCGCGATCGTCTGCTCGGCCGCGGCGGAATCGGTGTGCGCGGCGATCGCCAGGATGAGCGAGGCCGTCGAGTCGGCCGGGAGGCGGAAGGGTCCGGCGCCGACCCAGGTCGCGCCTCGCGTAAAGTCGATGGACTGGCCGGGAAGCGTATCCGCCCAGATCGGGTTGCAGCGGTTGGCGACCGGATTGCAGGTGTCGAGGAAGAGCGTGTCGCTTCCCGCGGCCGGCGCGCCGGCCGGGCGTGTGCTGTAGCGCCAGCCCGGCACGGCGAAGTTGAATCCGCCGCCCGCGCGCGGGTTCGATAGGTCCACGCGCGGCCCGTCGCCGTAGGGCGCGTTGTTCACCGGGTGGAAGAGCTGCCAGTATTGAAACGGGTCGAGCGTGCCCGCCGCCTGGTTGCCGAGGGCGGCCGCCTCGCGCGCGGCAATCACGCCCCACCCCGTCTGCGGCGAGGCGAAGCGGTCGAGGATGCAGTCATCCCCGCAGAGGCGGCCGATGTTGAAGGTGATCGTGTCGCCGCGAACCGGGCTCGTAGGGTTGGAGAAGGCGCTGGACGAGTCGCTGAACTGCTTGAAGCGCAGGTCACCGATGGGGCTCTTGAGGAACGTGATCGAGCTGACGCCGTTCGTGAACCCGACGCTCCCGGCGCAATTGCCCGTGTAGCCGCCGAAGCTGAAGCTCCCAGGAACGGCGCGCGCAGCATCGCAGTTCGCGCGCGCCTGAATCTCGTTGAACACGGCGGTGCCGCGCGGCACGTCGAAGCCGGCGCGGCTCCGGTTCTGCCGAACATGACGAGCGAGTATTCCCGCATACAGCGAGTCGTAATCCAGGCCTGTGCCGCCGTACACCTCCCGGCTCCGATTCGTGATCGTGGCCTGCCAGAAGACGACCCCGGGGAGCGCGTTCAACGTGAATGCGTCGAAGCGCCACTCGAGCCCCATGGGATAGCCCTGCTCGCGCGGGGCGCCGGTACCGCCCGGGATGACGTTGCCGAACGCGACCAGCCGCTCGCGTCCGTAGTCGTTCGCGAGACCGTAGGTCTGGAAGCGATCGCCGAGGAACAGCGTGGTGTCGGTGAGCTCGGGCGGGACATCGAAGAAGTTGAATCGGAAGCCGTTCCGGTTCGCGGCGAACAGGCTCCGATACGAGGCGAGTGGCACGGGCCGCCGCCCCTCGAATCCGCGCAGTCCCCATGTCCCCGGGCAGTCGCTCGCCGCCATCAGCACGGCGCCCGCCGGAATGTTCGAGACGGTGTGATTGAGGCAGGAGTTGTCCGCCGTGCTGCGGACCCCGCGATGGTTGAACCCGAGCGACCCGTCGCGCGCCGTCCACATCGTCGTGCCGGGCGCGTTCAGGTGGTAGTTGTACGAGAGCGCCGCCCCGCCTCCGGTGACGTTCGCGAGCGACGGAACGCGGCCGCGATTCGCAGCCCAGTCGCCCGGCGCGGCGGCCGCGAAGAGCGTCACCTCGGCGAACTGCGTGAACGTCCCGTTCGCGCGCGTCACGCGCGCCGGCCCCGGAATACCGAGCAGTGTTTGTTGCGCGTCCATCGGGCCGGCGTTGCTCACCCAGAAGCGCTGCGCGCCGGACGCGCGCATCCCGGTGCCCGCGAAGTCTGCGAACGCGAGCAGGCTGAAGGTCCGGCGCGGCGGGGGCGCCGGCGCCCCCTGCTGCGCCGCGATCGGCGAGGCAGGGAGCGGGATCGCGAGGAGCGCCGCCGCGCCGGCCAGCGTGAGTGCGGCCGCCGCGCCGGGCCACCGCCGCCTCACGGACATCGTGCCTCGCATCAGAAGCTCGCCCTCAGGCCGCCCAAGATCGAGCGCCGCTCGCCGTACAGGTTCGGGAAGTCGAACTGCGTCGTTGTCGCGCCGGTGGACGCAATCGCGTTCGGATCGAGCCCACCGTTCTGAAACGGGCTCGTGGCGAACGACCGCACCGCGTTGAGGGAGCCGGCGTCGCACCGACCCGTCGTCGGATACGGCTGCAGGCAATTCTTCCGGTCGAGTAGGTTGTTGACCTGCACGAAGGCGCCGAAGCTCAGCCCGCCGGCCCGCCACCGCTTCTCGGCCAGCATGTCGAGCGCGAAGGTTGTCGGACCCGTTCCGGCATTGCGCTCGCCCCGGTCGGCCGTGTTGCAGAGGAACGTCGCGCAGGGCGTGTACGGCAGCCCCGACGCAACGCGTGTGGTGAAGGTGAGCTTGGCGTTCCGCAACGCGCCGCCCAGGTATCGCGTCTTGGGAGGCTGCGCGCCCCAATCGAAGCGTGCGACGCCGGTGAAGAGGTGCGGCTGATCGATCTCAGAGCGAACCTCGCGTCTCACGGGCACGTCGAGCTCGATCTGCTTCTGCAGCTCGAGCTCCGGCGGCGCGGCATTCGTGATCACCTGCTGATAGCCGTACTTGATGTCGAACGCCCAGTAGTGCTGCAGTCGCCGGCGGAACGTGAGCTCGGCGCCGCGCACGGTCTGAAAGTCGGTATTGACGAACACATTGTAGGCGACCGTCGGGTTTCCACCCGGGTCGTACGTAGCCGCGGGGTCGAGCACGGGGGTACCATCCGCACGGCTTCCGCCGCGGCGGAAGCCGCTGAGTCCCGACTGGTCCTTCGCGAAACCGGTGACGGTGAGGGCGTACAGCCGTCCGATCTCGGTCGCGAAGCCCACCTCGTACGATGTCGTCTTCTCGATCGCCAGCCTCGGGTTCCCCAGGACGGGCACGTTGCCGAAGTCCTGCCGGAAGTTCGGGCCGGCCGGCGTCCCCTCGAGGGACTGCCCGCGGGCGATCGAGTCCCGCGTCACGGTGTTCAGCGTCGCCGAGTCGGCGAGCCGTCCAATCCCCGTCCCCTGGTACATGACGTTGTAGATCGGGTTCTGCGTGTAGACGCCGTAGTTGACGAAGAACGACGAGCGTGTGGAAATCGGGAACTGGACGCCGATTCGCGGCGAGAACTGCCGCCGCACGGGCGCCTCGGAGAAGTCATCCTGAAAGGCAATACGCCGTGCGCTGTCGAGCAGGAACGACCGCCCCCGCGCGTCACGGGCGATGTTGCAGGCGGCGATGCCGGAGAGCGTATCGCCAGAGGTCAGCACGAAGGTGTACGGACTGGCGCCGAACGCCCGCCCCTCGCACACCTCCGTGACGGTGGTGCCATTCGTCGGATCGAGCGGGTTGGAGAAGAAGCGGCCGCGCGCCTTCGTGTAGTCGAAGCGGAAGCCCAACTTCACCGTGAGAAAGTCGTACTCGACGTTGTCCTGCACGTAGAGCGCGGCGTCCCATGGCTTCCCGCCGTAGCTATAGTTGGCGATCGTGGATGCATCGAATGGCCGCCCGACGTTGCGCGCTTCGTAGAAGCGAATGTCGTGCTGCTGATAGAACGCGCCGCCCCGCAGCGCGTGGTGGTCGGTGACCTGCGACTGCACATCGGCTCGCGCCATGTGCGTGGTGTTCGTGTCCCCGCCCGCGAAGTTTTCGGCGCCGGTTCCGGGATTCACGTACTGCGCGCGGGTGGAGGTCGGGATCACGCGCGGGATCACGAACGACTGCGAGGTGGTGTAATTCCGGATCTTGCCGCCGAGGCAGATGCCGATGAGGTAGTCGCACGCGTTGCGGGCGACGACGAGCCGGCCGGCGGCTACCTTGTAGGTCGTTCGGCCCAATGTGTGGTCCACGTTCGCCCACGTCAGGTTCCGGTCGAGCTGCGTGGAGCCCTGCGCGATGTATTGGTAGTTGAGTCGTTGCGCGAGTCCGAGGCCGCCGCCCAGAATGTCCTCGTAGCGCGACGGGTCGCCCGCCGCGTACGTGCGCACGCAGTACTCATGACGGTTGGGGTAGAGCCGGTCGCAGGCGGTGACGGGATTGAACCCCGTCAGGACGAAGGCCGGATTGTAGTCCTGATACTGCCGCTGGTACTCGAGACGCCCGAGGTTGACGCGCACCGAAGGGGTCACATAGGCCGTGAGCTTGCCGTAGAGATCGCGCTGAGCGTTGAAGCCTACACCGCGCCACCCCCGGAAGAGATCGTTGATCTGCTGCGTGTTCCCGCGCGGGTCGGCGCGGTTGTTGATCGGGTCGGCCACCAGCGTGTCGAACTCGAGCACGCGCTGCGCGCCCGTATTCTGGCGGCCGGCGAGCATCCACCGCACGCGCTCCTTCGTTCCCGGCACCGGCCCGGAGAGGAACCCCTGAATGAGGTCGCGCTGACGTCGGTCGTCGGGCACACTCCCCAGCTGCCCCGCCACCCGCGACGAGGAGTAGCTGACCGAGCCGCGGTACGTGGTGCCGCCCTCCTTCGTCGCGATGTTGATGATCCCCGACATCGCGTTGCCGTACTGCGCCTCGAAGCCGCCGCGCTCGTAGTTGATCTGTTGCGCCGCGTCGGTGGTGAAGTCGAACGCGGCGCCGCCCAGCACATAGTTGTTGATCGGCAGCCCGTCAATCAGCGTCAGCGTCTCGGCCGCGCGACCGCCGCGGATGCGCTCCGACGTCACTCCCCGACGCGCATCGACGAACGCCGTGACGTCCGTGTTCTCGATCGGCACGGCGAGGAAGCCGAGCTGGAGCGCCAACACACCGGCAATGCTGGTGGCCGGCAGCGCCTCGATCTCCTGCGAGGTGATCGCGGTCGCGCTCCCCGTCGTGCCCGGCTGAATGAGCGGTTGCGCGTCCGCTTCGACGCGCACGGCCTGGAGCTGGCTGGCGGCGGCGCCGATCGCGAAGTTGACTTCGCGTGTGACGTCAATGAGGATCTGGACGGCGTCTCGCTGTGACGTCTGATAGCCGATGCGGCGCGCGACCACGGTGTATTCGCCCGGCGGGACATTGAGCATGAAGTAGCGCCCGTTCGCCCCCGTGACGGCCCCCCGTCCGGTGCCCTGCAGGAGTATCTGCACGCCTTCGAGCGGCTCGCCGTTCGCGACGTCCGTCACGACGCCGGTGATCTTTCCCGTCTGCGCGACCGCGTACCGCGCGCTTGCGGCCAGGACGAGGGCAAGGACGAGCGAGCGAACGAGGAACGTCATTCGCATGATCATGTCCGTGCTGCGGAAGAGGGTAGGCTGGGACGGAGCGTGCGCGCGATCCAACGTGCGGGCGACAGTATACGAATCGACGGCCGCGCGTTCAAGGCGAGCGCGACGGAACCTCCCGCCGGGCCATGCCGCGCCGTGCGGCGCCACGTATCTTACGCGGGCACGAGCATCCCCTCCCCACGCCCGTTCTCAGCGGGAGCTTCCAGGCCGTTTTCATGCGCAACCTCGTCCTCGAGACGCTCGCTAACGCGCTCGCGAGCCGCTACGCGGTCCTGCGCGAGATCGGACAGGGTGGCGCGGCGACCATCTTCCTCGCGACGGACCTCAAGCACGACCGCCTGGTCGCGATCAAGGTGCTCCGCGGCCTGCCGGGCTCGCGCGTGGCGGCCGAGCGTTTCCACCGGGAGATCAGGCTCCTCGCAAGGCTGCAGCATCCGCACATTCTGCCGCTGCACGATTCGGGGTCAGCCGACGGACTGCTCTATTACGTGACCCCCTACATCGAGGGCGAGTCGCTGCACAGCCGACTCGGCCGCGAGAAACGGCTTCCAGTCTCCGAGGCGCTGCGCATCGCCCGCCAGATCGCCGATGCGCTCGACTATGCGCACCGGCGCGACGTCATCCATCGGGACATCAAGCCGGGCAACATCCTCCTCGGGGATGGCAACGCGACCGTCGCCGACTTCGGAATCGCGCGCGCCATCGTCAACACGGGCGAGCCCGCGCTCACGACGAGCGGGACAGCGCTCGGCACTCCCCCGTACATGAGCCCCGAGCAGCTTCTCGGTGAGCCAGACGTGGATGGCCGGAGCGACATCTATAGCCTTGCCTGCGTGCTCTACGAGATGCTCGCTGGCGTGCCACCCTTCATGGGCCCACGCGGCATCGTCGAGAACGACCGGAAGTTCACCGACGCGGCGCCGAGCGTCGCTACGATCGCTGACCTCGTGCCGGCGCACGTCGACGAGGCGCTCCGACGCGCGCTGGCGAGGCTGCCCGGACACCGATTCGCGACGGCCGCACTCTTCGCGGCCGCGCTCGAGCCGCGGAGCGAGCCGCTGGCGAACGCAACGCCAGCGCATTTCCCCGAACGACCCGATCGCGGACTGGTGTCCTGACCCCGAGCGCGCGGCGCCGCCGGGCCGCGCAGCACGCGTACTCGCCGGCCGAGCGCGTTACTCGTCGCGGCCGTGCGCGTGGGCAGGCGGCGATGTCGCCTCGACGGCGGTGAACCGCTCGAGCACCTTGTACGTGTGTGATGCGCCCTTTGGCACCACCCATGAATCGCCCGCCTCGAGCAGCACCATCTGTCCCTCGAGGTGGAGCTCTGCACGCCCTGTGATCACGTAGCCGACGGTCTCATACTCGCGCCGCGACTCCGCTTTGGACGCTGTCTCCGGCTCCGTCTCCCACAAGCGCATGGCGACGTGTACGCCCGAGGCGAGATACTTCTGCCCCAGCGCACCCGTCGGCGAGTGCCGCGAGTCAACCTTCGTCACCGTCGTGTCTCCCATGGTCCCCCCTCCGTGTTGTCACCGTGCCGGCCCAACCGTCTCGAGCGTTCCCCGGCACGGGAGCGCACGCATCGTTCCTCGCTTGGCGTCCAGGCGCGAATGTCCCGCCGCTGACGCGGAGCCGGCGCGCGGCTGATGGCGGCGCCCGACTCGGGAGCAAGTGGAGAGACTCCGGTGGCCGACTCCCCGCTCGCCACACGATTCACGCGCCAGGTAGGAATCGCGGTACCGCTCATCTGCGGCGCCATGTACCCGTGCAGCAACCCCGAGCTCGTCGCCGCGGTCTCCGAGGCGGGCGGGATCGGGGTCGTGCAGCCCGTGTCGCTCCTCTTCGTGCACGGCCAACGCGACCTCCGAGCGGGTCTCCGTTACATTCGCGCGCTCACGGCGAAGCCCGTCGGCATGAACGTCCTCATCGAGGCGTCGTCGCGCACGTACCACGACCGGATGGTACGCTGGGTAGACGCGGCGCTCGACGAGGGCATTCGCTTTTTCGTCACCTCGCTCGGCAATCCGCGATGGGTCGTCGATCGCGTGCGCCCGGCAGGCGGCGTCGTCTACCACGACGTGACCGAGCGGAAATGGGCGGAGAAGGGGCTACAGGGGGGAGTGGACGGCCTCATCGCCGTGAACGATCGGGCTGGCGGCCATGCGGGCGGCCGGAGCGCCGAGGCGCTGCTCGCCACGATGGCCGGCTACGGCGTGCCGCTGATCTGCGCCGGCGGCGTGGGCGACGCGGCCGGCTTCGGCGCCGCGCTACGCATGGGCTACGACGGTGTGCAGCTCGGCACGCGCTTCATCGCGACGGCCGAATGCCGCGCGCACGACGAGTACAAGGCCGCGCTCATCCGTTCGACCGAGCGCGACATCGTCCTCACGGAACGAATCACCGGCGTGCCCGTCTCAGTGATCCGCACCCCGTACATCGAACGGATCGGCACGAAGGCAGGCCCCGTCGCGCGCTGGCTACTCCGCGGCGGGAAGACGAAGCATCTCATGCGCTCGCTCTACGCGCTCCGCTCGATCCATCACCTGAGGCGCGCCTCACTCCGCGCGGCGGGCGACTCGGACTACTGGCAAGCAGGCAAGAGCGTCGACGGAATTCGGGAGATCGAGCCAGCGGGCGCCATTGTCCGCCAATTCGCCGAGGCGGCGCGAACGGAGCTCCGGGCGGTGACGCGGCCGGCAGGGGGATGATGATACCGAGCGCGGCGCTCGGTCGTCCCATGCGGTAGACCTGACGCGCTACCGCCGCGCCAGGGCGCCGCATTCCCCGCCCCGATCCCTTCCCCGACCTCCCCGCAGGAGAGCCCCCGCATGTTCCGCTACCTCGCCCGCGCCGCCGTCGCGCTCGGCTCAGCCACTCTCGCGTTCGCCGCGCCAACGCAGGCACAGCGCGCCCTCGCCTTCGCTGGGCATGTCGGCGCGTTCCAGAACGATACAGTCGTCCTCGCGGCCCCCATTTTCGGAACCTACGCCGGCACGTCCGTGCCGCTCTCGGCCCAGCTCTGGCTCAGGGGCGACGTGCAGCCGCGCGGCGACGCGCCGATCACCTGGCAATCATCGAACGTGAGCGTCGCGTGGGTCGCGGAGAACGGCACGCTGACGATGCTCGCCCCGGGCAAGGTGACGATCACCGCGCACTCGGGCGCGCTGGCGACCTCGCGGACGATCGTGGTCCAGGAGAATCCTGCGATCGAGCTGGCGCTCGCGATGTGGCCCGGCGCCGAAGTCCTGGCTGGCGACACCGTCCGCTTCGCGGCGCGCGTGGTCGGCAAGGACGGCCGGCCGGTCGCCGACGCCCGCGTGACGTACGCGCTCAGCGTGCGTGGCGCGTCGCAGCCGAGCTCGGCCTGGCTGAACGAGGACGGCGACTTTGTGAGCGACGCACCGGGCCTGTACACGGTGATCGCCACGGTTGGCGGCGTGGCCGACCGCGCCACCGTGGTCGTCAAGCCGCGGCAGCCACGCGCGCGCGGGGCCATGGAAGGCGCGGTGCGAAGGATCGAGATCGGCAACGCGAGCTACCGCCCGTACATCGGCACAGCACTCGCGCTCCAGGCCGATGTGTGGGAGCAGGGTGGCAAGTCGGCACGGGCGGACGCGCCCGTGCTCTGGACCTCGAGCGATCCGCGCGTCGCTCTGGTGGATCCGGCCGGCAACATCTACTTCAACGGCACCGGCAAGGTGACGGTCGCGGCCGAGTACGGCGGCAAGCGCGCGGAGCGCACGTTCGACGTACAGCGGCAGCCCGCGGCGCACGTCGCGCTGACGATCAACTCCGGCGACGTTCGCACGGGCGACGCGGTCAAGCTCCGCGACGAGGTGTGGCAGCGCGGGGGCGCCCGCGTCCGCGATGCGCGCGTCAACTACGCGGTCGTCGGGCACCGCGCGGACGGGAGCACGATCAAGGCGACGATCTCCGACGACCGGGTGTTCACTCCGCAGGAGCCGGGCGTCTACACCATCATCGCCGAGATTGGCGGTCTCGCGCAGCAGACGACGCTCGTCGTGCGCCCGCGATCGCCCGTCGTGGGCGTCAGCGCGAAGTAACGCTCGCCCTCGGACCTCGCTCGCCGCGCGCGCGCAGCTCGCGGAGAGCGATCTCGAACCACGCGGTAAAGTCCGCGGGCTGCTCGCGCAGCTCGCGGTCGAGCGCGTCCGGCGCGATCCATCGCCAGGCCGCGACCTCGGCCGGATCCGGGGCGGGCGCCGCGCTACCCTGTCCCACGAACACGTGGTCGAGCTCGTGCTCGAACAGACCAGCGCCGAGCGTCGCCTCGTACGTGAACGCGAAGACGTGCCGAAGCTCGCACGAGAGACTCATCTCCTCGCGCAAGCGCCTGCTCGCGGCAGCCTCCACGCGCTCGCCGGGGCGCGGGTGACTGCAGCAGGTGTTCGTCCAGAGGCCGGCCGAGTGATACTTGCCGGCGGCACGCCGCTGGAGGAGCAGGTTTCCCGCGGGATCGAAGATGAATACGGAGATCGCGCGGTGCAGGCGGCGCTCACGGTGCGCCCGGAGCTTCGGGAGCGAGCCGATCTCGTTGTCGTCGGGATCGACGAGAATCACGAGCTCCTCGGCGCCCTGGATTTCCGCGTCGGACGCGATCGTCGGCGCGGGAGCACGCCGCGCGTCACTCACGCATTGCCTGTTCTGGCGCCGCGGCGAGAAAGCCGTACCGCGCGCCGGACGCCGCCTGCAGCTCGCGCAGGCGAAGGATGAGCTGCGTGTAGGCGACATCCTGGCGCGTGAGCCGGTCGGCGCCGGCGACGTTCGGAGGGTTCATGACAGTGGGCCAGCCGGACGTGTGGCCGAAGCCGAGCGCGTGCATCATCTCGTGCGCAACGACGCGCGGGTCGCGCATGGTTCCCGCGCTGCGGAACGAGACGTCGCCCGCGTGGATATCGCCGCCATTCCCCCAGGTGACGAAGGTCAGACCGTTGCCGCTCATCGTCGGGTCTACCGCGACCCGGATGGCTCCATCCCGCTCGATGACGTCCGCGTAGGCAGCCGGCCGAAACAGGTCGAGTCCGAGGTCCGTCTCGAGCTGGCCTACGAGCCGCCAGAACGTTGAGGAATCGCTGGCGGATACGGGACCATCCGTGCTGTCGCGGCGGAACGCGACCGGAATGGGGAATGCGCGCGTCGGCCACGACACCTGCTGCGCGATGCCGCCATTGCTCGGCCGATGCACGCGCGCGAAGCGCGATCGGTCTGCCGTCAGCGCGAGCGCCGCGGCGACGCTCACGGGAACGGTGGCGCCGTCGTAGGCACCTCCGTGCACTGTCCACCGCTCCGGCACCGGGACGATGCGCAGCTCGGTCGCGAGGTCCGTGGCGGCGAGGCGAACGCGCGCCTGGTGATAGCGGGTGAGCCCGCCGACATCGCGAACGAGCACGTCGAGCGTGTCGTGAACCGCGGCCCGCGCGCGGACCTCGAAGCGTCCGTCAGGAGCGACCTCGGCAGAGTCGAGGCCACGGATCGTCTCGATGTACACACGCAACGTCGTGGTGTCGGCGCCGGTCCCGGCGAGCACGCGCCCGCGCGCGATGGCGAGGAAGGTGAGCGCTACGTCGGAGGCAGCTCCGCCGTGTTCGGCGCGGACCGTCACGGTGCCGGGGGAGCGGCCGATGACGACGCCCGTCTCGGAGACGGAGGCGACGCGTGGATCGGCGACGGACCACGAGAGCCGGGCGGCGGTGAGCGCCTGACCGGCCGAATCGGCGAGCCGGGCGACGACGGGGATCGCGTCGCCTACCCATGCGGACTCGGCGTCCGGCGCGAGGCGTAGAGACGCGGCGGGAGTGACGGCGTGGAAGCGCACGGACGCTCCGTTCGCCACCGATGCCGTTGCAAATTGCGTATCGGCCGAGAAGCCGAGCGTCAGCTGGGCCGAGGTCTGGCCTGTCTTGTCCGTGCGCCGACGAGAGGGGCCGATGGAGCTTGCGCCTCCCGTCGCCAGCCAGGCGACCGGCTCGCCGGCGACGGGCTGGCCCCGCTCATCGAGCACGCGGACGGTGAGCGGAACCGGTAACGTCCGCCCTGCGATGCTCGACTGCCCATCGCCTCGCACGACCTCGAGCGAGGCAACGGTCGCGCGCGGCGCAACCGACTGATTGGCACGACGAACAGAGTCGACGACGGTGACCGGCGGCTGAGGCGCCGCGTCATCCGTGCGGTGCGTGGACACGAGGCGATGGCGATCATCCGAGCGCGCGCAGGAGAGGAGGAGCGCGGAGAGCGTAGCTGTGGCGATCCCGCGTCCGACAGCGCCGCGTGCGCGGCTGGCTCGTCGCTCGCCAGTACGCCGATCACCGGTGTCGCTTCGCATGCGCAACAATCCTCACTCCCGGTTGGTCATGTAGCCTACCCTGTAGCCTAATCGGAATGCGCCACCGGTGCTGACTACACGGGCAGTCAACTTGCTCGCTGCTCCCGCACAGCGCATGGACGGGCTATCCCGAGCGCTGTAGTGTAGGCCCGTCCGGAGCGAAGACGGCTCGCACGATGTGCATCACGATGTGCATCGAGTGCAGGATGTGACTTTGCGTGCAGCCGTCCGTCCCCGGCGAGCCGTACCGGCGTCCGATAGTTGTTCCTTCCTCACGGAGACGCGTCAAGCGAGGCAGGATCGCCAGGCCCCTGCGGGCCGCGACAAAGGCAAACCCGGCGAAAGCCGGCGACGCAAAGCTACGAGGCTTCGGTTCCCATGGCGGGCACCATGCCAGTCGAGCCGCCGAACGGACGCGTAGGAGCTTCACATGCAGAGATCAGCTTTCCCCGCCAGACCGATCTTCCCCCTCCTCGTAGTAGCCGTCCTCTCGGCCTGCAACGACGCGTCCCAGGCGGTCGGGGTCGAACCGCAGGCTCGGCGTCGTACACCCACACCAGCGCCCGTCACTGCGACCGTCGCTGTCACCCCCGCGGCCGCATCGCTCGCTGTCGGAGGAACCGTGCAGCTCACCGCGACTCTGCGTGACGCGAGCGGGAACGCCATCACAGGCCGGACCGTCACCTGGTCGAGCGCGAGTTCCGCCATCGCCACGGTGTCGGCGACCGGGCTCGTGACCGCGATGGCGGCCGGCGGCACGTCGATCAGCGCCTCGGCCGACTGACGGAGCGGCGCGTCCGCGATCACCGTTACCGATCCCACGGCACCGCCGTCGCCAGCGCCCTCGCAACCAGACACGATCTTCGCCGACGGATTCGAATTCGGTACGCTCGCACTCTGGCAGGATGGCGTGAACCCCGCACAGCACGCGGTGGTGTCTGACGCAGCGCGGGCGCGGAGTGGCAGCCGCTTGCTCCAGATCACCTACAACCAGGGTGGTGGCGGCGGCTGGCTGACGCGTTTCTTCATGCCTGGCTACGACTCGGTCTATGTGCGCTACTACGTCCGGTTTCCGGCAAACTGGCTCGGCAGCACGAAGCTCCTCGGTCTCTACGGCTCGCGCAGCGACAATCAGTGGTCCGGCATGGGCCAGGCCGGCAAGTGCCCCAATGGCACCGATTTTTT
This sequence comes from Gemmatimonadaceae bacterium, assembly GCA_037720885.1. Classification (GTDB taxonomy): domain Bacteria; phylum Gemmatimonadota; class Gemmatimonadetes; order Gemmatimonadales; family Gemmatimonadaceae; genus JACMME01. The sequence continues at coordinate 22,849 of JBBJNN010000023.1, read as the reverse complement.
CAGCGCGATGCTGGTCACGGAGCACACCGGTGCGTCCCCGGGTCCGACGCGCTTCTACACGTACCATCCCGGTATGGCGAAGGAGCCAGACGGTGTCACCTGCTGGGGGCGATACGGAGACGGAACGGAGCGCTACGTCGCGCCGCTCGAGATGTCGCTCGGCGCGTGGCACAAGGTGGAGTTCTGGGTGAAGCTCAACGCGCCCGGACAGCGTGATGCCGTCCAACGCTTCTGGGTGGATGGAGTACTGCGCGGCGAGTGGAGCGGCTTCAGCCTCCGGACATCGAGCATCCTCACCCTGAACGCGCTGCAGATCTCCGCCTCGGTATCCACGGGCGCTCCACAGACGCAGGCGCTCGATATGGACGACGTGCTCATCCTCAAGGCCGTACCGCCGGGAACCTGAGGAGACGCGCACGGTCCGTCAGGCCCTCCGTCAGAGCGGCGTGCGCGATGTCGGATCGAAGGGGTCGGCTCCGAGATACTCGGAGCCGGCGAGCTGCCGGGCGAGGTGATCGGTCGTGAGATGGCGCGGCTCGCCCGGCAGGAAGCGGTAGACCCGCGCAGCCCCCGATCGAGGAACGAATGCGCGGTACGTCGAGCGCGCTTCGGGCGGCTGGCTCACCCGCGGCTTGCCGGGCGTCCGGTAATCCACGTCGTGGACTCGCCAGCGCACGCCCTCGACATCCAGGAAGTAGATCTCGACGCGAGGCGAGCCCATGCGCTGAGATGTAATCTGACGCGCGCCTGGTTGGGAGCGTGGCGCGGCCGGCGCGCCGTCCGGAACCCGCGCGACGGGCGCGTGGGCGAGTCGACGCACTCACGGTACGCCACCTGCCAAGGTCGTGAAACACGAGACCCGCACGGCCATGGGCGGTGCGGGTCTCGGTAACGCGGAGTGGGTCTGGGTAGCGTGGAGCTACCGACTCACGCCGATCAAGCCACTGCCACACGATCACTGGCGCTGATCGATACCCGTACTTTGTGGACTTCGAGTTGCGCCGCCAGTCGCAGACGGTGCTGGCCGGAGCGCTCTGGCGCCGAGGTGTCATTCTGCTGGATCCGGGCGTCAGACGCAGGCGCCAGGAGCGTGAGGACGTTCACGGCCCCGGTCACCTCGCAGCGGGCGAACGTGCCCCCCTGTGGGTCGAAGCAGCGGTCGTCGGCGCCCAGCCCGCCATCGTTACTGTCATTGCCCGCGTGACCGAAGACGAGGTCGTCACCCATATTGCCTTGCACGTCGTCATCTCCCGCGTTGCCTTGCACGTTGTCGTTCCCGTCCCCGCCCTCGATCAGGTCGTCCCCATTCTGCCCCTCCACCAGGTCGTTGCCGTCGCCGCCGTGTAGGCGGTCGTTCCCATCGCCACCGAAGAGCCGGTCGTCACCCCCGAGGCCGCAGATGCGGTCGTCTCCGCCCAGCCCGTTGATGACGTCTGGGCCAGCGCTGCCGAGGATCACGTCGTTCCCCGGCGTGCCGACGATAGTGCCAGCTCCCGTGATCGTCGCGGGCAGCCCGAAGCAGGTCGCGGGCTGGAGTTCTTGCGGCGTGAAGAAGCGTACGGCGCTCTGGAGAAGACCGAAGTTCGCCGCGACGCGGCCAGGGAGAAAAGCGGCCCGGGTGCCAGTCGCGTCCTCGACCCCCTGCGTGTAGATGTGGCCCGCGGACTGCCGCGCGGTGTGAATCTCTATGACGTTGGTTCCCTCGTAGAGGATAATCTGCGTGGTAACGCGGTCGATTCCGGCCTCGGGGTACCATGGCAGCTGCCGGAACGAGACGACAAGCCGGCGGTTCGGCGCTTGCCCGCGAGTCTCGTACGCGATCTGCCCGCCGCCCGGCGGATAGAGGTCAGTCCAGGCCGCTGCGATGATGTTGTTCACGTCGTCGGGCACGGGAATGACACCCCCACTGCAGCATCCCTGGCCCATGCTGGCGTCGAAGCCGATGAACCCGTTCGAGGAGATGTTGAACGCGGAGTATCTGACGCCGAAGAACACGAACTCGAAGCCGATGGGCCTCAGCCCGCTGGTCACATCGTCGCCAAGAGCTACGACGTGTGCGAAGGGCTCTGACTCCGGAGCGAAGGGAATGGGGTCGGCGCTCGCCTCACCGGGCGCGCTGATGGCCGCTGCCACTCCGAAATCGAGACTGAGCGACGGCGCACGTCCGAGATCGACGGCGTGGCGGCGCTTCACCTCTGACAACTCGGCCGCGCGCTCGGCATTCGAAGGGTGCTCGAGGGGAAGCCCCCGGTCGCAGCCCTGAAAGAGCCCTCCTGCTGCCAGAAGCAGCAGAGAACGGAATGGCAATGGGACGTGTCTGGGCGCGTGCATGGCTCCTCCCTCGTTGCGGTTCACACCTCCGCAGCGGGCGCGTCGTGCGCCTCTCCGAAGGCTGGACGCACAGTGGTCGAACTCGGAGAAGGCCAGTATCGGTCGCCCTACGTAGCCAGCGAACAATCGGTACGTATACCGGGGATCATGCACCTGGCTGCGGACCGGCAGCGGCAATGCACGGGAGACTGATCAGTGCAGGCGCGACGTAGTGCCCGCTTCTCGGTGGCGCGGTGCGACCTGCGCGGACTTCCCGCCTCGTCTGCCCGACATCACCGACCCGGACCGAAAGCAGAACCGATAGCAGCACGCCCCAGCGGCGCCGCCCGACGGTGCACTTCCCTGCCCCGCGCCCCGGGCCTTGTCGCGTGCGGACGTCGCCGCGATCGGACGGCGCGTGGTGCGCGGGGTCCGCGCCGCCGGCGCCCGGAAGTCGCGCGGAGCCTTCCCGACCGCGCGGTGTGTCGCCCGCGCCGTTGTGCAGGGAGTCGGGCGCCGGCGCGCCCTCTGGCGCCCCATCGCGTGGCAGGCCACTGTACGGCCGGCGCCTGAACGCCGCTGGAACACAGGCGGTGGGCTGCCGCGCCGCGCGGACGTACGTCCTCTCGGGAAGGCTGTGTAATGGGTGCGTCAGACCCCGCGACGACCGACCGCGATCACATGTCAGGCTTCCGAATCCCAAACCCGATTCTCGAGACGCGCGTGCAGAGCTGGACGGCGCTGCTGGAGGCCCTGCACTCCGATGACGTCATCCCGAAGCGGGACAGCGAGGGGGGACACTACCGATCCTCGTTCGTGTTCCGCGGGATGTCGGACAGTGGCTGGCCCCTGGAAACGAGCCTGGAGCGGCTGAAGAGCCCGGCCCCGGTGGTCGAGCCCGCGCTCCTCCGCGCCTTCCGCAAGTACGCGCCCCGCGGGACGTTCGCGCGGCATTCGGACTGGGAGGCCCTCGCGGTCGCCCAGCACAACGGCCTGCCGACCCGGCTGTTGGACTGGAGCGTCTCCCCACTCATCGCGGTGCATTTCGCGACCGTCGAACGTAAGCACTTCGACAAGGATGGCGTCGTCTGGTGCGTCAACGTGATCCTGCTGCGGGACTACGTTCTGCATCCTGACTTTGGGGAGCCACTCCGACGCGCCCCCGCGGCCGTGTTCGATGTGGCCCTGCTCGAGCAGGCATACCGGGGGCTCACCGAACTTGACGACACGGCATCGACGCTCGGCGAGGCCTGCCTCTTCTTCGAGCCGCCCTCGCTGGACGCTCGCATCGCGAACCAACAGGGGATACTCTCGATGATGAACGGGTCCGAACTCAGCCATCAGGCCTACTTCCAGAAGGGGGGGGCGGCCCGTCCAGGGATCTCGCGTCGGATCATCATTGACAAGGCGGCCAAGTCGCAGATTCGCGACATGCTCGACCAGAACAATATCCACGAGCGCCTGCTCTTTCCCGGACTTCCGGGTCTCTGCGACTGGCTGAAGCGGTACTACGGACCCGCTTGACGGCGTCCGGCGGTAAGGCTCGAGCGGGGGGCGCAGGGGGCCGAAGGTGGAGCTAACCCGCGGAAACGGACGCGCGGTTTAGGCTGCTCGCGCTGGGTGCGCGCTCAGGTGCTGCTCGTCCACGACGGGGCTGATGTAGCCGAGACTCGAGTACCGCCGCTCCCCGTTGAACCATGAAGTTGGAGTTGCCCCGGTTCGGCGGACGGTGAGCGGCTTGGGATTCAAGCCGCGGTGTCGGCCGCCAGCGCACCCGCGACGTGCTCTCGTTCGTAGCTGACAGCACGAACGGACGGCACACCCCCCAGCGGCGGGACGAAGACGCCCCGCCCGCGATGGGAGTCGCAAGCGGGGCAAGCACTTCGGAACGATGGGCCTGCGAGGAGTTGAACCTCGGACCTCACGCTTATCAGGCAAACCCAAGGGGGCGTGGGGTCCGACGTAGTGCCGGCTTTTCAGAGGCGCGGCGCGCGACCTGCCCGGACTTCTCGCCCTCCCTGCCGGACTTCGCCGGCCCGAACCGACAGCAGAACCGACAGCAGAACCGACAGCAGGAGCCCGTTCGCAGCGCTCCCCTGCCCTGCCTCTCCGCCGCTGAGCTGCGCGCGATCGGGCGGCATGTGGCGGCTGAGATCCGGGCGGCCGGCGCTCGGAAGGGACGCCCCCGCTCCGTACGCCAGCGTACGCGCCCAGTTCGTACGCGCTCCCCCATCTTCGCCCGCACGGAGGGCTGAGCGGTGGCCACGATCGCGAGCATGTACGATCCCCGCTTCGTGGAGGGGCCGGACGGGCGGCGCCTCGTGCGTTCCTCGCTCCGCTGGCACTACACGAACACGATGCACCTCCCCTTCATCCTCGAGAGCGGCGTGCTCCGCCGCCGCACCGCGCCGGAGTTGCCGGAGTCCGAGCAGGGGGACGGCCCGTCGTACCTCGCTAGCGCGCCGGTCATCTGGTTCAGCACGCGGCAGTTCTGGGAGCCGTCGGCGGTCAAGATCCTCGCCCCGCGCGACGGCGGGGGCGCCGGCCCGCCGGTGCCGACCACGCAGGCGTATCTCGTCGAGCGCTTCCGGCGGGGCGACATCACCGCCGCGATGGAGATGACCCGGCGCGACTTCGGCGGCCTGGCGCGCGTGGGCGTCGCGCCGGAGGTCGCACCGCTCTCCTGGGAGGACTACGCGCGGCGCTGCGGGCGCTCGCGCGAGGACGTACGCGCGGTGCGCCGGGGCGCCCGCCGCTGCGGCGAGGACCCGGACTTCTGGTACGTGAGCCTCGAGCCCGTGCCGCGGGGCGCGTGGGCGTCGGTCGAGCTCTTCGACTTCGACGCCGGCCGGTGGCTCGCCGGCGTCCCGCATCACCTCGACGGCTACCTGCGCATGCCCGGCGTGGACGCGGCCGACGTCGTGAGCGCGATGGCGTTTCTCCGCGCGTCCGACTACCGCCAGTTCCTGCCCGCGGGCGACGCCGAGCCGGACGGCGACCCGGACGACGAGCCGAACGATGATCTGTCCGCGCACGACGGCGCGCCCGGCGGCGACCCGCGCCTGACGCACCCCTGAGACGGAGACAGCACGGATGCCACCCACACGATCTCTACGCATGACCCCCGCGACGATCCAACGTCTGGCCGAGATGGAGCGGCAGGATGAGGCCGAGGCCGAGGCCCGTGAGCAGGCCGAGCACGCGCGCGACCGCGCCGACGCGCTCCGGGAGGCCGGGGACGAGCTGCGCACGCATCTCCGCGCCGAGGGGCTGGACGAGCGCACGGTCGCCCGCCTGGCTGCCGCCAACGCGGAGCGGATCCAGGTCCAAGGCAACGAGGTGCGGGTGAGCCTGCCGAGCGGCGGCCGGCTCTACCGCACCCAGGGGCTCCCGATCCTCGCGCGCGAGCTGGCGAAGCAGGCCCGGCACGTCGCCGAGTTTGGCGACCCGGTGGCGGCGCTCACGACGCGGCTCACGCAGATGGGCGCGACCGATGCCGAGATCGCCCCCCGTGTCTCGGACCGCACCGTCTGGCGCGACGAGGGCGGCGAGTTGCACGCGGCGTTCGGCCGCATCCAGCAATCGGGCGAGATTGCCCTCGAGTCGGCGGCGAGCGTCATCCGCGACGAGATCGAGCGCGCACGGGCCGAGGCCGCGCTCGCGCCCGTCGTGGCCGTCAAGCGTGCGGACCCGTCCTTCCCGCGTCTACTCTGAGCGATGGCGCCGATCGGGCTGATCGAGGACGCGCGCCGTGAGGTCGCGGCCCTGCTGGCGACCGAGGGGCTCGACGACGAGGACCGTCGGCGCGCCGAGGCGCTGGCGGCCGCGCGCCTCTCCCTGGACCCGCGCTCCGGGGAGGTGCGCGTGAACGCGGGCTCCGGCGGCTTCTGGCGTGGCACCGACGGCCTCCGGCTCCTGGCCGCGGAGCTCGCCGCGCGCGTCAGGCGCGAACGCTACCGCATGGGCTACCGGGTCTGACCATGCCTCGACGCTGCACGGTCTGTGACTCGCCGAAGCGTGCGGAGATCGACCGCGCGCTTGTCGCGCGCGCCGACGGATACCGGAACATAGCGGAACGCTTTCGCCTGTCCCTGGCGAGCGTCTACCGCCACTACGCCGAGCACCTGCCGGCGGCGCTGGCGAAGGCGCAGGGCGCCCGGGACGCGGCGAGCGGGGAGCGGTTGCTCGACCGGCTGCTCGCGCTCCACGGGGTCACGCTCGGCATCCTGAAAGAAGCGCGGAAGACGAAGAGCCACGGGCTCGCGCTCGCCGCGATTCAACGAGCGGAGAAGCAACTCGAGCTCCAGGCGCGCTTGATGGGCGAGCTCCAGGACGCGCCGAGCGTGAACATCCTGGTGACCGCCGAATTCCGGCAGGTCCAGGCGGTCATCATCGAGACGCTTCGCGATCACCCGGCGTTGCGGTCACGCGTCGCGGCCGCGCTCCTGCAGGTGGCGGGCGCGGAGGCCGCGGCGTGACGGTGCGCGCGATGCCGGCCGGTGTGCGCAGGAGCCCCGTGGCGACACGATCGCCCCTCTCCGCGGCTCCTACATCGCCTACATCGGCCGGGGCCCTGGCGCGCTCCCTGGCGATGGCGCTGGACCCCGTGTTCCTCGCCCGCCGCGCGGGCCTCGAGCTCGACGACTGGCAGGCCGCGCTCGTGCGCTCCACCGCGCGGCAGATGCTGCTCCTCTGCTCGCGCCAGAGCGGCAAGAGCACGACGTCCGCGCTCCTGGCCGTCGATGAGGCGATGCACCGCGCGCCGGCGCTGGTGCTCCTGCTCGCCCCGGCGCTCCGCCAGTCGCAGGAGCTCTTCCGCAAGATCAAGGGCGTGCTCGGCGCGTTGGGCGAGGACGCGCCGCCCGTCGAACAAGAGTCCGCGCTCTCGCTCGAGTTCGCGACCGGATCCCGCATCGTCTGCCTCCCGGGGAAGGAGAGCACGATCCGCGGGTTCAGCGCGGTCTCGCTCCTCGTGGTGGACGAAGCCGCGCGCGTGCCGGACCCGCTCTACCAGGCGGTGCGGCCGATGCTGGCGATCTCCGCGGGGCGCTTGGTGCTCTTGTCCACGCCCTTCGGCAAGCGCGGGTTCTTCCACCACGAGGCGACCGAAGGCGGGCCCGGGTGGGAGCGCGTGACGATCACCGCGCACGACTGCCCGCGCATCGACCCGGCGTGGCTCGCCGAGGAGCGCCGGCGGATCCCGGACCTGTTCTTCCGCTCGGAATATTTGTGCGAGTGGGTTGACGCCGACGACCAGGTGTTCGCCAGTGACATCGTGATGGCCGCGCTCTCCGACGACGTGCGGCCGCTGTTCGCCCGTGAGGCCGCTTGAGGACCGCATGAGTGTACCGCTGCCATCCACCACGCCGGGCCACTTCGTGGGGCTCGACCTCGGCCAGGCCGCCGACTACACGGCGCTCGCCGTCGTCAGGCGCGGGCCGTGGGGGGACGACGCCACGCGCACGGCGTACGACGTCGTGCACCTCGAGCGGCTCGCGATCGGGACGCCGTATCCCGCGGTCGCCCGGCACGTCCGCGCGCTCCTCGAGCGGCCGGAGCTCACGGAGACGGCGCAGGAAGGCGGGTGGCTGATGGCTCGCATCCGCGCCCCCGGCGACCGGCACCGCCCCAACTCCTACACGCCGGTCACGGTCGTCAAGCGCGCGCCGCCCCTCGTGGTGGACTTCACCGGCGTCGGGCGGCCGGTAGTGGACATGCTGCGCGCCGACAAGCTGGAACCGGTCGCGGTCACGATCACCGGGGGCGACCAGGTAACGCGGGACGGGCTCGCGTGGCGCGTGCCTAAGCGCGACCTGGTGGGCGCGTTGCAGGTGCTGCTCCAGTCGAAGCGGCTCCGCATCGCGCGCGAGTTGCCAAGCGCCGCCGTCCTCGTGGACGAGCTGCTCCGCTTCCGCGTGAAGATCAACCCCGATACGGCGCACGACAGCTACGGGAGCTGGCGCGAGGGGGAGCACGACGACCTGGTGCTGGCCCTGGCACTCGCCGTCTGGTGGGCGGAGCGGCCGACGCATCAGGCCGTCGTGATCCCGAGCCGGAGCGACTTCACGCTATGACCCGCTAGCGGCGCCACTTGCGGATCGGGCCTGCCCTCGGCAACGTATCAGAGTAAGAGGCTTGAGCCGCTCCTCACCCCCCTCGGGACGGTTCCAGATGCCCGCGTTCGAGCAGCGCCTGTCGTCCAGGGGACCAAGGCTTGCACTTCGATCCGAGGAAGTTCTGGGCCCGCCTGGGAGGGGGCCCGCCGCCCTCGAAAGATCAGGGTTCTGTATGGATGACGCGCAATGCAGCCCTCGGGATCGCGTCCCCGACGTCAACCCAACACCCCGCACTCATCATTTCAGCTCAGCCGCTGTTGGTCACGGTCGGGTCCGATTCCTTTCGCCACGACCACGACGCGGTTGCGGAGTCTTTTGGCGCCAGCGACCTCGACCCTCGGAAGCCAGGGCGGGGATTCTCCTCCGTGACCACTTTTGATGTTTGCCGGGCGATTCCGATTGCCGGCGAGGCCGATCTCCTGTACTACATAGGTGCGCTCACGGAGGAGGCCTGGAAACGCGTCCTGACGGCACGACGGCACTGCTGGTAGCAGTCCTGCTGCCGTGCGATGCTCGGCACTTCTGGCCAACCACCGTGGTACAAGAGTGGAATCATGCCCATCGCTGAACGGGGATCAATCTGGACAGTTCCGGCGGCGGGACCAGGCGCCTTGTGCGTGGTCGTCTCGCAGGCGCGCGGCTTGTCGCGTAATCGCGCTGAGTACCAAGTCGTCCCGCTCTATCTGCCGAGCGAATTGCTTGGGGTGCACTCGGCCTCGGACTTTCTGCTGCGACCGTCCGAAACCACCCTCGGGGTGGCCTACTTGGCGGCGCTCTGGAATACGAGGCCGCTGCTTGCGAAGGATCTGTTTCAGGAGCGCGCACGGATTGTGACACCGGCCGCTCTGGAAGACCTCCGCGACGCCCATCTGCATTTGGCAGATCCGACCATTGCGGTCGGCCTCGGCAGGCTCGGCACCAGCGCGCTGACCGATGACATCCGACGGTGGCGGGCACAGGAGATTGCGGCTTGGCAGCCCCTCTCCGGGCGGGCACTCGCGCCCGCCATCGGCGCCGGCGCGTGGGTCAAGTTCCTGGTCAATACTGACTGGCTCGAGTTCTCTGAAAAGGACCTCGAGCGCTTTAGCTCGTTCTGGAAAGCTAGCGATGACTTGGTGAATCGGGTCGTCCGGCCCGCGCTAGGAGACGGCCGTGCTCTATTTGACGTAACTATGAGCTTCGGGCGCTTCTCTAGCGTGGCTGTTGACACGTTCTTCTCTGGGCATCCACGCCACGACTCTTTCACGATTGAAGGCGTTAGTGTGGCAGTGGACAAGGAACACACGCTCCGCACTGAAGAATTCCCTGTCGTCCGAAAGATCGGTGCCGCGGCATGAGTCAGCCGGTTCGCCCTCAGGACCGTAGCGCGCTGCAGTTCGAGCGCGTGTGGACCCGTGAAGCCCTATTCGTCGACCTGGAGGACGAGCAGGAGCCTATTGCGCCCGCGCTCATTGAGAGCGTCGAGATCCGCCTCGAGGTTAGAATCGCGTCGTCCGATGAAGGTCGTCGCGCATTCGTGACGCTTCGCGCAGTTCTCGAACCGCCGGCCGGCACTCGACTGTTCAGCAGGTTGAGCGCGGCAGTAGAAGGAGCCTTCACGACGTCTGACAACAGTCCGGCGAGACTCTCGGAGTTCTCACGGCTCCAAGCACCGGTCCTACTGCTGCCCTACCTCCGGGCCGTGGTCAGTTCGCTCACGGCGCAAACACGACTGAGTACGGTTGTGATTCCTCCGCTGAACATGGTTCAGCTGATATCGGAGCTCGCATCCCGGACGACGCGGGACGCCGCCCCAGCGGAGTCGCGCCCCACGGCGTAGGCGCCGCGACCCCCGCTCAACTGCGTCGCCTCTCTGTGTGCATCGAGAGGGCAATCTCGCAGGCATGGGCGCCGTGCGGCCTTGGGGCGTCGCCGGTCCGTCTGACGTTCGTCGCGCGGGCGTGGCAGCGCGAACCGCGGGCGCGGCCGCGGGACGTCATCGGGGACCATCCGTGCACGGTGGCGCTTCTGCCGAGAGACCCGCGCACGGTACGGGCGAGCGTCAGCGGATCGTCATACCCGCCCCGCTCCCAACCCGCCGTGCTGGATGGTTACCGCGTCACCGCGGCGTGCCCACCCGCACCGGCACGCCGCGCACCGCCGCTTGTAGCTCGTTACCGAGCGCGCCGTACACGTTGGAGCCCCAACAGTACGCGTTCCCGTCAGTCGCGAGCGCGCACGCGTGACGTCGTCCCGCTGAGACTGATGTGAACGTGAGCGAACCGCTCGGCGGGTTCGCCGGGTTCTCGATATTCGGGGTGCTCACGACCTGCACCGGGGTCGCCGCGGCGCCCGACGTCTGGCCGTTGCCGAGCTGTCCGAAGTCGTTCTTCCCCCAACAGTACGCTGCTCCTCCTGCCGTGCGCCCGCACGTGAAGTCGCGGCCCGCGCTGAGCTCCGCGAAGGTGAGTCCACCCGCAACCGCGGTCGGCGTCGCGATAATGCCGCCGATACTTCCGTTGCCCACCTGCCCGAAGCTGTTGGCGCCCCAGCAATAGGCCGCACCGGCTGCGGTGAGCGCGCACGTGTGCGTCGAGTCGCCTGCGCTAATAGCCGAAAACCCGACCCCACCCGTGACGCGGATCGGCGCCGTGTTAAATCCGCCTGCACTCCCGCTCCCGAGTTGCCCGAGCCGGTTGTCCCCCCAGCAGTACGCGCTACCGTCCGGGGCGACACCGCACGTGTGTTGAAACCCGGCGGAGATCCGGGAGAACGCAGCCACTCCGACAACTGGGATCGGCGTCGTTGAGTTGACCTGCCGGTCGTCTCCGAGCTGCCCGAGTGCGTCCTGCCCCCAGCAGTACGCCCGGGTGCCGCTCAAGGCGCAGGCGTGGTGCCCGCCCGCGGTCACGAACGAGAAAGGGAGGGAGGAGAACACCGTGGCCGGTAGCGGACCGCCGCTGCCCGTCGTTCCGGCCCCAAGCTGCCCCCACGTGTTGTCCCCCCAGCAGTACAGGCGCGATTGCGTCGTCACTGCGCAGCCGAGCGAGTCGCCGGCGCTCGCCTGCGCCACGCTGAAGAGTGCGGCGCCCACTGCCGAGGTTGGCGTGGCGACCCGCTTCGGCAGCAGGGTACAGCGCAGCGCGCCCTCTCGCGTGCCCTCGGTCGTATCGGTCTGTACGATGCGTTCATCGGGGAAGCACGTCGAGTCTCCGACACTCCCGAGCTGGCCGACATTCCCGAGTCCCCATCAGTATGCGCGCCCCACGGGGCCAGTGCCACACACGAGGTCGCCGCCGGCGTCGAGCTGCAGGATCTGCCGCGCGATGGCGGTGAGGTCGGACGTGTCGCTCGTACCTTCGGCGAACGCGGTCACGCGGACGGTCCCCGCTTTCTTGAAGATGACGCGGGCGGTCGAATCACTCGTTCGCGCGATCGAGGCCACTGTCGTATCCGACACGGTGAAGGTGAACGGGACATCAGTGAGGGCGCGCCCGGTCTGGTCGGTGGCGCGCGCCCGCACGATGACCGTGTCGCCAGCCACCGCGGTGAGTGTGTCGGGGGAGACCGTCACCGTCGCGATCGCCGAGGCCACGGTCACTAGAAACGAATCGCGCTCGCCGCATGCCTGTGCGGTGATGCGCGCCTGCCCTGGCCCCCGAGCCCGGACCACGCCAAGCGAGTCCACCACGGCGACGGTCGTATCCGAGGAGGTGAAACGGATCGGCGTGTTCGCTCGCACGGCACCGAAGCGGCCAAGGGCCTGGGCCGAGGCGGTCAGCGTGTCGGTCCCGCGCGCTGGCGTCCGCGCGAAGATGGTGTCCGAGCGCGAGACCAGGCGGACGCCGTATACCGGGTTGGTGACGTCACACGCCTGGCCGGGGCCCGTCGCGTCATCGTCGCACGCAGACAACAGCGCGGCTGCCACAATTGCGCCTGCGATGACGCGCACAAGAGCGGAGGGAAGCGGCTTCACGAGAGCGACACAACGAGACACAACGACCTCCGAGGATGCGGGGCGGTCAAGGACGGCAAGCAGCTGATTTTACGCGGGTTAGTTGGGCCGAGGCGCGAGAAGGCGCCACGACCTGCGGGGCGCGAACTTTAGCCAGGGTCGCGCCCCCTGGAGCTCGTGGACTTCCCTCGTCTGTGGTAGGCGGGCAGAGTATCCGACGGAATCTCTGCCGAGATCGTGCCAGGGCAAGTAGAGGGACACACTGGCTGTGACGGGTCTTAAGCGCGCTCGTCTCGTGCCCAGCCGTTCGACCCCCAGGCGCGCCCGCGTTCCTCGAGCTTGCGCTCGAGCAGCGCGCGCAGGCCACCCGCTGGCGCGCGAGATCCGAGGAGTAGTGATTAGGACATAACTGGCGTCTGAATCGTGCAGCCGTAGAGTCTCGAGCGGCTGCCTAGTGTGTCGGTTGGGCCCCGTCTCTCAGAACGCCCGTGGCAATCGGAGGCGCGAGCGCTTGTCCGTTCATCCACTCCACTGCGGCGTGCGGGAAGCGGCACGCGTCGAGCGCCAGTGCGATCCCCCACGCGGCCACCGGTCGCCCCGACAGTTCCGCGAGCGCCCCGCCGTCTGCCCAACCCGTCATCACGGTGACGTAGTAGAAGCCCGCGCACTCGCTCGGCTCGATGACGGCCCACAGTGCGCCGGCGCACGCGTGGAGGGCGCGGCCCGGCGGGGGGACGAGCTCGGCGATGGGCGTCGGCGGCTGCCACGGCGTCGACTCGGGCGCGTCCGGGGTCTTCGGCGCAGCGAGCATCGCCAGCGCCCCTCGGAAGCTCAAATCCGCAACGCGTTGCGGATCTCCGGCGCCGAGGTCCCTGCGCGCGACGCGCATGTACGCCTGCGCCGTGCGCTCGCTGCACGCGCAGTTCGCGCGCAACCACGGGAGCCACCCGCCGTGCCCGACGCGCGCCTTCGCCTCGAGCAGCAGTCGGCCGGCGCGCGCGGCGTGCGCAAAGCCCGCTCGCACCGCCCGGGCGCAGTCGGCGTGCGCATCGTTGATGTCCGCGGCGAGTTCCGGCAGCGCGAGTGCGATCGGCAGCGCGGCGCCGCCGTCGGAGTCGCTCATCCCCTGCCCCGCCGCTTCCCGCCGGACTCGCGCTCGAGCAGATCGTTGAACGTGGCGGGCACACCTGCGCGCTCAAGCGCACCCAAAATCTTGTCGAGCGTCTCAAGCTTCACTTGGGCCGTGCGATTCTTCGCGATGGCGTTGATCGTCACAAGGCTCACGCCCGAGATCCGAGCGAGCTCGCTCTGACTCATCGGCGGCTCCGCTCCCGCAAGCAGCTCATCGAGGCGGAATTTGGCCGCCATGGCGTAGGCCCCTAGCATACCCCCAAAGTACAACGCGGAAGCCTTAGAAGCAAGGTTCCTACGAAGGATACTTGACAGGGTACCAAGGAAGGTTTATACTCCATCGCACATAGACGAGCGGCGCCGGTCACCAGGCCTAGGAAACCATGGACCGAACGCCGCTGCCACGAACCCCTTGCGAGGCCGCGCCCGAAGTATAGGGGCGGCCGGGAGCGATGACCAGATGCAGTCCCCCGCCCTGTGCCCTGTTCAGCTTTGCGAAGCCTGCGAGGGGCGCGCCCACGCGACCTACGGCTGCGCCTGCGGCGCGCGCGTCTGCCCGCACCTCGTCGCCGCGGGCCGCGACAAGAACCTGCAGGCGCTCGAGTGCGCCCGCTGCACGGTCGCCCGCTGATGGGCCGCCTCGCCGCCACCCTCGCCGTGACGTCGCCGGTGGGGCCGCAGGCCGGAACGGTCTACCTGCTGCACTTCGACCGCCCGCTGGCGCACGCCAAGCATTACACGGGCTGGACCCGCGACCTGGACGCGCGGCTCGCACAGCATCGCGCCGGGCGCGGCGCCCGCCTCGTGGAAGTCGTGACCGAGGCCGGGATCACCTTCACCATCGCGCGCACGTGGAAGGGGACGCGGAAGCTCGAGCGGATGCTCAAGCGCCACGGGGGGCAGTCGCGCAACTGCCCGCTGTGTTCCGGTGACGCCGCGCTCCGCCGCGGTACCTGCCGCCGGTTCGGGCGCGCAACCAGCTACGCCGCCGCACTGGCGGGGAGGATCTCGTCATGAGCCGCGCCCGCACCGACGCACCCGAGCACGTCCGCCCGCTCGGCGCCGGCGGCGAGCCTGCCGCGCCGCCGGCGGAGCGTGCGGCGCCCACGATCGGCGACGTGTGGGCCGTCCGCGGTGCCCACTATTCGATGTTCCACAACGTGGCCGGGATGCTCGAGGTGCAGGTGGACTTTGAGCGGCAGGTCGACGGCAACGACTTGCTCATCGATGTCACGACTGGCGGCGTGCGCGAGGACGGCCAGTCGTGGCACGGGAAAACAGACCTGACGATCCCAGCCCCGTGCATCGAGGCGTTCATCGCCGCGCTCGCGGGCGCCTACGCCGAAGGTCAGCGCACCGGCATGTTCCCGCAGGCAGCGGGCGCAGTGTCCTGATGCCGACCGACGCGGAGGACCGGACGCGGCTGCGCCTCACCGTCACCCGCGCCGACGCCGCCCTGCCAAGCACGCGGCTGCGCGGCAGGCCGGGCAACCACACGCTGAGCGCGACGAGCGCGATGCTGGAGGACGACCCGCCGGCCGACCCGCTCGAGCCGGCACGGCCCGCGCTCGCGGCGTGGCACGACGAGGGGGAGCGCGCGGAGCGCGAGGACGTGGAGCGCCTCTACGAGGCGTACGTGCAGAGCGCCCACCACCGCGCGCGGTACCGCCGCCGCGGCCAGCCCCGCGAGGCGCGGCTCGCGGAAGGCTTGGTGGAGGCGGAAGGGGTGCGTGCGGCGAAGCTCGCGGCATTGGACGCGCGGCCGGCGCACCGGGTCCGAGCAGGGACCCAGCGCGGCGTCTACTGGGAGCGGTACCCCGAGCTCCGCCGGGGGCTGTGGCTCACCCTCGTCACGGCCGACGGGCGCGTACCGATGCAGACGGCCGTGTGCGGGGACGCGGCCGCGCAGGCCGAAGC
>JBBJNN010000023.1:0-7431 GCA_037720885.1 Gemmatimonadaceae bacterium | reverse complement strand
CGCACGACCTGCTTGACTGCCTGGACCCGCTGGCCACGCAGCAGGACGGCGTGGCGCTCACCGTGTCGGAGGGCGGTAGACGTCCCGCGCTCGAGCGGTCGCGGACGCCGCCGGCGCTGGTGGTCGTGCGGTGATCGCGCGCCCTCGCCAATCCCGCTTATGCGTGCGCCCCTTCGCGCGCCGGCACTCATCGCGGTCCGGGCACCAATGACGCCGGCTAATCGCTGGGGCGCGGGCTCCAGGGGGGCGCGGGATGCGCTCGCCGCAGTGCTCGCAGACGGCTGTACGGGGCTCCTGCACGATGGCGGCCCTGAGCGCGAGGCCGATCGCGCCCCACAGGTCTCTGGCCTCTACAGTGTCCCGCCAGGCGGGGACCCCCTCGTCGAACTCAAGCGAGGGCCGAACGAAGCCGGTGGCCAGCCACCAGTCGGCGACGTCGGCGACAGCGTCAGCTACGCTCTCAACGTGCCACTCCGTTTGCTTGCCGGGCGTTTCGGGGAGTGGCGCGGAGAAGCCGGCGAACCGGTTGGGCCAGTCAGCCGCATCCCGCTCGTGTTCCTTGCGAGACCGAGGGATTCGAATCTGCATGTCCGGCAGGCGTCGGTCCGCAGCCTTCACACGCGCGGCCCACCACGTCGCGTGCGCTCGGATCGTAATCGCGTCGTCGGCCGCGATGCCGACAGTCTGCTTACCGCGAGACTTTCTCAGCTCCTCTGCAAGCCGAAGCGCGGTTGCCGCGAGCCGGGCGTAATAGTTGAACCACCTGACCGGCGCGCGCGCGAACAGCGGTTCGGCTTTCCAGGGAACGGCACCCGGAAGGCCGTACCTCGTAACGTGGAGCGTGCCGTAGCGGCGTGCGAAGGCGAGGACCCGTAGCGGCGGAACGTTGATGAGCCCGAGGAAACGGGGGAACATCCCCCTCGTGGCGACGACCTGTAGCCCCTCTGGCCGGGACGACCAGTACTCCGCCAGGGCCGGGCCGTCGGCCCTCTCTTGGAGCGCAACGACCGGTGGGACGCGCCACGTGCCGCGGACCTCAATCTCGAAATGCAGCCGGCGCGAACGGACCCATTCGGCGAGTTCCACGGTCGCCCTCCATGTCAGTTCGAGTCCGATTGAACCAATGTTCCCCCGAAAGATAAAGACGGATCTTCAGGCGTCCACTTGGCCTCGGAGACACCATGCCGAACACTCCCGCGACCGATATCAGTCTGACCGATGCCGCGTTCCGCCTGCGCGCTCGATACCAGCGCGCGCTCGACATGGTCTTGCGCGGCGAACTCGAGGGAAAGAAGCGCGCCGGGCGCTGGTACGTGACGGAAGCGAGCGTCGAGAGAGCACGCGCGGCGCGGGATCGCGCCGATGCCGAGCCGCCCCGCGCGGCGTGAGCACCCGGGTCGGCGACTTCACCGAGATATGGGAGGCTGCGCGCGCCGCCTGGCCGGAGTTGGCAGCGGAACGCGTCAAGCTCAACCGGCGCAACCGCGGGCGATGCCCGATCCACGGTGGGGAGCATGACAACTTCGCCGTGCTCACTGCGGGATTTCGCTGCCATGTGTGCGGCGCGGCCGGCGACCCGGTGGACTTTGTCCGCCTCCTCGACTTCCCGAACCTGGCCGAGCGCGAGGGTCGCGTCGCCGCACTCCGCGCGCTCGGCGCGCGATTCGGCATCATGGCACGCGATGACGGGCTTCAGGTGCCACCGAGAGAACGGCGCGAGACGGTCATCCTTCGGGCATACCGCGAGCTGGCGCACGAAGGCTACGTCGCACAGCGGCCTGCAGCCGTGTACGAAGCCGTCGGAGCGTCGTTCTCATCGGTCGAGACGCCGGATGACTGGCATGCGCTCAGGACGCTGCTCAACGAGTCGTTTCTTCCCGAGGAGCTCGAGCACGCCGGATTGTGGCGGGGCGGCGCCACCGCGCTCCCGCCCCCGCGACCGAGCCGCATCCGCGTTCGCCGGGACGCGGCGGGTGTGGCGACTGGCCTGCAATTCATCGCCCTTGCTGGAGCGCCAGCGTGAACCCGATGCCGGCCCTCCCCCCGATCGCCCTTGCGGCGCTCGGCTACCTGGCGCTCGGCTGGAATGTCATCCCGGTGGAACGCGGGGAATCCCGGAAGCCGCATGTCCGATGGAAGCCCTACCAGGCGGCTCGCGTCACCACTGCGGACGTGATTGGGTGGTGGACGCGCTGGCCGGACGCGAATTGCGGCGTCGTCACGGGCGCGATCTCGGGTCTCGTCGTGCTCGACGTGGACGGCGCGGAAGGAGATGCGAACCGGGCACGGTTCGGGACGCTCCCGCACACGCCCCGCGTGCGCACGCGCAACGGGCATCATTACTACTTTCGACATCCGGGCGTGGAGCTCCCACCGTGGGCCAACCCGCGCGACAGTGCCCGGACCGATCCTGCTCTCCGCGGACTGGACTTCCGCGGGGACGGCGCATTCATCGTCGCGCCGCCAAGCGTCCACCACAGCGGGCATGTGTACGTGTGGGAGGTGGCACCCCGTGGCCTGTGACGACAGGCTGGCGGCGATGCCGGAGCGTCTGCTCGACCACTGCGTCAACGTCTCTGCCGAGACGATCGAGCCGCTCGCGCTACATGAGCGGCCTGACGAGTCCGAGCACCGGCCGCCGCTCTCGCTGCTCAGGGCGTCGGACGCGGGCACCGAGCGCCCCGCGCGCTTTCGCTTCGCCTCGGACACCGAGATCGAACAGGAACAGCCCCCACCCGAGATCGTCGCAAGGCTGCTTCCGCAAGGCGCGTTGGCGCAGATCTTCGGACCGCCCGAATCACTGAAATCGTTCTTCGCGCTCGCCCTCAGCTTTTGCCTCGCGACGGGAACGGCGTTCGCCGGTCGAGCGGTGCGGCGTGGCCTCGTGCTGTACGTGGCGGCCGAAGGGGGCGGAGGGCTCGGGAAGCGCGTACGCGCGTGGAAGGCCGCCCTCGGGCTCCCGGGCCCGGCCGGCGTGTTCTTCCTCAAGGAGCCGGTCGCGCTCATGGAACAGCGCGAAGTCGGGCGGTTCGTCGCAGCACTTAAGACGCTCCCCGAGTCTCCGACGCTGATCGTGTTCGACACGCTCGCGTGGTGCATGACAGGGGGCGACGAGAACGCGCAACGAGATATGGGTCTGGCGCTGGAAGGTATGCGCGTGATCCGCGACGCCTCCGGCGCCACCGTGCTGATCGTGCATCACACCCGATTGGACGGTGAGCGTGAGCGAGGTTCCACATCGAACCGGGCTGGCATGGATGTGATGTTCTCCACGAAGCGCGACGGAGATCGGGTGGTCGTCACGTGCGAGAAATCGAAGGATGCGCCGCCCTTCGAACCGTTCCGCCTTGAGTTCGTCGCGAGCGCTGATTCCCGCGTCCTGATAGGTGCGGAATCGGCTCCGCACCTTGAGCCCGAACGCCTATCGGAAAAACAGCGTGCCGCGCTCACCACGCTGCACCGCTGCTTCCCTGACGATTCGGCGAGCGCGTCGGACTGGCGCGACGTCGCCGGCTTGGCCAAGCGCACCTTCTTCGAGTGCGCATCTTCTTTGCGCGCGTTGGGTTACGTGGCGCGTGAGGGCCAGGGGCGCGGCGCGCGCTGGCGCATGACCGAGCCCGGAATTATCGCGCTAGGTGCAAGGTGCGGTGATGGTGCGGAGATGGTGCGCCGCACCGATGGTGCATTGGTGCGTGCGGACCTCCCTCTCTTAGGAGGCCGCACCACCGCACCCAGCGCTCCCGGATTCAATCGGAATGGAACTGGAGGCGCCACATGACGCGCCTCCCCCGCGAACCGCGACAGAACGCGCCAGCGCACGTCTCCGGCGCGCTCGCCGCGCTGCCGGCCGCCTTCCGCGCGGACGCCGTCACGCTGCGCGACTATGGCGATGAGCGCGGGGCGCTCCTCCTCGAACGCGTGGCCGGCCGCGTAGGGGACGCCATCGCTCGCGCCGCGGCCGAGCTCCTCACGCTCGAGCGGGCGGCGGAGCTGGGCGGCTACTCGGCGGACCACCTGGGGCGCCTGCTCACGAGCGGCGTCATCCCGAACGCCGGTCGAAAGGGCGCGCCCCGTATCCGGCTCGCGGACCTCCCGCGAAAAGCCGGCGCCTTGCGGCCCGCGAGCGACCTCGGCATCGTCGGCGCCACGAAAGCGCAGGTCGCGCGCCGCGTCGTCACCTCCGACTCAGCACGGGTGAACGACGATGGCTAACGCGACACGAAGTGCACGCAGGGCACGGAAGGCCCGCACCGTCGGCTGGAGCTACTCGGCAGGCGAGCGGGGACGGAACCGGGTGCGCGTCTACGAGGACGGCGCCCGCGGGGTGATCTTCGCCGAGTTCTACGAGCGCGCCGCGCCCGGCGCAGCGCCCGTGCGGAAGCGGATCTCCGTCGGGCACGCGGACCGCGAGCGCGCGAAGGAGAAGGCGGACGAGATGGCGGCGGCGTTCCGCAGCTTGGAGCGCCCGCACGCGGCGGAGCTCACGCTCGGCACGCTGTTTGACAACTACTTGCGTGAGGTGACGCCGCGGAAGGGCGACGGCAAGCGCCGGCACGACCACCGGGCGGCCGCGCTCTTCCTCGAGTGTTTCGGCTCGGACCGGCGGGTGAAGACGCTCTCCGTCCGGGAGTGGCAGCACTTCATCGCCGAGCGGCGGAGCGGCGCGCTCCGGCCGCCCGGGGCGACGCGGCGCGCGGCAGCGGACGCACTGTTGCCGCTGGTGCCGGTGCGCGACCGCGTCATCGCGTACGACCTGCAGGTCCTCCGCGCCGCACTTCGCTGGGCCACGCTGGCGGGCGATGGGGGCGGCGGCACGCTGCTCGCGCGGAACCCGCTCGCTGGGCTCCCGTTGCCGAAGGAAGAGAGCCCGCGGCGGCCGGCACTCTCCGACGCGCAGTATCGGGCGATGCGTCGGGCAGCGGACGGCGTGAGTCCGATGTTGGGGCTCGCGCTCGTCGTGGCGCGCGAGACAGGGCACCGCGTCGGCTCCATCCGACAGCTTCGCTGGTCCGACGTGGATGTCGAGCGCGGCGCGATCCGGTGGCGCGCCGAGAACGACAAGATCGGGTTCGAGCACGCCCCGCTCGCGAGCGGGGCGTGTATGAACGCGCTGGCAGACGAGCGCCGCGCACGGATGGTGATCGGGGACGCGTGGGTGTTCCCGGCGCCAGCAGACCCGTCGACGCCATGCTCCCGCCACCTCTTTCGCGACTGGTGGCAGCGGTGTGCGGCGCGCGCGAAGCTGCCGGCGGTCGAGCGGCTCGGCTGGCACTCGCTTCGCCGGACGTTCGCCACGGAGATGAAGGCGACGCCCCTGAAGGACCTGTGTTACCTCGGGGGTTGGAAGAACCCGCAGACGCTGCTCACCTGCTACGTACAGCCGGATGAGGAGACGATGCGGGATGCACTGGCGAAGCGGCGGACGCTGGCCGCCGGCAGCACGCGGTGAACTGAACGACTGAATGTGTGAGGCCCACGTGACGAAACTTGCCCCGACCGACAGCACGAACCGACAGCAGCCGCCGCCGCGGCGGGATGAACAAGCCCCGCCCGCGACGGGAATCGCAAGCGGGGCAAGCACTTCGGAACGATGGGCCTGCGAGGAGTTGAACCTCGGACCTCACGCTTATCAGGCGTGCGCTCTAACCACCTGAGCTACAGGCCCGTCAGAGGTGTGCAAGGTAATGGCGGCCCGGGTCGATTGGAAGCGCGACGACCCGCGCGCGCGCTCTCGCCCTTGACAGCCGCGGCCGGGAGTCTAATAACGAAAGCGGGCCACACGCGCTCGTTCGCGAGGGCCGCAGAAACGTCGAGTCACGGGATCACGACTACGCGGAGACGATCATCGTAACATCGGACCGGAATGCGCCGCGCCCGCGAAACGTGGTGCGCGGTGCCAAGAGCGCTGGCGTCGGACGTCAGCTCCCGCTGCTCGTCACCGGCATTCTCCTACCGGCGCTACTGGCCTTCGCGTGGTGGTCGTATCGCGAAGTGAAGAGCATCGCGACGGTTGCGGCCGGCGAGCGCCTGCGGGGCGTCGCGCGAGAAGTTGCCGAGCTCTCGCGCGGCACGGCGGCAGCGCGCACAGGGCAGCTACGAGCGGCGGCCGCGGATACCGCTATTCGCGCTTTCCTGCGGGCACCCGCGGCCGGCGGCGAGGCGCCCGCGCTGGCGGTATTGCGGCGGCTGGGAGGGCCTGCCGATCCGGAGCCCGCGGTCGAGCTCTGGAACGAGGTCGGCGCGCGTGTGCTCGTTACCGGCCCGGTTGCGAACGAGGCGATGCGTGCGGAATCGCAGTCGCTCTTCCGTACCCTCGCGCCGAACGATACGGTGCGGCACGGGCCCTTTCACTCCGTGGCCGGTGGCGTGCACTACTGGGTGATCGCGCGTGTGCGGGACGGCGAGCGGGTGATCGGCTCGATCGTGCAACGCCGGCGGATCGCGAACTCGGCGACTTCCGTTCGGCAGCTCCGCGAGCAGTTCGGCGAGAATGTGACGATCTATTTCGCGAGTGCGGGGAGCAGTCTGTGGACGGATCTCACTGGGGCGCCGAGTGCTGGTCCGGTCGCGCCGGTGCCCTCGGGCCAGGCGGTGCGATACGCCCGAGAAGGCGGTCGTCGGTACTCGGCAGCGACGGCGCCGGTCCCGGGGACGCCATGGCTGGTGGTGGCCGACGAGCCGGAGTCGGCGGCAGACGCTCGACCACGCGCGTTCCTGATGCGGGCGCTGGCGATCGCGGCGGCGCTGACGGTGCTCGGAGCGGCGACCGCGTGGTGGGTAGGCAGGCCGAGCGTCTAGGGCGAAAAAAGCACGAGCCGCCGGACCTCGAATGAGTCCCGGCGGCTCGGCAAATGAGAATCGAGCAGACGTCGTGCGTGGCGCGACTCCATAGAGGGATTTCAGCCTCAACGAGGCGTACTCTCCGCTCCGGAAAGGAGGTGATCCAGCCGCAGGTTCCCCTACGGCTACCTTGTTACGACTTCGCCCCAGTCACTGCGCTCGCCTTCGGCCGCTCGGTCTTGGTTACCCAAGTTCCTGCACGGACTTCGGGCGCTCGCAGCTCCCATGGCGTGACGGGCGGTGTGTACAAGGCCCGGGAACGTATTCACCGCGGCGTAGCTGATCCGCGATTACTAGCGATTCCAGCTTCACGGAGGCGGGTTGCAGCCTCCGATCCGAACTGAGGGCCGCTTTCCGGGATCGGCTTACGCTCGCGCGCTCGCACCCCTCTGTACGGCCCATTGTAGCACGTGTGTAGCCCCGGACGTAAGGGCCATGATGACTTGACGTCGTCCCCACCCTCCTCCGGTTTGGCACCGGCAGTCCCCCCAGAGTCCTCAGCCAGGGTGTTTAATCCTGCTGCTAGCAACTGGGGGCAGGGGTTGCGCTCGTTGCGGGACTTAACCCAACATCTCACGACACGAGCTGACG
>JBBJNN010000200.1:0-3284 GCA_037720885.1 Gemmatimonadaceae bacterium | reverse complement strand
TGTCGGCCACCTGGCCGGACGGCAGGTACATCTGCGGCTCGCTCGACCGCTCCAGCCCGCGGACGCGGACATCACCGACGACGCCGACGACCGTGCGCTCGTTGAGCGCGACGGTGATGCGTTTGCCGATCGCGCTCTCATTTGGCCAGTGCCGCTTGGCGAACGACGCGCTGACCACCGCGACGAAGGGACTCTCGCGCGTGTCCGACTCCGTGACGTCGCGGCCGTCGCGCAGCGGAATCCCGAGCGTGGAGAAGAACTGTGGCGTCACGAACCGGAGGCTCACGGTGTTCGATACGTCGGCGGGCGCCGCATCGCCGGCGATCTCCACCTCCCAGATCCCGCCGCGCATACTCAACGGCAAGCCGGTGATGTAGGCGGCACCCTGCACGCCTGGCAACGCGCGGATGTCTCCCAGGACGCGGCTGTAGAACTGGTCCCGGCGCGCCGTGACGTCGTACTTCGGACGGGGCAGCGCCGTACGCAACGTCAGGACATTCTCCGCGCGGAAGCCCGGATCGGTCGCCTGGATGCGCATCACCGCGCGGAGGAGCAGGCCCGACGAGATGAGCAGCACGACGGACGCCGCGACCTCGGTGATGACGAGGCCGGCGCGGATGCGCTGCGTGCGCCCGCCGCCCGCGCGTACGCCTTCGCGGAGCGCATCGAGCGCCCGGCTGCGCCCGGCACGAACCGCGGGCCCGACGCCGAAGGCGAGCCCAGTGAGAGTAACCAACACAGCGGCGACGAGGAGCACGCGCAGGTCCACCGATGGCTGTTCGGCGGTAGGGAGCGTGCTTGGCACCAGCCGCGCAAGCAGCGGCACGCCGGCCACCGCGACCGCGACGCCGACGACCCCTCCAATGACGGCGAGGCCAAGGCTCTCCGTCACGAGCTGACGGACCAGCCGCTCGCGGCCGGCGCCGAGCGCCGCGCGCACCGCCAGCTCGCGGGCACGGTGTGTCGCGCGAGCGAGGAGGAGACTCGCCAGGTTGGCGCAGGCGAGGAGCAGAATACACAGGGCCGCGCCACAGAGGGCGAGGACGAGGAGGCGCGCACGCTCGGAGAGCTCGTCCCGCAATCCGAAGGCGGCAGCCCCGAGATCCTTGTTCTCCTTCGGGTATTGCCGCTCGAGGCGAGCCGAGATCACCGCGAGCTCGCCCTGCAGCTGCTCGATCGAGACACCGTCGCGAAGCCGAGCGATGCCCTCGATATACGTATCGGTGCGATCGACGAAATCATCCTCGCGGAGGAGCAGCGGCGTCCAGGCCTCGGCGTCGCGGTTCGGGAAGCGGAAAGTCGCCGGCATGACGCCGATGACCGTGTACGGCGTCCCGTCGAGGCGAACGACCGAACCGACGATGCGCGCGTCGCCACCGAACTGCGTCTGCCAGAGTGGGTAACCGAGGACGACGACCTGACCGTTCGTCGAATCGGCTGGGGTGAAGACCCGCCCGGCGAGCGAGGCGACGCCGAGCACCTGGAACAGCTCGGGCGTCATCTGGGCGGTCTCGAGCCGGCGCGGCTCCGCGGTGCCGACGAGGTTCATCGCTCGGCGGGTGTATGCCCCCATCCCCTTCACCGACCGCGTCACCCCCTTCCAGTCCCGGTAGTTCGCGGGTGAGAGCTGGTTGGTGCCCTGCGGCGTGCGCTGCAAGAGCTTCACAAGCTGGTCCGGCTCCGGAAACGGCAACGGACGCAGAAGGACGAAGTCGGCGAGCGAGAAGGCGGCTGTGTTCGCGCCGACGCCGAGCGCGACGACGAGCACCGCGGTGATCGCGAAGCCCGGTGTGCGGCGGAGCGAGCGGACGGCGTAGCCCAGATCCTGACGCAGGATGTCCCAGTGCACCGCGAGCGCGTTGGGCACGACGTCGCCGAGGGCCGCGAGCGCGATCAGGAGGGGCGCGAGGGGGCCCGAGTGCTCGCGCATCCGCTCGGCGAACGTGGCGCAGAGCTCGTGGCGGTATTCGGCGCGGAATCCCGCGGGATAGAGACGAAGCAGCGCACGGTAGAAGCGCATCACGCGGTCTCCGGCGTCAGGCCGCGGGCGCGCGCGAGGCGTACGAGCTGAGACAGACGAGCCATCTCGGCGCGAGCGACAGCGGTACCGAACGGGGCGATGCGATAGTAGCGCCGGCGCGCGTCGTCGAAGCGCGCGGCCGGCCGCCGCAGGACTTCGACGATCAGCCCCTGCTCCACCATTCGCGCGACCGACCGGTAGAGCGTCCCCGCGCTCAGACGGAGCTCGCGATCGGTGCGGGCTTCCACGTCCTGGATGATCGCGTAGCCGTGGCGGTCCTGGTCCACGAGGGCCAGGAGGATGTGAAAGGTGACGGGGGGGAGGGGGAGCAGCCCGTCAACGTCGGCGCGCTCGGTCGGCATGCCCCAATATAGACAGAGTGGCTATACTTGCAATGGCTATAGGCGCGAGCGATGGTGTCGGGATCGCGGGCGCCGGCCGCTTCGGCGGTTACCGCGCGAACTCTCTCCCATGGGGAATCCAGCGACCGACCCGCTTCACATAGTCCCGGTAGCTCTGACCGAACCGTCGCTCCAGCCGTGGCTCCTCCACATGCACGACGAACAGGTGCATCAGCCCAGCCATCACCACGGCGAAGAGCACGATGGACGCCGACAGCTGGACGAACCCCCAGCCGGCCAGGACGGTGAATCCGCCCTTGGCCATGGGATTTCGCACGTACCTGTACGGCCCCCACGAGATGAATACTGCCGGGTCAGGAAAGGCCGGCCCCGGGGTCAGCGCTCCACTCGACGCGAAGAGACCGAAGCAGGCGAACGATAGGATGGCGCCAGCGCCGATCAGGACGAGCCCGCCAACGGCCATCCAGGACGGCAGCTGAACCGGGATGAACTGGTCGAGGGTGCGCACGTACCGCGTGATGAAACCGAAGATGATGACCGCGCACGTCGCCATGAAGAGTGTCTTGAGGAGCACGATGCCCGACCGCATGGTCCTACCTCCGGGTCGCAAGATGAGTACGTCTCCACGAACGTTCAGCGTTCAGCTGCGGCGTGATTTCACCGGATGGTGTGGTGGCTGCCGCGCTCCGGACCGCCTTGCGCAGCCCCGCTATAGCGCCATGTGCTGGCACCGAACGCGATGGCGCCGAGGGCGAACCAGATCTCGTACAGTTGCATCGGCTCCGGCACATACTGCCCGGTGGCGATCAAGTAAATGGCTTGCAGGCCAGCCGCGCCACTCCGCAGGACTAGTGTAGCGATGCCAAAGTCTCGTTCGCTTTAGCGACTTTGGCGAGAATGGA
>JBBJNN010000199.1:0-3312 GCA_037720885.1 Gemmatimonadaceae bacterium | reverse complement strand
GGAGCGACATACCCGGGGAGGATGCGCAGCTATCCCGTCGAGCGAATTCCAGAGGTTCGTAGAACTGGGCTTCGAGTCGATCGAGCTGCGGGTTTACTCCTGGCCTCGAACGGGCTACCCGCACGTCTTTGGCTGGCCCGGTCTCCCCCCGAGCTACTGAGACGGCTCGGGGCAGGAGGATGAGGCCCCGCTGGTACGCTGCCGACGTGCTTCCCGTAGCAATCCTTTGCGGCGGCAGGGGGACACGCATCCGGGAGGCCGAGCGCACCCTTCCGAAGCCGCTGGTGGAGATCGGCGGTCGGCCGATCCTCTGGCACGTCATGTCCCTCTACGCTGCTCAGGGGTTCTCTCAGTTCCTACTCCTCTGCGGGCACGGCGCCAACCAGATCGAGGCGTTCGCGTCAGAGTTGCAAGAGGACTGGCGGGTGTCCTGCCTGGATACCGGCCTCGACACTCCCACCGGTGGACGCGTGGCGCGAGCCGCCGGCCGCCTTGCCGCGGGGACTTTCTGCCTGACTTATGCCGACGGCGTTGCCGATCTTGATCTACAAGCACTGCTCTCCTTTCACCGCTCTCACGGTCACGCCGCCACGATGACCGTCGCGCGGCCATTCAATCCGTGGGGCGTCGCTAGGCTCCGGCCCGACGGTCGCGTCGAGGGCTTCGAGGAAAAGCCGCGGCTCAAGGATTGGGTCAATGGAGGCTTCTTCGTCATGGAGCCCGCCGCGCTTGACGTCATTGGTCCAGAGGATGTGCTCGAGCGTGCGCCACTCGAAGCACTGGCCGCGTCGGGTTCACTTTTCGGCTTCCGGCACGAGGGATTCTGGGACTGCATGGACACCTACAAGGACACGGTGCTCTTGAACGAACTCTGGGAAAGCGGTCAGGCCCCATGGAGGCAGCTCGTCGAGGCATGAACGCGTCCGGCCGGTACGACGGCTGGAGCGTCCTGGTAACGGGAGCACAGGGCTTCCTCGGCTCCTGGCTGGCCGATCGGCTGCTCGATGAGGGCGCCCGGGTGGTTGTGCCTCGCCGGGACGTGCCTGCGATGTCGCGATTCCGGCTGGAGTGCGTGGAGGAGCGCTGCGACCTCGTGCAGGCGGACATACTCGACTATGGATCACTCGTCCGAATCCTCAACGAATACGCCGTCAGGGCAGTCTTCCACCTGGCCGCGCAGACGATCGTGGGGACCGCCAACCGCGCTCCGCTCTCGACTTACGAGGCCAACGTGCGCGGCACGTACAACCTGCTCGAGGCATGCCGGGCGATGAGCGTAGTCGGTGGCGAGATCGAACAGATCGTGGTGGCTTCATCGGACAAAGCATACGGAGCGCACGATGAGCTGCCGTACCGCGAGGACTTCCCGCTCAGGCCGAGTTATCCGTACGACGTTTCCAAGGCCTGCACTGACATGATCGCCCGCTCGTACGCCATGACGTACGGGCTGCCCACTGCCGTGACCAGGCTCGCCAACATCTACGGCGGTGGCGACTTCAACTTCTCGAGAATCATACCCGACACCGTGCGAGCGCTTCTTCGGGGTGAGCCCCCGGTCATCCGCTCGGACGGCACGCCGGAGCGGGATTACATTTACGTCGCCGACGCGGTCGATGCCTACGTTGCGATCGCGAGCTCACTTTCACGGCCGGAGATGAGAGGCCGAGCCTGGAACGCCGGCGCCGAGCGGCCGACCTCTGTCATAGACCTCGTGCGTAGGCTGATAGACGCGTCCGGCCGCGACCTTGAGCCGGAGGTGAAAGGAGGGGCATCCAAAGCGGCGAGATCGATCGCCAGCATCTCGACTCCACGGCGATTCGAGAGGAGCTCGGCTGGAAGCCAAGTGGGAGCTCGACCGAGGCTTGGACGAGACGTATCGGTGGTACGAGCGTGTCCTAACATAGAGCACGCGCTCGATCGCGTGTTCAATAGTCGGCCCTCTCGTTGAAGGCGGGCATCAGGGTCGAGAGCTCGCTCATGCCGGGCGCAGAGGGCACAGTGTCAGGGGCGCCGTTGCGACGAGTTGCAGGCGCCATGGCACGTTTGAAGAGTCGGGGGGAATCTTCACCACCTGGGTCTGGGTCGTGGCTGGCGAGGGAAGCTGAGTCGCGCTACGACGTCGCGCGCGCGGGCGACCAGAGCGCGATGTTCGGCCGGCAAAGCGGAGGAGGCTCAGCTCTGGCGGGGAACCCGGATCTGGCCGGACCGAGAACCCTCCCGGCGGCAGGCTCAACTCTGACGCGGCGCCCGGCCGGCGGGGGATCATGTGTAGACAGGGGCCGCGGACCTGCGTGTCGAAGCCGGTCGCGGCGCCGGGTGACAGCGCGCCCCCGACTTGGAGCGGGCCGCCGAGTGGCCGCGGCGCCAGCCTGAGGGCCCGGATCAACGCCGCATCGGCGGCCTTCCGGACGTGTTCAGGACTCGCCCGCAGCCGCGCGAGCGACATCGCCGGGGAGCCGTGGGCGTCGGTGGCCGCGAAGTACTGGCCGGCCGGAATCAACATGTCCGGCAGCGATATCGTCGGACCCGTCGACTCGACGACGAAGCGCGGATCGACGCGGTCGCGAATCAGCTCGAGCGCCGCCAGCTGCGCCCTGTTCTGATCGGAGTTGGCGCGTAAGCGCTGCCCGAACGTCTCCAGGGCGCCAATATTGCCAAGTGCGGCGAGCCCGAAGGCCGCGAGGATGACGGCGACGGCCCGGGAACTGAGGCGAACCCCCGCGGCGAGCTGCGCATAGACGAGGATGATGAAGATCGCGCTGAGCAGCTGATAGCGCGCCGCCGCCGGCGTGCGCGCGGCGGAGGATACCGCTCCGATCGCCGCCCAGTAGACCAGCGGCATCGCCAGCGCCGCCCAGATCCAGCGGTCGACCAGGCCGCGCCGGCGGCGCAGAAGCAAGACCGTGCCGATCACCAGCGGCGCTAGCAATGCCTGTCCCCAGCCCAGCGGGAGGACGCCGGGAGCATCGTTGCCCGTAAGGCCGATCAGGCCAGTCATCGCGGCCAGCGCCGCGGCGATCGATTCGAGGATCGAATTTGGCAGATGGAGCAGGTTCACGAGCGTCACGCGCGGTTCATCGCCCAGGCCCGGCGGGGACCAGAGGCGCCAGGCGAGGTAGAGCAGGAGCGGCACCCCAAAGACCCAGGTCCGGCGCCACTCGGGCCGCTCGCCGGCAAGCAGGATCACCGCAGCGGCGCCGGCGAGGAAGGCAACCGCCGGAGCGTACGTCGCAAGCGCGGCGGCCAGCAGCAGGCAGGCGCCGATGTCGCCGGCGAGGTCGCGACGCTCGAGGCAGAGCAGCATTGCCAAGC
>JBBJNN010000131.1:10762-12683 GCA_037720885.1 Gemmatimonadaceae bacterium | reverse complement strand
CCGTCTTGGCCGCGGTTGGACAGGTAAAGGAACCGGCCGGAGGGCGCAACGTGGACATCGGCGGGCGCGTTCCGCTGCGCGGCCGGTGTGATCAGGGGAATCGTCTGCATCTCGCCCAGCGCACCCGTCTCGGGCGTGTACCGGAGCGCGCTGAGCGTCGAGTCGAGCTCGTTGGCCACGTACACCACCCGCCCACTGGGGTGAAACGCCAGGTGGCGCGGGCCGGCGCCCGGCGTGAGCGCCGCGTGCGACGCGCCGGCCTGAGTGAGCGTGCCCCGTCGCGCGTCGAACGGGTAGGCCGTCACGCGGTCCGTGCCGAGGTCGGCGACGAGCGCGTGTCGGTTGGCGGTGTCCACGACGATGCAGTGCGCGTGCGGGGAGCGCTGCCGCTCGGGATGCGGGCCGCTCCCCGTGTGCTGCACGACCGAGGTGGCCTCGCCGACACTCCCGTCGGCGCGGATCGGGAGAATGGCGACGCTCCCGCCGACGTAGTTCGCCACCAGCGCGAACCGTCCGGTGCGGTCAATGGTGACGTAGCACGGCGCGCCGCCATGCGAGGCGCGCTGGTTTAGGGGAGTGAGGGCGCCCGTTTGCTGATCCACCGCGAAGGAAGTGACCGCCCCGGACGGCTGCCCCTCGAATTCCGTGATCTCGTTCACCGCGTAGAGGAAGCGCCGGTTCGGGTGGACCGCGAGGAACGACGGATTCGCGGCGACGGTCACCGCGCCGGCCGGGCGCAGCGCGCCCGAGTCGGGGTGCATCCGGTAGCGGTGGATGCCCCGGCTCCGCCCGTCGTTCGTGTACGTGCCCACGTACACGAATGGCGCGGCCGCGTCGTCGCCCCCTGCTCCGCCAGCCGTACGCAGCCCGGCGGAGCCGAGCGCGACGGCACCCAGGAAGTCCCGCCGCGACAGCGCCACGTCCGCCACGCCGCGCGTCACCGCGACGTGCTGTCCGGCTCCCATCGGCGCAGCGGGACGTCGAGCACCGCGCTCTGCACGGCGTCGGCGACGGCGCGGCGGAGCGGGCCGATCTTCTGGTTGTTGCGCGTCGGGTTGACGCGGTTGGTGAGCAGCACCACGAACAATCCCTTCTCCGGGTCCATCCAGAGCGACGTCCCGGTGAACCCGGTGTGGCCAAAGCTCCGCGGCGAGAAGAAGCGGCCCGCGCTCGATCCGGGCGACGGTGTTTCCCACCCGAGCGCGCGGCTCGCGTCGCGCCGCTGCCGCGCCGTCCACCGCGCCACGGTCTCCGGTCGGAGGACGCGCACGCCACCGTACTCGCCGCCGTTGAGGAGCATCTGCGCGAAGACGGCCAGGTCGCGGGCGCTCGAGAAGAGCCCCGCGTGGCCAGCCACGCCGCCGATCGCCCACGCGTTCTCGTCGTGCACCACCCCCCACACCTGCCCGCCGCGGAAGGCCTGCACCTCGGTGGGCGCGATCCGCGGCTTGAGCGACGCGGGCGGATTGAACCCCGTGTCGCGCATCCCGAGCGGGCTGAACACGCGCTCGGCGAGCAGGCTGTCGAGCAGCCGCCCCGACACGCGCTCCACCACGGCCTGGAGCACGATCATGTTCCAGTCGGTGTAGTCGCTGCGCTCGCCGGGTACGTGGAGCAGCGGGTGCGCGTTGATGCGGCGCAGGTACTGCTCGCGTCCGCGGATCTCCCGGTACAGGAACTGGTACTGCTTCATCCCGCTCGTGTGCAGGAGGAGCATGCGCACCGTGATCGGCGCCTTCTCGGGCGCCGCGTACTCGGGCACATAGCTCGCGACCGTGCGTTCGAGGTCGAGCCGGCCGTCCTCCTCGAGCAGCATCGCGGCAGTCGTCGTCGCGACGACCTTGGTGAGCGAGGCCATGTCGTAGATCGTGCTGTCCGTCACCGGCAGCGCGCCGGGCGCCCAGTCCTGCCGTCCCCACCC
>JBBJNN010000131.1:4108-10752 GCA_037720885.1 Gemmatimonadaceae bacterium | reverse complement strand
GATCGCCGCGCCAATGACGGAATCGAGCTGCCGCGGCAGCGCGTCGCGCATCCCGACCGCACGGGGCGGGGCCGCCGTCAGGCGCGGCGCGTTGCTCGCGGCGGCCGCCGGCGCAGCGCGTGGCGCGGGCGCCGCGGGGCGCGGGGTACAGGCAGCGAGGGTGGCCGTCGCGCCGAGCAGCGCGAGCGGAAGCGTACGAGGCATCGGGCGTTCCAGCAGGAGAGGCGCGGCGCGGCACCGGGCCAGGTACCAGGCGGCGAACGTACGCCGGGCGTGCGGGGCCGGCAAGCCACCGGCGTGCATCGCTGCGGGCGTGCATCGCTGCGGGCGTGCGTCCCGGCCGGCGTGCGTCGCTGCGGGCGTGCGTCGCTGCGGGCGTGCGTTGCCGCACGCCGCGCCGGTTCGTATGTTCGCGCGCCACCTACCCGCCGGGGCCCACGGAACCTCCATGCCCGACACCTACCTCGGGATCGACGTCGGCGGCACGTCCGTGAAGCTGGGCGTGTGCACGGCCGCAGGCGAGGTGCGCGGCCGCGCGACGATCCGCACCGCCGCGGCCGAGGGCGCCGAGCGCACGCTCGCGCGCGCCGCGAGTGCCGCGGTCGAGCTGATGACGGCGGCTGGCAGCGCCCGAGTCTGCGGCGTGGGCGTCCCCGGCCCGCTCGACGCGCACCGCCGCACGCTGCTCCGCGCGAATCACCTCCCCGGGTGGGCCGACGTGGCGGTTCCCGACCTCCTCGGCCCGGCACTCGGCGGGCTGCCCGTGGTGCTCGAGAACGACGGAAACTGCGCCGCTTGGGGCGAGTACCGGGCGGGAATCGGCCGCGGAGCCCGGAGCCTCGTGCTCTTCACGCTCGGGACAGGGGTGGGCGGCGGGATCGTGCTGAGCGGCGAGCCGTGGCGCGGCGCCGGCGGGGCGGCCGGCGCGCTCGGCCACATCGCCATTGACCCCGACGGCCCCTTGTGCCGCTGCGGGCAGCACGGCTGTGTGGAGCAGTTCGCCTCGGCGACGGCCGTCGAGCAGCGGTACGGTCGCGGCACGGCCCGCGACGCGTTCGACGCCGCCCGCCGCGGCGACCCGCACGCGCTCGCCGTCGTCGACTGGGCGTGCGGCGGCCTCGCCGCGGGCGTCGCCAACGTCGTCCACGTGCTGCAGCCCGACGGCGTGGTGCTCGCCGGCGGCATGGCGGCGGCCGGGGAGCCGCTGATCGAGCGCGTGCGCGCCGGCGTGCGCGCGCGCGTCCGCCCGGGGTGGCTCGCGGGCGTGCGTGTGGAGCTGTCGTCGTTGGGCGGCGACGCCGGCTGGATCGGGGCCGCGCTGTGGGCCGCGCACACCGCCGACGCCGGCACGTACCCCGCTCGTGCGGCGAACCCGGCGGCTGCCGTGGGAGGGCGGTAGCCGGATGGGTCGCTTCCATTGGATCGACTGGGCGGTGCTGGCCGCGTACCTCGTCGGCACGTCGTGGCTCGCGGACCGACTCGCCGGCCGACGGCAGACGATCCGGGACTTCTTCCTCGGCGGCCGCAAGCTGCCGTGGTGGGCGGTCTCCGGCTCCATCGTCGCCAGCGAAGTGAGCGGGGTGACGTTCGTCGCGCTCCCGGCCATCGCCTTCGCCGAGGGCGGGAACTACACGTACATGATGCTCGCGATCGGCAGCATCGTCGCCCGCGTACTCATTGGCTACCTGCTCATCCCCGTCTACTACCGCCAGGAGATCTACAGCCCGTACGAGTTCATGGGCCGCCGGCTCGGCGCCGGCGTGCGGCGCACGGCGTCCGGGGTCTTTCTCGTCGGCGTGGTGCTCGGCCAGGGCGCGCGGCTCTTTCTCGGCGCGGTCGTGCTCGACGCCATCACGAACATCGGCGTGGTGCCGGCGATCCTGCTCCTCAGCGTCATCGGCGTCGCGTGGACGTGGATCGGCGGCATCACGTCGGTGGTCTGGACCGACGTCGTGCAGTTCGTGATGATCTACTTTGGCGCCGCCGCCGCGCTCGCCGCCGTGATCACCGCGGTGCCGGGCGGCGTCGACGGGATCGTCGAGGCGGGGCGCGCCGCCGGGAAGCTCCGGCTCTTCGACTTCTCGCTCGACCCGACGGTGGAGTTCACCTTCTGGTGCGGGCTGTTCGGCTTCACCTTCCTCACGCTGGGCTCGCACGGCACCGACCAGACGATGGCGCAGCGCTTCTTCTGCTGCCGCGACGCGCGCGAGGCCCGCCGGGCGGTGCTCTGGTCGAGCGTCGCGATGCTGCTCCCGCTCGTGATGCTGACTGTGGGGCTCGGGATCTACGCCTACTTCCAGCACGTGCCGATGACGGCCGGGCAGGTGGCCAAGCTCCAGGAGCGGTCAGACTACATCTTCCCGCTCTTCATCCTCCAGGCGATGCCCGTCGGTGTGAGGGGGCTTCTCTTCGCCGCGATCTTCGCGGCCGCCACCCAGACCGCCGCCATCTCGGCGATGGCGCAGACCGGGCTCACGTTCTACCGCGACCTGCGCCGGGCGCCCGCCGACGAGCGGCACCTCGTGCACGTCTCGCGCGCGCTCATCGTGCTCGCCGGCGTCACCATCTGCGCGATGGCCGTGGTCTGCTCGGGCATCCAGCAGTACAAGGACATGCTGCGGCTGGCGATGGCGATGGCCAGCTACACCTACGGCGCGATGCTCGGCATCCTCTTCCTCGCCCTCCTCCCCGTGCGCCGCGACGGCCGCGGCCTGGTCTGGGGCGTCCCGTTCACGATGCTGCTGGTCTTCGCACTCAACTGGCAGCACCAGGCCTGGGCGCGCACACTCGTCGTCGTCGCCACCGCGGCGCTCGTCGTCGCCACGCTGCCGCTGCTGCGACGGGAGTGGCCGAAGCTGGCGTGGGTGCTGATCGGCGCGGGAATCGTCCTCGCCGCCACGTTCGTACGCGTGACGGTGGACGGGGAGCCGCGGCCGATCAAGCTCGCCTTCCCCTGGACGTTTCCGCTCGGCGCGGCGCTCACGCTCGCGTTAGGCATCGTGCTCGGCCGCAGGCCGGAGCAGGCGGCGCCCGCGCCGCGGACGACGGCGGCGGCGCCAACGGCGCCCGTCGGGCTGCAGGAGGGCGCGGCGTGAGCCCGGACGCCGGCCCGCGGGAGGACTCCGGCGGCGACCCGGGTGGCCCACTGGCGCGCGACTTCGGTCGCTTCCTCACCGAGCAGCGGAACCCGCGCACGATGGAGCTCGACCGCCTTCCGCTGCGCGAGGCCCTGCGCATCATCAACGACGAGGATGCCAATGTCGCCGGGGCGGTGCGGCAGGAGCTCGACAACGTCGCGCGCGCCGTCGAGCTCCTCGTCGAGCGGCGCCGGCGCGGCGGGCGGGTGGTCTTCGTCGGCGCGGGCACCAGCGGCCGACTCGGCGTGATCGAGGCCGCGGAGCAGACGCCCACGCTCGAGACGCCGGACGCGGTCTACCAGGCGATCATCGCCGGCGGGCCGGAGTGCGTGTTCCGGAGCAGCGAGGGGGCCGAGGACGACGCCGCGGCCGGCACGGCCGAGCTCTGCGCGCGCGGCGTGCGCGCCGAGGACGCAGTGGTCGGCGTGGCGGCGAGCGGCACCACGCCGTTCGTGCACGGCGCGCTCGCCGAGGCGCGGCGCTGTGGCGCGGGGCGCGTGCTCGTCGTATGCAACCTGACCGGCGTGCCTGCCGACGCGGCGGACGTGGTCGTCGCGCCGCTCGTTGGCCCCGAGGTGCTCACCGGCGCGACGCGCCTGCGCGCCGGCACGGCGTGCAAGATGGTGCTCAACATGCTCAGCGTCGGCACGATGCTCGGCACCGGCAAGATCTATGAGAACCTGATGATCGACGTGCCGAAGCGCTCCGACAAGCTGGTGGCGCGCGCGACGCGGATCGTCCGCACGCTCACCGGCGCCTCGGACGACGAGGTGCGGCGGGCGCTCGACGCGGCCGACTACCGCGCCAAGATCGCGATCGTGATGCTGCGCCGGGACGTGGGGCGCGCGGAGGCGGAGCGCCTGCTCGCCGCCGCCGACGGGTTCCTCCGCGCGGCGCTCGAGCGGTGAGCGCGCCCTGCGGCCCCGTGCGCGCCCGCCGCGCGATGGTGGCGAGCAGCCAGTCTCTCGCCAGCGCCGCCGGCGTCGAGGTACTCCGCGATGGCGGAACGGCGGCGGACGCGTGCGTGGCGATGGACGCGGTGCTGCACGTGACGGAGCCCACGTCGACCGGACTAGGCGGCGACATGTTCGCCCTGTACTACGACGCGCGCGTCGCTCGGATCTCGGCGCTGAACGGGTCGGGCGGCGCCCCGCACGCGCTTACTCTGGAGCGCCTGCTGGAGGACGGGTTCCGCGAGATCCCGCCGACGCACGGCCTCGCGGTGACCGTTCCTGGCGTGTGCGCGGGCTGGTTCGACCTCGTCGCGCGCCACGGCACGATGCCGATGTCGCACCTGCTCCGCGCCGCGATCCGGCTGGCCGAGGACGGCTTCCCGGTCGGCGCGGTGACGGCCGCCATGTGGGAGCGCAACGTCGCGCAGCTCCGTTCGCTCGAGCTCACCGTGAACGGCCGCGCGCCGCGCCGGGGCGAGACGTTCCGCAACGCGGGGTTGGCGCGCGTGCTGCGCGCCCTGGCGGAGGGCGGGCCGGACGCGTTCTACCGCGGCGACGTCGCCCGGGCGATCGTCGCCGCCGTGCAGGGCGCCGGCGGGTGGATGACCCTCGACGATCTCGCGGCGCACCGGTCGACGTGGGAGGAGCCGATCGGCACGACGTATCGCGGCGTGGGCGTGTGGGAGTGCCCGCCGAACGGGCAGGGGCTCACGGCGCTGCTCGCGCTCAACATCCTGGACGGGCTCGCGCCCGGCGCGCCGGAGAGCGCCGAGCGATGGCACGGGCAGATCGAGGCGCTGCGGCTCGCCTTCGCCGACGCGCGCTGGTACGTCGCCGACCCGCGTCACACCCCGGTCCCGGTGGACGCGCTACTCTCGAAGCGCTACGCCGCCGGGTGCCGCGCGCGGATCGACTCGCGCCGCGCGACGGCCGACGTCGTGCGCGGCTCGCCGGCCGTGCCCGCCGGCACCGTCTACCACTGCGCCGTGGATGAACGCGGGGACGCCTGCTCGTTCGTGAGCTCGCACTTCATGGGGTTCGGCACCGGGATCGTGCCGGCGGGCGCGGGGTTCGTGCTGCAGAACCGCGGGCGCGCGTTCGTGCTGGACGCCGCGCACCCGAACGCGCCCGCGCCCGGCAAGCGGCCGTATCACACCATCATTCCGGCGATGCTCACGCGCGCCGACGGCACGCTGTGGGGCCCGATGGGAGTGATGGGCGGCTACATGCAGCCACAGGGGCACGTACAGGTCGTGACGTCGCTCGTTGACGACGGCGCCGACCCGCAGCTGGCGCTCGACCGGCCGCGGTTCTGCCTCGAGCCCGAGGACGCGCGCGGCCTGGTGCAGCTCGAGCGGGGCGTCGCGGCCGACGTGGTCGAGGGGCTCCGCGCGCGCGGCCATGCCGTTGTCGCCGACGTGCCGTCGTTCGGCCGCGCGCTGTTCGGTCGCGGCCAGATCATCCTACGACACGCTACCGGCGAGCTCGCCGGCGGCAGCGATCACCGGGGGGACGGATGCGCGATCGGCTACTCGTGAGTGTGGGGGGAGCGGTAGTGGCGCTGCTCGCGGCGGGCGCCTGCACGCGGCCGCCGGCCTCGCGCGCCGCGCCGGGTGGCGCGGCGGACGCCGCGGCCCCCGCCGGCGTGCGGCCGGGCCTCGAGGCCTTCCTCGCGCGGCCGCCCGCGTGGGTGTGGGGGAAACGGGTCGGGCTGATCACGAACCACACCGGCGTCGACCGGCAGCGCCGCCGGACCGTGGACCTGCTCGCCGCGCGTACGGACTTCCGTCTCGTCGCGCTGTTCGCCTTCGAGCACGGCCTGCGTGGGGACGTGCCGCCGGGCGCGCCGATCCCCTCGGGGACGGACGCGCCAACCGGTCTCCCTATCCACTCGCTCTACGGCGACGTGCACAAACCCACGCCCGAGATGCTGCGCGACGTGGACGTCCTCGTGTACGACGTGCAGGACGTCGGCGCGCGGCCGTACACCCGCGTCTCGACGATGGCACTGTCGATGCAGGCGGCGGCGGAGAAGGGAATCCCGTTCGTCGTGCTCGACCGGCCGAACCCGGTCGGCGGCGTGCAGATGGAAGGGCCAGTGCTCGACACGGCATTCCGCTCCTTCGTCGGCATGTACCCGATCCCGCTGCGCCACGGGATGACGCTCGGCGAGCTGGCGCGGCTGTACAACGAGCGATTCGGCATCCGGGCCAACCTCACCGTCGTCCCCGTCGAGGGGTGGCGGCGTGCGACGTACTTCGACGAGACCGGGCTGCCGTGGGTGAGCACGTCGCCGAACATCCGCCGGCTGGAGGCGGCGATCCTCTACCCGGGGACCGTCCTGCTCGAAGGCACGAACCTGTCCGAGGGGCGTGGCACGAGCTACCCCTTCGAGCAGACCGGCGCCCCGTGGCTCCGCGCCGGCGAGGTCGCGCGAGCGATGGCTGCACGCGGCCTGCCGGGAGTGCGCTTCGAGGCCGTGCAGCTCGCGATCGATTCGAGCGCGGGCAAGTACCCGGGGCAGACCGTGCCCGGCGTGCGCATTGTCGTCACC
>JBBJNN010000131.1:0-4098 GCA_037720885.1 Gemmatimonadaceae bacterium | reverse complement strand
CGCTCCTGCTCATCGACGCCATCCGCCGCCTGCACCCCGCTGACTTCGCCTGGCTCGGCGCGAACCGCCGCGAGCCGCGGATGCTGACGATCGACCGCCTGGCCGGCACCGACCGCGTACGCACGGCGATCGACGCCGGCACCCTGGACCAGCTGCTGCCGGAGCTGGAGCGGGAGGCGGCCCGCTTCGGTGGCGCGCGCGAGGCCGTCCTGCTGTACCGGTGATCCTGGGCCGGACGACGCCATATCGAATGACGCGGTGCCGCCGCGAATCCCCGCTCTTGCGGCGGCTCGCGGGGCGCCGTACTGATAGACCGCTCGCCCGATTCAGTCGGCCCCGCCACGCCGCGGTGCGCATCGCGTGCGCCGGTACGCGCGGTCGGCGTAACGTCCTCGTGCTCCCATCCTACTCCGGAGCAGGTTCTCCATGGAGCAACGCATGAGTGTCGCTCGTCAATCCCGAAGCGCCGCCGGTCGCGCGCTTCGCCATCGGCTCGCCGGCCGGGCCCTCGCGCGAGCCCTCGCCCTGACGCCCCTCCTCGGCGCCGGCGCCGCGGGTGCGGCGGGGGCGCTTGGCGCCTCGGGCGCGGTTTCGGTGGCGCACGCGCAGACCACTGTCGCGCTCAACGGCCGCGTCACGACGGCGGGCCGGCCGCTCGCCGAGGCGCAGGTCGCGGTGACCAACCTGGAGACGCGCCAGCAGCGCGGTACACGGACCACCGAGGGTGGCACGTACACGATCGTCGGCCTACAGCCGGGGAGCTACGAGGTGCGGGCCCTGCGCGTCGGCTACGCGCCAGCGCGGCGCGAGGTCCGGCTGCTCGTCGGCCAGCGCGCGACGCTCGACTTCGAGATGCTGGAGGCGGCGACGGCACTCGCGGGGGTCGAGATCACGGCGGCGCCCCGCGTGACGTTCGAGGCGCAGCGCACCGACGTGTCGACGCCGGTCGTGCAGGCCGAGATCGAGAACCTGCCGCTCAACACCCGCAACACGCTCAACCTCGCGGCGATCGTGCCGGGCATCAAGACGTTCGCGCCCACCGCGGGCCGCTCGCTCCCCGCCGCCGGCGCGCTCCCCGACCTCCGCTTCTACAACTTCTATCTCGACGGCGTCGAGTGGAAGAGCATGTTCAACGGCAACCTCGTGGGCATCCCGCAGACCGGCTCGCCGATCCCGCAGGAGGCGCTGCGCGAGTTCCGCGTGCACCTCAACCCCTACGACGCCGAACTCACGCGCGGCGGGTCGTACATCATCAATGCGGTCACGCAGCAGGGGACGAACGAGTTCAAGGGCTCGGCGTTCGTCTATGGCCAGAACAACGATGTGCGCGCGCTCGACGAGTTCCAGCGCCGCTCGCGCGCCGCCAACCCCGAGACCTACCGGCGGGCGGACTACACCCGGCAGCAGCTCGGGTTCAACCTGCGCGGGCCGATCGTGCGCGACCGCGCGTTCTTCGCGGCCAGCTACGAACTGGGCAACACCACCGATGCGATCCAGGTGGTGCCGGGGCGCCCGGCCTTCAACCCTGGCGTGTGGGACCAATTCGCGCGCGATTACAGCGCGCCGACGAAGAACCACACCGGCGTGCTACGCCTGACGGCGCCCGTGGGGGAGAAGCACACGCTCGACGCGATCTGGGCCGGACGGTTCTACGACAGCGAGACCTTCTTCGGCGGCACGGCCGCGCACGAGGCGGGGATCCGCGCCAAGTACCAGGTGCACAGCGTCCAGCTCCGCGACACCTACACGCCCACCGGCTCGCTGGTCAACCAGTTCTCGCTGCACCTGCTCACCTGGGACCACAACGAGTCGCCACTCAGCACCGACCCGGTGCGCAACTATCCGAGCATCTTCTTCGGACGCGGCGGCTTCCCGCTCGTGCTCGCGGAGCGGCACTGGCGCGCGATCGACAAGATCAGCTACACCCTCCCCGGCGGGCGCCACGTGATGAGCGCCGGCACCGAGCTCACGCGCGTCCGCACGTCGAGCTACCTGCCGAGCAACCAGTACGGCGTGTTCGACTACCGCACCGACACGAGCACCGTGCCGTTCCGCGGCACCGTGGGCGTGGGCTTCTTCGACCCCAACTCGACCGAGGACGCGCGCGCGGTCACCGACGGCTGGGTGACCGGCCTGTACCTGCAGGACCAGTGGCAGGCCACCGCGGACCTCACGCTCAACGTCGGCCTGCGCTACGACGCCGAGCTCAACACGCTCAACAACGACTTCGAGGTCCCCTGGGCGACCGACACCGCCCTCAACAACAAGCCCGCGCTCCAGGGCTTCCTCAACCGGGGCGATCGCAAGAACGACCTGAACAACCTCGCCCCGCGCTTCTCGTTCACCTGGGACGTGTTCGGCAACGACAAGACGTTCCTGCGCGGTGGCTACGGCATCATGTACGGCCGCGTGCCCACCACGTACGCGTTCTCCGAGAAGCAGAACGCGGCCTGGCGCAGCTACGAGTTCCAGAACCCCGGCACCACCGATCCGGCGGTGCTACGCCAGCGCGTGATCCAGGGCGGCGTGACGATCCGGCCCAGCATCACGCTCGTGAGCACGGACATCGAAACACCGGAGACGCGCCAGATCTCGGCCGGCGTGGGCCAGGCGATCAGCAACAACTTCGTGGCCAACCTCGACTACGTGAACCAGCGCGGCCGGAAGCTCTACGCGTCGCGCGCCATCAACCCGCTGCTGCAGGTCACGCCGACGACCACCCGCCGCGCCCTCACGCCGAACTACGGCAACATCACCGTGTGGGACGACATCGGCGAGTCGAGCTTCCAGGCGGTCACCGCCGGGCTCACCTATGACCGCGGCGGCAACCCGCGCAAGCCGCTCCGCCTCAGCCTCGCCTACACGCTCGGCTTCTACGAGGCGTCGTTCGAGGGGCTCGGAGGCTACGCCAACCTGTCGAGCTTCGACGTGCAGCGGACGACCGGCGACGAGCGGCACCGGCTCGTGCTCTCCGGCATCACCCCGCTCCCCTTCGGCTTTCAGCTCTCCGGCATCGTGATCGGCGCCACGCCGCGCCCCTTCGAGGTCACCGACGGGCGCGACCTGAACGGCAACAACCTGTTCGGCGACGACTGGGTGGGCGGCACCCGCATCCGTCGGCTCGCCACCACGTGGGAGACCATGTACCGCACGGTCGACCTCCGGCTGTCGCGCGCCTTGCCGCTCGGCGCCGCAGGGCGGCTACATCTGAGCGCGGAGATGTTCAACGTGTTCGACTGGACCAACTGGTCGAGCTACGGCGGCCAGATCGGCGATCGGACCGGCAACGCGCTGGCGAGCTTCGGTCAGCCGACCGGGGCGTTCGCGCCGCGGCAGGCACAGCTCGGCGTGCGCTACCAGTTCTGACCCCGGGCCGCGATCTTCCGCGACGCAGACGGCACCGCGAGGACGTCCGGCTGCCGGGGAGTGCCGTGCTGATCCTCCCTGGCGGAGACGCGTGGGACGCCGGCGGGAATGGCGAGGCGGTGGACGTGGCGCGCGATTTTCTGGACGCGGGCGTGCCGGTCGCGGCGATCTGTGGCGCGACGGCGGGGCTGGCGCGCGGCGGACTCCTCGACGCGCGCCGGCACACGAGCAACGTCCGCGAGTACCTGGAGGCCACCGGCTACGGCGGGGCCGCGTACTACCGCGACGAGGCGGTGGTGGCCGATCGGGACGTCATCACCGCATCGGCGATGGCGCCGCTCGACTTCGCGCGCGCGATCTTCAGAGCGCCTCGAACTCTACGCGCCCGCGGCCCTGGAGGCGTGGTACGGGCTCTTCTCCACGCGGCGGCCGGAATACTTCGCGGCGCTGATGCGGGCCGTGTCGCCCGAGGCCTCGCACGCCGGCGGGGCCTGACCCGCGACCGCGTCGCGAGCGGCGGTCGTCGCGGCGCGCCCGCGGCCCGGTGAGGCGCCGGCGTCGAGGCGGCGTACTGGTCCGTCCTATGCGCCAGACCCGAGGGTAGGCGCCCGGGTGGCACCGAACACGCGGGCGACGAAGTGCATTTCTCGACTGAGAGGTTGGTATGCGAAAGAACAGCGGCCGGAAGGACCGGCGGCCGGAGCGTGAGCCGCGCGCGCCGGCGGAACGCGG